>CALYTI010000001.1 GCA_945487035.1 uncultured Bacteroidales bacterium
GGCCGGCATCCCCAGTCAGCGTGTAATATGTATAGCTCCAGTTAGGCATGACTAAAATGGCAGTTCTTCGTCAAACTCCTTAATCGATTTCTCTCTCTCAAGACGATCCTTCTCCAATCTATTAAGAATATCTGACTTCTCCTCCTCGCTCAAAACTCCTTTTAAGTTGAGTTCGGCTTCCAAATCTTTAAATTCAGGAAGGCTCAAACTGATGTCATTGTCATGCATGATTCCGGGGCGAGCATTCCTGAGGAAGAAGAGCTTTGCCATATAATGATCATCCCTTGTGAAGTATCCGTGCAGCATGCCATATATTACGACATTCCTGACAGCGTAATTATTATCTTTTTTGCGAAGCCATTCGAGATCCTCGTCACTCATCTCCGGAAAGACATCCTCCGGCTTAACCAGAGAATCTTTCTTAAAGAGCGAACTTAATCCGTGACAGAAATAATAAGCAGAACATTCTCCACGTCTACATTCCTCAAGTTGTCTTACGAACGACATAGGAGTGTTTGAGAATACGCCTTCGAATATTGACTCTGGTTCCTCTTTAACGAAGTGAAGAAGCTGACCAAATCCGCCGAAGTCTCCATACTCTGTCCAACTCGTACTATCGGGAATCTCGACATCTTTTACACGAGTGCCACTGAAGCATTTCATGTCAAGATGTACGTCACCTAGTGTAAGATCTTCGATGCCGCAATTCATGAAGGCACCGTAACCGACGCTGCACCCATCCGGAATGCTTACCTTGCGAAGCGAAGGAATATATGCACACGCGAAATCTCCGACGCACTGAATATATGGCGGAATGACAAGTTCAAGAAGATTCTTCGGCTTGGATCCAATACCATATCCGTTGGCATACATGTCGCTATGATGCATAAAATCCACAATTTCCGTGACTCGGTACGTCTCGCCATTATGCTCAACCGTTTCCGGGATAGTCATCACTTCTCCACTCCACAGTTCATCACAGTTCAAGCCCGCGGTGTGATATTCGTCATTAAGAACGTAGTGCAGGCCATCAATCAAAGTGGGGAACTTGTCGGCAAAGAATTCCAGATTGGTGTCATTCGTATTATGATAGCCATCAAGATAGAAAATCTTAATTGTCTTGTAGAAGTTCTCTATTGTCTCTCGCAATAAAGGGTTTTCTTCTCCATCATATCTGAACTGGAAGCGGAAACAATACAGGCCATCTTTCCACTCATTTATTGGATATGCGAGTTCCATGGCCTTTCCGCTTTCAGTGCCGCCCTTTACGTTCCAAAGATATGGGGTCCCGCAAATCCAGTATACCCCCATTTCATCAAAACCGTCAAGGACACCGAACTCCTTGAAAAAATGTTCATTATCCAGCGATGAAAATGTCGGTTCACCGTCGTAATCAAACGAGAAATCTCCGTCATTAAGTTCATCTTCATGCTCCTCTGTCGCACAGAGTTTTGCTCTCAGGTCTTCCAGTTCTTCGCGACTACCAGTCGCAACATATTCTACTATTGTCAACATAAACACAAAACCAATTATTTATACAATATTTTTTCTTAACAGCATCTTAAGAATCTTATATGTATTTAGCACCAAGTTTTTTCTATCTTGGTTAATATCCTCGTAATCCCCTCGATTGAGAAGATCGTCATACTTATCGCCCAAAACATAAGAATAATGAGCAAAGACGTTCATTTCACTAATCAGTACAATATTTGTATCCTCAAGATGATATTTATCAAACAGTTGCACAAGTTTGCTATTATTCCTCTTAAGGACGATATATAACCAGAAAAGGCAAATATTGTGTGAATGAAATTCAAAATTATCACCTATGGTGTACTTGATGCATAGGTTTTTCCATCTTTCTCCGGATGCATATTCCATTTTACAATGCTGATCGAGAAATTCAAATTCAATTGTCTTGCACTCTTCGTTAAACAACCGATCTTTGAATTTACCAAACGAACGGTAGACATCGGAGTAAGTAGAGTTTATATTGATATCCTTCATGTTCTTTATCTCACGATTACCTTTTAATATTCTTCAACTCGGCTACAGCTTTGCGAATCTCCTCGTCTCTCTGGTTCACATATTTTGCCGTGTTTCTGCTGATTTTGGCATCGGATGTATTCGCATACTCCTCCGGGGTCATCAGATTGCCTAAAGCCTCAATGAAACACGAAAAGATCTCCTCGTCGTCATTGAAGGCGCCATTTTCTTGATAGTAGTCCTCCATATTCCTGCCCACACTTTCTTTGGTGACAGAGACTACCTGCTGGATATCGTCCTCAATGCCTTCAATGCCATCATAGAGCATGATGCCGTCGAAGAGAACCTTCCCAGGGACAATCGTCTCCGGAAGCTGCTCTACGACCTCGGCCCTGTGGCCGCTGATTCGTGAGAAAAAAATCTTATCCCTGATGATTGGATAGATGCGTTGTTCGAATCCGTCTATCATATTGTATATGTTTACCAAAACTTTCCACTGTCCAAATGCCACAATCACCTGTCCTGATAGAATCTCACATAAAGACGGTTGTCCCTTTCAAGGCAGTTTTCAGGATCATCCACCTCAATCTGGCATAATTCCGAGGATAATACAACTCTATGGTAGTTTTCCATACGTATGAATTATAATTTTGTTATTCCAATATTTCATTAATCCAGATATCATCTTCTTCAGTGACGGGCCTCTCCTTCCAGTAGCTTTCGTCCATACCCTCAGAGCATGGACAGTCCTTGAAAGCGCAGTAACCGATGCTTCCCACTGAAGCAGGGATTGTGATCTTCCGGAGATTCTCGCACCCTTCAAAAGCACGCGTACCGATAGCCTTCAGGCTTGAAGGGAGAGTAATGCTCTTGAGCTCCTTGCATCCCTTAAAAGCATATCCTTCTATTTCTGTCCATCCTTCGGGTATCTCCGCGTGGCCGTCATTCGCTTTTAGATTATCCTTGATAACTGAAAGTCTGCATGTTCGAGCCATCTCCTGGAGCTGCTCAATCTCATTTTCCAAGGCTTCTACCAGAACGTCCTTATATCTTCCGGGATAAAGGTCTATCAAAGTGCTGAAATCCTTATAGAAGCCCTCAGTGTCCAAGGACGGCTCTACTTTCGTGGTCTTCACTTCCCCGTCCACCAACTCATGGATTGTGGTACCGCAATAACCCGGTTTGGTTCCAAAGTCATAAAGGTCAGCGTAGATTGTTACGCCATAAACCTCGGTAAGATCGGCCCATCCCGCCCAATCCTGGATTCCTTCGAGCTCGTCCTCTCCAAGACTAAGCACAATCTCGTAATCATCACCCTTGTCTATTATATCTTTGACAACAACAGCATATTCGTAACTATTGTCATTTCCGAATTCCTCATGGAAAGACTCCCTTCTCTGCTTCATGACAGGGTCATTCATGCTGTCCATGTCCAGAAAATCATGGAATAGCATACGCAGCCTGCTTTCATGCCATTCTTCATCAGTGAGGACAAACTTGGCTTTGATAGACTCAACGCTGTCTTCTGGCATAATAGTGTCTACGTTACCGACATTCTTGATAGCGGCATTGAGCATCTTAACGACAGATGCTTTGCTTCCCGTGAGGGAGACTTTCGTAAGGTATGATGAGTATGACATAATTATTCGTGTGAAAAAACCTTCTCAGCAGCGCGCTTAACATCTTCAATTATTTCCAGCCTCTTCCCTTGCAGGTCCAGAACATGACGCTCCCAGAGCTTACCGTTTGCATTTCGCAAATCATAGCAGTCGCTCCATGAGTCCTTACCCTGAGTATCTTCCAAATTGATTATACTGACCCAGATTCCTCTTCTGACTTCGTTTGATATGGTATCTTCTCCATTATAATCGTACTCGCCGGGATTAGCAAGTTCGAGCAAGTCATACAGTTTCTTGAATTCTTCGCGTGTCATATTATTCAATCTTCCTCCAAGTATATCACTTTAGTACTCTTGTCGAAGGCGTTAGGATGCAGCTTCTTTACTGTCTTTGGAATATGGACCTCTTCTATCGCGGTACCATGGAAAGCGTATTTGCCAATTTCCTCAAGGCCCTCAGGTAGTTCAACTGACTTCAGCCTACTGCATCCCCAAAAGGCTTCAGCTCCGATTCGTTTGAGACCAACATTGAAAGAGACGTTTTCAAGATCAGTATTTTCCTCAAAGGCAGCAACACCTATTTCCATCAGCGTAGATGGCAGTTTTGCCGTACAGAATCCAGCACGATAAAACATGTGTCTTCCTATGGCCGACACACCTTCCTCTACAACTAAGTGAGAATATGGCCTGTCCAAGTCCAAATTAACGGGGAAGCTGTCCCAGCCTTCCCTATAGCAGCCAAGGTCTCCTTTCACGTATATCACCTCGTCTTCAGTGATTCTATACTGCATCCGACAGCAATCACTCAACTTCACAGATCCTCTCTTGACGGTTATGACTTTGCTGTCTTTCTGGGATTCCTGATCATTCTCAGAAAACACAGGCCAGTGCTCCATATAGTTCATCATTGACACATCTCGAATGCTATATCCATCCTTTCCGATGAACACAGCACTCGCCGTTTCCTTTCCAGCTTCGGAAGAAGCAGTCCAGTACTCCCCAACACGTTCGTCATGATGTTCACCGGTGAGTATCCGGGCGGAGAGAAACAAACTGTTGCCATTAGGGCCCGTAATAAGATATCCATATTTTCTCCACTGCCATTGACATGTATCGATAAGCTCCTGGAAATCCGAAGCGGTAGGGATTCTCCACTTACCATCAAGATTCCGTCGTACCGCATCCGTCTCATGTGCGGGCTTGATGTCCGCCATACAAGTCTTTCTCTCGATGTCCTTCTTCGTCTTTCCGCAAAGGCCAGCTGCGACCTCTCCCCACGCATAATTGGACATGAGAGGGAATCTGGCCCATCTCAGTCCGGATGGGAGTCCAAGGTCAATATAATCAGTCCCAGCATGCTTCGGATATTCGACAGGTGGACGCCCGTACGTGCCTTTTGCAATATCCCGTAGATTTCGCTCCAGCGTTTGAACATCTTTTGGCTCGCGGTGCTGTTCAAATTTTGTCACCTCGGCGGAATCACCAATCCATTCTATCATGTGACTAAGGTACCTTTCATGAAAGAATATCAGCTTTGATGGATTCTCCGGAATCTCGGAATAATTCATATAGAACCCCGTACCATCTTCAGTGACAGCCACAAAGCCCTTCTCGAAATAATTCCGGCTGAGTTGCTCAGCCTCCTTGTGTGTTATTTTTGTAGCCATAATATTATTCCATGATTACCTTGACATCATGTCCAAATCCTGCCTGTTTCAACAGAAGAGGATTATATATGTGAATCTCTTTCAGTGCAGAACATATCATGAATGTGTATATCCCCCGCCCCCAAAAAAACTAACATCTGAGACTGCTCAGATAGTCTATTAATTCCGCCTTTGTCGTGAACATGTCCTCTGGCTTGAAATCCTGTGTACGCCCGTCGGAGACTGTGACTTTATATTCTTCGTTGCTGCATCTGGATTCGAAATCCACGCAGCTGATGCCCTCGCAGAAGAAGATGCTCTCGATGGTGCCGAATACGGCCCTGTTGTCGTGCATGACCCAGACCTTGTCGCCTGGTACTCTCTCAAAAATCTTCTCCATGGCTACAGTGTGTCAAGTAATTCCTTCTTGCTGCCAAACAGCCTGGTCTCTTCCCAATTTGTGGACTCATGGTTGAGATGATAGCTGATGGAGAACTGATCCTTCCCGGTCACCCTGACATAGACATAGGTCACCTTGCCGCACTGCGGACGGTTCTGGGACATGTACCATACCATGTCTTCCAGACTGTATTTCGTTGTGACTTTCATAAACTTTGTTTTGTTATCTATATCCATATACGAGCGGGGTCGGAAATATTTCAGAAATGATCAACAATTTTCAAGACTGGATATTGTTTCTATGATTGTTTGATCATTTTTCGAAGATGATTGCCAATTGTTACACCAGTATGGATTTCTGTGCCGAGGGCAGTTTTAGGTGGATGAACGTTTATAGCAATCTTATTACTCTTTGTGCCTATCTGCTCAGGGAACAGCATTCCGAACATCTGATGGTAAAGGTTAACATTTACATTCATGCTGTCTTTCCCCATTTCTCTCAATATATCCTCCAATTCACCTTGGGTTAGATCAACGCCATCATGGAAGGTTATGTCACTCTCAAAGTATGGAACTGGTTTTGGTGAAATAACGGAACTTCCATGCAATGACAAGATACTAAACAACCATTGAGCAGTAAAAGGATAGTTATTACTGTCACTGAAAGACGGAAGTTGCATTGCTTCCAAAGACTTGTACTGTGGATCAGTTGCATTGATGGAACCGTTTGCAGAGTACATCAGATTTTCCCAATCAATATGGGAATAGTTTTCATATAGATATGCTCCAAAACCGTAATGTGCTATTGCGGGTTCCAGCTGTTTATTCTTCACGCTACGAATAGCTTTTCTCAGAAGGACACGATGAACCGGATTCCTCCTGACAAACTCTGTTACAAAGCGGAGCATGCCCATTTCAGCTAGTGGCTCTTCAACGAGCGGAACACATTCCATAGGTTTGATGAGGGCTGAGTCATAAAACGCATGCATCATCTCATGAATATATGTGGTGACAAGATTATAGGTGTCTGTTGTCCATTTCAGAACCACTAATGGCTTTCCACTGCTATCGCGAGTGTAATATCCAAGAACACTAATTGTTGCAGTAACCGCTATCAAATAACTGTCAGGCTGTCCTGCGTATTTATCAAGGATGTTGCGATAGTGGTAGAGTAAATCCGAGTAATTATGCGACCGTTCTTGGTCATTTTTTCCTTTTCCTTCGTTCTGTTTTTTTTCTTGTTCAGCTAAAGATTCCAGTCTTCCGATCAGTTCTTTAAGCCTCCCGATTGATATCGTTGTCTCATATTTCTTGCCAGGAATGTCATCGACTATCTGAACATCAATATTATTGTGAATACTTCCTAAAGAACAATATGAGTCTAAACCTGCATACTGAAACTGATCAATATGATCAAGAAGTTCGAGAGTCTCTATCGCAATTGATTTGCTAGTTTTATTAATAACTTTAAAACTCATAATTTTTGTTATTATTTTCTATTATTACAAGCCAAACATTTCGTGTATACACTTATACTCCATCAAGATACATACTGATTGATTATCCGTGGAACGGCAATTTGCTTCTTACTGTGTCATAGCTTATTCCCCCTGAAACATTTGCTGGTTGATTGCATCTTCATAATCGTCTAACGGTGCCTGTCCTACGTTGCCCCAATTAAGGTGGACACGCTTCTCTGAGCAATCCTTGCAAAGATTAAAGATGCGTCCACATTTAGTACATCTGAAGGAATATGGATAAGGCTGATCATTCAAATTCTTACCACACACATCACAAAACTCTACTTGCGCCCTATTCTCTCCTGTCTGCAGAAAATGAAGCATTAAATTCTGACGTTTCAGCGTTCCACCACAGACGAGCATCCCTTCGACTTTAGGTTCAAAAGTAAGTATCTCTTCAGCGCAGCGGTCTGACAATGCACAGCCGATAATGTCTGGGAAGTTATACCCACGGCCAAAGACTGTACGATAATCAGGCAACCTATTATATCCACGATGTCGTTTATGTGCTAAATAATCTTTTGGTACAAAACTGTCGATCTCATCAAAGATAAACTGGATTTCATCAGGCATCGGGAATGACCTCAGCAGATAATTATACTCATGAATCAGGACGAACCAATAGACAAACGATATAAGATCCTTTTCTTCACGAGATTTCTCAAGATTTTCCTCCGCTGTTTTGATACGATTCAACATCTTGGTTGCCGATTCAATCGCCGCACGCTTACCTTCTTCGTATGCACTCACATCAGCAGGAGCTTCAGTCTTATCACAACCAGAAGCTTCTTCAGAATCGATTCCATCAGCGACAGCCTTCTCTTTTCTTATTTCAATGCCAATATTCTTCTTATGTGCATCTGCCCAAATACTCATATTCCCATTATTTTATATTTGTTTATCTTACTATGCTTCAAGATCACTCTTCGACGCCGTGTACAGGTACAGCACGAGGAACTGAAGGATGTCATTTTTGATAGTACTATCCATATCCCTCTTGGCAGTGTGGACGCGGTTTCGCTTGTAAATCAGGTCGGATGTGTAGCTGCTGCTCCAGTCTGAATAACGTTCAGGAAGCAGACCCTCATCCTGAAGTGTCTCAAGGGTTGACACGAGGCCCTTGACCCCAAGTGAACGTCCCGTCACCATTGTGTAGTAATGATCAAGGAACGGCTCATACTTATATGCCAGGTTGTCCCTGAGGAACTCTCGTTCGATCTTGGTGGTCTTCTGCATGAGGTACTTATAGAGAAGTTCCTGGATAAGCCAAAAGTAGCTGTCCCTATTGAGACTGCCCCTATTGCCCTTCATGATGTCGTTCATGACATCGAATGCGTTTGCCACATCGAAAGTTCTTGTATAAGGATTATCCTTCACATATGAGACTACTGCAGCCTTCAGGTCCTCATAATCAGTATCCCAGTCAAAAGCCTTGGTTACATCCGTTTCCGACTTCGGTGTCTCGGCATACTTTGCCTCCTTCTTGTATAGGCTGTCATAGAGAGGCATGTTCAAGCAGAGATTCTTTTCTCTCTTGCCGGGGATTTCCGTCTTTATGAAGATTTCATTATCAAATACCTTATAGATGATATTTGGGCTGATGCCGAGACCCTCGATGCCGACTATGACCTTGTCGAAGACATCCTTCATCGGCAAGCTGTGACCTTCTGCCTTGGAGAGAATATCCACGGCCGTCATCCTAATAAAAGTGATGTGCTTAGCCTCCTTGACCTTCTTTATCTCTTTAACGACAACAGGCTTTGAATCATATCCAGGCTTGAGCGTCACATAAATCTTCTTGCGTGCCGGCGAGGAATCCTTGATGAACAGTTCAGGATGGGCATCGACGAGTCTGTCTATCCTGCCGCATGACGTGTCAAGCGCCTTGGCAATGTCGCTGACACAGACCTGATTTTCCTGACTCTTGATGAAGTCGATGATGTCGGGAGCGATATCACCCCTCTGGTTTACGGCAGAAGGAGCAAGCATGGTAAATATATCAGAGCCTCTCCTTGACTTGCAGAACTTAGTGAGATATGCCCTAACGGTGTTCCTTGTGAGATGGATTCCCTTACTCTCAAGGAAAGCAATGACATCGTCAAGCGTCACGGATCCTCCCTTGCCCACGACATACGATTCAATGAAAGGCCGAGGGTCCTTGTATATGTCCACATTCTCATCATCCGCCACCCAGTGCCACATACCATTCTGTGCGACAATGCGGTCATTCTGCGACAGATGGAATTCATCACGTTTCCTGAGGCGGACCATCGCCGCTCTCCTGTTGTATTCAGCAAGCAGTTCAGCTATCGACATGCTGCGTCCCTTGTTTTCAAAGAGAATACGCTCATATCTGACATCGTCATTCTTCAGCCACTGCCACATGAGCTGATAGCTCTTGATACCATATTCCTCAGTCACGGCAAACTGCCCCGATGTCTGCATCATTGTAACAATGGTGTCAACCTTATCTTTGTCCCCGAGTCTTTTTGAAAGCTCCTTGATGAAATCAGCACAAGGTGCATGGCGATCATTCATGATATTGAAAATGGTCATACAGTCCTGGTCAAAGCCAGTGGTACCGATGCCGGCAACAACATAGCTGCCTACGAATGCAGAACCGGAGCCAGTGAATATGCTGGCATCAAGCAGATCAAGGACAAAACTGACATTGCCGCCATTCCTGGTTCCCAAAAGTTCCTGCATGGAGGCAAGGGTGCTGCCGGGCTTGAAGCTGTCCTTAAGATTCTGGAGCTTTCTCTTGAAACATTCATTAAAACCGAACTCAAGAACAAATTGATTCTCGGCTGATGTCCGTTGCATGAGCATCGCCTCTCTGACCTTTTTGATGAAGAGGGTATGATACAATCTGCTTGACTCCTTGGTAATCTTGCAATGCAAGGCAACAGCAGCATCATCAAGACCATGAAGATACCTGTACTTGACTGCGGTGAGAAGAGACTCCATCTTTTGGGATTTGGAAGCTGTATCGAATTCGAACGGCATAGCTCTGAATCGATCAAGAAGTACGTCAAGATCTGCGATGAACGACTTGATGTCCTCCGCGAGCGAAGTTGTGTCACTGCATGCCGATGGAAGAAGCGGAGTACAATAGAAATAATTATGGATGTTTATGATTCCGTCCGGATAGCTTCTAAGCTTTGCCTTCATAGACTTGCAAGAGCCCTGATGCTGGTCAGCAAGTACATCCTGGACTGTATCAAGTCCAAGCGATTCGGCCTTCTGCAGATCGGAAGCCTTGAAGGTTCTAGGGTCCTTTGTCTTGAAGTCTTCTATGCGGATTGATGGAAAATCGGATATTATTTTCATAAACTTTGTTTTGCTATCTATATCCATATACGACCAGGCGCGGAATTATTACAGAAAAACAATACTTTTCATCCCTGCAGCATGTTTTTCTGCACGCAAGCTATCTGTTCGTCAATTTCTTCCGGCGATTCATAAACATCATAGCAGACGCCTCTAATGTTGTCATTATCTCCATGCAGTCCGATGAGCAGCCTAGACCCTTGAACATCAACGTCAGAGCGTCTGATTGTCTTCGGGCTGAAAGTGGCGATCCAGGATGTGTTGACGAATAGAGTGTCACCGTCATGTTCGAAGTCTGCCCTTGTGAGTGCAATATATCCTTTTGCCTTGGGCACAGCCAGAGTGGTCGCATGAGATGCGAAAAGTATATCATCCCTTCTTCTATAGCCTTCAAGGGAAGGCACGTCCATAAGTGCACGAACACTTGCGGCATGATTCTCGTCCTTAGGTGTGAATACCGTTATCGATTCTATCATAGTTCCATCCAGAGCATCTGGGGAGAACTCCGGTATCGTTCCTTCGAAAGTGACGCTGCCGAACTTCCCAACGAGACGACCGATCTTATTGACCGATGCCGGAATCCTGCATGAAACGACCTGCTCGTGGTGCCATCCAAGCGCATGGATGGTCCTCACTCCATCAAGTGATGGTTCATCGCCATCTTTGAGATGTCCATGTATGAGATCCTCCCCATCCTTGGAGAAGAGATTCTTCCCTCTGTACTCAAAAAACGGGTTGTCATCCTCCACATAGATATTCTGACGATTAATAGAAAAGACATTTTCTGCTCCGTAAATGGTACAGACTGAGTTAGGAATGAATATATTGTCAAGCTTGGCATTTGCCTTGATTACTATTACCCTTACAACGTAAGTCTTTGAATCACAGTCTGATACATCTCCTTCTACGCTTATGCTGTAGCTGTACGTTGCATGCACTACAGCGCAGGCTTCTGTATCATTGATTCTGAGGTATGTGATAGGGTATCTGACGTCGTTCAAAATGTACGATGGGTCTGATATAATCTCATCTTCGTCGGCATTCAACGGAAGTCTGCTGAGTATGTCCTGGTAATCCACCATAATGGCTGCGGTATATTAAAGTACTATCTCAATTTGTCTTGGGAAAGACATGTAAAGTTAACAATTAATTTGGTCCCT
Organism: uncultured Bacteroidales bacterium; assembly: GCA_945487035.1. Lineage (GTDB taxonomy): Bacteria > Bacteroidota > Bacteroidia > Bacteroidales > UBA932 > Cryptobacteroides. The sequence continues at coordinate 11,660 of CALYTI010000001.1, forward strand.
TTTAAGTATTTACGACGTGAGTTGGAATTATTGCAGAGAATTTTAAGGGGAAGTCATGATGACTTAATGAAAGTAGCTGTAGTACCATTACCGATTTCCGGTATGTATCTATGAGAAGCCTGGAACGGCAACTCAGATTCATCAAGTTCCCTTACGATATGTTCACGTGTCTCCAAATAATCCACGTACAGGAAGCAGTGAACACTATGTGACATTCCGCCGACCTTGACGAGGTGACCGTCGAGTCCGCTACCGGGATAGTATCCGACACGTCCTGACATGAAATCTGAGAAGGAGACCCTGTCACCTAAAATCATTGTCCTTTGCATCTATTACCGAGAAGACACAGGACTATTACAGGGTGATTTCAACATTCATCTGTAATATTCAATGCCGAGAGGGGTATATGTTAGCAAAGAGACAACGAAATGGAAAAGATTCAGGACACATCAATAATCAGGAAAGGGGATTATCTCAAGGTTCTTTCCAATCAGCCGGCCTATCACTTCTGCACTTGCTACGGAGGTATGGACATCCGAAAGGAAGATGTCGAACCGGAGGAACTGACATGCATCGTCAACTCCGTGATCGACGAAAGGACCTGCTATGTCACTACGCTGCTTCCGCACGAGGGAAGCAACTTCATTGCTGACATATCTGAGATAATCGGTCAGGTAGCCCCAGAGTCCCTGCCCGAGAGGGCCAGGAACTTCAAGCATGCAGACTGGTTGACCCCTCCATCATATGTATACTACCCGCAGAGTATGAGAGGAAACTCACCTGTAAGACTGGCCAGAAAAGCGGTACGAGAACTGTTCCCTGGCAAACAGATAGTCAGTGCCACCAAAAGAAAAAAATCGCTGTTCTCCACTGAGATGATGCTGAGTCAGATAGAATTCGCTCTTAACCTTGTGGACAAGGGTTGTGAGAGCTATGCTGCGCTCCATGATAAGAGCATTGAATTGTCTGAGTGGATCAAGCAGCAGCGATTCAAGCAGTACGACAGCGTGGAGATTGGAATCCAGGGGGAGGAAGAACCGGCCGAAGAATTCATGAGAGAGAGCTACAAGGAACTCGGAATGACTGATGAAGAATTCGAAAATCTCAGGTTGACGCCTGTCTACAACTGGTTCATTGCAATCTCAAAGGACCGCAAGGAAGTGATTATCTGTCCGGACATCAAAGAAAGGACTCAGTTCGCACGGAGCCTCGGACCGGAGTATATCGATGCGGAAGATGCTGTGAATCACTTCCGCAGCGAATGCTATCAGGCCATGGAAGCATAGGACGGATTACAGACGAAATACATATTTATGCTGATTCTTGACTGTTGTAGATATTTTTATTATATTTGCCATATTATTATATGCGATATAAGGCAATATCCACAGTTTGTCATATTATTTTATGGAATATAGCATAGACATATTCGATAAGAATCCGGAGCGGCTGGCGCTGATTCTGGCACAGAATTGCCGCAGGCGGAGGCTGGACCAGGGAATGAGCCGGCGCAGTCTCGCTGAGACAACAGGCATTCCCGAGCCGACAATCGAACGCTTTGAGACCAAGGGCAAGATTTCTCTTGAATCATTCCTCAAACTGGTTGTCGAATTCGGCTGGTTCGACGAGATGAGCGCAATCATGGGCAAGTCGAAGTTCTCTACCGGCGAGCAGCTCGAGACTATCAACAAGAACCGCAGCAGACAGAAAGGACGATGAAGGACATACTGAAGATAGTTGTCACTCTCGGCGACAGGACCGTCGGCACAGTACAGATGACGCCCGAAAGGGACCGAAGCGTATTCGAATACGACAAGGATTGGATCTCCGACGGGTTCTCCATATCTCCGCTTGAACTTCCCTTGCGGACAGGACTCTTCTTCTCGAAGGAGAACAGTTTCAACGGAGGATTCGCTGCCTTCGAAGACAGTCTTCCGGACGGATACGGGCTCTATCTGCTGGACAGGATGCTGCGCCGCGAAGGGAGTTCCCTTGCCGTGCTCTCCCCTCTGCAGAGGCTTTCACTTGTCGGGAGTTCAGGGATGGGGGCATTGTGCTATAAACCTGAGGCAAAGGCACCAGCGGCACCCGCCATTGCCGAAGGGGATTTTGATGAGTTGCAACGCAAGGCCCTTGATGTGCTGTCAGAAAAGAGCGACACCGACGCCTCATTATTGTACTATAACAGTAACAATTCCGGCGGAGCCCGGCCTAAGGCAATATTCAAAGCCGATGACGGTTCCGATTGGCTGGTCAAGTTCAGGCACACTTACGACCCGTCTGACATTGGCAGGATAGAATATCTCTATATGAATACCGCGAAGAAGTGCGGCATAGTCATCCCTGAGATCAGACTGTTCAATGACCGGTTTTTTGCAATCAAGAGGTTTGACATCCGGGAGGGCAAGCGCATTCACACACTGACGGCAGCAGCTCTGCTCCAGTCTGATTTCCGCAGCCGGAATGTCGATTACGTGAACCTGCTCGCCCTCACGGGTTACCTGACCCAGGATGCAGCACAGGTGGAGCAGATGTTCCGCAGAATGGTGTTCAATGTAGTCTGCCGGAACAGGGACGATCACGCCAAAAACTTCAGTTTCCTCTGCGAAGAAGGCAAATGGTCGCTTGCGCCTGCATACGACATCACCTACTCCCCCGCCGGCACCAATGGCGAGCATTCAACATCCGTGAACTACGCCGGCAACCCATCACGCGAAGATATGATTGCAGCCGGAACCGGCATCCGCATTCCGAGAAAAAGATGCATTGACATCATTGACGAAGTCATTGCTATATGCGAGACTGAACTCGATAAGGCGCTGGTCCGTTAACATTCCGCCAGATTTCCCGAAGGCGAGCCGCGAGATGCTGTCAACTTCATTTCACGACAAACTCCGACACAACAGGGAAATGGTCGGAGAGCTTGACCCCGGTGCAGACTGAGGTTGAAAGCAATTCCGCCTTGGAAGCAGGTCTGGACCAGATGTAATCCAGTTTATGTTTAGGCTTGGCAGTGCTGAAAGTATATTCATCGTCGGTCAGATTGAGCCAATGTCTGGAGAGCATAAGCATTTCCCTCGAATCAGGCTCCGCATTCATATCCCCGCAGAGCACTATCTGATTCCTCACACCCCTGAAATATCTGTTGATAAAACGCACCTGCTCCTGACGCAGCTCGGAGCTGGAAACCTCAAGATGGGTGCAGACAAAGGTCACAATCCTTCCCGAAGGCAGTTCCACATCCGCAACCAGCATGCATCTGGGCTCGCACTTGCCGTTATTGGGCAGAAGCACCCTTTCGCTTCTCAGAATCGGATAACGGCTCAGCATACCGATACCGTAATAGCCGCCAGCAAAATCTATAGTCTTGCCGTAAAGGCCGAACATACCGCTCCAATATGCCAGTTCATTCACGAACTTGACTCCGTTCTGGTGCGGAGCTAAGCTTCTTCCGGTAGCCCAGTCACATTCCTGCAGAGCCACTATATCAGGAGCCTCGCCGGCTATATACTCCCCTATCTGCTGCATGGATGCAAGTTCTCCGAAACGGATATTGTAGGACATAACCCTCAGGGTATCACAATCCTGCGAGAAGGCCGGTAACAGAGCCGCCGAAAGCAAGGCCAAAGCCGTGACAACGAGGCGTTTCATACTAGCGTTCAAAGACCTGGACAAAGTCCGGGTCATCAGTTGCGACCCACTGCATTCTGACATCTGTAAGACTGGTGATGGAGTATTCGTGAGACCAGAAACCGGAATCGTGGTCATAGATACCGCTGATCACAGAGCCATAAACCTCATCTTCCCTGAGGTCGTACCGGCCGGTGATTTCCCTCGGAATCTCAGGGAAGGCGTCCATATTCTGAACTATAGTGAAAGTCCCGTCATTGCGCACCAGATTAATGCGGAAAAAGGTTCCCTCCTCAAGGGAATTGCCGTTCCACTCCACCAGCTCCCACTCTCCGGAAATATTGTTCCTGTTCACCTCCAGAAGGGCTTCCTCCCCGCTGTTGGACTTAGTGCAACATACACAGCCCAAAAGGCAAAATGCAGCAAATATAGCTTTAATGTATTTCATAATCATTTGATTTTCAATATAATTCCAGATTCACCAGGACGCGCGCCGCAGCCCTTCAGAATCAGCGGATACTCTCCGGCAGCGGCTGAGCCGGCATCAAGCTCCAGCACTATCCGGCCCTTATCCCCCGGCTGCAGCACCTTCGGATTGCAGCTCATCTTCACGGGGAAAGGCAGGAAGGCAGTATCGCACGACAGCTTCATAGGCTTGCCGGATGCATTGTAACAGCGTATGACCACAGTTTCAGAGCTGCGCGATATCTCCACAGAGCTGCGCGAAAGCAGCAGATGTCCGCATCGTACCGGGTACCCGACCTCAGGATTGCTGCTCCAGGCGACATCCGCATTCACCGTCAGCACTGCCGCAGGAAGGTCCTCGCTCGCTGCAGTATAGACCGAAAGGCGCCGGCTGAACTTGCCCGGATGTCCCTTCGGGTCATATACGGCACGGATTTCAGTACTCTCACCGGGCCCCAATTTCAAAAAACCGGCATCGGAAGGAGCCTCTACGCTTAGGCAGGAGCAGCTCGATGCGACCCTTGTCACATACACAGTCCGGCTTGACTCATTGCGCATAGCAAATACCACGCTCACGGGCTGTGAATCCTCGCTCAGCTCCGGAAGAGTCACTTCCCTGCTGTCAAAACTGAGCGCCGCGGCATCCCCGCTGAGCTGCAGTTCCAGCTTCTCGCGGGGCACTATCCGTATCTGAGCGGAAAGCGCCACACAAGAAAACAGCATCACCAGGCCGAACTTCCTCACAATCAAAATTTTACAACCACCCTCCTGCAGGGCCATCGTTTCTCACGGTAATCACAAAATCGCAGGTCTTGCCGTCCGCCGTTATCGAAGCTGCGCTCTGGCCCTGCACAAGGCCTTTCACCACAAGCTTTCCGCCCTCCACCTTAGCCTCGGCAACGGAAGTGTCCGCAACCTTGACAACAGCCTCTGCCGGACGGTCGAAATAGAGCGAAAGCTCAAGGGAGGTCTGCGAGCCGGCGCTCACCAGCACATTAGGGAAAGTCATAGGTGTACCGGCGCCGGCGATAGCATCGAGGAAAGCCTTGGCATTCACCTGTCCGCTGCCCATCTTGCCCTTGTACTTGTTCAAGTCAAACGAGCTGTAATGGTTCAGCCCCAGGTCAACCACATATTTGTAATAATATTTCGGCTCGTCCGTATTCCAGTACTGCTCCACAGGCGTAGCGCTCGCGTAGAGCAGGTCTATCACCTCGCTTGCCTTGAAATGGCGATGCAACTTTGCGGCATACGAAAGGCCCAGAGCCACAACGCCCGAAACGTGAGGACAGGCCATCGAGGTTCCCTCCATATAGCCATAACCCAGCGGGGTCACATTGTACGGCAGCGTGGAAAGCACGCAACCCAGTGCACCGCGGTTCGCCCCGTCGCCATATTCCCAATAATAGTCCTGGTCCCCGCCCGGAGCGGAAATGGTAGTGCCCGGACCATAGTTCGTATAAACCGCAGGAGTGTAGTCAGCCGCAGTAGCCGCAACGGACACGAAATCCCCGTACGCACCCGGATAGCCGGCCATACCCGCCGATTCATTGCCTCCGGCAAATATTGCGATGCCGCCTTCGATCACGCCGTCAGGCGAGCCTGCATTATGGATAAAATAGTCCAGAGCTTTGCGCTCCAGAGCATTGTCCGTCATCCACTGCTCGTCGTTAGTGTACATAGGCTGCCAGTCGTATGCATTCGCAGCACCGGAGGTATAACCCCAGCTGCACTGCAGAATCACTGCACCGTTGTCGGCTGCATATTTGATGGCACGCACCTCGTCGAGCACCGTACCGCTCTTCACTCCGGAGAATATCTGGCAGCTCATAATGCGTACGCCCTTCTGAGACCCGTTTCCGCCGGCAATGGAACTGATTCCCTGGCCGTTGTTGTTGACGGCGGCAATCACACCCGCAACGTGGCAGCCGTGACCGCTGTCATTCACATCCGAAGTGGAAATAATCGGAGTATTGAGGGCAAAATTGTAGCCATACACATCTCCCGCATAGCCGTTGCCGTCATTATCCTCGCGGGAACGCCATATCTCGTCCTCATTGACCCACATAGCATCCTTGAGGTCAGGATGGGTGTAATCCACACCCTCGTCGAGCACGGCTACGATAATGGAAGGGTCGCCTGTACAAAGCTCCCAGGCCTCCTTCACTCCGACATCAGCCCCGGCGGTGAATTTCTCGGCACCGAGCGTTCCGTCATTGACCAGATGCCACTGATAGGCAAGTCCGGCATCATTGAAATACCCGGATGCGGCGCCGGCCTTCGTGCGCAGCTGCTCGGGGTCGAAAGGAACGGACTTGCCGCTGTAGGCCTTCTTGAGACGGCGGTTGCAGTTCACTGCGCTCACCTCTCCGAGGCGCGAGAGTTCGGCATATATCCTCTCCATAGGAGCATCCTCGTCAAAACATACCCTGTACCACAGGTGTAGACCCTCCTTGCGGGAAGTCTCCTCGGTGCGGCTGTCAACGGGGAAAACCCTCTCGATGCTGTACTTGCCTGCAATGGCAAGAACCTCCTCCACAGAAGGAATAGCGCAGCAGGCAAGGGCATTCGCAGGGCCGCTCTTCGTGAGCCCGGCATTATCGAGGATACCGGCAACGCTCTCGTCGAAGCGCACCAGCACCTCTCCCCTGACGACATCCTCTCCGAAATCCGGCAGCTGAGGCTCCTGCACGCTCACGAACTCTTCCTTCGGGGTGCAGGCCACAATTGAAAGGGCTGCAAGTATTGCTATACTTATCTTCTTCATACCTATTCAGTCGTATTGTTCTTCGGATTGTACCTCTTGTTGACGTACTCCGCATAGTAATAATCCAGGTTTGCAGGCGCATTGGTGAACCCGCAGGCATTGCCCTGAGCGTCTCTTCCGTCCTGAGGGAATACCAGTGCATCCGGCACCCAAAGGTCAAGGCAAGGATGGTAGAGCAGCCAGTCCGGCAGCTCACCGCTCAGCTTGTTCAGGTTCATAGTGAGCAGTTTGGTGTTCGGCAGAACCTTAGGAAGGCCGATAATGCGCGCAGGCAGAGTATCGCAGGCATTCACCTCCTCAGCCGTCCAGCGAGGGAACGAAGGATCATCCTCAAGGTCAGGAATCGTACCCTGCAGATAGTTCACCGAGAATACGAGGGTATCCAGCTCGCTCCAGCGCAGGAACCTCTTCGGGAATCCCCTGCTGCCGTCCTCGTAAGTGTCGGATTCGTTTATGAGACCTCCCAGATTGTCCTTGGTGGCAAGAGTCAGATCAGAGAAGGTATAACGCATATTGGCGTTCATAATCAGGCTGTGCAGCTTAGGGAAGTTCTCCCGACAAAGGATGGAAGGCACCTCGGTAAAGTTATTGCCGGAAATATCAAGAAATTCCAAATCTTTGAGATTTGTCAGTTCGTCCGGCAGGGACACAAGACCGTAGGCGCTGATTCCCAGCCTCTTGAGCTGGGTCAGCTTGCAGATATGCTCACCCGGGTCAAGGTCCTTGAGGAAGGTATTGGTATTGCCAAAGAAGGTAAGTTCCTCAGCAGCAGTAAGATACTGCACCTGGAAAGGCAGGCCCTCCTTGGTGTCGAAAAGGTAGAACTTGGCTGAGCGCACCCTTCCCTTGTTCGGGCCGGACTTCCATACGGTCACACCGTTCCAGAATTCCATTCTCTCGGAAGTGTCGTAAGTTGCCATACAGTTGAGCACCCTGCTGATTGCAATCAGGGCAAGGGAATCGCCCTTGACTCCGATTTCTATGGTCTCAGCTGCATCCTGGCTGACTTTCAGGATATTGTCTCCAACAGCAGTAATCCCGCTCTCGACAGGCTTAATGTCAATCTGCACATCACGCGGACTCTGGTTATAGTTCATTTCCCAATCGAAACGCAATTTCACCTTGCGTGGGCGAGCTCCCCTGTCAAGGACCAGCTCAGGCATCTTGCAGGAAATCCACTTGCGGTCTTCAGAAGGAATCTCGACGCTGAACGGCACATTTGCCTCAACCTCGGTTTCGAAATACCGCTGCCCGTACGGTGCAAAGTTGGCAAGGCTGAATTCGGTCTCGGATGCATCAATCCTGTATTCGAAGCCTTTCTGGCTGACCTTGATATCCTTTCTCTCGCCTGTTGACAGGAGTTCCACCCTGATAATGCCTTCCCTTGGAGTGAAACTCAGGGAGGAATCCACCATCACGGTGCAATCGGCAGAGCTGTTTCCGTTTGCAGGGCTCACGGTAAGCCAAGGCTCCTGAGTCCTAACGACCCAAGCCTGAGCGGACTCAAGCCTGAAAGGCACCGCTCCGCCTACTGCATCCACTTCTATCGAATCCCTGTCGAGCCCGAAAGAAGGCACAGGGTCTTCCACGCAGGAAACTGAAGCCAAGCCCAGCAGTGCAAGCGCTGCAAATCCGTATATACTGTTCTTATTCATCATCAATCGAGTTCTATGTATTCACAATTGCGTATCTCCTGGCTCTTGTCATAAATCAGATAATAAACCCTGTTGGCATAGGCAGCGCAGATATCGCTGGCATCAAAAACTATGTTAGGGTTGTCGCTGATATCCAGGAAATAAATCAACGTGGAAATGGTGTCATCTACCTTACCCAGGTCGTTTGAGCCCAGGTACAGGCCCCTGAGGCCCTTGTGCTTATAGATCCCGGTCGGCCATTCGCTGAGGCAGCGGTTGCCCTGCGCATCCCGCTGTGCCCGCACTCCGTAAACCGTCAGGTTGGCGCAGTCCAGAGGACCGAACGGGAATTTCGGCAGACGGTTGTAGGATAGGTCAACTCCGTAGAGATAAGGGACATTGGTAGCAATGAGTTCGTCGGAAACCGAAGTCAGATGGTTGTACGAAAGGTCCAGAGACTGTATGTTCACCACCTTGTCTCCGACAAAGCAGCCCTTCTCGAATCCCTCCAGAGAGCATCCCCTGAGGGCAAAATTGCTGATAATCGAACCTGACTGCGCGAAAGCTGCCGGGAATTCGGTGAGCTCCGCGTTGTTGTTCAGGGTAAGAGTCGTCACATTCAGGCCCTTGTAACCGTTGCCGGCATTCTGTACGCCTGAAATGTGGTTGAAGGAGAAATCCACCGAGCCCATAATGAAGATGGACTTGGAAGAGAATATGTCAGGAAGCTCTGTAAAGAGGTTGTTGCTGACACTGAAGGTCTCGATATCATCCATCCTGCAGAAAATGCCGTTCTCATCCACAGGGAAGGAAGAAAGTTTGTTGTTGTTCAGATAGAACTGAACCGGGCCTACCTCGGCACCGAAAGGAGCCGTAATAGTCTCTATACGGTTATAGGAAAGGTCGAGAAGCCCGATTTTCTTCATACGGGAAATGGCCTCACCGTCAAGAGTCTGCATATTTCCCTTGTTCAGGTAGATAATCTGAATCAGCTCTGCAGCAGGGCCTTTGGAGATAAGGTCTATAATCTTCTCCGGCTCGCCGTCGAGCATCTGAGGATTGGCGCCCATATTGAGGACCTCAAGTCGAGGAAGGCTTCCGAGCACCTCAGGACAGGTCTTCATCTTCGGGCAGTTGTAAATCTCAAGCTCAAGCAGGGACTCCAGAGAGGACATCTCCTGCGGAAGAGTTTCGATTTCGCCATTGGCAATGTAAAGCCTTTCGAGCTTTTTGAGTTTGCCTATTTCGGCAGGAAGGCTTCGCAGGCCGTTGCACATTTTGCCCGGAACCATATCCATAGGAGTGACCGCATTCTCCATAGCCAAAATCTCCGCTTCGGTATAACGGTCGTAGAGAGCAATCTCCGGGATGCTGATTGAATGCTCCTTAAGAGCCCTTGCCACAGGCTCCGAGAGCTGACGGGCAGGATGCAGCATAGAAAGGAACTCCTTATGCCTCTCAAAACGGTCCGCGCTGCTGCCGCTGCGGTCCATAGTAGGGTCATACTCCACTATGTTCAGGTCGTTGTGCGAGCCAAGATAGAGTTCGACGAGTTCGGTAAGCTGACCGATTTCCGGGGAAAGGTCACCCCGGAAACCGAAGTCGCTTATGTTGATGAGGGCTACGCGTCCGTTGCCGTGCAACTGTACTCCGGGCTGGTCTCCCCAAAGGTCCGGAGACTTGTTGAAATCCCAGTTGGCTCCGCGCGGCCAGTCTTCTCCAAAATAATACCAGTTCTCTCCGTCCAGGGACTCCCAAATGGCCTTGAGGGCAAGATAGTCCTTGAGATATTCGGCAGCCTCGTTCAAAGTCACAGGCACTTCCACCTCAAGGCTCTCGTTGTCAGCGAGCTCGAAGGAGGTCTCCTGCAGAGGGGACGCGAGTTCGAGCAGCTTGCCGTCAGAGTCATAGAGCGTATAGTTCTCTACGACATAGCGGCCGGCCCGCAGGCTGACAAGCGAATCGCAGCTCAGGCTTGAGGTCTGGTAGCCGTCCTCCACCTCGTCCTTGTCGTAGAAATGGATGGAGAACTCCGTTTTCAGGCCCTTTACTGCAGTACGGACGCCGGTGACGCTGTTTTTCAGACTCAGGTCCGCCTTCGCAATTTCGTCGAAGGTGTATTCCCTTGATGCGGCCTTGGTACCGGACCGGAAATACTTGCTGAAGCTGAAACGCACCTTGCCTCTCGGAGTGACTTCGGCAACGAGGTCGTGAACGGTAAGACCGCCCTCGACCACATCGAACTCACCCATAGCACCGCCTTTATATACCTCATTGTCAAGCTTGTCGAAGACAGTGTAGGCCATCACCGCGTAATGTCCTGCAAGGAGCTTGAGCTTTGAGCTGCGCACACCGTATTCTGCGGCCTCGCTGCCGGAGCTTGAAAGGGTGAGGGTCTGGCTTATCTGTACGTCGCCGTACTTGAGCATAACCATCACCTTCGAAGCATCGGCAAGGTAATCGAGGCCGGAAGCCTTGGTGTAGGAGGCTTCCTTATAGACTTTGAACTGGATGTAGCCGTAGCCGCTGTCCCTCAGGTCCGGAGCACTCTCGCGGGCACAGGAGACGGACAGCGCCGCCACAGCCAAAGCCAGAAAAGCAGATTTGAATATCTTGGAGAAAAACATTATCGATTGCTAGTTAATTTCAGCTGTACAAACAAGGACGCAGAGAGGCATACCCATCTGGTCCATCCATACGAACCAGTCGGACTCGCCTGCCTGACTCATATTGACATACATCTGCTTTGTACCTTCCATCTCATAGGAAAGCCAGTAGTTCTCATCCACCGGATAGTTGTTCCAGGCTGCCTGTCCGAAAGGCTCTCCCGGCACATTGAGCACAGCCATCTGAGGCTCGCCGGTATATTTGAGCTCATAGACGGAGCTTGCCTGAAGGCCATAGTGCTCACCCAGTATGGTTGAAAGCAGATTTCCGCTGTAAGGTGCGATAGTTGCGTTCTGCACATAATCAGGATATGCGAAGCTTATCGGAGCACTCTCGCCCGGAGTATAGGTAAAGAGAACAGCCAGGTAGTTGACCCAGTTGATATCCTTGAGTACTACAAGCCAGGTGGTCGTCTCGGTGATGCCGTTGCTTACATAGCAGGTGAAGGTATTGTCCATACCTCCCTCAAGATAGAGATTGTCGTCGCTGCTGATAGAACCGCTTTCCATATCAAGCAGATAGATGCTTACCTGAGATGGAGTCTTTGCAAGCTTGATAACTGCATTCTTTGCATTTACATTGACATCATATACATCAGTAACTCCGTACTCGGAAGAAATGAAGCTGTAAAGGTCTCCGCTTGTGAGTTTCTCTGCAGTACCGTAATCGCCTTCCAGAGTAAGAGCCTCACCGTCTCCTCCTGCCATCTCAACATCAACCTTGAAGTTTACGACTGCAATGTAATTGCCTTCAGCATCGAGCAGGGCAACAAAGCACTCAGGAACCAGCTCTGAATCGGCAGCTCCGACCCTCTCATATACAGAGAGGTCATAGTTCACCTTGAAAGCGCCTCCGTCTTTCCTTACCCAGGTCTCAGCCCAGAATGTCTGCTCCTCGCCTACAGGCTCAAGGTCGTAATTCAGAACTTGTGCCGCAGCAATAGGAACACTTGAAAGAATCTGGGTCTCGGACCACTCCTCGTGGGTATAGACAAGCTCATAGAACTGGTCGGTATCGAATTCGTACTTGAGCCAGGAATCGCTGAGGAAGGTCAGTTTGGCCTCATAAGTGTCATACTCAGGGTCAATCATCAGCACACCCTCTCCCCCGACAGGACCTGCCTCGGCCCCGAGCTGGGAAACGCGTCCGAGAAGATAAGGCTGAACCTCTTCCTTGAACGGGCATCCGTCTTCGCTGACGCAAAGATCGGCAGCTGAAAGGGATGCAAGGGAAGCCGGAAGAACGAGCACATCGGCAGCTCTTGCCTCTGACTTGTTGGCATCCACTGTAAGCATCCAGGTCTCAGTCTTGAGATAACCCTCGCCTGAAGTGGACATCTTCTCAAGATGTACCCAATCGGCAAAATCCCGATCGTGCCACTCTCCGTCAAAGCCCAAAGCCCTGATTGCATAGCCATCGGCAGCAAGAACGGTAATTATAGAGCCGCCGTCAGTAAACTCGGTAGAAGCCTTTACCTGACCCTCCGCATTGAATTCGAGAGTAGTTGTGTGGCGGAACTCAACCCTGTCGGCAAAAGCGTCAATAGCGATATCAAACTTTTCGTAGGTATCATTTGCGGAAGCATCCACAAACTTGATTTCAGCAACTGCGCCTGCTGCAACTGCCTCGCTCAGCACTGCGGTAAGCACAATCTCAGTGTCTCCGGCCTTGCCCTCGGTCACATCGCATACAACCCAGTCAGGAGTTGAAACGCTCCAGTCATAGTTGGTCTGGACCTTTACAGGAAGCGTATATTCCACCTCTTCAGGGAATGAGATGAACTTGAGCTGAGTTCCTTCAGGTACATCATTGTAAACATACTTTCCGTCAACTTTGCGGAAAGCGGTCTCGAAAGCCTCGGCTACCTTGACTGCAAGTGTCCTGTTTATCTTCAGACGGTCAATCTCGGCAATCTTCCGAGTTTGTCCTCCCATCGTGAGATTGACGATGCACTTGCGGTTGTTGTCGAGTTCCTCCTCATCGGAGAACTGTACAGTCACAGTGTGCTCACCGGCCTCTCCGCTCACCTTGGACTCGTGAGTGCCGTTGTCGTCAATCCAGAAATAATTCAGCACTCCGTCGCCTTCGATTTCAATTGACCAATCGAGGTTGGCGGTAAACGGAATCTCCACAGACTCACCGGCGAGAACCGTCTTCTGAAGCACTTCAGAAGGGAATTCCGGCTCCGGGTCAGCAGGAGTTTCCGGCTTAACGCAGCCTGCAGCCAGCAGGAAAAGACCTGCGGAAAGGGCTGCAAATTTGAATAAATTGTTCTTCATCTGTGTAAAATATTAATATAACATACTACTAACTAATGAGCCATTCCTTCATTTATCAGGCGCTGTGCCTCCTCATCGCTCACCCACTCCATCACAGTGTAGAAATTGCCCACATTACCAATGGAGGTATTCAGATTGCGCACATACATTGTGGTCCACACAAAGAGGTAGTTGCCGCAAGGATAAAAATAAGACTCTGCCATCTGACTGCTCTTCACCAGTATCCTGTCGTCTCCGTGAGTCATTCCGAAGAACGAGCCCTCGTCGCTCATAACCTGGTCTTCAGGTACGCTGACCATAGGACTCAGAGGGTCGGAATCATCGAATACCATTTCGATGTCATAACCGGAAAGCATCCAGTTTTCGCAGATGATGGTATTCTTCTTCGAAGGATGGAGCCTTGTGTGCACCAGTCTCTGGTATGAACCGTAAGGATTGTAGGTCTGCAGGAAGGTGGACGAAAGCACGCACCATCCGGTAAAGCCGCTGATATCGAACGGACAGCTCTTCATCAGCTCTACCTTTGTCGTGCGACCTACATAAGGCATCTCAAGCGCGTCCGGCATCACAAGGCTCAGGGTGAAGCTGAGAGATTCGGAGGGACCTATATTGTCATAAATCCCGTGCACCTTCACATCCGAGCGCAGCTCGCCTGCCTTGATGGTTATGGTATTGGATTCAAGCCGATAGTGGACGGTCTCAATCGCGGTACTGCCCTTGTCGATGATTTCGACGCCGAAGGTACGGTCATAATTGCGGGCAACCGTAGAGACAACGGGGATGCTGATGTACTCCACATCCTGCTGTACGGCATAGACCCTGGCGGTGTCGGCAAACATAACATATTCGGCATCATCGTAGGTAGTGTAGTGCTCCCTGCAGGATGATGCAAATACGGCAATGAGGCCGGCAATAAGTATATATTTTGTTTTCATCATTCTTATCTGTTGCTTTCGTTAGGCTGAATCTCCGAACCCGGAGCCTCGATTTCGTTTCTTGGGATAGGCCATACGAACAAAGGGTCGTCAGCGGAGACCTTCAGCGTACCGCCGTCCTCCACGCAGGAGCTCTGGGCGCTGCGTTCGAACCCCTTGTGCCAGCGTTTGAGGTCCTGCAGGCGGAAGCCCTCCATATAGAGTTCGCGAACTCTCTCATCAGAGATAACATCCAGCCAATCAGACTCCGAAACAGAAATGTTTCCCCCGTTACTGAAGCGCGTTTTGCGCAAAGTGGTAAGATCTGTGCTTGCTTTTGAGAAGCTTCCCTTGCGGCAATAGGCTTCCGCCCTTATCAGATACTGCTCCGCAAGGCGCAGAATCTTCGGCATCGATACGTGATATATTTTCAGCGCAATCAGCGCCTGGTTGCCGAAATACTTCACCAGCAGCGGACAGTTCAGCTTGTGGCTGTAGCCGGTCTGGCCGGTTGCGAAATAGCAGTTGTACCTCTGGTCACCGCTCTGATACAGATTGAGCGCGGTCTGTGAAGGTACGAAGTCCGGGTAATAATAATAGTAGTCACGGGTGAAGCCGAGGAAGACCGAACCTATTGCCGAACCGTAGGAGGTGGAAGTATAGCCTAACTTGAAGATATTCTCGTAGGAGGCATCGTTAGTCCAGAGATACTGCAGCAGAGTCTGGGTACTGCTGTAGTTGGAATGGCAGTCCGCAAGACGGTAGTCGCCGCTCCCGATGACCTTGGTGGAATGCTCTATTGCGGCATCCCAATCCTGCATATAGAGCGCAACCCTTGCCCAAAGCGCGTGAACCGCGCCGTTCTTCGCATAAACCGCATCGAAACTGTTGTCCTCCGGGTCGAGCAGCTGCTCAGCCATCTGCAGGTCGGAAAGCACAAGGGCGTAGGATTCCTTGAGGGAGGCGCGCTTCGATGGCTTCGCTCCGAAATAGCTGGTCGCAAGCACTACTCCCAGCTCGTCTGCTGCGGTCTGCGGCTCGTAGGCCTTGCAGAAAAGCTTGATGAGCTCGCTGTAGGCCAGGGCCCTGCAGAAATAGGTCTCTCCCGTCAGGGCGTCAAGCTGAAGAATCTGAGTGTCGTCGGTAAGGCTTTCCTTGAGAGGTCCTACCATATCCAGATAGTAGTTGCACTGCCCTATGGCATCATAAAGGGACGAATAGACCGCCTCTATGTCCATATTGTCGGAACGTATGTCCCACTGCCAGAGGTTCACATAGGTATTGGAGTTGCCCTGCACGGCGTGCACGAGGTCTGCCTGTATGTCCGGGCAGACGGTAAGACGCCCGCTGTAGAGGCTTCCGCCCTTGAAGGTGTTGTATATGCCGTTTACTATCTGCTCGGCGTCGGTAAGGTTCTGCATTCCCTTGTCGATGGGAATATAGTCCCCCGGTACCTTTTCAAGGCAGGAGCCGAGCGTCAGGGCAGCCGCAAGGATGAGTGTCGTTTTGAGTATATATTTCATCATATTGCTTCCTTTTAGAACGTGAGGTCAAGACCGATTGTGAACTGGCGGGACATAGGATACTGCGCAGCGTAGATATTGCTTACGCCCTCCGGGTCAAGGCCGCTGAACGGGGTGAGGGTGAAAAGGTTCTGCGCCTGTGCATAGATGCGCAGCTTAGGGAAGCTGTAGGCGAGCATAAGGTTCTTAAGGCGCAGGAACGAAGCGTTCTCGAGCAGACGGCTGTCGAACTCGGTAAATACTCCGTGCCTGGGGATATCCGTAATATCTCCCGGCTCCTTCCATCTGTCCAGAAGCCTTCTGGACTGGTTGTAGGTGGCAAAACGGCCGTTGGACTCGTCGAAGTAGCGGTCGTTGTTGACCATATAGCGCTCCCCTACCCAGCTGAACTGTGCGCTGAGGCTGAACCTGCGGTAAGAGAGCATAGTGCCGAAGCCGCCCTGCAGAGGGGCGTTGCAGCTCTTTCCCAGCATCACGCGGTCGCTGTCGCGGAGCTCATTGGTCAGATTGCCGTCCTTGTCATACCAGAGCGCGTCTCCGTTCGCAGGATTGACTCCGGCATAACGGTTCATATAGAACTCTCCGAGAGGATGGCCCACAACGAGCTTGGTATTGGTATTTGCATTCTCGTACTCGTCAACACCGTTGTAGAGCTCGGTGATGCGGTTGAGATTGTAGCCCACATTGAAATTGAAGTTCCAGAGGAAGTCGGCAGTGCGGATGATGTCTGCGCTGAGGTTGAGCTCGACACCGGTATTGACCATCTTTCCGACATTCTCCCAGCGATAGCCGTAGCCGTTGGACTGGGCATAGGAAAGTGGCACTGCCATAAGCATATCGGTGGTGTACTTCAGATAGTACTCCAAATCCACATTCACCCGGCTCCACAGGCCTGCGTGAAGTCCGAGGTTGGTGGTCCAGCAGCTTTCCCAGGTCAGGTCTTCGTTGCCAGGCTGGACAGGACGCATAGCGCTGTCTCCCATATAGTTGCCGTTGCTTCCTATGAGCTCCAGGTGCTCGTAGTTCGGAATTGAGGAGTTGCCGGCTGTACCTGAGCTGAAGGAGAGCTGGGCATTGGAGAGCCAGTCGCGCCAGTCCGAGGCGAAGTCCTCGTTGCGCAGGTTCCACATAAAGCCCACGGCTCCGAAGGTTCCCCAGCGGTTGTTCTTTCCGAAACGCGAAGAACCGTCAGTTCGCAGGGATGCTTCAAAGTAATATTTGTCAGCGTAGCTGTACTCTCCCCTTCCGAAGAAAGATACGCGCGCGTAGTCCGAATCCGCATAGCTGGTCCAGGAAGTAACCCTGGTCGCAAAGCCTATGTCCGTGAGGAAGTCGTTGGTCTGGCCCTTGCCGGTGATGGAGAAGCCTTCAGTGTGGTAGTCCTCCCCTTCCTGACCGAGCATAAAGGTGAAGTCGTGCAGCTGGTCCAGATTGAAACGGTAGGTCAAGGTGTTGGATATCTGGAGGTTGAGTGCATCGGCGGATGACCTTGATGCCGTTCCCTCACCCTGGTTCGGCAGATAGCTCGGGAAAGTCTGGCCGAAGCCTGTGGTGTGGGAGAAGTCAGCTGAAACCTGGGAACGGAAGACGAGGTTCTTGAGGAATTCGATTTCCGCAAAGCCCATTGCCAGAGCCTTGTACTTCTTGTATTTCACAGGATTGTTGGCAATCCATTCGAGCGGGTTCTGTCCCTGGCCCTTCCACGAGCCGTCGCTGATGGAAGCAAGGCTGCCGTCCTCCTTGTAAGGATTCCAGTAAGGGAGCATAAAGCGGGCTGCGGAAATAGGGGTTACGAGGGTGTAACTTCCTTCGTCCGCCTGCATTATGTTCTGGTAATTGAACATTGTGTTCACGCCTATTTTCACGCTCCTGCCGATTTTCTGTTCCAGATTGCTGCGGAACGAATAACGCTCGAAGCCTGAAGACGGGGCTATACCGTCCTGGTTGTAGTAGGCTCCAGACACGAAATAATTCGTCTTGTCGGAGGCTCCCGCAACCGAAAGCTCATAGTTGTGGAGCAGAGCGGCATCATTATAGACAGCATCCAGCCAGTTCACATCCGTTTTGGAGAGAATATCGTAATTCTGCCCTGCGGACATTCCGGTCTCGATTTCGTACTGTATGCGCTCTGAGGTATTCATCAGGTCCCATTTGCCGTAGGCTATGGATGAGACACCGGCCTGAGCCTTGAAGCTGACATTGGCCTTGTCGGTGTTGCGTCCGCGCTTGGTGGTGATGACAATCACACCGTTGGATGCACGTGCTCCGTAAATGGAAGTGGAAGACGCGTCCTTGAGCACTGACATACTCTCGATGTCGGACGGGTTGATGGTGTTGAAATCCGATGCGGAAATGGCCACGCCGTCAAGAATGTACAGAGGTGCAGTGCCCGAATTGATGGAGTTGGTGCCTCGGATGACCATAGTTGCCGATGCACTCGGTTCTCCGCTTGAGGAAAGGACCGTAAGTCCTGCAACCTGACCCTGGAGGGCCTGGTCGAAGGCAGGAGCCGGGGTATTCTCGATTTTGTCCGCCTTGACGGTGGATACCGAACCTGCAACGGTTCCCTTTTTTCTCACACCGTAGGCAATCACAACCGCATCCTCGAGTTTGAGGCTTTCGGTTTCCATCACGATGTTGAGTTCGAGGGATTCGGCCTGCGGGACTGTGTGCTTCACATCTTCAAAGCCTATGCAGCTGAAGAGAAGCCGGGTCCCTGCATCGACAAGAATTTCATACTTGCCGTCGAAATCGGTGATTACACCGTTTCCTCCCTCATCCATTACACCGGCACCTATCAGCGGCAAGCCGTCGTCTGCAGAAGTCACGGTTCCGCTGACTTTAACCTTGGTCTGGGCCAGAGCTGTCGAGCAGACGAGCATCAGAAGCAGACCTGAAATACAATGCTTCAATCTTATCATCAAATCAATCAATTATCAAACTAATGTACAAAAGCAACACGCCGTAAGCTCCTGCAATGTGGCATACGGTGCCGCATATTTCGCGCTAAGTTACAAATAATTTGCGAATTATCTGCAGGCTATTCCAGTTCAAAGACAAGAGGTAGAAATTGCCCGGCGGCAGGCGGGAACCTGGGGCCGGGCGGGTAGTTAGTAGTATTGTTAAATGACAGAAAAAGATTTCAAAAATAAATCAAGGCAGATATTCAATTCCTGAAAAACTTTCCAAAAAAAGTCAGAAATTAAATGTCAAATCAATTCCAAAAATCAATATGACTGGTCATCAACCCAAGGGTTATCATTGAGTCGTCTCTCGAAACGGTTGATTGAGCAAAGGGCAACGACATAAACGATGCCGATAAGAATCAGACCGATACCGAGAACTGTACTGAGGGTTGCTCCACCGAAACTCGGGGTGCCGACTGATATAAATCCGAGCACTGCAGCAACGATACCGAGAACGAGGTTGAGCCACCAAAGTTTGAAACCGATTTTCTTATAGTCGAAGGAACGGATGGCAAGATTGATTCCCTCGATAATCAGGAAAATGGCGAATACCAAAGGAAGAATGGTAGCAAAAGCCAAATCGTGTTTCAAGAAGAAAAATCCCAAAAGAATCTGCAGAATGGATGACAACAAAATGCTTCCGCTCTGAGGAAAATATCCTTTAAGATTAAACCAGTTCAAAAGGGTTGCTATTCCGGAAATAAGGGAAAGCAAACCGATAATCCAGGCAAGTGAAATGAGGGTGGACATAGGTCTGCTGATGCAGATGATACCGAGAGCAATAAAAGCAACTCCCGTAATGCCCATATAAATTTTTCTGCTAGGTAACATATCAATAAAATTTAAACACAAATGGCATAACTGTCAAATCTGATGCCAATGCCAAACCTATGTTACAAAACCGAATATTATTGTAAAGAAACCAGCTTCAAAATGCCGTCAAACCCTGAAGAAAACTCTGCCTGACACTTATCCTGACAGAAATAGCCGTCAACACTGACAGGTCTTTCCCAAACCTCCTCTCCCGAATGCACATACTCACTCAAAAGTTTGCCCGATGGGTCTATCAGCCAGAACTGCTTTCCAGCATAGTGCGAATTGCCGGCAGGAAGGAAAGTGCGGGTTTGCTCGGCAAAACGGACAATGCCATCCAGATGCTGAAGCTTATGATAACGCAAATCCCCACGGGTGCGCACCAGCACATCTCCCAACTTGAGAGTATCCTTAAACTCACTGGTTGTCCTGTTGCCTATGCTGAGTCCGGTAAGAATAAGTTTGTCCCCCTTTACCTCCCAGCAGCTGTAGCACAATGTCTTTGTCCCTATGGACTCGGCCATCCCCTTTTTGCTTGAAGGAGACTTTGCCGACAGACGGAAGCCCTGAACATAATTCTCGTTCTCCTCAATCCACTCCCCCATCAGCGGGGTATTGTCATAATTCATACAGGAAGTGCCCAGAAACACGGCTGCACACACGGATGCAATAAAAGAGGCTCGTATAGAAATCATATTAAAGTATATTAACGAGCCTCTTCTATTCAAATTCCAAGCCACAAAAAGTATAATACAAACGCTGATAATGTAAAAAAGTGTCACAGATAAGGTTAATCTGTAACACTTTCAAACAAATCAGCGTACTGGCTATTCGCCTATGCGGGCAGCAGCATCCTTGTAGTACTTGGAATCCACGAATACGTCCTGCTTGTAAGGATTGATGTGACGCTTCCTGGAAACAACGATAATATAGGTGAGTGCAATGGCATTGACAATCAGTGCAAGGGCGCTGACAATAGTCATTGCGGTAGGGTCTGCATTCGCACTTGAACCCTCCACAATTCCGTTTAGGGTGCCGTCAGCATAAAGCGTAGGCAGGGTTGCCCATTTGCTAGCGACAGTTCCGTCGGTAGATGTAATCTGGAAGAGAGGGAAGCACTGTGCGAACATACACCAGATGCAGAGGGTGAAGGCGCGGTTCTGAATCCAACCGCCCTTGTTCCAGAGCAGAGCTGCGATGGTAGGTGCGAGAAGGAGCGCGATTCCGCAGAACCAGGAGTGGGTAGGAAGGCAGTTGTAGGTGTAGGCGAAGTTCCATACGTCATAGACAACGATGTAAACCCAGGTCATATCAGGCCAGAGCATATCGGTCTTGTCCTTGGAAGAGTAAACGCTCCACCAGGCTGTCATACAGAAAATGTTCAGAAGTCCGGCAATACCGTTCATCACATTGTGCCAGCCTCCATAGAGCCATACGTCCTCGTTGCTGAGGAACCAGTGGTTCCATCCCTTGATGGCAGTCTCGAAATCGGAGGCTACCGCAATCAGAATGTTGATGGCCACAATCACGAACGGGAAGCACTTGAACCAGTGCTGTTTGCCTATGCCCCATCCGTACTTGATCATCATAAAGCCAATACATCCCGCAAGGGCTGCATAGAGTTTTGCGTAGTGGAACCAGCCGTTCATATAGATGTAGGTCTGGTTCTTGAGTGCCCACTCAGCGCCGCAGGCGGCTCCGATCTGGATTGCTACAAAATACACTGTCAACGCTGCCGGAAGTGCAAAGAACATTACAGCACCGCCGAATTTGGTTTTTCTAGCGAACTCGTTGAGCAGAATCAGCCCTGCGAGTACGCCGAACATGGCAATCCATTGCCAGACAGCCATGTCTCCATAAACATGAAACAACATAATTGTATTGGTAAGGGTTAGTTTTGAAAGCAAATTTATAAAATAGCGGAATGATATGCAAGAATTTTATTATCTTTATCACCGCATTATAAATCCTGACCGACAAATGGACGAAGTTAAAGTCATAGAAATCAAGAAAAGCATTTTCGAAGAGAACGGACACGAGGCGGATCAGCTCCGCGAGGAGCTCAAGCGCAAAGGGGTATTTCTTCTCAACCTGATGTCATCTCCGGGCAGCGGCAAGACCACTACCCTTATAGCCACTATCAATGAGCTCAAAGACAAGCTCAAAGTGGCAGTGATGGAGGCCGACATAGACTCCGATGTGGACGCGCTCAAAATCAAGGAGGCCACAGGAATCGAGACTATCCAGCTCCATACCGGAGGTATGTGCCACCTGGATGCGGAAATGACCCGTCAAGGCCTTGACAATCTCCCTCTCGAAGGGCTGGACCTTGCAATTCTGGAGAATGTGGGCAACCTTGTCTGCCCTGCCGAATTCGATACCGGAGCTGTGCGCAACGCTATGATACTCTCCGTTCCCGAAGGCCACGACAAGCCTCTCAAATATCCTCTGATGTTCTCGATTTGCGATCTGGTGCTCATCAACAAAACCGATGTGCTGCCGTATTTCGACTTCGATATGGACAAATGCCGCGAATACATTCATTTAAGGAACCCTCGTGCGCGCGTGATACCGATTTGCGCCCGCACCGGCGAAGGAATCCCGGAATTCGCACAGTGGCTTCTGGACTCCGTCAAAGACTGGAAAACCAACTAATCACATAATATTATGCCTGAGATCTCAAAAAAGTACATCCCCAAACACAAGGGTGATACCAATCCAAATCCCAAGCTCCTGAAGTTCGTCACCAAGGTGACCGACCGCATTCCTGCGAAGATGAAGGGTGTTACCACCGAAGACCCCGAGTATTGGGGACTTGCCTGCATCTTCGAAGATGAGATGGATGCCAAGACAAGAGAGGCCTCACTGGACCTGCTTCTTGATGTGGTATCGCAGAAGGCTATGAAGGTGCGTGAGCACCGCCCATACCCGCTGCTCGTGGAGTGGAATCACAAAAAGCATTACACCGAAACTGACGAAGAGTTCGACAAACTGCTCGACCTTCTTTCCTACTACGGTATGCTGGAGTATGACTACGGTGACAAATATACCAAGGACGGTCCTGTGCCGGGCACTACCTACGAAAGGAAGGACCGCGAATACTGGGTGCCTCTCTTCGTGCCGGGTTCCGCCGAGTACACAAATATGAACACTGCCCTTATGGACCGTCATCCGGAACTTGCAATGTTCTTCGAAAGGATGACTTTCCTGCCGCTGGAGCACGTGACCGCTATGGTCCCTCCCGGAGGCGCAGGCATAGGAATGCACGTTATCCCTGTGGAGAAGGCCATCTCTATGGAGAACCAATCCATTGACATAGAGCATATTTCCTATTGGCTGAAGAAGTACGAAGGCCACATAGGCGCTTCCATCTGCTCCTGCCGCTACGGCCGCAAGAAGCTCGACGAGGGCTGTGCGGACGACTACGAGGACTGGTGCATAGGCGTAGGCGATATGGCGGACTATTGCCGCGAGACCGGACGCGGACACGATGTGACCTACGATGAGGCCATGGCCATTCTCAAGCGCGCCGAAGACAACGGCTACGTGCACCAGATTACCAATATTGACGGTGAAGGCAAAATATTCGCCATCTGCAACTGCAATGTGAAGATATGCAACGCCCTTCGCACCTCGCAGCTCTTCAACACCCCTAATATGAGCCGGAGCGCCTATGTAGCAAGGGTTGACAAGAAGAATTGCGTCGCCTGCGGCCGCTGCGTCGAGTACTGCCCTGCCGGAGCCGTGAAGCTCGGACAGAAGCTCTGCACCAAGCACGGTGAGCAGCAGTACCCTAAGCAGGTGCTCCCTGATGCTACGAAGTGGGGCCAGCATATGTGGAACGAGGATTACCGCGACCGCAACCGCATCAACTGCTATCCTACCGGCACGGCCCCTTGCAAGACCGCCTGCCCTGCCCATATTGCCGTTCAGGGCTATCTCAAGAAGGTAGCCGAAGGCAAATACCGCGAGGCTCTGGAGCTCATCAAGCGCGAGAATCCATTCCCGGCAGTGTGCGGACGCATATGCAACCGCCGCTGCGAGGACGCCTGCACGCGAGGCACCATAGACCGGCCTATTGCCATTGACGAGGTTAAGAAATTCATCTCCGAGCAGGATCTCAATGCGCAGAACCGCTTCGTTCCGGAGATTGTCGTAGCTTCCAACCGCGGCCGCTGGAAGGAGAAAATCGCCGTCATCGGAGGCGGTCCTTCAGGCCTGAGCTGCGCATATTACCTCGCAACTATGGGCTACTATCCTACTGTATTCGAAAAGAACCCTGAGCCGGGCGGAATGCTCCGTTACGGCATCCCTTCCTACAAACTCGACAAGAAGGTCATCGATGCCGAAATCGATGTAATGCGCGAAATCGGCGTCGAAATCCGCACGGGCGTGGAAGTGGGCAGGGACATCACCCTTGAGCAGCTGCGCGAACAGGGCTACAAGGCCTTCTATGTGGCAATAGGCTGCCAGGGCGGACGCCTTCCGGGAGTGCCGGGGCAGGACGCAGAGGGCGTTACCACTGCCATTGATTTCCTGCACGAGGCCAATTGCGGCCAGAAGTCCCTCAGCGGCAAGGTCGTAGTGGTCGGAGGCGGCAATGTTGCAATTGATGCAGCCCGCGTTGCCCTTCGCAGCGGCGCCGACAGCGTCACTATGCTCTCCCTTGAGACGGAAGATATCATGCCTGCCTCCCCTGCCGAGCGCGCCGAGGCCCGCGAGGACGGAGTGGTAATCAACCCGGGCTGGGGCCCTAAGGAGGTACTCACAGCGGAAGGCAAGGTCAGCGGAGTGGTATTCAAACGATGCACCAGCGTGTTCGACGCCGAGCACAGGTTCTCACCTACCTATGATGAGCAGCAGCTGCTTACCCTCGATGCGGATATGGTTATCTTCGCAATAGGCCAGGCCATTCAGAACGGAGCCCTGTTCGAGGGCAGCAAGGTCGAGTTCGGCAGAGGAAACAGCCCTGTCGCAGACAAGCTCACCCTGCAGACCGCCCAGGAGGACATCTTCGTCGGCGGAGACTGCCTCACCGGCCCTAAGTTCGCCATCGATGCCATTGCTACCGGCAAGGAGGCAGCCGAATCCCTGCACCGCTTCGTGCAGCACGGCCATATGACCATAGGCCGCAACCGCAGGGACTTCATCGAGCTCAACAAGGACGACATCAGCGTGGAGAGCTATGACAACTCATCCCGTCAGGAGCCGGAACCTGTTAAGGGCGGGGACGCTTTCAGCGAATACCACGGCACCCTCACCGAAGAGCAGGTGCGCAAGGAGACGGCAAGGTGCCTGAGCTGCGGTGCTTCCGTAGTGGACGAGAACCGCTGCATAGGCTGCGGCCTCTGCACCACCAAGTGCGCGTTCGACGCCATCCACCTCTACCGCGAGCATCCTGAGTGCAGCACTATGGTAAAGGCCGAAGACAAGGTCGGAGCCCTGCTGCCTTATGTGATCAAGCGCGGAGCGAAGATGCTGGTCAAGAAAAAGAGCTAGGCTATGCACGAACTTGGCATTGTATTCCATATAATAAAGGAAGTCAAGAAAGTTGCGCAGGAGAACAATTGCAGCAAAGTCTCCAAGGTAGTGATGAACATAGGCGAAGTTTCGACCGTTGTGCCATACTACCTTGAGGACTGCTGGAATTGGGCAGTGGCAAAGGAAGAAGGACTTCAGGACTGCAAGCTCGAAATCAGAATGCTCGATGCCGTGACCTGGTGTGACGGCTGCAAAAGCGAATACCCTACCGTAGCCCACGGCAAGACCTGCCCGCATTGCGGCAGCGGCAATACCTGGCTGCTGAGGGGAAATGAAATAGAAATTCAGGAAATAGAAGCAATTTAGAATATGTGCTGTTTTTTAGTACCACTGGCACAGGCGGTTGCCACTACAGTTTACCGCAAAGTCCGCAATAGCGGCGAGAAGGTCCGCACCCTTGAGAAGATGCTCTGGGGCGGCAGCATTATGCTTATCGTGGACCATATCATCAACGGGGAACTCACTTGGAAATACCCGTTCTTCACTGCACTTACCGATGCCGGAGGGGCAAGTGTCTTCCTTCGCGAACTGCTTACTGTCGGAGTGCCTATGTCCCTGGCAATCACTGCAATATGGGGAATCTGGGCGCTGATTTCAGAGCGCAGGACAGCTAAGGCATAGTCCTGATTTAACAAAACCAATCCATTCTGTAAAGCCATTTTTTTGGTTTTACGGGCTGTTCATAATAACTTTGCGCAATTTTCGCGCGAAGTTTTTTTATGAAAAAGGCCTACGCAATAGCCATAATGCTGCTTGCAGCATCCTGCAGCCGCGCTCCTCTTACTGAACCAGAAAGAGGTCCGGTCACTGTAGGCTTTGGCGTCGGCGCGACCAAAATCAGCACGGATGCTGCCAGCGGACTCTTCGCCTGGGAAGATACTGACGAGATAAGCGTATGGGCCAAAAATTCCGCAGGAGCCGCTACGCTTAGCGCGAATACCTTCAAACTGGCAGCCTGCCATAAGGCTATGGCCTATTTCACAGCCGAAATACCGAGCCCTATGCAGGAGGACAGCTATACTTACCGCTGCCTCTATCCTGAGGCAGAGACCCTTGAGGGCGGGCTTGCGAGCTACAGCATCGGAGCGCAGCAGTATCAGGGCAGCGAGCCTTGCGTGCTTTGGGGCGAAGCCTCACACGGCCCGCTTACTCCAATCGACGAAACCCGTCCTGTGGATGATGAGGCTCTTATGAACCTAAGGATGTCCTCGCTTCTGCACTACTTCCGATTCTTCATCCCTGAAGGCAGCGACCTGCTAGGACAGCCGGTGCAGAAAATCAAATTTTCAATGCCGGAAAGGATAGCCGGGACCATCAAGGTAAACCCTGACAACGGGCAGATTGATGCAATAGAGGGTGCCTCTCAGGAGATAGTTCTTGAAGGGCTCTCCCTGTCCGAAGGAGCTTACGCCCTTGCAGCTATCATTCCTCCGGGCGACACTTATCTCGAAGGCGAGACTATGTCCATTACCCTATACGGCTCCGACAAATATGCCACCATCGAGCCTCTCGTCCTGAAGGGAAGGGACTTCAAGGCCGGCCATATCACCAGCGTTGCAATGAGGGCAAACCAGCTCCACGACTTCTACCGCCTGCGTTTCAACTACGAAAGCAACCTGCTTGGAGAAGATCTTCAAAGCATCACTCTCAGCCTCGAGGACGGCTCCAACTGGCCTGAAACCGACAGCCCCAAGCTTGTTTTCGCCAACAGGGACGGCTCAACGCTTAGCGTAGGGCAAAGCCTCGACATAGCCTTCGAAAATAAAGACAACTACCTATCTCTAAGTGGTAAAAACATAATTGTTACTTACGAGTCCGAGAACACCCTCATCCAAAAGAGCGTCACTTTGAGCATAGATGCCGCCTCGCTGAGCAGCACCAGCAGCCTCGCTTGTCCATATCTCTTCTCCGAGGACTTCAGCAATGCCAGCACAAAGTTCAATACCAATGGAGACCTCAGCGCCTCAGGGGACTACACAGACACTATCGAAGGCACGGAGTACGGTCTTCCGGGATGGACGGCCAACCAGGCTTCAGTGTTGGAAGACTCAGGCAACAAGGCCATGGCCATACGCCATCAGAACGAAATTTACTTTTCTCTTCAGGGAACCTACCGTGGAAGAGTCGATTCGGCTCCCATCGCCCATATCAAGGAAGGCAAGAGCGTGAAAGTGAGGGTCAGCTTCAATTACACGGGCTACAGCAAAGAACGCACGCCTCAGATTTCCTACGGATGGGACACCACCCAGGGGGCTGTCGTAGGCTACTACCAGAAAGGCTCGTCCTTAGTCAAGGGAGGATCACTGATTGCAAACCTTGCGGGAGATAAAGTCAGCGCACCTACAGGCGGCAGTGTCGCCAATCCGGACATAGCCGCATCCTTCGAGATTCCGGACTGCACTTCCCTGACAAGGCTTGCCTGGGACTGCTACGGAGCCAACTCCGGAAGAGGAACCACCCAGGAATGGATATTTATCGATAATATAATTGTTCAAATAATAAAGTAAAGCAAAATGAAAGAATCTAAACTACTCGGCCTGACGGCCCTGTGCGCTCTGGCACTTGCCGCTTCCTGCAGCAAGCCTTCAGAGCAGTGCTGCGGTCTTGTCAGATTGAATCTGGACCATGATTCAGCTTTGCGCGAAGCAACCAAGAGTGCGGTGTCCGACTACACCACTCTTCCGAGCGCAGCTGATTTCAGTCTCAGCATCACGGATGCACAGGACAACCAGACTCCCGTAAGCGACCCTACCCAGGCGGTAGAACTCGCAGCCGGCAATTACACTGCAAGCGCCAGCTTCGGCTCCACTTCCGATGAAGGATGGGACAAACCTTGTTTCGAGGGCACCCAGGCTTTCACCGTACAGGGTGGCGAAACAACAGACGCGACTATTACCGTCAAACTTGCAAACTGCATCGTAAGGGTTGAAACCACGGAGCAGTTCCGCAACTACTACTCCGACTGGACCTTCAGCGTCAAGTCTGGAGCAGGCACCACCGTGGATTTCGTGCGTGACGAAACCAGGGCTGCCTTCTTTGACGCTTACCAGATCAGCGTAAGCGGTACCCTTACCGGTCAGAACGGAAAGGACTACACTTTCAGCTCAAAGGAATACAAGAACCTTGAGGCAGCTACCTGCTACACCCTCAAGTTCGATGTTTCCAATGTGGGCGGAAACTCTATAGTCATCACATTCAACGACATCGTCGATGATGTCGAGCTCGGTTCAATCGATATCAACGAATAGGAAGATGAAAAAGACAATCACAATAGCAAGCTGCATTGCCGTCCTTGCGCTGAGTTCCTGCAAGCAGGACAAATTCGACTACGGCAGTGTGGGAACGCTTTCATTCGCAAATTGCGAACTGAGCGTATCAGAAGATCTGAACAGGGTCACCAAGGCCGCAGAGGCCGCAGATGACAGCTATATGCTCTATCTCTACGACACTTCGAACGGAAGCCTTGTTTGGGAGAAAAATTACGGAACCGTCAAGGCTATGACTGACGGAGTCAGCCTTCCTGCCGGCGAATACAGACTGGATGTAAGGTCAACCGCTGCTGAGGTTCCGGCCGCCAAGTTCAACTCTCCGGTTTACGGCACCAGCGAAAGGTTTTCCATTTCAGTCGGCCAGACCACCAATGTCGGCACACTCACCTGCACCCTGCTGCAGAGCGCAGTAAGCGTAGGCTACAATGACGGATTCCTTGAGAGTGTCACCGGAGACGGTGCAGCTACCGTGGAAATCACCGCAGGCTATCCTCTCGAGTACAAGCTGACCTACAACGAAGGCTCCGCTCCGACCTACGAGAGGAGGACAGGTTACTTCGCTGTAAACAATGGCGAAAACACCACTATGACAGTGACTTACAAGGGTAATATTGAAGGAAAGCTCCAGAAGATGACCACCTCTATCGCAGGCATCCAGGCCCGCGACTGGCACATCATCACCTTTATGAAGAAGGTCGAGGCCACCGGCAATTCCAACTTCGCAATCGTGATTGACGGTCTGGTTATGGACACCACCCTCGACAACGAGCTTACCGCAGGCGAAGAAGGTGACGGCAACGACCCTAATGCTCCTGTCGGAGACGGCGGCATCCAGCTCGTATCAACCTGCGCTTACGATATCACCCAGCCGGTTGTTGTTCCTGCGGAGGGCAGCTTTACCCTTACTATGCAGGCTCTCGTTCCTAACGGAACACGCAAGTTCACCGTGGATATCGCTTCCACAAACGAGAACTTCATCAACTCCGTGAATACCGTCGGAGGCACCACTCTCGACCTCATCAACCCTGCGGAAGCCGCTATGGGTATCTTCGACATCGTTCCGTTCCCGCACGGAAGCGAACTTCTCGGAGCTACCACCATCGACTTCGACCTTTCGAATGCACAGGCGCCTCTGCTTGCATTTGCCGGTACACATACATTCACGATGAACGTGACCGACAACAAGGGTTGCAGGAACAGCATTGTCATCACACTTGTAGTAGAATAAGGAGGGATAGATATGAAAAACAGAATATTCTGCGTAATTGCAATGCTTGCAGCACTTACTGCCTGCAACAAACCGTCCGAAAACTTCTCTGAAGGGGAAGGAGCACTCACCCTGCGTATCGGCGGTATGACCAAAGCCGCTATGAGCTCTGACGAGCTGCTCAATTCTTCCCTCGTGAAGATCTACAAGGCCGATTTCTCAGGTCTCGTGAGGTCTTATGTTTACTCCGAAATGCCGGCAACTCTCTATCTTCCTGCTGACAGCTACCGTATCGATGTAGCAGCCGGAGAACTCTCCAAGGAGACTCCGGCCGTCGCATCCTGGGAGCAGAAGAGCTACAGGGGCTCCAAGGAAACCACTGTGGTTGCCGGACAGACCAACAGCGTCAGCATCGAGGCCAAAATCTGCAATATCGTTTCAAATGTCAGCTTTGACGCCTCCATCGCCGAGTTCTTCAGCGAAGGCTTCAACTGCACCGTCGGCCTGAGCACCGATGACGCTTCCCAGCAGCTGGTGTACAGCGCTGCAGACAGCGGCAAGGACGGATACTTCCTCAGCGACGGCTTTGAGCCTAGCCTCTACTGGAGCTTCAGCGGCACCCTTTCAAAGAACGGTGAGGCTTTTGTCAAGAGCGGCGAAATCCCTGCAGTCGAGAGCGGCAAGCGATACAAGTTCTCTCTCCAGTACAACGAGAAGGACGGTCTTCTGGTATTCTACCTTCAGGTGGACGACTCTACCAACGATGTGTATGACAACATCATATTCGTACCTGTATCTACCGGAATATCAGCCACTTCCAAGTTCGACATCTGGGCCGGTCACTTCACCGCCCGCGCCGATGTGGATGAGGGAGAATATGAAGCCTCATCCGTTGCCTTCGAGTATAGGCCTGCGTCCGGAGGCGATTGGACAAGGGTAGCCGCAACCCGCGAGAGCGAAGGCAGCTACTCAGCCCTCATCAGCGGACTCGCTCCTCAGACCGAGTATGCCTACAGGCTGGTCGTAAAGCCTTCCGGCTCCGATGTGGAGGAATATATGGACGCTCCTTCAACCGTCACAACAGAGGCTGCCCCTCAGGCACCGAATTCAGGTTTCGAGGTTACATCCAATGCCGAGAGCAACAATTATCCTTCATACTATGACCCGTCTTCTTTAGACCCTGAGCTCCAGACCAAGTGGTGGTGCAGCGGAAATGCAGGTTCCACTATGGTCAGCAGCAGCTACCGCATCTGCTACCCTGACACCGGAGACTACAAGGAGGGAAGCCAGTCAGCCTGCCTGAGCTCACGCTATGTGGTTGTGAAGTTCGCTGCAGGAAACCTCTTCAGCGGCCATTTCGGCAAGACTATAGGAACATCCGGCGGTACTGTTTACTTCGGTAGGCCATTTACAGCCCGTCCTACCGCAATGAGGCTGTGGGTGAAATATTCTTCAGGCCCAATCAACCGTGTGGACGGCACTCCTGCCGGAGTACAGAAGGGAGATTACGACAAGGCTTCCCTCAAGATTGCCCTCGGCAACTGGGATTACAAGAAGTACGGCGGAGACCCTGACAGCCCTATCCTTGTCAACACTACCGAGACTTCCACCTTCGTGGATTTCAGCACCGATGCTTCCACCATCGCTTATGGAGAGGAAATCATCACTTCCGATGCAGACAACTCCACCAATGTTTGGAAGCAGGTCACAATTCCGCTCAATTACACCAATACAGCCAAGTATCCTTCCCACATAGTGATTTCTTTCGCCGCCTCAATGTACGGTGATTACTTCACCGGCTGCGATTCAAGTATGCTGTGGGTTGACGGATTGGAACTCCTTTATGAATAAGAGCTTAAAAGCGGTCATTACAGCAGTGCTGGTGCTCTGGTCGGTTTCGGCCGGAGCCCAGCGCCACGACCGCGGCTATGACCTTTCCAACCCGAGTTCCTTCGTGGGACAGGGCTGGTGGATGGTCGGCGGAACGGCAGATTACGCTTTCCACAATATGGAAGACTATTCTGTACTTGTGGTTGACGGCATTGACCTGCTGGGCTACAACCTGACGGTCAGCCCGGCGTTCTGTTATATGCTCAAGGATAATTTCGGCATAGGCGCCAGAGTGGAGTATTCGCGCAATATGGCCCGAATCGACACTGCCAAGGTAAGCATAGCCGGAGTTGACCTCGCGCTTGACCGCTACCACACCATTGACCACAGTTTCAAGACCAAGGCCATTATGCGCAACTACATCCCTATCGGGGACCAGAAGGTTTTCGCCCTTGTGACGGAGACCCAGCTGTCTTTCGGCCTGGGGCAGAGCAAGGTGGCCTGCAAGCAGGACGGTGGCATCAACGGCACCTACGCGCAGAGCTACAGCCTCGGGCTGAATGTCTGCCCCGGTCTTGTTGCCTTCGCCAGCGACAAACTGGCCGTGGAACTGAGTGTCAATATGCTGGGTCTGAACCTGTCCCACACAAAACAGATTCACAATCAAATCTATACCGGAGAGGCCAATTCCACTTCGGTGAATTTCAAGATCAATGTCCTGTCGCTTGGCTTCGGACTCTATTTTTTCCTGTAAGATGAAGAAACTGCTCTGTACATTGACCCTTGCCCTGTTGCTCCCCTTTGCAGTATTTGCCGAAGGCTTTATGCCCAAAAAGGCGGTAAGCCTGGGATTTCAGGGTTCGTATTTCGACCTCAGCGGGAGCAATGCATCAGTAATGCTTCTGCTTGAGCAGCTGAATGCAAGGGGGACATATTTCAGCGTCGCCCCTTATCTGAGCTGGTGCTACAAGACTGACCGGTGCATAGGACTTAAGCTCAAGTACTCCAATGCGACGGGAGGAATCGCCAGCCTGGACCTCAATCTCCCTGGCAGCGATATGGAAATGGGGGTTCAGGACCTTCAAGCCGCCTCCAATTCATTCGTTGGAGAGCTGTTTCACCGCAGCTATATGGGCCTTGACGACAAAAACCGCTTCGGTCTGTTTCTGGACCTTGCCCTGCAATATCAGCAGACCAGTTCTTCACTCGGTACGGGAGCAGATTCCCGTTCCGACTACACACTTACCCGTATGGCCAAACTGGCAGCCCGCCCGGGCCTTGAGGTGTTCGTAATGAACAATGTCAGCTCCACAGTTTCCATCGGCATAGGAGGCCTTTATGTATCCGGCTCAAGCATATATCAGGGCGGAGCCGTCAGAGGACAGAAGATTTCCTCCGGTGCCCGTTTCCAGCCCGATATTACCGATATTTCTATGGGCATAGCAGTTCATTTCTGATTCTATGAAACGTATCCTTTCACTTCTCCTTTTTGTTCTGGCAGCAAGCGCCTGCATCAGCAATGATATTCCCTACCCTGTTATCAAGGCTTCAATCAACTCTCTGGAGGTTGAAGGAGCGATTCAGGTAAATATTGACAAGGAGAAGCGCAAGGTGGAGATTGAGCTTGACGAAGCCGTTGACATCAGGGCCGTGAATATACTCTCAGCCACCCTTGAGCCGGAGAATGCAATTCCTTCCAGGGCTATTGTCGGCAAACACGACCTGTCCCAGCCGGAGAAGGTGATTTTGAGGACCTATCAGGACTACAGCTGGACCATTGTGGCTGAGCAGCACATCGAGCGCAGTTTCAGGCTCGATGGACAGATCGGTGAGGCTGTGATTGACGAAGTGAACTGCAGGGCTGTGGCCAAGGTTCCTTCTGACTTTGACATCACTGCCCTTGACATTGTGGAATTGAGACTTGGACCTGAGGGACTTACATCCTATAATCCGCAGCCATCCCAAATCCACAATTTCACCAATGGGGCGAAGGTGGACGTCACCTGCCACGGCAGAACCCAGACCTGGACTCTGTTTGTAGAGTTTACCGACCAGCTTGTGGAGCTGCTTTCGGTCAATGCCTGGACTGCAGTTGCCTGGTTCGAGGGACGCGGAGTACCTGGCGAGCAGGCTGGCTTCCGCTACAGAAAAGAAGGCGGCTCTTGGGTAGAAGTGGCGTGCGAGGTGGCCCCTGACGGCAAATTCTCTGCCTGCGTGGAGGGTCTTGAGCCTGAGACTGCCTATGAAGTTGTGGCATACAGCGGAGAGGCTCAGAGCTCCGCAAAGCAATTTGAGACCGAAAGCGCAAGGCAGCTCCCGAATGCGGGCTTCGAGACCTGGAGCAATGCTGAGTCTGCCAAATATTTCTCTTTATATGACCCGGCATCATCGGATTCCGAGCTGCAGAGCAAATGGTGGGATGACGGGAACAGCGGTTCTACCACTATCGGTTCAAAATACGCTATTACCCTGCCGGACTATGAAAATGTGTTCGAGGGTGAGTGCAGCGCCAAGCTCAAGTCCGAGTATGTTATCATCAAGTTTGCTGCGGGCAATCTTTTCAGCGGAGAATATTACAAGACGATAGGCACTTCAGGAGGCGTTGTGAGACTCGGAAGACCGTTTACGCAAAGGCCCCGCAAACTGCGTCTGCATCTGAAGTACAATTGCGGAGTGATTACGGAGAAGACTTTTGCCGACAAACCTGATGATGACCCGGTGAAGGTCGGGGACAATGATCGCGCAATTGTCTATGTGGCACTCGGCGACTGGGATTACCGCAAGTTCGGCGGAAGCCAGGACTCCCCTGTCGAGGTCAATACCACAGACAAATCGAGCTTTTTCGACCCGCAGTCCGATGCGGTCATCGCCTACGGTCAGTATGTGACCGGGGAGTCCACGGAGGGCTGGATTGAAGTGGAGATTCCTCTGGAGTACCGCAGCCTTACCCGCAAGCCTACCCACATCATCGTCCTTGCCGCCGCAAGTATGCTCGGTGACTACTTTACCGGCAGCGCCGACTCCGTCCTCTGGATTGACGGCCTGCAACTGGAGTACTAATTCCCTGTAACGCTTACTTCACCTTGAACTTGTACTCTTTTCCGTATTCGCGCAGAATACTCAGACGAAGGGTCTTTTCCGTGAGGTTATACAGTGCTGACCACTGGGTCTGTGAAGTGAGTTCCTCGGTAGGCGGCTGGGAAACTGACTCGAGAAGATGCATAGCCTCCTTTTCACTGAGAGTGTAATTGTTGTCAAGCAAATCGCACCTCAAAGTCTCGTAGCGGTCCTTGCCGTGCAATGAGCCCCAACCGTCTGTCGTACCTGCCATTGCAGGGGAAACATAGAAATTTGTCACACAACGCAGTGTATCGTTCTGACTGAACACCTCCATTACTGTTGGATGCTTTTCTCCTTCTGCAAGAGAATATTCTACAATAGCATAATCTCCGGTGGCATCAGCCATAAAGAAATGGTAATTGCTGCGGCCATTGCCCCTCATATCCATATCATAGCTCTTAAGCATCTCGATAGCTTCCCTTACTGTGGAAGCCCTGTCGAGAAGAAGACGGATAGCCACTGTTGTGCTGATTCTGCCCTTTCCTGTCTGCTGGTTTGTCTGCTCCTCATTTAGGGCGAGAACTCCGATTGCAAAACCGTCCTCGTTGATTCCGTCAAGAGCAGCATAAGGAAGTCCCATCATAAGGGAGAGGTCTGTCTTGCCGTCATTATAAAAGCCCTGGCCATAGCCCATATTCAGACCATCGACCATAGAGATGGATTTCTTGCCGTCCTTCGGAGCGGTATGCACCAGAATTGCAGAGGTCGGAAGGTAACTCTTGCGGTCCGGGGTGAAATGACGGAAATCGTAATTGCGGCCCATCAGATAACCCTTCTGTCCATCGATAGGCACTGCAAATGCGCTGCACCCGGCTCCATAAGCCACCTTTGAAGCCCCGGGATTGAGCTCATCAAAAAGGAGATAGCCGATGTACTTGAACAACTGGGTGGTCTCGGTAATACCGGACTTCACCACTTCATCCAGTTTGTAATCCTGGGTGTAGTCGATTTCATACAGACGGCCTGTCCCGTCAAGATCCTTCATCGAGTAAATCATTGACAGTTTATCGGCATCAGTGATGTACTTTGCCGGGTTTTCCGACATCTTTTTGTTCTGGGTGCAGGAAACCAAAGTGGTCATTCCTACCACTGCTATGGAGAGCATTAGAGCCCCTTCGCGGAAATGTGTGTTCTTCATAAGACAAATTTTTTGCGTGGCTAATATAATGTAAATTCCTGATACTTATTGCAATCTGATAAAAAAAAGCGGCCGGGAGACCCGGTCGCTTCAATAAAAGTGAAACTGCCTTTACTCTTTGTAGCTGAATGCCGCGGAAGAGTTGACAGGAATGTCGATGCAGTTGTTGACCGTGTAGGTGGTTCCGTCCTGAGCTGAAGCAAAGACAACGACGTGGAGATTTTCCTGAACCCAATAACTTGGCATATCGAAAATCACAAACATATCGCCAGTTTCTCCCGCCTCAAGATTGAATGTCTGTCCGGTGAAGTCCTTTGATGCATTCTGACCGTAAATCGCACGGATGCAATTGTCGTGAACATCAAAGCCCATTCCGAACTCATCCTTCGCCATATAATTCTGCTGCTTGCCGACTATTCCATCCTCAAGCACCCAGGCTGCAAGACGGTAGGAACCTGCCTTTCCGGCCTTGATTCCGGCCCTGAGCACAAGCTGTGAACCATCTGTCACACAGGCACCTGCAACGCCTACCCTTGCGCCCTCATCATACTTCTTGTCAAGGTAATCCTTGATGGCGGCATCGCTCGTATTGGTCTGGAAAAGAGTAGTCTTGTCCAGATTGAAAATACAGCTCGGATATGCTCCAACCCCCATAGCACCGGTAAGATTGGTCTGGATATAAGCTGGATCCGTGTCATTGTATGTATGACAGGCAGTATGAACAAACTTGTCGGCGTATGAAGTATCGGAAGCAAGTCTGCGTATGGTATTGACCATCAAAGGGCAATAGCCGCAGCCCGTGCCGGTAAACTGAATCAGAAGACTCCTTCTATGGAAATCCGAACTCTCCGGCTTAGGGTCGGTCGGGATGACCGGAACCATTGCGGACATAGCCATAACCTCAACCTTATCGCTGAATTTGGTCTTGTACGACACCCAGAAAGTGTAAACTCCGGGAACGGTCGTAGTAAACTTCATATCAGGAAGTTCGACAGGCTTGTCATTGCCGTCATAGAACTTCACTCCTTCGGTAACCTCGGTCTCCCCTACCATTACGGTAAAGGTAGCCTCAGACTTGCCGTCTGCGCGGATGACAGGCTCGTCTACCAGAAGAGTCAACTCACCGGTAAGAGGCTTGTTGCCCACATCAGTCGAGTCCTTCTGATTGTCATCTTTATCTCCCGGCACTGATGTCTGCGTGCAGGCAGGCATCAATGCCAGAAGAGAGATAGCTGTGAATAATCCAAGAAGCTTTTTCATTAGCGTGCGTTTTCGTTTTTGATCTTGGCAATGGCCTGCTCAACGCTGACGAGCTTCAAAGGACGCTGCTCGTACTTCTTCATAGCCTTGAGAGCTGTCTTGCGCTTAGCGGAAACAGCCTTAACGCTGCTGTTGTTTGCACAAGGAACAGCAATATCGCTGGCTGCCTTTACACTTGAAGCACCTGCCTCAGGCTGATCAGCTTCAGTCCAGCCCTTGGTAAGGGTGGTAGGTCCGCTAACGAGGAACTCGCTGATATAACCGTAGCCATAGTCGAAGCGCATTGCATTGAGGAAGTATTCAAGGCCATTGTAAACGAATGGATTGATGGTAGCGGTAGCGTAGTCGGCAGCAACCTCAACCGGGAAGTCTGCATTCTCTCCATCAGGACCGATTGAAATGTATCCGTCACCACCATTACCTGTAAGATAGTATGTATAGTATCCTGCGGTGGTGAGAGGATAGAACCTGTTCTGGTTAACCGGAACCACAACGCTGCCATCCGCATTGATTTCAATGAACCACTTCGGACCGCAATCCCAAATCATGGACTCGTTGTCGTAGCCGTTGTAGGTTTCAGAGCAGAAGAGGTCGAAAGGTGAATTGTAGTTGAGATCAGTCTTGGTCTCCTGGAATCCGAATCCGGTGCAGAGCAGACGGTTCTGGCTCTTGAGCATAGCGTTGTACTCGTCAACCTCTGTCTTGAACTCAGCATAGAGAGCATCTACTTCTTCCCTCTCCATACCTACGAGATTCTTGTAAGTATCGTAAACTGACTCAGGGAGAGTCTCAGGATAGGTAAATCCTGTGCTGATGGTAACCTTTGCGTTCTTTACGCCGCTGTCCTGCCACTCATAGCTGAAGGTCTCGGGGTTATATACGGACTGCTGTGTAGGAGCGCTCATTGTCCAATCGCCGAGAAGCTCGGTGAACAGAGGAGAATCTACTGCAGGTTTTGCAGGCTCCTTGATGGTGGTGTTGACAGCGGTAGCATTCATATCCTGATCGATGCTGTTGCCGGTCTCCTCGTCATTGTAGAGAAGGATTGCGAGACGGGTCTCGGAATCAGGCATAGAAGAGAACATGAAGTTCATACCTTCATCGCTGTTGATTTCAGCGATATCTGCATCGTAGAGGGTGTTGCCCTGAGCTGCAATCTGAGTATAGGTATAACCTGAATTGATCATCATAGCGAACTCACGCTCGTAGTTGGCAGCATATTTTCCGCTGACAGCGTTCTTTGAAGTACACTTCACATTGAACCAAACCTCGTATGGAGACTCCTCTCCGTTAGGATTTGCGATAGGGGTAACCACAACGGTAGGTGCAGGATGTGTCTTTGCGGTAGTCTCGAAGGTGAGGTGCTGGAAGTTCTGGCTCAGACCCTTCTCATCACCCATTGCAGTGAGCAGGAGATGATAGGTGGTTTCAGGCTCAAGATAGTAGTTGTCCTCGAGAACGAGTTCGAGAGGCTCCTGTGAGTAAGCAGCACCGAAGTAAATAGCTGCTGTGTATGAAGTGGTGAACCACTGCAGATAATCCTCGTTGTTGTCGATATAAGGAAGCAGTGACTCGTACTCATACTCAGGGAGAATCATAAAGCAATACTGATAAACATCAGCCTGCGGAGTGAAGGTAACGGTTCCGGACATTGCGCCAACATTGAAAGCAACATCAACCTTTGCATCAAGCGCTGCTGGAGGGTCGAGGGTGATGTACTTGCGGGTGAAGTAACCTGTCCAGTATGCATCCTCATCGAGTCCGCCTTCAATATCCTCATACCAAGGGCCCCAGCCGCCGCCGGCGTTCTCATTATATGCATCGTAATCGTAGCAGGCAGTGTACCAGCCCTCACCCCAACCGGTGAAGTCGGTGTCGTCCCAAGCGAACTCACCTGCGCAGAATACGATAGGCTCGCCAGGAGAGAATGGAGTGTGGAGCATAAGAGGCTCGCCGGTCCACTCGTCAATCTTCTGCTCACCGTTCTCGTCAAGCTCGTAAATGGTGGTATCGTCATAAACGAGGGTGGTATCACCCATCACGTGGTGCTGTCCGTTCTGCAGAAGGAGGTCAGGCTCAAGCATTGACATCCAGCCGACTTTGGACATCTTGTACATAGGAAGGCTTCCGACATTGTAGCGGAGAACGTGCTTTGCATCCTTTACTGACTGAGGCATCTTGAGGTGCCACTTGAAGCCGGTGTTGCTCTTTGAAACAACGGTGAAGACATCCTGATAGTCAGTGGTAGTAACTTGTGCGGTCACCACATCCTCATAGAATTCATCGGCAGAAACCTTGAAAGCGAAATAAACGGTATAGGTGGTAGCAGCCTCAAGACCGCTGATCACTACCTTGTTCTCGCCGTCCTTGAGTTCACCGACAACACCGTCTTTGAAAATCATAAGAGGCTCTGTGGTAAGGTCGTTGAGCTGGCTGAAGATATAAGCATACTCAACAAGAGCTTCTGTTTTGAGAGTAAACTCGGCGCTAAGCATCTCAGCTGCACTAACGGCAACTTCCACGCTAGGCTCTACCGGCTCTTCCGGCTCCGGTTTCGGTTCCGGTGTCTCCGGCTTGACGCAGGCGAAAGCCATTGCGCAGGCTGCCAGCATCGACAATAATCTGAATTTTTTCTGCATAAAACAATATTATTTGGTTAAACGATAATACATACTACCTCGGCAAATGTAACAAAAAATCCCGGAATTGCAAGAAATCCGGGATAATTTTTCGTTAAGAAAGATATTCGTCTGCAAGCGATATCAGCAGCACCAAATCTATGAAAGCAATCATCGCAACAGCGCCGTATGCTCCTATGGTAAGAGCCATCGCAAGCGCGTGCAGGAAGGAGAACGCGTGCAGCAGAATTACTGCCATAGCAACAGGTATCCAGAACTTCCAGCCGGTAAGACGCCCCAGCAGCAGAGCCGCTACAGCACATCCCAAAGGAATCAGGAACATCAGGTTCTCACCGAGTGCAAAGAGCAGGGCTGCGCTGAGCACAAAGTCGAGCAATAGGGCTCCGAGCAGCACCTCGGAGCGGTGCTTCCTGCCGGTTTTCCAATAAACGAGCAGGGTGCCGACTGCAAGCAGCACGGTAAGCACTATCATAGCGGCATTGTCGAACATAATGCCCTGGGTCACACCGAACAGCACAAAACGCGCACCCGCTATCTTGGCGCACACCCACGCTGCAAACTCTCCGAATACAAATACGAGCAGCGCAACGCCCAGAATCAGGCCGGCCTTGCCGAGAAGCCGTGAGAACTTGGCTCCGCCGCGGCGCAGTTCCAGCACCAGCAGCAGGATGAAGAGCAGGAATACCAGAATATTGAGCACCAGATACCAGGTCTTGCTCATATTCACAAGGCCGAGGCCAGGAATGGTGAAGTTGACGGTATCGCTGTCGCTGCGCAGGTAGTCATTGTCGGCATATTTCGGATTATGTACATATTCGCTCGCAACGGGCAGGACCTGTGCCCCGTAGTGCTGTATGGTCTTGGCACTTACATTGGAGAAATTGTCCAGGTGCGTGTGATAATGGTTCACGTCCGTGATGGTCGAGAAGTTCAGCCCCGGGATATGGTCCTTCACAAGGGTAAAGTCCGTGAAATTCGGCATAATGCGGTACACCACCGTGGTAAGAGAATAGGTGAACGGCGACTTGGCGCATTGGGCATACAGGTCGAGCACCCTGCTGTTTCCCGGACAGGTCTCGAACAGAAGGCAAGGACCCCACGGGCCTCGCGCTTCAAGGTTGATTACCAGGCCGACATTGTCGAACTGCTCCCGGTTGTTTTCCCATATTGCGGTCATTCCGTTGAGTTCCGGCTCCTCCGCATCGGTGAAGAGCACCTTCACGCCCTGATTCCAGTTCGCACGGTCCTTTACCAGGTTCCGTACGGTTTCCAGCGTTACTCCGAGGCCGTAGCCGTCATCAGCCGCACCGTAAGACCATACCGTATCGCGCTTAGGCATAGGCTGCGAGTATCGGGAATCATAGTGCGCCACGAACATAAGCCAGGTGCAGTCCTCCGCCCCCGAGGCAGGAGCGAACTCAGCAAGCACATCATAGGCATCGAAGGTATAGGTAACGTGCTTTTTGAAAGGACCGCGAAGAGAATCGTAGCGGAACACCTTTACGGTGTCGGCACCGAGCTGCTCAAGTCTTCCGATAAGGTATTCGCGCACGGCAGCGCGCTCCTCAGGATGAGCGACGGAGTGATGCTCTCTTGAGATGACCTCCAGGTCCTGAAGCACACGTTCACCTGAAAAGCCGTCATAATCAGCAGGTTTCGCATTCGGACGCGTAAACACTCCGTATGCGAGGATTGCGGACAGCAAGACCGTTGCCGCAATCACCAAAGGTTTTAGAACTTTCATATTTCCAAAATTTTAGACAGGCAAATATAGCATTTCAAAAGTAATCAGACAAACGCTCTGATAGAATTGCCAGCGCCTGAGAAATATGATATTTGACCGTATGGACAGAAATGTCGAGTATTTCGGAGATTTCCCTGTAGGAGCGGAAACCGTAGCGGCTCAGCTCGAACACCTGACGGGTTTTGTCCGGAAGTTGCTCTACAGCCTGCATAACCTGAGATTCCAGTTCCCGGCATAGCAAAACCCCGAGGGGATTGCCGTGGAGATCGTGGGTTCTTTCGATAATCTCTTCACAAAGAGGGACTTTGCGCTCAGCAAAGAGTTTGGAATCACGAATGTAGTTCAGGCAACGGTTGCGGACCGCAATAATCAGATAAACACGAAGGGAGGAGTGGATTTGCAGTCTTTCCCTGCCCTCCCACAGTTTGAAAATCACATCGCTGACTATGGACTCCGCGATGAAATTATCTTTCAGAAAACTGGCCGCATAGTGACAGAGCACGGTGTAATGCTGTAAATAGAGCTCCCTGAAAGCGAGATCATCTCCCGCCTTCAGGCGCTCAATCAAAGCATCATCCGACTCTCGGGGATGTGTCATCGCTCAAGCATTCCACTAATTATATGGGAAGGAAGTGATGCTTGGAGCTGTTTGGAATTGATGAGCTCCCAGAGGCTCTGTTCCTGCTGTTGACGGGCCAGAGTGCCCACAATCCAACTCTGTATCCAGCCGGTGAGGGTACTCCAGGCACCCCAGCCTGCATCTGCATTGGAAGCCCAATAGTCCCAATCCTCGTAGTCGAAAGCCCTGAACCAGGCTCCGTCCACATTCTCGAACTCCTTGCTGCTCACCTGAATACGCACCAGGAAGTCGCCCATCCTGCGCACAGCATCCCAATACTT
This sequence comes from uncultured Bacteroidales bacterium, assembly GCA_945487035.1. Lineage (GTDB taxonomy): Bacteria > Bacteroidota > Bacteroidia > Bacteroidales > UBA932 > Cryptobacteroides. The sequence goes on from CALYTI010000001.1 coordinate 53,966, forward strand.
AGGGTCGCCGGTGGCGGCGGCAGCTTCATAGAGTCCCACAAAGGCGAAATTGGTGGTGTAGAGCATATCGCAGACCGGATCTCCGTTGTCGAAAATCAGAGGTGCTTCAGTCACACCATAGAGAGCATTGCTTGGAGTCCTGCCGAAGCCTCCCTTGGCCGCATTGCCGAGCTCCTCGCGTATTGCTCCGCACTCCACCTGATTGCGCAGCAGTTCATCGGCCATAAAAGAGAGCCACTGCCTGTGCTGCTCGGTAGGACTGACGCGATAGAGCCAGGCCAGAGGAAGTATCATCCTCGCCCTCTCCTGCTGAATGCCGTTGGTCCAGGACCACTCGTCCGGATAGCCTTCCATCATCAGCTGCACTCCCCTCTCGACGCGGGTGAGAATTTCCTCGTAGCCGCACTGCTGATAGAGCCAGAGGTAGCAGGCCCATAGCCAGCTCTCGAAATGAGGATGGAGATTGATGGTGGTGGCATCGTAGTAGTGCTGCCAGCCATTGGCCTGTATGTCGTTGTCGAGCAGCATTCCGCTGCGGAAGCCGTTCACCCCGGAGGTGCGGAAATTAGCGACTATGCACTCGATAATCTGAGTGTCCCAGCGGTCGGACCCCAGCAGGGCCGATGCGCCAAGGGCTCCGAGAAGCAGACGCGCATTGTCGTCGCCGTAGTAGGTTCCTTTATGCGTATATGCCCATCCCACAAGACCATAGCTCGGAGAGAAAGGATTGGAGCGCACGCCGTCACGGTACTCGCGGAAGGTGTAGTCCAGAAGATTGGAGGCCACTTCGGCATAGGCCGGCTCGCCCAGAAGCGAGGCTGCGCTGGCGAAGGCATAGGCGGACTCGCCCTGCACGTCGGCCCGCATCCAGTAGCGGTACATCTGCGAACCGTCGTGGTAGATGGCGCTCATATGCCCCTCCAGCACGCCCAGCGAACCGTCGCCTACGGCAGCGTCTCTGCGCACCTGAGGGCCGATAGGCATGGTGCCGTCGCCCATATAGCGACCGACATACTCATCCTTCCAGCTCGCGTCCACGAGGAACTTGCCCTTCGAGTACCACTCAACTCCCCTTCGCACAGCCTCTTTGCGGTCTTTGCGGCTCAGCCTCTCGCCTTCGGCAAAGCTTGGATGCACAAGCATCCTGAAGGATTTGAGTTCCACTGTGCGGCCGCACAGGTACTCGCAGATGTGCTCCAGCAGCGCCTTCATCCTCTTTTCGGGCATCAGGCGCTCGCGCGCGCACTGACTGAGACAGGTGGTGGAAACGAGCACTCCGTCTTTCGAGAAGAAGAGGACGGGCTCGGTCGGGGTGTTGTCCAGACCGTAGACGGCATCGTTGAAGCCGGCGACCTTAGCTGCCACCAGCAGGGTGGAGTCGGGCTCTATGCTGATGTCGCGGAGCACCGCCTTGTTGAAACTCAGCAGGCTGAGCGAAGGCAGCTCCGCACGAAGCGAATCCAGCACCACTATTCTTTCGAGATTCAAGGTGTGACTGCCGATCCGGGTGTGGCTGCCATAGACTATAGGGCACTCCACGAAAACCCTCAGCTGCTTTTCCTTGACAAGTTCCAGGTTCTCACTGCTCAGGACATTGCCGGAAAGGGTATCCACATCAGCTAAAAGCATCACTCCGGACCCCTGAGGCGCGCTCTCAAGCGCATCCTGAACTCCATGGCAAAGTTTCAGCGGGACCTTTTCCGCTTTGAGGAGATTGACAAAATCGTTGTCAGCACCGCAGGAAACGGTGAGCTGAGGGCGTTCCGGCTTACAGGAAACGGCAAGGGCCAACACGGCGGCGAGGGTTATCAATGAGTGTCTGAACATAGCGTTAGTGATTATTTTGCAAAGGTAGGATGAAAATTCTACAAAAAAGACTACCCGACGGGTAAATTAATGTGTCTATTTAGTGCTAGCAAAACTGTAAACCAATGCCAAGGCTTAATAAAACGGATGATTTGATATCTTCTTTCCTGGTCGGAGAAATCTCTGCGGCTGAGAAACAGGAACTGATGCAATGGGTTGCCGCGAGCAAGTCCAATGCCGAATACTTTGACAAAAAGAAGGAAATATGGCTCTCCTCCATGACGTCTGCCGAGAAAGAGACCTTCCAGCCGGAAATGGGCTACAGGCGTTTCTCCAGCCGCAGGCTCGTCTCCGACATCAAACCTGCTGCACGGAAATCGCACAGGACACGCCGCCTTGTCTGGGGAGCCTGCGCAGCAGCCTGTCTGGCCCTGCTGTTCTGTCTCAGGTTCGCACTGACTCCATCTACACCAGCGATTCCCAGCGAGACATCCATTCAGGTACCTGAAGGCTCAACATCTTCATTCACCCTGCCGGACGGCACATCCGTTATTCTCAATTCAGGCTCCCGCCTGAGCTACCTTTCAGACTTCGGAAGCACACATAGGGATGTAAGACTGGACGGAGAGGCTTACTTCGATGTAATACACAACGAAGAACTGCCTTTCAGGGTAAATACCGACAGGCTAATAGTCACAGACCTGGGCACAGCCTTCAATCTGAGAAACTACAGTTCCGATGCCGATGCCCAGATTGCCCTGGTTCAGGGAAAAGTGGAATTCTCCCACGGGGCTCAGGAATGTTCCACCCCCATGAAACCCGGAGAGATAGCCATGCTCAACAAAGACACAGGCCATTCCAGTGTCGCAGAAGGCAGGCTTGAGAATGTAGTCTGCTGGATTTCGGGACATATTACCTTTGATGACGAAAGTCTGGATTCAATAGTCCGCAAACTGGAACGGAGCTACAATGTCAGCATCAGCATTGAACGTCCCGAACTTGGTGCAATACGCTTCAATGGTTCATTTGACAAATCCTCTACCACTGTTACCGAAATTCTGACAGCCCTGTCAGCCACCGGGAAAATATCTTTCAGAGCACAAAACAACACTATTTATTACATCCAATAAAACACAATGAAACCAATCAGACTTCTTTTGGGCGTTGCAGCTCTGCTGGCTTGCTGTTATGCAAGCGCACAGTCCCTGCAATTGCGAAAGGACAAAATCAGTGTCAAGGAAGCGATGGATCTGATTACCCAAACTACAGGGTATTCCTTCATCTATGCTTCATCGGACATTGATATGACCGCTGTGGTCAAGCTCCACGCAGACAATCTCGAGCAGGCAGTGAGCCAGACGCTTGGCGGACAGCAGCTCAGCTTCAAAATCAGCGGCAAGAACATCCTGGTGAAAAAAGACGACCCCACCCCGGCCGCTCCAAAATCAGTGACAGGAGACCTGGAAGGCGTTGTGATCGATGAGACGGGGCTGCCTATTCCGGGAGCAACCGTGCACATCAAAGGCAGCACCAAGGGTGTGATGACCGACCTCGACGGACGCTTCACCATTTCAGTTCAGCGCGGAGACCAATTGATGGTATCCTTCCTTGGCTACGAAGAAGCCCTCTTCGAGTACAGCGGGCAGAAACACGAGAGCATCACCCTCGTTCCAAAGCGCAACGAATTGGACGAAGCCGTGCTTGTGGCCTACGGAAAACAACGCAAAGAGAGCGTAATCGGTGCCATATCTACCATAGATGTAGGCAAAATAAGCCACTCCACCAATAAGCTGTCAAATGTTCTTGCCGGCCAGATGGCCGGAATAGTATCCGTCCAGCGGAGCGGAGAGCCGGGCGAGGGCTCGGACTTCTGGATCAGGGGCGTAAGCACCTTCGGAGCCAACAACAGGCCGCTCGTGCTTGTGGACGGCATAGAGCGTGACCTCAACCTGGTGGACCCTGACGATGTTGAGACCTTCTCCATACTCAAGGACGCAACCGCAACCGCCCTTTACGGAGTGCGCGGCGCAAACGGAGTAGTGCTCATTTCCACCCGAAGGGGTAAGGAAAGCGGCAAGCCGGTCATCAGCGGAAGGGTGGAAACTACTCTCTCCTCTCCTACCGTAATGCCGGAGATGGCTGACGCTCAGGAATTTATGGATATGTACAACTATGTCTATGCGGATGCCAACGACGGACGTCTCTTCTATTCCGAAGAAGCAATGCGCAAATACATGGACGGCAGCGACCCGGATATGTATCCGAACGTAAACTGGATGGATACCATATACAAGAATATGGCTGACAGCTACAGGGCAAATATCAATGTCACCGGAGGAAACGAAAGGGTGAAGTACTATGTAGCAGGCTCATTCTACAGGGAGAACGGCATATTCAAGCCTGACACCGGTCTGGGCTACAATCCGTCCAACAACTGGTCCCGCTTCAACTTCCGCTCCAACGTGGACATCAAACTGTTTGAGCATACCACCCTCAATGTCAACCTCTCCAACCAGTACGACATCAAGAGGCAGCCGAACAACAACGGAAGCCTGTGGATATATGCCCTCAAGATGATTCCTATCGCCATTCCTACAAGGTACAGCGACGGTACCATAGCCCGCCCTACCATCGGCGAAAATCCGTACAATCTGCTGAACCTCAACGGCTACAATGAGATATTCACCAACAACGCCCAGTCTCTGGTGGGACTGACTCAGGACTTCTCCCCTATTCTGGAAGGTCTCAAGGGCAATATCAAGTTCAGCTGGGATGCCTTCAATTATGCCCATCTCAACCGTTCCAAGAATCCTTCCACCTACTACGCGGTGGGCAGAAACGAGGACGGAAGCCTGAAATACGTCAAGAACAACGACGGAAGCGACTATTTGAGCCTGTACCGGGCCAATGCCGGAACGCGCACTTTCTATCTGGAATCATCCATCACCTACGACCAGGTCTTTGCGGACAAGCACAGGGTGGGCGCTCTGTTCCTCTTCAACATGAAGGACAAGGCTGACAACTTCCCGACAGACTACATTGCCAGTCTGCCTTACCGCAACCTCGGCATTGCAGGGCGTGCAACATACTCTTACGCAGACCGTTATTTCATCGAAGGCAACTTCGGCTACAACGGCTCAGAGAACTTCGCGCCGCAGAAGCGCTTCGGTTTCTTCCCATCAGTCGCACTCGGCTATATGATAAGCAACGAGCCTTTCTGGAAGGAATTGCGCGACTATGTGAGCCAGCTCAAATTCAAGACATCCTATGGTCTTATCGGAAACGACCAGATCGGAGGCAACAGGCGTTTCGCCTTCAACTCCGAGATGATGTATGCACGCGGTTATATCTTCGGAGACAAGGGAGGCAACGAACTCGCAGGTCTTGCCACCGGCTATCCGGGCTCGCCTGACGTATCCTGGGAACTTGCAAAGAAATTCAATGCGGGTATAGAAATAGAACTCTTTTACGCCCTCAAGCTCGATGTCGATTTCTTCCACGAGCTCCGCAGCGGCATCTTTATCGAAAGGGCATCCGTCCCTTCCATAGTCGGAATCAATGTCAACCCTTACCTGAACCTCGGTGAGATGGAGAACAAGGGTGTGGATGCATCCCTTGTTTACAACAAAAGAATCAGTTCAGAGCTGAGCCTGTCCGCCCGCGGCAATTTCACCTTCAACCGCAACAAGAAACTCTACGATGACCAGCCTCATCCCAACTATGCCTATATGGATGTTATCGGCAAACCGTGGAACCAGCAGTTCGGCTACATAGCTCTCGGCTACTTCAGAACTGAGGACGAAATTGCCAACAGCCCGAAGCAGCTGGACAATCCGCGCGTCGGCGACCTCAAGTACAAGGATATCAACGGAGACGGATTGGTCAACACCGACGACTATGTCGCCATAGGACGCACCAACATTCCTGAAATCAACTACGGATTCGGTCTCAACATCAACTGGAAGGGCTTCGATTTCTCCTTCTTTTTCCAGGGAGTTGGCAATGTCACTGGCTTCATAAGGGGAGAAACTCTTGATATGTCCGACACCAACCAGCTCTATTCGAATGTTTACAGGGATGTTGCCCTCAACTATTGGACTCCGGAGAGAACGGATGCGAAGTATCCGAGGCTGTCCATCAACGGAAGCCAGAACAATCTGGCCCCTTCTACCCACAATCAGAAGGACCTCAGCTTTATGCGCCTCAAGAGCGCTGAGATAGGTTATTCCCTTCCTAAAAATGTATGCAAGAAGATTGCTTCATCGGGCATACGTTTCTATGTCAGCGGAAACAACCTGCTCACCTTCTCCAGCTTCAAGCTTTGGGACCCTGAAATCAGCAGTTCGCAGGGTGCATCCTACCCTAATATGCGCTCAATAAACTTCGGTGCAAACTTCAATTTCTAGCAGCAATGAAACGCAGTACTATATTATCAACAGCAGTGGCAGCGCTTGTGCTTACAGGATGCAAATTCCTGGAACACAACTTCAATGACCAGATGACAATAGAAGAGGTGTTCAGCAAGCGCCCGACCACGGAAAGGTATCTTGCCGGCCTTTACGGCTACCTCCCGGATGACATTTTCGCCTACGACCAGACCTTCATAGGCTGTGCCGACGATGCCTATTTCTCCTGGGAGAAAATGGATTATGAGCTGGTCAACAGCGGTTCCTACAACGAATCCACAGTTGGAGTGCGCGGAGAATGGACTCCGAAGTTCAATCCGTGGAGCAATATCTATATAGCCATCAACCAGGCGACGGTCTTTATGAACCATATAGATGAATGCGGTGAGTTGACCAAGGAGGAAAGAGCTACGATGAAGGCGGAGGCGCGCTTCCTTCGCGCTTACTTCTACTTCAATCTGTTCAAGCAGTACGGGCCCGTTTACCTCTGGTTCGACGAGACACCGGATATGAAAATCAGGAGCGAGGAAATTGACCGTCATACCGTTGACCAGTGCGTGGACTTCATAGAGTCCGAAATGGCCAAGGCCGCAGAGGACCTTCCTCTCAAGGTTTCCGACCCTACCACCTGGCAGGGACGCATTACCAAGGGAACGGCTTTGGGAATGCGCTCCCGCGTTCTGCTCTTTGCCGCACGGCCTCTGTTCAACGGAGGAGGAGATATAGGATACGGCAAGGACTTGGTCAATCTCTACGGGGACCATATCTTCCCTCAGAGCTATGACGCATCTAAATGGGACAAGGCCGCAAAGGCTGCGAAGGCAGTCATTGACCTCGATATTTACTCCCTTCACAAGACGAAAGAGGAAGTCAGCGACCCTGTTGTGAAAGGTATGCTCTCCTACAGGGAGACCTTTACCGAATGCTGGAACGAGGAGTTGATTTTCGCGCGCTACTACCCGGATGCTTCGGTATGGAACTCCAGGGTAGTACCTCCGAGAGTCTTCGGCGTCGGCCTCGGCGGATTCACTCCTACCTTGAAACTTGTGGACGCTTATCCTATGGCTGCAACCGGCCGCTACCCTGTCACAGGCTACAAGAGCAACGGGGAGCCTATAGTTGACGCAGCCTCGGGCTACGAAGAGGACGGCTTTACCGAAGGGTGGTATCATCCTACCCATACCGACAGAGCGATTAAGGTCCACAACAGTATGAAAGGCAGGGACGGACGCTTCTACGCCTCCATTTTCTTCAACGGAATGTACTGGATACATCCGGACGGCACAAAGCCTGAGTACTCCCCTGTCACTTTCTACACCGGAGGCACTTCCACTTTCGCCCACGAGAGCGGAGACTATGTCAAGACAGGCTTTGTCTTCACCAAGCTCACAGACCCTAACGTGGATACGCGCAAGAACGTCTGGGGCACCTTTACCTGGAGCTATATGCGCCTTGCCGAAGTATATCTCAACTACGCCGAAGCCTGCAACGAAAAGGAAGACAGGGATGCCGCCGAAGCTCTCAAGTATCTGAATATGATACGCGAAAGGGCCGGCATCACGCAGAAAATCGAGGCCGTCTATCCCCAGGTGCTCACTTCGAGGGAGGAGCTTCGCAAAATAATACGCCAGGAGCGCTTCATCGAACTCGCATTCGAGGGGCTGCGCTACTATGACCTCAGGACCTGGATGATAGCCCCTGAGGAAGTCAACGGTCCGCGCTACGGGCTTGACCTTACGGCTACCGACTACGAAAACTCGTGGAAGCGCAGCTCGAAGATATGCCAGCCCATTGTCTTCGAAACCAAACATTATCTCTTCCCTATCGCTCAGAAACAGCTGAACGAGATGAAGAATTTCACACAGAATCAAGGATGGTAAATAATATGAAAATGATATCAGGAAATATTTGCCTGCTGCTTGCAGCGCTGGGAATGCTCTGCTCCTGCGAAGATACCAGACTGGACGGTATGAGTCCGGATCAGGTTTACATAGTGCAGTCAGGCGTACAGAACATTTTTGTGGACAGCAGGGACTTTGCGGATTTCACCGTAACTGTTTACAAATCAGGACTCGGAGTCACTTCCGGCAAAGTCGGGTTGAGTGTTGACACTCAGCTTTTGGAAGAGTACAATGCAGCTCACGGCACTTCCTTCGAACTGCTCCCGGAGACCTGCTACACCCTCTCCAGGACATCCCGGAACTTCAAGGCATCAACTGTCTCCTTCAACTGTACGGTAACATTTGACGGCGCGATACTCGCCAGGTACCTTACTGCCGGAGAGAAGAAATATGTGCTTCCTATGCGGGTGCACAGCGAAAACGAAGAACTCGGTGTTATAGAGGACAAATCGGGCGTTTTGCTTATTCCGGTATTGGAGCAGAATCAGGGAGGCTCTATGCGGGAGGGCCCGGTTAACGATATGGCCCTGCTCTACTACGGCGGAAGTCACAGGCCAAACCAATGGGATAATGATGCACTGCAGTCCAACGTGTCATATATCGATGCCGAGGGCATTGAGCATTGGCTGTTCGACAGTTTCCTGTTTCTCGAATTCAATGCCGGAAACGGACGCTATTTCGAGAGCGGCTACGATAATGGAGAAAACACGGACGGGATTGCAGCACGCAAGGAAGATTGGCTTGCGATGCTGGACAAATATTTTGCCCAAGACGGTCCAATTGCCCGTCTCAATACCGTTATCTCCCAAACGGCTGCCCGCATCGGTTCTCCAAAATACAAGAGGCGTTTGGTTGTATTCGTCCCGGCTGCCTTCTACAAGCAGAAGAACTGGGGAGAACTGAACGGAAAGGCTTTGGATTTCTCCGTTGCCCAGGACAGGATTGACGCTTCGCTGTGGTGGGTGGACTATGCTCGCGAGAAGTTCAACTCACTGAATCTCAAGTATTTGAGCTTCGACGGCATTTATTATGTTGCAGAGCAGCTTACCAACAACAGGCAATATCTTCCGGATCTTGCCCGGGAGATTCAGAACAGAGGCCTGAAATTCTATTGGATTCCTTATTGGGGTGCAGATGGAATGGGAGAATGGAAGGAAATGGGCTTCGACGAGGCCTTCCTGCAGCCGAACTATTTCTTCTCCCAGCAGAAACCGGACTACCAGAGCTATTTCGATAAGGTTATGGGCTATGCAAAGAGCCACGGAATGTCTTTGGAAATGGAATTCGACGAAAGGGGCTTGAAGCAGAGCGTAGCAGACTACCGCGGTGACAGGCTGTGGGACTATATCAAGGCGTTCAGCAGCTACGAAGTGGCTAAAAGCAACCATATTGCCTACTATCAGAGCGATACTATGGTTCACGCGCTCCATTGCTCAAGCGATCCTGATGACCAGGCGCTGTACCGCGCCCTATGCTCTATGATAGTATCCCGACAGAAAGCAAGAGGTGAAAAATAACATATAGACTGACCATATGAAGAAAACACGATTTTTCGCAATGTGCGTTGCAGCGCTCGCACTTGCACTTTCCTGCCAGAAAGAGGCAGATGTAGATTCTGACGATGAGGACGAGGCTTTGCTCGACCTGTCGGAGAGGTCTCTTAGCTACAGTTACGAAGGCGGCTCGGACGATATCAAAGTGACCGCCAACAAGGAAGGATGGACTTTCGGTGTCATTGAAGGAGATGACAGCTGGTGCCACCTCACCGCTGAAGGGAAGACCATACACGTTGTGGTTGACGAGAACAAGAACCAGATAGAGAGAAGCACTGTGCTTACGGTCAAGCTCGAAGATGTCACAAAGCGCGTAAGGATTGAGCAGGCAGCAGCCCCTGCCCCGGAAGACCTGCCTAAGGTATTCGCAGTTCCGACCTTGGATGATTTCAAGGACTCCTGGGTTCTCAAGGTTATGTATGGGGACAAGCAGGTTGCCGAAGTCTGCCGCGAATATCTTTGCGGAGAAGGAATCAACAATCAGGCGATTGTGGTATATCCTATGACGGGAAGCACTGCAGATATCAGCCGTGGTTTTGTTGCGGCCGTACTCGACCAGAAGATGGAAGATACTATGCCTACAGACGAATTCAGCATCCGTGAGGGCTCCGTGCATTGCGGAAAGGTCTGCTTCGATGCCACAAGCAACCTGCTTAGTTCCTATACTCAGGGCGAAAGCGCAGTTCCCGCATACCTTACCGTTAGCGTTGAAGGCACCCTGAAAGAGGTGGCCGGCACAGAAGGGTACGATATTGCCGAAATCAAGCCTTACACCTGCGAAGATGCTGACGGCAATGTCTATGGCGTGCTGAAACTTGCGTCCCAGTATTGGATGAAGTCAGACCTGCTCGTGAGCAAGACCAGGGACGGACAGGAGCTTCTTGTGGATATTTCCGATTCTGAGCAGTGGATGACTCAGCCGGCTTACCGCAATTCCTGCTTGCCTGAGATAGCAAAGCTCTATAATGCAACAGCCTGCGGATACAAGGACGGTGCGTTCTATGACAATATTTCACCGGATGGTTTCACCATTCCGAGCAATGAGCAGTGGAGCAGGCTTGTGAGCTACATTTCAAGTGAGACAAGCATTGATGCAGGTTCAAAGCTCAAGGCTACCGGCTTCGATACCTGGGTAGTCTGGTGGAATTACCCTACCGGAGGGTTCAATATCACAGGCTTCTCCGCACACGGAGTGGGCTACGGCAACGGTGACGGCACACTTGCCCCTGACGGGAACTTCTCCCACGTATTCTACCTCAGTTCTACCACCTATGATGGAGGTCTGGGCCGTTTCAATATAAACGCTTCCGATACCTCCTTCCTGCTTCAGCCTGAAGGCGGATGCGCCCTCGGCTACGCAGTCCGAAGTATCAGAAAATAGGAAATGAAAAAAGGAGAGGGTGACCAAAAAGGTTCACCCTCTTTTTTGATTGCAGCGCAAAATACACCCCCTGAAATTGCTCTGGAGGCCTCCCGTTGTTTTCCTTATGTGCAACATCAGGAGCAAAACCGGCCTCCTGTGCACTTTTCCCTCCTCATGTGTCACATCAGGAAGACCACCACCAGCCTTGCATCACCGGCAGGCTTTCTGCCCAGTCTGTACACCCAAGCCATCTCCTGTACGAACTGTCTTTTTTCACCCAGTCTGTACACCAGGGCCCTCTCCTGTACGGAGTGGACAAAAAATACAATCGGTGCGCAAAAGGCCGTTTTGCGCACCGACTGCAAATGGATTGCTGAACTCCTACTGCTTTTTGAAGCCGGCTACATCCTCCATTGAGGTAGGGATGAGCTCATAGAGGTCATTATACACCTCCATAACTCCGAGAAGGTCCGCGGTAACGTGGGCTATTTCCTCGTCCTTGTAGCAGGCATACTTGGTCACATAGGATGCAACTGTATTGCCGTGCTCTCCTGTGAACTTTGTGGTAGTTGACTTATTGTTCACAACCCAAGTCGTAGCGCTCTCCGGAGCGGTAAGATTCTTAACGCGGACATACTGTCCGAGATAATCGCCGCACTGGGTATCATCAATAGTCGGAACTACGATTTCAGCCTTCTGGTCTGTAGGATAAATCATAGCCTTGCGTATCTGCGGAAGACCCTTGTTCAGGTCATAGGTCGCAAGCTGGAAGCTGATGATTACCTTGGTGCCCACAGGAAGAGTTTCCTCGGTAAAGTCGTCATCCTTCACAATAATGCCGCTTCCCGGCTCTCCGGTATTGTCAACAAGGGAGATAACCTGATACAAGGCCCCGCTCTCGTTGTTTGCGGCTACATAGCCCACAACTCCTACATAATCCTTGAGGGCAGCACCTGAAGGCAGCTCGGAAACAATCTTATTGAGTTCCTTCACGCTCAGACAATCGCTCTCTGAAGGTATGTCAAGTTTCTCCACGAACTCCAGTCCGGTTGCAAGGGTATTCACATATTTGGTATCGCTGCCGGTAATGCCTATCACATAGCCTGTTACCCTTACTTTTGCGCCTACATACTTGTCGATTCCGAGGTCACCGGTAGGATATGAAACGCTTCCCATTACCTCCGTTCCTTCCACAGCGACATTGTAATGCCACTGGTAGTTCTGGTCACGCTCGGAGCTGAGCGTGCCTTCATAGCAGACATAACGGATTTCAGGTGCAGCCCCGTAAGCGTCGAAATATGAAGCACCAACCTCTTCCGGCTCAGGCTGGGTCCAGGTGCCGTCTGCGGTCTTGGTTACTATGGATGATTCACCGAACTGCTTCATTCCTCCGTATTCGGAAAGAGCGCCCTCGACAGTTACAAACTCTCCGGTATTGATGCCGTGATTCTTCTTGAAGACGAGTATTGTGCCGGTAGCATCCTTTACGAGGAAGCCCTTGGTATGGATTCCGATTACCTGACCGGAAATTTTGTACTGATTGTCCAGCTCACCTGCAAGTACCTCTGCTATTGTGGCTTCCTGCACTTTCTCGGCTGCACCGAATTCAATCGTCTGTCCGCCTTCGCCTTCCACGAGAAGCACATCGTCCAGACGGTTTACACTGCTGATTTTTGCTTCGAAGCGAATGTACAGGGTCTTGGTGCCGGCCGGAAGGGTAAAGTCGGCAGTAGCGAGACGCCACTGGCCCGGAACATCTTCCACTCCGCCGAAATTGTATTGGACGGATGGAGACCAAATCTCGCCATCTTCAGAAAGGCTGACCTTGAAGTCCGAACGGATGAAGGTGTTGCTTGCTCCCTGGGCATAACGCTGCGCACCGAAGCTCAGGCGCAGATTTTCGCCCGGGACAGCTATCTTCTCTATGACAAAGCAGTTAGGAGCCGTGCTGAAGAAGACATTGTTCTTTCCTGAGCCCTCATAGAGCGAAAGCGAGCCCTTGGAGGACTGGTTGGTGCGGATGGACATAGACTGGAAACTGTAGCTTACATCGGCAATACCTGTTCCGGCTTCGTTACGCCAGCCGTCGAACTGGTCCATATATGGCCACTGGCCTCCGTCACCGAAGGTCTGGGAAGACAGCTCCTTGTCAAAATCATTCCAATAGATGGCTCCTTCCGGAACTTCCTGCTCCTTGATGCCAAGGTCCTCCACCTCCACCGGAACGGTGTAGAGATAAGTTTTGTAACTGCCGAAGAGCCATCCTTTTATGTTGAGTCTGTGGCCGCTGTACTGCTGTCTGAACTCCTCACTCATATAGTCGAGGCTGCCGACTATGTCCGTGCCTTCGATTTCGAAGTTCGTGTAGTTGCCGCTTAGCAGCACTGTGCCTTCGTACTGCACATACTGAATCGTAGGAGAACTCATATAGGAGGTGATTTCCTCGACCGATATGCTCTTGGCTTCCGGGAAAGTGTATTTCCCGTCCTTAATCTTGTCGATGGAGCAGCCGCTGCCGAACTGAACCAGACCGTTGCGGGTGCTTGTTACGCCTTTGACTTTAACGATGTCTCCGATGCCGAGGCCGTGGGCTTCGCCTTTGAAGGCGTAGATATAGTCCTGTGTGTCCTGGCAGAGGATTACTCCGTGGGTGTTGGCTCCCACAACCTGGGCTGTGATTTCGTACTCGTTTCCGAGAGGGCCGGAAAGTAAGTCAGCAATGGAAACAGTGCCCCACTGCGGTGTGTCATCTCCCGGATTGTTTTCACCAGGTTTATCGCCACCGGGATTTTCTGTATCATCCGGCTTTGGTGCCGGGTCCGGAGTCTTTGTGCATGAGAAGCACAAAAAACCTGATACTGCAATCATCAGCATCAGGTTGATTCTTTTTGAGGTAAATAACATAGTATGGATTGAATTAGTCCTGAACTTTGTCAAATAGGGCGAGCGTGGTTGTATCCTCCTTTGTTACAAGCTTTACATTGCGATAGCTGTGCCTGTTCGCAGCGATTACGATTTCCTTGTCGCCTTTGGCGTTCACCTCTTCCTGGAGAGCTTTAATCAGTTCTGTTGCTTTCATATTTGTAGATATTGGTAATACTCGGATAGTTTCGATTCCAAATATACAAATAAACTGCAAAATATCAATTCAAAATGTGCTGTTCGCGGCTCCCGACGGCCGATTTTACAGGAGAAGGCCTGCCGGTGATGCAAGGATGGTGGTGGTTTTCCTGATGTTGCACAGGAGTGGGGCGTAGGATAATGAAAAAAAACACTAAATTTGCGTGTAACTAACATCAACCAAATGAATCCGAAAGCCAAATCACTAATCAAGGATTTTGTCATAATGACATTTGCGATGCTGTGCTCCGCAGCGGCCGTGTATTATTTCCTCCTGCCAAGCAATCTGGTAGTCGGAAGCATAACGGGTCTATCCATTGTCTTAGTCGGAATCTTCGAAAAAATGGGCATCACCCTCTCGCTCTCTGTAGTCATCTTTGTCATAAATGCCCTGCTGCTGGTATTAGCCTACTTCCTGATAAACAAGGAATTCGGAGCGAAAACGGTCTATACCGCACTTATACTGGGACCTATGATTTCCTTCTGGGAAAAAGTCTGCCCTTGGGAAAAGCTGGCAACGACCAACGCAGCCACCGGCTATTGCTCGATAATGGCCGACCCTTGGCTCGACCTCTGCTGCTTTGTTCTGGTGCTGAGTGCCTCCCAAGCCATACTTTTCAATATCAATGCCTCAACCGGAGGCCTTGACATTCTCGCAAAAATCATCAACAAATACCTGCACTTCGACATTGGAATGTCCGTTACCGTCGCGGGAGCCGTCATCTGCTGCACAGCCTTTGCCATCAATCCTTTCAGACTGGTGATAATCGGACTCATAGGAACCTGGATTAACGGTGTGGTAGTCAACTACTTCACAGCCTCAATCAACAACCGCAAGAGAGTCTGCATCATAACTGATGATTTCGAACAGCTTCGGGAATTCATCATCAATGAGTTGCACCGCGGCTGCTCCCTGTATGAAGTTGTGGGAGGATACACCAACAAGCCGTCAAGGGAAATTCAGACCCTTCTGACCCAGACAGAATTCTCCGACCTGATGCAATACATCAAAAAGAAGGAAATCAAAGCTTTCATTACAGCCGGAAATGTGAGCGAAATCTATGGAGAATGGTCAAGACAACACAACAAACGCCCGAAACTGCGTGACAAAAACTAGCGTTTGATGATATCGAAACGCCATTTCACACCCGTGGTTATCGTATGACCGCGGGTTAAATTGTCTGTAAAACCGGCAAGGTGCAGCCTGATGCGCTCATTGCCCAAAGGGAAATACTCGACCCCCCAGCCTCCGTACCAATAATTTGTACCCGGAGCGACAATAGTGTCATAGGCAAATCCGTCCTCATCCACATTGCTGTAATCATTGTGTTCATAGCCCAACTTGGCGCACAGATTCCAATTGCCGATACGGTAAATCATCTTGGAAATAAGGCTGAAATCGGAAAGCAGATACTGCCTCTGCCTGGACGATGCCCTATTGAAAAAATCCAGGTCAAAAGCCAGCGGCCCCCATACGCAGTGATTGCCCAAGGCAATGTACTGAATCTTAGAGCCGCGCGGATCATCCACCAGATTGTAAGTCCATATTGTCTCCCACCACGGGGCAAAGTGACCTATCCACCCAAGATTGTAGGCATAGTTCTCGTCATAGCTTGTGGTCAGGGGCGAATTGCATATCTGCACCGCAAGGGTCTGTCCCGGAGCAAAAGTATATTCCGCTCCCGCGCTGAAAGCGAAATATTGGCTGAAGCCATTGCAGAAAAGGCTGTAGAAATATACATCCGCGGGCGCGGAGTCATATTCGTAGCCGCCGATCATAATGGCCGTCTTGCCCGCATACAGTTTAATATTGTCCTTCGGCTTCCAATTCAGGCACATCCAATCCGTTGCCCTGAACGGATTGGAAGAATCGATAGGGACATTCAGCCTCTGCCTTACCCTGTAGCTGAACTGCTCGTTGATAGTGCCGAAAATGTGGATATTGAGATATTCCGGAGCAAGTACAGTCTCGAAAGAGGAGCCGCCAATTGCAGCGCGGAAAGACCCCCTGGCATCAACGAACAGACTGTCCACTTCCCCGGCAAATGCGGCTTGCCCCGCCAGAAGAAGTATGCCCGCTATCAATATTCTCAGTTTGCTCATAGGTGAATAAGGTCGTTTTTGAAAATGCGCAGAATATCATGAGGAGTTTCTTTCTTGCCGTTCTGTGCCCAAACTGATATTATTGAAGCAAAGGCTGCTGAAAAAGCGGCTGGGTATGCGGCTGTGATGTATTGCTGCTCAAGTTCACTGAGTTCCGGAAGCAAATCTGAACTTACTTTATTCACGTGCCTTGCCATAGATTTTTCGAAAAGGTCAATCCGGCGGCTCCTGTAGATTGCGTCCAGCAGTTCGGAGCGCTCCATAAGGTATTGAAGCAATGAGATGACAAAAGAATCATCCCTGCTCAATTTCAGTTCATCCATACCTTCTGTCTCCTCGAAAAGGCTGTCACAAAGGTATTCCAGCACATCCGTCGTATTGGAGAAATAACGGTAAAATGTGACACGACTGACATTGGACACCCTCGAAAGGTCACTGATTGTCACGTCAGAAAAGCTCTTCGTGCGCATACAGATGATTAAAGCATCTCTGAATTGGTCTTTTTTGGCGTTTTTCTTGTACATTTTGCAGTTTGATTGTAAAGCTATACGTCCCAAGTATCAAATTTGGAAATATATTTGCTCACAAATTTAAAAAAAATCCCTTTAATTTGGGTTAGGTTAAACTTGTGTTGTTATGGAAATAAAACAAGCAGAAAGAATACAGACATCCATTCTCAACGGTCTTGAGAAAAAAGCCCTCGTATGGCTTGCAGAACGCCAGCCGAAATGGGTCACTTCGGACTTCCTTTCATTTATAGGATTTTGCGGCTCCGTTATGATTGCGGTGGGTTATGCGCTGACCCGAATTTCACCTGATTACCTATGGCTCGCAACCGCAGGCCTTCTTGTCAACTGGTACGGTGATTCCCTCGACGGCACTCTCGCAAGGGTGCGCAAGACACAAAGACCGGTATATGGTTATTATCTTGACCATAGTCTGGACTGCATCAATGAGATGCTGATGTTCATCGGCCTTGGTCTTTCCCCTCTTATGGATATGAGAATAGCTATGCTCATTCTTATCGCCTATCTTCTGATGACGGTCAATGTCAGCATCAACGCCCATCTCAAGGGGCAGTTCAGGCTGACCTATGCCAAGATCGGGCCTACCGAGTTCAGAATCATTGCTGCCATCATCAATACGGTGCTTGTCTGCTCTGCTTCCATCAGGAGCGTGCGCGTTCCGGTCAGCATCTTCGGAACAGGCATCAACCTGAGCGTCCTGGATATATGCGGAATAGCAATATTCTTCATTATCTTCCTGATGTATGTCGTTTCATTCCTTATGGATGCCAAGGGCTACGCCGGCATTGATCCTCCTAAGAAATGAATAATCTGCTGAACATACTTCTTACGCTGGCGCTGATTTCGCTGGTGATAGTAATCATCTCGCAGAACCGTCACCCTATACGCACGCTTGCCTGGATTCTTGTCCTCGTCCTGCTGCCCGTTGTGGGTGTTGTATTGTATCTTCTTTTCGGCACGCAGCAGCGGAAGAAAAGGCTGATCAGCGACAATCATCTGGGTGAGCTCAAGGACGAAGTCGCCAAGGCAAACAGTTCTATGCTTCGCAGGGATGTCCCCTGCGGGCACGACGATATTGCCACCCTGCTCTGGATGACCAACAAGGCCATTCCGCTTGCGGGCAATGATGTGCGCATCTACACCACCTTCGACGAAATGATGGACGATATGCTCGAAGATATGGACAAGGCCACCGACCACGTTCATTTCGAGTTCTTCAAGTTCGAGGATGACAATATCGGCCGCAAAGTCGGCAGTAAGTTGCGCGAACTGGCAGCGCGCGGACTTGAGGTGAGGGTGACCTATGATTCGGCGGCCAACCTTTCGCGCCACCGCTTCTACCGCTGGCTGCGCAAGGGCGGTGTGCAGGTCAAGGCCTTTCTGCCCGTTGTATTCCCCTTCCTCTCGACCACAACCAATTACCGCAACCACCGCAAAATAGTCGTGATTGACGGCAAAATCGGCTATCTCGGAGGGATGAATATTGCGGACCGCTACTCAAAGGGCATACGCGGCGGCCAGTGGCGCGACACCCACATCCGCATTCACGGCCCTGCCGCTGCCGAACTTCAGACCGCTTTCCTCGTTGACTGGCAGTTCTGCACCAAGCGCTTTGTCAGCGGGAAGCGTTATTTCCCTCAGGTTGAGAGCGTTGGCGAGTCCATAGTCCAGATTGCGACCTCCGGGCCTATGGATGAATGGAAGGTTTCCATGCAGGGAATGATACGCCTCATTACCCAGGCGGAGCGCTATGTCTATATAGAATCGCCTTATTTCATTCCTACCGAGCCGGTGATGATGGCGCTCAAGAATGCTGCTCTGGCGGGCAAGGACGTGCGGGTTATTATCCCGTACCACGGAGATAAGGGCATACTGGTTCCGCTGGCTTCGCGTTCGTATGTCGAGGAGGCTCTGACAGCGGGAGTCAAAATATATTTCTACGGAGGCGGATACCTCCACGCAAAGACTATAGTATCAGATGGCACAGTGTGCACCGTCGGGTCAACCAATCTGGATGTGCGCAGTTTCGAGCAGGATTTCGAGGTGAATGCGTTCATATACGATAAGGATGTTGCCAGGAAGCTTCGCGATGCTTTCCTTGCGGATATGAATATAAGCACCCGCGTGAGTCTGGAGCAGTGGAGCAAGCGTTCATCTTGGGAGAAGTTCAAAGAATCATTCGCCAGACTGTTTTCACCGATTTTGTAGAGATGCCTGTAATTTCTCCTGAACAATTCGGGGAATTGGTTCCCCAGCTGTCGAGTCCTGGCGGTCAGAGGCTGACCAGGGCGCTTTTCAAGATTCTCAACATTGATGATGTCAATGCGATGTATGACCGTTATGCGCATCTTAGCGGTCCGGAGTTTGCCTGCGAGTTTCTCAAGGGCATAGGAGTCGATTATCAGGTCGGTAATGCTTCAAGGCTGTCTTCGCTCCCTGACGGGCCGTTCATTACGATAAGCAACCATCCGTACGGACATATTGACGGCATTTCGCTTATAGACCTTTTCGGGCATTTGCGCCCAGGCTACAAGGTGATGGTCAATAAACTGCTTTCCTATGTGAAGGCACTCAGGGACAATTTCATTACAGTGATTCCTACCGGGGATGTGCGCACCGCCGCGCAGGCGGAGAGCATCCGCGGGGTGAGGCTGGCTCTGGAGCAGCTGCGCGGCGGCGGTGCGATGGGGATTATGCCTTCGGGAGCTGTTTCGGATTTGTCGCTGCGGGAGCACTGCGTGCGTGACAGGCAGTGGCAGGAACCTGCAATCAAACTAATCCGCAAAGCTGGAGTGCCGGTTGTGCCGGTGCGCTTTTTTGACGGAAATTCACCTTTCTATTATTCTCTGGGGCTTATCAGTTCTTCGGTGAGGCTGCTGCGACTGCCCTCTGAGGTGCTTAACAAAAAGGGAAAGGATGTGAGACTGGCAATTGGGGAACCGATTAGCGTCGAGTCCCAGCGCAGTTGCGCTTCTCTTGATGAGCTCCGCGCTATGCTACGCTCCTCCGTTTACGATATGCCTCTCCCCTCCTCCTTTGTCCGCCGCTCGGAGCTTTCACTGTAAGTATTCTCCGGCAGGCAGTGCCCTCCGAGACCTTCCGCTTCGCTCCATCCCGGCGCTGCGCGCCACCCATTCACATAGCCATGGGCGGCTATGGGTCCTGGAGGGCAGCTGCCTGCCGGTTTGTACACCACAGACCCTTCTCCTGTACGGGCTGCCGGTAGCCTGGTGGTCAACCGCATAGTTAGATAGGACAGTGAAATTGTAAGTTGCTCATAATTAAGTACTTAATATTTTCGTATGGGTGGTTTTCACCCATACGAATTTGTTATTACCCCTGATTATCAATATGTTACAATTTCACTCTTCACGAAATCAATAGCCCCCGAGGTCATTCCGGCCGGTCAGTGTCGGGAGTTCGGTGCGGGGAACGAGGTACATTTTGACGGTGCGAAGGTGAGGGAACTTGCTGAAATAATGGTGATTGGTGACATACCAGTCGATTTTATCGACGGGGAAAGCTTTGCGTACTCCGGCTGAAAGGCGCGGGGCCATATCCTTGGAGCAGACAATCAGGCCAACCATATCTTCCTGCTGGAGTTTGCGGACTTTATCGACTGAGGCACCGACGGGCTTAACCACACCGTTAAGTTCACAGATGCCGACATAGTGCATCCTCCCTGTGTCTGCAGCCCGACCCTTGTGACTGACGGTAATATTCCTTCCGAAGCGCTCATTGATTGCGTTCATATATGAGCGGAACTGCGGACCGTGCGCTGAGCTGTCCTCGATGCCTCGAATCATAAGCAGATAGTGAATCATTTCGTGAATGACCACATCCTCCAGCTCGGCCTGCGGCAAATCATATAAAGTGCTTATAATAAGTGTGTAATCACTGCACACAGTCTTTCGTCCAAATGCCCCTGGAGTCACCTTATACTTCAATTTCCCGAGGAAAGACCTTGCTCTGCTCAACTGTATGTGCGGTACCGGCAGCTGTCCGCTGAAAATCTCGGCATTGAACCTCACGAAAGCCTCCTTCACAAATTCTGCACTTGCTATCATAGCGCAAATATACTGCAAATGCCGCAATCGACATTCCTTTCACACACTTTTCCCACCTCATCTCACATCAGGAAAACTGTTCAAAATCGTTTGGTGAAACAATCCCGCGCAGAATGCCTTCGCTTCAGCCAGTTCAGGCATAATAGTTGATGATAATAAGGGAGTTAACAAACGATAGAAATGAAAGAAAAATTGTCATTGACTTCAGAGCATAAAAGTGTAAATAAAGGAGACTGTTTTACGGTCAATTGGAGCAGCGAAACACCTGATTCGCTGTTTTTGACTGTGGATGACGGTGATTCGACGCAACGGTATGCCGTACCGGACAACGGTAGCAAAGTCTGCTGGTCCACAAGAGCCACCAAAGATATGACTGTCACTTTGGCAGGAGCTTTCAACGGAAAGAAGGAATCTGTCAGCGTAAAGGTAAAAGTCAAAGGCAAAAAGTCTGGCGGAAATGCCAAGGCCAAACCAGGAATAAGCAAATTCCAGCTCTGGAAAGAAAAGATGCAGGCCCGGCTCAGCGTCTCTAAGGCCCAGTTCGCCTATGCCTGGTCAGCAATGAAAACCTGGCAGAAAATAGTATATGCCATTGCCTGGGCTCTTCCTATTATTCTCATAATTGCCCTTATAGTTAAGTAGTTATATGTTCAGCTTCCTTATACAGACACTCCTTCTGTCATATCTGCTCTACATTCTTCTGGGCGGCAGGCATCGTCATACCCGCAGCGACGAGAGGCAGCAAAGCACCCGTGGCGATTGGCAAAACGGCCAAGGCCGGAGCGGGGACGGATGGGGAAACGGAGGAAGTTGGCAAAATGCCTGGGAGAGTTATTATCGTCAAAACAGCCAAACCAGGAGTGACAACTCCTGCGCAGCTGCCTATCGCGTACTCGGTGTGCAGCAAAGCGCAAGCATAGATGAGATCAAAGCCGCATACCGCAAGCTTGCCATCAAGTTCCACCCTGACAAATATGCTACCCAAAGTCTTCAGGCTCAAAAGGACGCAGAGCAGAAGTTCAAGGAGGTAAACGAAGCCTACGATACAATCAAAAAGGCCAGAAATTTCTCGTGAAATAGAATTATCTTTGCCGCAGAAAACACAGTTGGTCATTATGGATAGAATTCTGAAAGCGGCATTGTTTGATTTGGATGGAACCCTTATTGATACCGAGGGTCAATACAGCAAATTCTGGAACGGGATAGCAAAACGCTATCATCCTGATATCCCGGATTTTGCGAACAGAATCAAAGGGACAACCCTGGTTCAGATATTCAAGACCTATTTCCCGCAGAAGGAAGTTCAGGAGGAACTCATTGCAAAACTCAAAGAACTCGAAGCTTCTATGGACTTCACTCCATATCCGGGAGTGGTGGACTTTATCACCGATTTGAAAAAGGAAGGAATAAAGACTGCTATCGTTACCAGCAGCGGACGGGTCAAACTTCAAAGTTTCCAAGCAGCCTACCCGGAATTTGTCTCAATGTTTGACAGGATTCTTACTGCCGAGGACTTCAGCGCTTCAAAGCCCGACCCGGATTGTTATCTGAAGGCGGCAGCAGCACTTGGCTGCGGCATAGATGAATGTGTAGTGTTTGAAGATGCCTTTACCGGACTTCAGGCAGGAATGTCCTCGGGGATTTTCACAATAGGCCTTCCGACAACCAATTCCCGTGAAGAAATCGAAGGCAAATGCCACTGCATTCTCGACTCCTGGGTTGGCTTTAACACCGATTCGCTTCGCAAGTTCTTGCAGGGTGAAATTGTAACATATTGATAATCAAGGGTGATAACAAATTCGTATGGGTGGTTTTCACCCATACGAAAAAATTAAATACTTAATTATAAGCAACTTACAATTTCACCGTCCTATCCGGAGTTTGCGGTTGACGGCGGAGGCCTGCGGTATGCCACAGGAGGGGTCGGCGTCAGCCGACGTGGTGGAGCGTCAGCGAGGTTTTCGCAGAAAACCGAAGCAGCGGAGCCACCGGACGGAAATCGTGCCTCAGCGCGACGGCGGAGGCTGGGATGTAGCGAAGCGGAATCGGTAGGCCGGGAGCCGCAGGGGTCATTCGGGGACAGAGTCCCCGCAGATGGGCCGTGTGCCCCTAAAAGGGGCTGTCAGCGTCAGCTGACTGGGGTTGAGAAGTTTGCGGCATGCAAATGCCGCCGGGAGCCGCGGGGGTCATTCGGGGGCAGAGCCCCCGCAGCAGCCTACCTGTTGACCACCAGGTCGAGATTGCCGGAGACGGTATCGACCTCGATGGAGGAGAACATATCGCCGTAGCAGATATAGCCGTCACGGATAACTACACGGAACTCGGAGGAATATCCGCCGGAAACGCTGTCGAAATCACAGGTAAAACCGAATGTATCCGGGAAAGCGATGGTCACGCAACCCGAAGTGGTATCTATATCCACCTCATAAGGAGCATACCAGGTCGAATACCTCACATTTCCGGAAACCGTATCTATATCCAGGTCCTTGGTATCCACATCAGCGTACACATTGGCCGAAATCACATCTATGTCGCAATAATTCAGCACCGTTCCCTGCGGCAGGCACACGGTAAGGGTCTTGCCGTAAACCCCGTGTCCGTTATCGGAGTCCCGGACCACCAGAACGCCTCCGTCCATCCTGTAGTAGGAAGGAGCACTCATATCCGAGTTGTCATATATCCTCGTATAAGGCTTGTCCCAGTAGCATATATCCACTCTGGAATCCCTCCATTCTATATCCAGCCCCGTCAGAGGCTCACTTATCTGAACATCATTGAAACGGTAATAATCACCCAAATCAATATGTATGCACGATGAGCAAAGCATCGCAAGCGCGGCAAGGCCGCAAATCATAATCTTTTTCATAGCTACTTGATTTCAACTCCGCCGAAATTAATCGAGCCGGAAATATAGAGTGTCACCTCACCCACGGACGGCTTGTTCTTCCTGTCATCATTAATACCGCCGAAAGCCGCATCGGTGGCAATCTTCACAACGATATTGTCCGGAACCAGAATCTCCACTCCGCAGAAACTACAGTCCAGACGGATCAGAGCATCAGGCTGGATATGGGCCTTGCGCAAATCCAGACGCACTGCACCGAAACCCGCCTTCACATCAACACCCTCAAAAACCTCATCATCGAAAGTCAAAAACTCTTTTCCGAACTGCACCTCGTACATACGGATATTCTTGCCGTCACGCTCGATGTTCTTCACTTCCCTCTTCACATCCGGAGCACCCTCGGCACCGAACACCCACGACTTTCCGAAAATGAACTTCAGTCCGATCATAATCACCAGGGAGGCAAGAGCGAACTTCCAGAAATCTCCCCACTGCAGAGTACCCTGGGCGCAGAGCAGCATCACAACTCCAAGCAGGATTCCGAAAAGCGAACCGGTGCGGTCGTGGTCCGTAAAGAGATTCAGAAAACACGGAACTATAATGAACAGAGTCCACCATCCCGGAAAGAAAAAATTAACCGTAACAACACCCAGCACACTGAGAATCCAAGTAAGTCCGGCCAGCACGAGGCCGATTCCAACCAAAATTTTAATAGCCTTTTTCATATCATTAACAAATAAAACATTTGAAGTTTTTCACAGTTCAAGCACTGAAACCATTTGGTAACCGTAATTCATAGTTCAACGGTGCAAAGGTACAAAGACAAATCCAGTCCACAATCATTTAGATGTGGACAAGATAAAAGTGCAAACTGCTGACAGCCAGGGGATTCTACGAAATATAAGTGGACAAGAGACTCAAAATTACAGTTCCGGATACTTGTCCAGAAGTTCCATACACATACGGCCGTTGTGATACGGGCACTTCCAGAAGCCTGCACGGTCATCTTCAGTATTGATTGAACCGTCAGCGCGGCGCGACCAGTACCATTCACCGTCAGGTGCAAGAAGATTGTCCTCTATGTAGCGCAGCTGGGTTTTGGCGCAGTCCAGCCACTTGGTCTTGCCGCTGCGCTTCCATTGCCATACGCAGCCGACAACGTTTTCAGCCTGCACCCACCAATGGCGATCGGCGTCCACCTTTCCATCTCTGAGGTCCTTCTCGTAGACCATGCCTCCGAGCGGAGTCCATCCCTGCACGGCAGCCTCAGCCATACGCGAGCAGACCTCATTCACTCTCTCGCTCAAGGACTCGTCTCCAAGCACTTCAGCGGCCTCGGCGAGAAGCCAAGAACATTCGATATCGTGCCCATAGGAAACCACGTGCGAGGTGCAATTCCAATCTGTATCGAAAAACAGTGCAAGATGTCCGTCCGGTAGGATGATTCTGTCCAGGAATATCTCAATGAGTTTGCGAAGGCTGCTCTCCAGCTCCTTGTCCTTCCATACCCGGTAAAGCGAAGCATAGCCCTCAAGTATGTGCAGATGGGTGTTCATGGTCTTTGCGTCATTCTGGTCCTTGTCGCTCAGGCGCATGTCCTCGATAGGGGTCCAGTCGCGACTGAAGGCCTCGAAGTAACCGCCGCATACCGGATCCAGGCTGTGCTCCTCTATTATATGGAACAGCTCTACCGCCTTACGCAAGGCAAGTTCATCCCCGCTCGCGCGATACAGTTCACTCAGGCCATAGATCGCGAAAGCAATGGAATAAATCTGCTTCTTCGTCTCGAGCGGCCGGCCTTCGCTGTCGACGCTCCAATAGGTCCCTCCGAAGTCACTGTCCCAGAACGGGCCCAGAATCTGGTCGCGCGCCCTGAGGGCCATCTGAAGGTAGTCGGGATTCCCAAGAACCCGGTAAGCCGAAGCGAAGGTCCACAGTATTCTGGCATTCAGTATACCTCCCCGGGGTGCTTCCGGATGGAGTTTGCCATTTCCGTCAATGCGTCCATAAAAGCCTCCTGCAGGATTCTGTACGCGGTTCATCCAAAAAGGAAGGATGTTGTCGGTAAGAATAGATGATGCTGTCATAGCAACTGAATTAATTTTCAGCAAAATTAGAAAATAATGAAAACAATTCAATATATTTACAATCATTGCGCATTGAAACAATAATCCTATGAGAAGAATCACATCAATCCTCCTATTCTGCCTTCTGACGGCCTTGCCGGTGGTGGCACAGAGGGAAAGAGTATGCTTTGACCAAGGCTGGATGTTTGCCTACGGCCATGCGTCAGACCCCACAAAAGACTTCGGCTGCGGAACAGAGTATTTCAACTATCTGACCAAGGCCAATTCCATTCACAATGAAGGCCCGTACACCATACGCTTCAATCCGGACGAGCGGTGGAAGGCCGTGGATCTTCCCCACGACTGGGTTGTAGACCTTGCCTACAGCCGGGATGCGAGCTACAGCCACGGACACAAGCAGGTCGGCTGGAAATTCCCTCAGACCAGTGTGGGCTGGTACAGGAAGACCTTCAATCTCCCGAAGGAAGACAAGGGCAAGCATTTCCGCATACAGTTTGACGGAATATTCCGCAACGCGCAAATCTGGGTGAACGGCTTTTTCGTAGGCGTGGAGCCCAGCGGATACATACACCAGGACTACGACATCACCGACTATCTTCTGTTCGGCGACGAGCCGGAGAAGACCAATCTCATCTGCGTGCGCTGCGACGCTTCTCTCGAGGAGGGATGGTTCTATGAAGGCGCCGGAATCTACCGCCATGTGTGGCTGGAGAAATCCTATCCCCTGCACGTCACGACAGGAGGCACTTTCGTGCACTGCACCCTGTCCGAGAACTACACGAAGGCCAGGGTGACTATAGAAACCGAAGTTTGCAACGACTTCAACCACAAGCTTCCGGCTTACAGCGTGGAGCACAGCATCCTGGATGCCGCAGGAAACGTTGTGGCCCGGGCCGGAGCTGAGGGGAAAGCCCTGCTTGCAAGGGAGAAACACAGCAGCGCGGCAGTCTGCGAAGTCTCCAGCCCGGCACTTTGGGATATTGACAATCCTAATCTATACAAGGTGGTCACCAGAGTGTTGCTGGACGGAAAGGAAGTAGATCAATTCACCACCCGCACCGGTTTCCGTGAGATAGTGCTGGACAAGGACAAGGGCTTCTTTCTCAACGGAAAGCACATCAAGCTCAAGGGCACCAACAACCACCAGGACCACGCCGGAGTCGGCTCTGCCATTCCGGACGGACTCCAGCGCTACCGCATAGAGCGCCTTAAATGGATGGGGGCCAATGCCTACAGAGCCAGCCACAACCCGATGACAGCTGAGCTCCTCGACCTGTGTGACGAAATGGGGATGCTCGTATTCGAGGAAAACCGCCTGCTCGGAATCAACCCTTCCCAGCTCTCAGTGCTGGAGAATATGATCAGACGGGACCGTAACCACCCGTGCATCTTCCTCTGGGGCATAGGAAATGAAGAATGGGGCGTTGAGTGGGAAGATCGCGGCACTGAAATCGCCTCAAGCATGAGGGAATATGCACACCGTGCAGACAGCACCCGCCCTATGGGAGTCGCCTCTTCCAGCGGCCCTCACATTCTGCGAACCGTCGATGTGGCAGGATACAACTACATCAGCCAGCACCCGATTGACGAGCATCGCGCAAACTATCCCGAAAGAATAGCAATGGGAAGCGAAGAAACCACAGGCTGCGGCATCAGAGGAGAGTATTCCCCGGAATCCGTCGGATTCCCTATGGAACGGGGATGGCAGTTTTACGCCGAGCGGCCTTGGCTGCTCGGCCTCTTCTACTGGACCGGCTTCGATTATCGAGGCGAACCGACTCCAAGGGAATACCCTGCCACAGGAAGCCAGTTCGGCATTCTCGACTACTGCGGATTCGCAAAGGATGAAGCCTATTATCTCAAGTCATGGTGGGGTGACGAGCCTGTTCTGCACATATTCCCACATTGGAACCTGGAAGGACACGAAGGGCAGACCGTCAAACTCAAAGTGTACTCGAACTGCGACGAAGTGCAGCTTGTCGTGAACGGGAAGAAGCTTGAAAGGAAGAAAATGCCTAAGAACGGCCACCTCGAATGGGACGCCGTGTACAAACCGGGCTATGTCCAGGCCATAGGATACAAAAACGGCAAGGTGCAGATGAAAAAGCGCATCAACACAGCCGGAGAGCCATCTCAGGTCAAATCAGAGACCCTCAAATACGATGATATCTACATTGTCAATGTATCCGTTTATGACAGCAAGGGAAACTTCGCGCCGAAGGCCTGCATTCCGCTGACCGTTGAGATTGAAGGCAATGCCCGTATTCTCGGCTTCGGAAACGGAAACCCTGACTTTATGGAAGTCGAGCGTCCGGAAGATCCTCAGGCAAGGTCATTCGGATTCCGGACGTTCAACGGTATGGCTCAGATTCTGCTGAAATCATCTGACGGCAATTTCACCATGAGCATCGAATGAGATGCTCGCCGCCTCGCCATTCCAGGTGACAGCCTCTGAGAGCAGGACTCCCTCAGGGGTGTGCAGGCGGACGCTCAGGCTGCGGCTTTCCGGCATTCCTTCGAAGCCGCCTTCACGTGCGCCAATTTCCAGACGGCGTGCGGCATCGTCCCAATGCAGGGCTATGCGGCTGCAGGCGCCCTTCTCGTAGTCGTAGCTCAGCCCGTCATCCTCGTAGAGGGTGAAATCGCCGTCGGCACCGGCATATACATAAATCTCAATGGCATCAGCCGATGGCTGGGAGCTGTATTCCACAGCCTCGCCGTGAGGCACAACAGCTCCGGCCTTAGCAAAGACAGGGCACCAGCCATATGGTGCGGGAACATCGAACCAGGCGCCTTCGGAGTCGAACACTCCCCCGCCGTGCACCTCATACCAGCGGCCTGCAGGCAGGTAGAGCCTGCGGCTGCGGGAGCCATATTCATAGACAGGGCAGACCAACAGGGCATCACCGAACATATACTGGTCAGAGAGCTTGCGGCAGACAGGATCGTCGCCGAAGTCCATGGCCATTGCACGCATTATCGTATAATCGTCGAACCAGGTGCGGGAGGCCAGAGTATATATATAAGGTAAAAGGGAGTAACGGTCACGTATGGAATTGCATATAGCCTCGTAGGCCGGGCTTCCTTCGGGAGCCACATTCCACGGCTCGCGGAAAGGCCATTGGCCGTGAGCCCGGTAAATCGGGCAGTAGGCGCCCCACTCGTGCCAGCGTGCCTGCAGCTCGCGCCACTCGTCCAGGTCCGGACCGCCTGAGGACTGGGCCTCCATATAGCGTTTCTCGACGCTGAAGCCGCCCACGTCCTGAGTCCAGTACGGAATGCCGCTCAGAGAGAAGTTCAGTCCGGCTGAAATCTGGGTTTTCATATCCTCCCAGCGGGTGCCTATGTCTCCGCTCCAGGAAGCTGTGGAATAACGCTGGAGGCCGGCGAAGCCGTTGCGCGTCAGGAGGAACACCCTGGTGTCAGGATCCTCGGAACGCTGGCCTTCGTAGATTGCCTGGGCGTTCATCAGGGCATAGGCATTGAAATAGCGGTCGGAAGGGCCCAGGGCTGTAGGGCCGCAGAGGGCCTTGCGATAGGCCATGTTCGTGCAGTCATGGATATTCGGCTCGCTGGCATCCATCCACCAGGCATCCACGCCAAGCACATGGAGATGCTCCTTCATCTGCTTCCAGAAGAGCTCGCGGGCACCCTTGTCATAGGCGTCATAAAAGGATTGACGGTAGCCCAGCCAGTCCTCGACGCTGTCCCTGAGGGCTGTCTGATAGATCCATCCCTTTGAGTCCATCTCATCGAAGTGCTCGGTCCCGGCATAGAATTTTGGCCACACGGAAATCATGAAACGGGCTCCGAGAGAGTGTATGCTGTCCACCATTCCTTTAGGGTCGGGATAGCGCTGCGGGTCAAATTCGTGGCTGCCCCAGGCATCATCCTCCCAATACTGCCAGTCCTGGACTATATTGTCCAAAGGGATATGGCGGCTGCGGAAGCCATTCAGCACCGAAAGCAGTTCCTGCTGTGAGGTGTAACGCTCACGGGACTGCCAGTATCCCATTGCCCACTTGGGCATTATCGGGGCCTTGCCCGTGAGAGTGCGGTATCCGCTGACAACCCCGTCGGCATTGTCCGCTGCTATGAACCAGTAATCGACCTGGTCCTGCATCTCGCCCCACCACGACATTGCGTATCGCCGGTCTTCCGGACGCGGACTCAGGCAGCGCAGGCCGCAGTATGAGACATTGCCATCCGGAATCCATTCAATGTGCAGATGGTTGCGCCTCCCCTGCTCCAGCTCGCACCTGAACTTGCAGCTGTTGGGGTTCCAGGCGGTGCGCCATATTTCCGGAACCATCTCGCGTCCGTCCAGCCATAGCCTCATGTAACCGGCATAATAGAGCAGGAAGCGGTACTGCCCGCTCTCACGTGCCTCCAGGAAGCCGTCGAAGCTTACCTTCGAGCCGTCGAAGTTGAAGTCCGGCGCGCCATTGACCCGGCTGAGCTCGGGCTCTATGAGATACTCCTGGTCAAGGGCGGTTTCCCTGCGCTCCAGCACCTTGCCGTCAGCCGCTTCGTAGCGCCCGCTCAAAGCGCCTTCGACGCCGTCGGAATCATAGAGCGTGAACACTTCGCCCAGCTGGGCATATTCCCTCGGATCTCCCCAGCGGCAGAGCGAATAGCTGTCCCAGAGCAGGCCGTAACCCTTCGAGGAGACAACGAAAGGAACTGAGATTTTGGTATTGTACTGATACAGTTCCTCATCCCGGTCACAATAGTCCCATTCGTCGGCCTGATGCTGGCCCAGACCGTAGAAGCTCTCCTCGGGGTCCGGTCGGAAGGTCTGCAGCACGCTGTATGCCTGCTGGCCACCGGCGCTGTAAGGAGTGAAACTGCGTTCGTTCTCCGCATTCAGTAGACGCCCTTGCGCATCCCTGAAAACTATATGGCCGTCCCTCAGGTCAATTTCCAGACGCAGGGAGGAAGTTGCAAGTATGAGCAAAGTGTCGCCCTGCCTTTCCCTGCTCCAGTCAGTGTATGGCTTCTGAGGAAGCACACTGAGGGATTTACGACGAGAGAAGTTCTCCCCCGCAGGCACCGCGCGTACGTGAACCAGAGAAGGGGAAGCGAAGTTCACGGCCGTCTTCGAGCCGTCTTCAGCGCGGACGGTTACTCCGTCGCGATGATAGCTGACGGGAGAACAGGCTGCTATTGAAAGCAGGAGAAGGGGGATAAAGGTCTTAGGGATGGCTATCATATCAGTGTCTTTTAAATCTTAGCGGGTATAAAGTTAGAATTATATTCAAAAACAGGATAACCCGAATCAAAATATTGTCAAAATAGTATTAGTTTTGAAAAAGAATGTGTATTTTTAGGAAAAATTGGACCTATGGCTGATATCCTGTACGAAATTCCCCAGCTTGCCAAGCAGGACTGCTTCAACATTGTGGAGAGGCACAAAAGCGAATTCACCTATCCGCTTCACAAACACAAGGAATACGAACTCAACTTCGTCCAGAACGCAAAGGGCGTCAGGCGAATAGTGGGAGACAGCGTGGAGGAAATCGGAGACTACGACCTGGTGCTGATAGCCGCCGAGGACCTGGCCCATGTCTGGGAGCAGGGAAAGTGCGAATCCGATGATATTCGGGAGATTACAGTACAGTTCTCACCCAGCCTGTTTCCTGAGTCCCTGCTGGAGAAAAACCAGTTTTCATCCATTGCCCGCATGTTCCAGAAGGCCCGGCACGGCCTGGCTTTCCCCCTGGCTGCCATAATGAAGGTTTACGACAGCCTGGACAAGCTGGTTCAGCAGGGTGACAGTTTCATCCAATTCCTCGAGCTGCTCAAGATAATGTACGAAATCTCCAGGTATGATGCCAGAATACTCTCCAGCAGCTCTTTTGCCAACGCCCCGAGGGACAACGAAAGCCGCAGAATCAAAAAGGTCAAGCAATACATCAACGACCACCCGTCGGACACTCTGACGCTCGAAACCCTGTCCGGAATCGCAGGAATGAGCCCTTCCGCCTTCAGCCGCTTCTTTCACACCCGCACGGGAAAGACTTTGACTTCGTATATCAATGACATACGCCTTGGCAATGCTGCAAGGGCCCTGGTTGACACGTCCGCCGGCATTTCGGAAATCTGCTACGCCTGCGGCTTCAACAATCTCTCCTATTTCAACCGTACGTTCAAAAACAGACGCGGCGTGACCCCAAAGGAATTCAGAGCTTTGTACCGGAAGAAGAAAATCAAAATTTGATACATTCTTTGCAAAAATAGTATTTGTTTGACTTCAGACTTGGTTCTATCTTTGCGCTGTCATAATTATGAAGCACAGAGTAAAACTAACCAATAGCCTGATTTCAGCATTCGCAGGGTTTGCAATATGCCTTCAAAGCTGTTCTCCTGCAGTTTCAGACCATCAGGAGCATTTCATAGGTACCAATTTCTGGTACGGTCCTATCCTGGCCTCTGACGGACCTGGATCCGACCACGAGCGCCTGTGCGCCGAACTGGACTCCCTCAAATCACTTGGAATCACCAACCTTCGCGTTCTTGCGGGGGCAGACGGTGAGGACGGAGCAGCAGTGAAGGTACGTCCCTCACTTCAAACCGCCCCGGGAGTTTACAACGAGGACCTGCTTAACGGCATCGGGCGCTTCCTGAGCGAACTTGAGAAAAGGGACATGAAGGCCGTAATCTACCTGAACAATGCCTGGGAATGGTCAGGAGGCTACGGCACCTACCTCGAGTGGGCGGGGGCAGGCAAATGTCCCGACACCCGCACTGACGGTTATGTGAAGTATATGGACTTCGTTTCCCAGTTCCCTGTCAACGAAAAGGCGAAGGAACTGTATTGGAACCATCTCCGCTTCATTGTCGGCAAATTCAAGGATTCCAAGGCAATTTATTCCTGGCAGATAGCCAATGAACCGCGCTGCTTCAGCGGCAAAAGGGAAAACCAGGACGCCTTCGTGGACTTCATCTGGCGCAGCGCCGCACTTATTAAAAGCATAGACGCAAAGCATCCGGTTTCTGCCGGAACCGAGGGACGGATGGGCAGCGAGCTGGACATCCATCTCTTCGAAAGACTGGCTCAGTGCCCCGACATAGACTATCTCAACATACACATATGGCCTTTCAACTGGGGTTGGATACACAGAGACTCGGTGGAAGGGGAACTTCAAAATGCCATCAGTGAAACGGACAAATATATAGACGAGCACGCAGCCCTCGCGCGTCGCCTGCACAAGAAAATTGCAATTGAGGAATTCGGTTATCCCCGCGACGGCTTCGCCTTCAGCAAGGGCAGTCCGACTTCGGCGCGCGATGCATACTACTCACATATCTTTGAGCGCATCATAGAATCCGCTGAAAAGGGAGGCGAACTGCTGGGGTGCAATTTCTGGGGCTGGGGCGGACTGGCCGAGCAGACCCCGGGGCACATCTGGTGGGAGGAAGGTGATGACTATTGCGCGGACCCGTCCCAGGAGGAGCAGGGCCTCAATTCAGTCTATCTTGCAGACCGCAGTACAATAGAAACCATACGAAAGGCAGCCACAAAGCTTGCAAAGACCGTATGCGTGGAGTTTCCGCAGCCGGAAAACTGGATGATGTGCGGCACTCCCGCCCCTGGCGTAAAGGTTGATTTCTTCTGCGCCGAGAACTGCAAACTCAGGGCGGCAGCCGCCTTTGTCAGCGACACCACCCTGATGAGCGGAGGCGACACCATATTATATATATGCAAGGAACTCGAGCTGAAGGCCGGAAAGAGCAGGCGCGTCGAGTTCGAAGCCCCGAAGGAGCCCGGGTTCTACGAATTCAGGCTGTCAGTCGAAGATGCGGACGGGACGATGCGCCACCGCCGCGAGTTCAACATTGGCATTGACCCGGAGAAAATCGTCTCCCCGCTCAGCGCGAAGGAGGATTTCGATGCCTTCTGGGAGCAGAGCCTCAAGGAACTCGCCAAGGTGCCTATGGATGTCAGTATGACTCTTGTCCCGGAGTACAGCACGGCCAGCCGCAATGTTTATGAAGTGGAGTTCAAATCCCTGGGCGGAGCCACTATGGGCGGAATCTACGCAGAACCGGTGCAGCCGGGCAAGTATCCGGCAATCATTGAATATATGGGCTATGGAGCCGAGCCTTTCCATTACTGGGGAGACGAAAATCCTCAGACTGTCCAGCTGCTGGTCAGCGTACGCAACCAGGGCATATTCAAAGATGAAGGACGCTGGATACTGCGCGGACTGGACTCAAAGGAGAATTTCTATTACAGAGGCGCGTACTGCGACGCCGTCAGGGCAATAGACTTCATCTGCAGTCGCGAGAAAGTGGATAGCGAGCGCATAGTCAGCAAGGGCGAGAGCCAGGGAGGCGCACTCTGCTGGATTTCCGCAGCCCTCGACCACAGGGTGAAGGCCATAGCACCTTCCGTTCCGTTCATGAGCGATTTTGAAGATTACGGGGATATAGTCTATTGGCCGGTGCACGAAGTGCTGCAGGAGGCCGACAGGCTTGGAATGGACCACGGGCATATATTCGGACTGCTGAGCTATTTCGACATCAAGAATTTCACTTCCAGAGTCGAGTGCCCGGTACTGATGGCCTTCGGACTGCAGGACCCGACCTGCCCTCCGCACACCAATTTCGCAGGCTACAACATGGTCCGCTCCGAGAAGCAGTGGTACTGCGCACCTCTGTGCGGACACGGCATGTGGCAGGAAAGCGAATGGGCAGAAATCCGGGATGCATTCCTGCAAAAATACCTGAATACATAAGGAACAAATTCAAATAAACCCATTTATCATGTGTAAAAAACTAATTTCCATTCTGGCAGTCATTCTGCTCAGCATCGGAGCCTACGCGCAGCAAAAGCTCGTGACGGGTACCGTTGTGGATGGTAGCGGCCTGTCCGTTATCGGAGCAAGTATTGTCGAGAAAGGCACCCAGAACGGTGTCATTACTGATCTCGATGGACATTACTCCATCAATGTTCAGGCTGGAGCTACACTTGAGGTTTCTTCAATCGGCTACAAGACCGTCCTGGTCACTGTCGGCACTCAGAACGTGTACGACGTAACCCTTGAAGTTGACCAGCTTCTGCTTGACGAAGTAGTCGTTGTCGGCTACGGTGTGATGAAGAAGTCAGACCTCTCAGGTGCCTCGACCTCAATCAAGGAGTCAGACCTCAAGGGTTCGATCATCACTTCCCTTGACCAGTCCCTTCAGGGTCGTGCAGCCGGTGTTACCTCTGTACAGACCTCCGGAGCTCCGGGTTCATCTTCCTCAATCCGCGTCCGCGGACAGGCTACCATCAACGCCAACGCGGAGCCTCTCTATGTGATTGACGGTGTGATTGTCCAGGGTGGCGGCAACTCAGGAGCCGATTTCGGTCTTGGTGACGCCCTCGGAAACGGTAAGGTTTCCACCATCTCCCCTCTTTCAACCATCAACCCTGCCGACATCGTCAGCATGGAAATCCTCAAGGATGCTTCCGCTACTGCAATCTACGGTGCACAGGGTGCAAACGGAGTAGTGCTCATCACAACCAAGCGCGGTAAGGCGGGAGAGGCCAAGATAAGCTACGAAGGAATGGCCGCAGTTTCACGCCAGACCACAAGGCTCGACCTTATGAACCTCCGCGAATTCGCCCAGTACTACAACGACCTCGTCGCAACCGGAGAGCTCAACACGGTGGATCCTATCTACGCCACCCCTTCACTCCTCGGAGTAGGTACCAACTGGCAGAACGCAATCTTCCGCACCGCCCTCCAGCACCAGCATCAGCTGTCAGTTTCAGGCGGTAACGAGACTGTACAATACTACATTTCAGGAAACTATATGGATCAGCAGGGTACCCTCATCGGTTCCGAGTTCGACCGTTTCGGTTTCCGTTCCAACATCGACGCCCAGGTCAAGAAATGGATTAAGGTAGGACTCAACCTCTCCTTCACCAACACCAACGATGACCTCAAGCTCGCAGACTCGAACCAGGGTATCATCTACAGGGCAATGACTATGCTCCCTGACATCCCTGTCTATGACATCGACGGCAACTACGCCACCGTAATCCGCGAGGGCGTGAACGCCAAGAACCCTGTGGCACAGGCTATGGAGGATGACATTCTTCTCGGACGCCAGAAACTCAACGGTTCTGCATTCGCGGACATCACTCCTCTGAAGAACCTCGTATGGCACACCGAAATCGGTTTCGACTTCGGAAACTCCAAGGCAGAAAGGTACAGTCCTATTCTCCTTCTCCCTGGCTTCAACCGTTCTCAGAACTCCAGCAGCATACAGTACAACAAGAACGTCTACTGGCAGCTCAAGAACTACCTTACCTGGATGGGCACTTTCGGAAAGCACAACATCACCGCAATGCTCGGACAGGAGTGCTGGGAGTCAAGCTGGGAGTACGCTTCTGTGAGCAATACCGATCTCCCTTCAGACGAAGTTCACAACCCGGCTCTCGGAACAGGAACCCCGAAGATCAATTCCGGCTTCGGCTCAAGCGCAATGGCTTCCTTCTTCACCCGTGAGAACTACAACTACGACAACCGCTACTACCTGACATACACCTACCGCTACGACGGTTCTTCCAACTTCGGTCCGGACAACCGTTGGGCAGGTTTCCACTCAGCTGCAGCATCCTGGCGTTTCTCCAACGAGGCTCTCTTCAAGGACAGCATGATTCTCTCCAACGGTAAGATCCGCTTGGGTTGGGGTCAGACCGGAAACGCCAACATCGGTGCCTATGCCTGGGGCGCAGGAATCAGCGTAATGCCTTCCGGACTCGGAACCGGCTACCGTCCATCCAACATCCCTAACACCAAGATCCGTTGGGAAAAGCAGGAGCAGTACAACGTCGGACTCGACCTCGGCTTCTTCGAGGACAGGCTCAGCCTCACAATCGATGCCTACAAGAAGATTTCCGAGGATATGCTTATGTCCATGCAACTTCCTTCCTACATGGGAACCAGCGG
Organism: uncultured Bacteroidales bacterium; assembly: GCA_945487035.1. Taxonomy (GTDB): domain Bacteria; phylum Bacteroidota; class Bacteroidia; order Bacteroidales; family UBA932; genus Cryptobacteroides. The sequence goes on from CALYTI010000001.1 coordinate 90,690, forward strand.
TAACGGATCATCCGCTCTCGCAGCTCCTAAGGGCAACTACGGAAGCATAGAGAACAAGGGTCTTGAAGTCACTCTCGACGCAAAGCTTCTTGAAGGACCGCTCGAGTGGGACAGCAACTTCCAGATTTCATTCAACCGCAACAAGCTTCTCTCACTGTCAGGTACAAAGAACGCCAACCTCGTGGGCTACGGCCAGTGGAATGACGTTGTCTGCGTTTCTGAAGTAGGCCAGCCTCTGTACAACTTCTACGGCTATGTAGTCGAGGGTGTCTATGAGGACTATCAGGACATACTCGATTCTCCAAAGGCTGTCAAGTATCCTGCTGACGGGAAGTTCACCCGCAGCCAGACAGTCTGGGTGGGTGACCTCAAGTACAAGGACATCAGCGGGCCTGAAGGAATCCCTGACGGAATGATAGACGAACACGACCGCACAGTCATAGGATCACCTCTTCCAATCTTTACTTTCGGTTGGACCAATAGCCTCAGGTACAAGAACTTAGACCTCTCCATCTTCTTCAACGGAAGCTATGGCAACAAGGTGTTCAACTACAACGCTGTGGAGCTGACACATATGAACTCAGCCTGGAGCAACCAGCTCAACGCCGTTGCCGACAGGGCCAAGCTCGTTCCTGTCGATCCTGACAAGGTCTATGCTGACGGTTCAAACTGGTACGATGACATCACCAATGTCAAGGTTGCAAATCCGGACACCAAGACTCCTCGTCCTACCACCGCAGACCCTAACGACAACGACAGGTACTCTACCCGCTACATCGAGGACGGCTCGTTCATCCGCGTGAAGAACATCACCCTCGGTTACACCTTCCCTAAGAATATGCTGGCCAAGTACAATGTGGAGAACCTCCGCGTTTACTGCAATGTCCAGAATCTTTACACCTTCACCAAGTACACAGGATATGATCCTGAGGTCGGCGCTTCCACACAGGACTCTACCGGTCTCGCCTACGGTATCGATAACGGACGTTACCCTTCACCGTTCATGTGTTCATTTGGTCTTAACATCACTTTCTAATACCGGAATACGATGAAAACCAATAAAATACTCAATATTATCCTTGTTGGTGCCCTTTCTCTGGCTGCCTGCTCCTGCGGGGAATTCCTCAACAGGCCGAACATTGACAACTACAACACCAGCAATTTCTATCAGAACGACGAGCAATGCCTCCAGGGAGTGAACTACATCTACAACTCTCCTTGGTACGACTTCCAGCGCGCATTCATCAAAATCGGAGAGGTTATGTCCGGTAATATGTACTGGCCCTCCAGCCCATATCTTACATTTACCACAAACTCCACCGATGAGGATCTCGTTAATATGTCTTACTCCCTCTGGGCTGTGAACGGACACTGCAATGCGGTAATCCGCAACATCCTCGCCTCAGAAGGACCTTCACAGGCAATCAAGGACCAGACGGTAGGAGAAGCCCTCACACTCAAGGCTCTCGCCTACTTCTTCCTGGTACGCTCATTCGGCGAAGTTCCTATCGTTCACGACAACACCGAACTTCTCAACTCGGACTACAACGGTATCTTCAAGGAGAGCAAGGAGAATATCTATGAATACATCATCTACACTCTCGAGACCGCTCTTGACAAGCTCCCTAAGAAGACCAGCGGATGGAACAACCGCATAGACTACTATGCCGCCGAGGCCCTTCTGGCAAAGGTTTACCTCACCAGGGCAGGTGTCAGCGGATCCCTCAACACTGAGGATCTCCAAAAAGCCGCTTCCTACGCCGAGGATGTAATCCTCCATTCAGGCCGCAGCCTTACACCAACCTTCTCCGACGTGTTCCGTCTTGCTCCATCGGTTTACAACCAGACAGGTGAGCCTCTCATCAGCTGGATGTGGACTTGCGAAGGAAGCCAGTGGACCCGTCAGAACACTCTCCAGTCCGACCTCTTCGGCGAAGGATTCTCCGAAACCGGCGATCTCTGGGGCGGATGGGGCGGTCCATCCTACGACCTTATGCTCGCTTTCGGCGCCGACCCTCTCGAAAGCCCTGAAAGCCGCAAGAACGAGAAGGACAGCCGTCGCAAGGCTACCTGCATGATGGTAGGCGACAAGTACGAGTACTTCTGGACTGACAAGGGAGGCTTCGACTTCCTCCGTTACCTCTACGACGAGACTTATGCAAACTGCCCTACCGACAAGCAGTTCCAGGGTCCTTGCGGAGCACAGAACGTGAAGCATCTCTACGGAAACTCCTACGACCACGAGTCCGCACTGGGACACAAGCCTGACAGAATGGCCTACACCCTGCCGACCCATATACTCCGTCTTTCAGACCTTTATCTGGTTTACGCAGAAGCCAAGCTTCTGACCGGCGATGCCACCACCGCCCTCACATACGTGAACAAAGTACGCGAGCGCGCAGGTGTCGATCCTCTTGAAAGTGTTACTTTCGAGGATATATGGAACGAGCGCCGTCTCGAACTCGCAGGTGAGGGAGACCGCTGGTACGATTTCGTACGCGTATCCTACTACAACTACGATTTCGTGAAGGCTCAACTCGAAGGCCAGAAGAGGAACCAGGTTTACAGCTACGGAGAGGCCGCTTCCCAGTACTACGAGAGCGGAACCTGGGCACCGGACCCGTCAGTCACCTTCTACAACAGCGATGCCCAGGGCCCGAAAATCACTCCGGAAATCTTCTATCTCCCTATCTCACAGGAGGATGTTGTCAACAATCCTAATCTGTTGAAGCCAGCAGAGCCTTGCGAGAATGTCCGTGAAACTTACAAATACAACTTCTAATCTCTCGAACTGATATGAAAATCAAGAATATACTTCTTAGTGCACTTGCTCTTTCAGCCGGTCTGTTCGCAGCCACATCCTGCGTGGACGACCCTGATGCATTCGTGCAGACGGACGGCACACCTGTCGTTCACTATATCAGGTATGCGGACAAGGATATGGTCATCGACCAGGCTTATATGAAAGAAGTCATCTGCCTTGTCGGTGAGAATCTCCGCAGCGTCAACCAGCTCTTGTTCAATGACCAGAAGGCCATACTCAACACCAGCTACATGACTGAGAATACTCTGATTGTAACCGTACCCGGGGAAATGCCTGCAAACCAGACCGACAAGATGTACCTCATCAACAAAGCATTGGATACTCTTGCCATCGACTTCAAAGTACTCCCTCCTGCTCCGCTTATCAAGTCAATGTCCAACGAATGGGCGGCTGCGGGTTCAGTTGCCTCCATCTACGGAGACTACTTCCTCGGCAACGCTGACCAGCCGGTGAAGGTTGAGTTCCCTAACGCAGAGGTTACGGAGTACATCTCTGTTACCAAGAACGAAATCCGCTTCAAAGTCCCGGAGGGAGCCCTTGAGGGAAAGATCAAGGTTACCACAGCATCAGGAATTGCGGCTTCCTACTTCCACTACAGGGATTCCCGCGGTCTGATTACCGACTTTGACGGAGAGGGCAACAGCGGTTCCACCACCGGCATCGTGCCTCAGGGATGGAACATCAAGGCCAGCTACTCTGCCGAAGGAGGAGTTTCCGGCAACTACGTTCAGCTCGGACCAAGCACTCTCGACGAGAACGGAGCCTGGAACGAGGAACTCAAGCTCCCGTTCTGGTGCGGAAACTGGAACGGAGACCCTATGGGCATCACCTGGGGCGCAGGTGTTCCTGTATGCAACGTAGTGGATATGACCAATTTCGCCAATATGGCATTCAAGATGGAGGTTTTCATTCCTGAAAGCAATCCTTGGTCATCAGGTTCCATGCAGATCATCTTCACAAGCGCCGAGCGTTGTGCAAACGACAGCTGGCAGAACAACACCTACATCCACACAAGTGCCACCAGTGGCGGACTCGACCTTTGCCGGGCTCTCTGGACTCCTTGGAAGGATAGCGGTTCCTACCATACAGGTGGCGAGTGGATAACCCTCACCATTCCTATTTCTGAATTCGAGTACAACGCAGACGGCACCAAGGGCCTTGTTCCGCTGCAGTCTGCAAACGACTTCGCAAGCCTTATCATCTGGCCGTGGAACGGTGGATCGACCGGTACCGAATGTACTCCTGTCTTCAGATATGACAATATTCGTGTAGTTCCTATGAAATAACACAAATCGGAAATCATTATGAAAAAGATATCAAAAGTGCTTCTTTCCGCTGTGATGGCTGCCGCCGCCCTGGTGTCCTGTACACCAGAGCAGCTCAGCACAGACCAGCTCAGCGTCGATGAAGTGAAATTTGCCGGCTTTGCGCCAAATCCGGTTGCGAGAGGCGGAGCCCTCAGGCTTTACGGAAGCAACCTCCAGAAAGTGGAGCAGGTCATAATCCCGGGCGTAGAGCCAATCACTGAAATCGAAGTGATTGCCGAAGGCAAAGTGTCCGAGGTTAGAGTGATTGTTCCTGTAGATGGACCTGAAGTCGGCGTCATCCAATTGGTAGCAGGTGACAAGACCTTCACATCCACTACCGAGCTGACATATTCCGAGCCAATCATCTTCGATGACTTCACGCCTAAGAGCGCTGTCTCCGGAACAGTACTCACAGTGACGGGCGACTATATGAACAACATCAAGGCTGTCCAGTTCCCAGGCGGAGCTGTCGTAAGCGATTTCGAAGAGCAGAGCCGCTATGAGCTCAAGGTGGCAGTGCCATCGAGCGCAGTGAGCGGAAAGATCATACTCTCCGACGTGGACGAGAACAACAACCCTGACGGAAAGGTTGCCAACCTCTTCTACTCCGAGGCTGAACTCACAGTGGGCGACCCTACCGTGAACGCAAAGGCAAGGGGAGAACTCAAGGCCGGTGCGCAAGTTCAGGTAAGCGGAGAGCATCTGGATATGATCCAGGGTGCAAGCTTTGCCGGCGTGGAGGCTCAGTTCACTGTAGCCGAGGACGGCAAGAGCCTTGTTGCAGTGCTTCCTGACACCGCAGCAGACGGAGCCCTCGTTCTCACTTCCTATGCAGGAAAGCAGTTCGAGGCAGGTGAATTCACCACCACGGTTCCTACAGGACTCGCAGTTGCTGCCGACTCCCGCTACAAGGCAGGTCTCGGAGCCAAGGTCAGCGGCAAAGACCTTGACCTGGTCAGCGCAGCCTCTCTCAGCGGAACCGCTCTCGAATACAGCTATGCAGACAACGTTATCAGTTTCACCATCCCTGCAAATGCTACAGACGGAACCATCGTTCTCAGCCTTGCAAACGGCAAGACAGTCGAGACAGAGGCCATAGAGCTCGTGAAGCCGACAATCACTGCCATTTCCCCTGCCGAACTCTACGCAGGTGAAGGCAAAGTCAGCGTAAGCGGAACTGACCTCGACCTTGTTGTCAGCGCAACTCTCGGAGGCAAGAGCATTGCAATCGCAGAGGGAGCTTCAGAGACCGCTCTCGAACTTGTGACCGACCTTACCAGCGTTTCAGGCAAAGTTGCGCTTGCACTTGAAAACGGCGTAATCGTCGAGAGTGCAGATGCAGTTACCGTACTCTACCACTCACTTGTAGTCGTTACCGAGATGACTGCAGCTCAGCACATAGGCGAAGAGGTAATTCTCAAGGGAAGCAATTTCGACCTTGTGGAGAACATCTTCGTGGGTGATGAGAAAGTGACCAGGTACACCATGCGTACTGCAGAGGAGGTTCACTTCATTATGCCTTGGCTCCGAGCAGGTTCATACAACCTCAGTTTCCATCTCTTCAACGGAGACGTAGAAACTGTCGCTACCCCTATCGAGGTGCAGCTTGAGCGTATGATCACCACCATCTGGGAAGGAAACGAGCACATCGCCTGGTCAGGTATGACAGCCCTGTCCTGGGGTGGATACGACTTCAGCAATTTGAAAGCGGGTATTGTTCTTACAGCCTACTTCGACCTTGATGCAGATCAGGAATACTGGCAGATTCGCTTCAGCAACGGCAGCTGGGCATCAATCCCTAGCGGTGTTGAAATTGCCTCCAGTCTCGGTCAGGGAGATGGAAACATTCCTCTGACAGCGGGAACCAACTGCTTCTCCATTACTCTTACCGCAGCTGACATCGAGATGCTCCAGACTCAGGGAGGACTTGTGATGACTGGTACCAACTACACCCTCACCAAGTTGACCTTGACCACTGAAATCTCTCAGGAAACCACTCTGTGGGAAGGAGAGGCAATCGCTGACGAATGGGCTAATCAGCCTTACCTTCTGAGTGATGCCGGTCTCGAGCTTGCCGCAGCAGGCGCAAAGGCAGGTCAGACAGTTTACTTCTACCTCGAACCTCTCGCTGATGAGTGGAAGATTCAGATTATCGAAGGACACTGGGGACCGACATACCTTAGCATCTGCAATGTGGGCAACTCCAACCTGGAAGACGGCAAGTTCACCGAGTACGACCTCGCAGGCAACGGAGGAAAAGTCGGACTTGTACTTACCGATGAAATCCTTGCGGCAGCCTACAAGCAGCAGGGGTGGGGAGGTACCTTCGTTGCAAACGGAGACAAGGTTAAGGTAACCAAAATCACTATTTTGTAGTTAACTTTACAAGGTGGCGGGTTCCACCCGCCACCTTTTTAATATCAAAAGCATGAAGATAGTTCGCAACACACTGGTTATCACGGCAATCGCATTATTGATTGCAGGATGCAAACCGGAAGAGGCCCCTTCCACCACGCAGGCAGAAGCCCCGGCACTGCTTTCCAGCACTCCGTCGGATGGTGCAACGGACCTGCAGGGAAGCGCAATCACAGCGGAACTCATCTTCGACCAGAACATCAGATGCTCCGCCACAGCCTCGGTAACGATTTCGGGAGAGGCAAAGATTGACAGGGTTTTCGCCGGAACCAACAATCTTCTGGTGGACATATCCTCTCTTGCCCCGGGACAGGCCTACACTCTCACCATTCCCGCCGGCATCATCCGCGGTTTCAAGGAAAACCAGAAAGAAACTCCGGCAATCAGCCTGAATTTCAGCACTAAGGCGGCCCCTGTCGAGACACATTATGACAGAGACCCTATGCAAAGCCTCACCAATAAGGATGCCTCAGAAGGCGCATCCAAACTCTACGCATTCCTTCTCGAAAATTACGGAAAAAAGACCCTTTCCGGTGCGATGGGAGGAACGGCCTGGGAAACTTCCTACACCGATATGATAAGCAATCTCACTGGAAAGTATCCCGCAATAGTCGGTTTCGACTACCTCTTCAACAACTGGCCACCGAAGCATTGGCCAGGTTGCCCTGATTATTCAGACATTACCCCGGTCAAGAAGGCCTGGGAAGCTCACAACATAATACAAATCGGATGGCACTGGTGCGTACCTCCTGCAGAGGGCACCACCGACATCAACAAATACTCCTACAACACCAAGACCTTCGGAGTGAAAAACGCCCTTACCGAAGGCACCTGGCAGAATGCCGAGATGAAAAAACAGCTCGCCCAAATCGCAGGCTACCTCACCCTGCTTCGCGACGCAGGTATTCCCGTGCTCTTCAGACCGCTGCACGAGGCGGCGGGAGACTATGGCTGGGGAGCCTGGTTCTGGTGGGGCTATGACGGCGCCGAAGCCTGCAAGCAGCTCTGGAGATATATGCACGATCTGTTCACCAACGAATACAAACTCAACAACCTCATCTGGGTGTGGACAGTGCAGACTTCCGACAAGGGACAGCTTGCCGGCGTAGACAAACTCGAGGAGTGGTACCCCGGTGACGAATACTGCGACATTGTGGGAGCTGACCTCTATGTCGCCAAAAACACCACACAAAGCAAGATCTTCCAGCTCGTAAACGACTCAGTCAAAGGAAAGAAGATAGTTGTGATCAGCGAATTCGGCAATCTCCTGGACATTGACGGCTTCTTCGGGGAAGACGCTCCTTGGGGCTATTTCATGAACTGGTGCAATTTCGAAAACGGGAATCCTGTTCTCTATGCAAAGAATTCTGACGGCTCCTACGTCTGGAACAACAGCGTCGAGGATTGGAAAGCCGCACTTGGCAACTCCCACACAATCAACAGAAACGATATAAGCTTATGATTAAGAACCCATTATTGATTCTCTCCGCATTGTTTGTCGCTTTCAGCTGCGAATCGCACGCTGAACATATCGATAAAGTAGAAGCACCCCTGCTTGTCAGCGTCAGCCCTGAAAACGGCGCAAGCGGGATAGCCGCAGACGGGAGCACGGACATAGTCTTCACCTACAACCAGAACATCAAGGCCTCCCCTGCTTTTGGAGGCTGCGTAACCATCAGCCCGGACGCTGAGATACAGAAGGCCAACGCCTACGGCAAGACCCTCACAATTACCGTCAGCGGTCTGAAGCACGAAACCACTTACACCCTCAGCATTGCCCCGGGCTATGTAAAGGGCTTCAGGGAGAATCAGGATGCTGCAGAAGGCGCAAGCACCAGCTTCACCACAGTCAATGCGCCCGCCCCTCCGAAGGAAATTCCGGAACCGGGAATAGGAAGCGGCGGTTGGGAGAACAACACCGCAGCTGTGCTGAACATGAAATACGGCTGGAATCTCGGCAACACCCTCGACGCGTACAGCTTCACCTACGACGCTTCCCTCAGCTGGGAGCAGATGCAGCAGAAATCCTGGATTTACCAAAGCGGCGGCAACAACACCTCAGCCTGGGAAACCGCCTGGGGACAACCTGTTGCCACACGTGAGCTCATCCATATGTTCAAGCAGGAGGGCTTCGGGGTGATCCGAGTTCCTGTGACCTGGGCCGAGCACATCGATGCTCAGGGCAATGTGGACGAAGCCTGGATGAAGCGCGTCGAAGAGGTGGTAGGCTATGTGCTCGACGAAGGCCTGTACTGCGTGCTCAACGTGCACCATGACACCGGAACCCAGGGCTGGCTCAGGGCAAGCGATGCGATGTATGACAAATACAAGGACGTCTTTGCCAATCTCTGGACTCAGATAGCCGTCCGCTTCCGGGACAAGGGAGAGAAGCTCCTCTTCGAAGGCTACAACGAGATGCTCAATATGAAAGCGGCCTGGAGCGTGGGAGCAGGCGATGCGGCCCTGCCTGTAATCAACAAATTCGCGCAACTCTTCGTGGACACCGTCCGCTCTACCGGCGGAAACAATGCCCACCGCAACTTGATAGTCTCCACCTACGCCGCAGCCTGCGGTGCGCCTATACTCGAGGCCTTCGAAATCCCTTCCGACAGCGCCACGGACCACCTGATAGCGGAAGTGCACAGCTACGCACCTTACCGCTTCGCCTTCAAGCAGGATGACCCTTCCCAGCAGATCACAGTCTTCGATGAGGCATGCGAAAGGGAAATCCAGAGCATTGTCAAGGTCATTGCAGACAAGCTTATGAGCAAGGGCGTACCCGTTGTGATTGGAGAATATGGTTCTGATTCCTCCGTCGCCACCGAAACCGAACTCGGCAAGCAGGCGGCCTGCTACGTGACAACTGCCAAGCAGTATGGAATATGCTGCATGTACTGGATGGGCCTGAGCGACCAGAGCGACAGGACCGTACCTAAATGGACAAAGCCGATAATCAAAGATGCAATCAAAAACGCATGGAACAAGCAATGAAACCGACTGCATTCGCGCTGGCATTGATTCTTATGACAGCCTGTACTACCAAACCTGCGGGTCTTGTGGAGAGACTCTCGAATGCCGCTGAAACGACGCCTTTCTACGGCCATCAGGACGACCTGATGTACGGACACGGGTGGAACTCGGCGGACGGCCTTGACAAACTTATGGAAAGGTCCGATGTGAAAGACGTATGCGGAAAGTATCCGGCAATACTTGGACTGGACCTTGGATATATTGAACTGGGCAGGAGCTGCAATCTGGACGGCAATGATTTCGCCCTTATGGCCGAGGCTGCAAGACAGCACCACGCCAGAGGAGGCATAATCACCCTGAGCTGGCATCCGGACAATCCGGCCACCGGCGGATCTGCCTGGGACAACAGCGACAACAGCGTTGTACGCAGGATACTCCCCGGCGGAGACCTGCACGACAAGTTCAGAGTGTGGACCGACAGGGTCTGCGATTGGATAGAGAGTCTCAAGGATGAGAACGGGAAACAGATTCCTGTCATCTGGAGGCCATTCCACGAGCATACCGGAGGCTGGTTCTGGTGGGGTGCCACCTGCTGCACTCCGCAAGAATACAATGCCCTTTGGCATATGTTCTACAATCAGGTAGTCAACGAAAGAGGCCTGAAGGAACTGGTTTGGGCCATTTCCCCGAGTTCAAGCAACAGGGAACTCTTTGCAGAGCGCTACCCGGGGGACGAATATGTAGATCTTGTTGGCGTGGACCACTACGCATACCTCGCACCCGGTCAGAGCCAAAAGGAAGCGGATGAAGCATTTGTGTGCAGCACCAGGGAGGTGCTTACCTGGCTGAAGGAATTCGCCTTGCTCCACGGTAAGCCTTATGCTCTCACAGAGACAGGCCTAGAGGGGCTCAATTCCGCACAGTGGTGGACCGGAGTGCTTCAAGAAGCAATTGAAGGCAGCGGAATATGCTACGTGCTGACTTGGCGCAACTCCAGCCGCGAAGACCAGCGCAATCACTTTTATGCCCCGTTCCCGGGACAGGACAGCGCAGAAGACTTCTGCAAATGGGTTAACGAAGGAAAAATCAAAATGTTGGATTAAGATATGAACTGGAAAGAACAACTCGACGCCCTGAGGGCAGAGCATACGGATCTTCTTGCCCTCAAGAACGAAGCCGTTTATGTCAATGGCGTTTACGAGCGTTACAAAAACCCTGTACTCACGGCCGCACATGCTCCGATTGAGTGGAGGTACGAACTGGACGAAAAGAACAACCCTTTCCTTATGGAGAGGATAGGCATACACGCTGTCTTCAACAGCGGTGCAATCAAATGGAACGGCAAGTACCTGCTTGTAACCAGGGTGGAGGCCGATGACCGCAAGTCCTTCTTCGCCGTAGCGGAAAGCCCCAACGGAGTGGACAATTTCCGCTTCTGGCCAAGGCCAATCACCATGCCTGAATACGGCGAGCCGGCTACCAACGTCTATGACATGCGCCTTACTGCACACGAGGACGGATGGGTTTACGGCCTTTTCTGCGTGGAGCGCAAGGACCACAGCGCCGAGTCCGACCTTTCCGCAGCCACCGCCTGCTGCGGCATTGCCCGCACCAGGGACTTCGTGAACTGGGAGAGGCTCCCTGACCTGAAATCCCGCTCACAGCAGCGCAATGTCTGCCTGCATCCGGAATTCGTCAATGGCAAATATGCCCTATACACCCGCCCGCAGGACGGATTCATCGACACCGGCAGCGGCGGAGGAATAGGCTGGGCCCTGATAGATGACATCTGCAACGCAGAAGTGAAGGAGGAGTTAATAATCAGCGAACGCCGTTACCACACCATTATGGAGGTGAAGAACGGTGAGGGTCCGCACCCTATCAAGACCGAAAAGGGCTGGCTGCATCTTGCCCACGGCGTAAGGGGCTGCGCCAGTGGTCTGCGCTATGTACTCTATCTCTATATGACCTCCCTGGAGGACCCTTCCAAGGTAATAGCCTGTCCTTCAGGCTTCTTCATTGCCCCTGACGGATGGGAGTATGTCGGCGACGTTATGAACGTCACCTTCGCCAACGGCTGGATTGAGGACGAAGACGGAAAGGTATTCATCTACTATGCTTCATCCGACACCAGAATGCACGTTGCCACCTCCACGGTCGAGCGTCTGGTGGACTACTGCCTCAACACGGAGCCTGACGGTGGACGCACCGCTCTCACGGTTGAGCGCATCAACAGACTGATTGACAAGAATATGAAATAAACATTATGGCTGAGAGCAAGGTAAAATTTACGGAGAAGCTGGCTTATGCGCTCGGAGATGCCGCAGCCGGCGGAATAGTGTGGAAAGTGATGTCCATCGCCTTCCCTCTTTTCTTCACCAACATTTTCGGACTGAGTTTCGCTGATGCGGCGGCACTGATGCTGATTGCCAGGCTTTTCGATGTGGTGACAGACCCTATTATGGGAAGTCTCGCGGACCGCACCCGCTCGCGCTGGGGAACCTACAGGCCTTGGCTCATCTTCGGAGCCATCCCTCTCGGCCTTGTATTCGCCCTGCTGCTCTACACTCCTGACTTCGGACCTGTAGGCAAGCGCATCTGGGCCTATGGGCTCTACCTTCTGATGATGGCCGTGTATACGGCAGTCAACGTTCCCTACGGGTCGCTTCTCGGCGTGATGACCTCGGATGATGACCAGAAGAACCAGTTCTCATCCTTCCGTATGGTCGGCGCCTACGCCATGGGCTTCATCACCCTGCTTTCCTTCCCGTATCTGCAGAAGATGATAGGCGGCACCAGCGCCCACCAGTACGCAGTGCTCGGAGCCATCCTGGGAGCCGTCGCAGCCCTTCTCACCCTGCTGTGCGGACTCTTCACCAAAGAACGCCTGAAGCCGGTAAGGGCCGAGAAATACTCTTTCAGCCAGTTTGTCAATCTCTTCAAGAACAAGCCTTGGCTGATACTCACAGCAGCAGGAATCTTCACTAACTTCTTCAACGGATTTCGCTATGCCGTAGTCGGCTACATGATAGACTACTGCCTTGACGGCAATGTCACCGTGGGGTCACTCATAATCAACTACACCGTGCTGATGGCCTTCGGAGAAGTGACCTGTATGATTTTCGGAGCCCTTTCTCCGCGGTTTACCAGCATGATAGGCTCAAAGAGGGGTGCCTTCATAGGCTCCGCCCTCATCTGCATAGTCACCTCTGTCGCCTTCTTCTTCATCCCTATGGATCCCGCCTGGATTTGGACTATGGTGGGGATGGTGGTGCTTACCTCAATGGGCATAGGTCTCTATTCGCCTCTGCTTTGGTCAATGTACGCTGACGTCGCCGATTATTCAACAGAGAAATTCGGCACTTCATCGACAGGCCTTATCTTCTCCTCCGGAACCATGGCCCAGAAACTGGGCACCGCGCTGTCCGGCTCGCTCATAGCCTTGCTGCTCGGTCTGTCCGGAGCCAATATGGTTACCGACGCAATGGGCAACACCAGCATAGATCCGGCTTCGGTTACCGATTCCGTACGCAATATGGTATGGTCGCTCTTCTCGCTTATTCCTGCCGGTTTGGCGGCGGTTATGGCATTGCTCGCATACATCTTCCCTATCAGGAAGAAAATGAATGAGATGAAAAAGCGCTCCGTACTCGTTACGGCAGTACTGCTCGCGCTGCTCACTGCAGGCTGCTTCTGCCTCCCTAAAGTCAAGAATATGGCTTCAACTGAAGCCCCGCTGCCTGCCCTGCACGTGGAAGGCACCAGTCTCTATGCCGGGGATGAGGCGGTTTGTTTCAGGGGCCTTAGCTATGGCTGGCACAACATATGGCCAAGATTCTACAACGAAGAGTCTGTAGCCACACTGAAGAACGACTGGGGTGTGAAGATAGTCAGGGCCGCCATAGGCTCGGACGACATTGCCAAAGGCGACAACCCCGGCATTCACGGCGGTTACAGGGAAGAGCCGGATTACGCACTGCAACATCTCTACAAGGTAATTGACGGAGCGATAGCAAACGGCATGTATGTCATTGTGGACTGGCATTCGCACGTCACTTACAAGGAACTCGCAGGGGAATTCTTCCGCACCGTAGCCACACGCTACAAGGGAGTGCCAAACCTCATCTATGAACTCTACAACGAGCCTGTGTGCTTCTCCTTCGAAGACGGCAGCGAAAACAAGTATGCTGACTTGGGCAATCCGCAGAGAATGGAGGCATACTGGGATACACTCAAGGACTACGCAGAGTATATCATAGGGATAATCACATCCATAGATGACAGAAAACCTCTCATACTCATGGGCTGTCCGGCTTGGGACCAGAGGATAGACCTGCCTGCGGCCAAACCTGTCGAGGGTTATGACAACCTGATGTACACCGTCCACTTCTATGCTGCAACCCATAAGGACGAACTCAGAAGCGCCACCCGGGCTGCGATAGACTCCGGACTGCCTGTATTCATTTCCGAATGCGCCGCTTGCGAAGCCACAGGCGACGGCCCTATGGATATGGAATCCTGGGAGGCCTGGAACAAACTGGCAGAGGACAATGGTGTAAGTATGATAGTATGGAGCCTGTCAGACAAGGATGAAACCTGCTCTATGCTCACAAAAGAGGCCTCTTCTGAGGGACCATGGGCCAACGCTCATATCAAGGAATGGGGCAGAATAGCAAAGAGCTGGATTAAAAAATAGCATTCTGTTATATGTCTGACACACAATTTGGACATTTTGATGACGCTGCAAAGGAGTATGTCATCACGAATCCCGCGACTCCATGGCCGTGGATAAACTACCTTGGAAACGACGGATTCTTCTCTCTGGTCTCCCAGACTGCCGGCGGCTACTGTTTTTTCAAGGACGCCAAATTCAGGCGCATACTGCGCTACCGCTATAACGGCGTTCCTATGGATGCCGGAGGCAGATATTTCTATATCAACGACGGAAACTGCGTCTGGTCGCCTTCATGGAAGCCTGTACGCACGCCGCTGGACTTCTACGAATGCCGGCACGGCATGGGCTACACAAGGATATTCTCGGAGAAAAACGGCCTGGGTGCCGAACTGACTCTCTTCGTGCCTCTGGGAAGCAATTGCGAGATTCACAAGCTCACCCTCAGCAACAGGACAGAGGAAAAGAAGAGTTTCAAACTCTTCTCCTTCGTGGAATGGTGCCTTTGGAATGCGGCTACGGATATGGAGAACTTCCAGCGCAACCTCTCTACCGCAGAGGTGGAGGTTCACGGCTCCACCATATACCATAAGACCGAATACAGGGAAAGGCGCAACCACTACGCCTTCTACTCGGTGAACGCGGATGTGGACGGCTTCGACACGGATAGGGACAGCTTCCTTGGTGCATATAACGGCTTCGATGCGCCTGAAGCGGTAATGAAGGGAGAGGCCGGAAACAGCGTCGCTCACGGCTGGAGCCCCATTGCCTCGCACTTCCTGAATCTGACCCTTGATCCGGGCGAAAGCCGCAGCCTGGTCTTCATACTGGGCTATGTGGAGAACCCTCAGGAAGAAAAGTTCACCCCTGACGGACTGCTCAACAGATCCGCAGCCGAGGAGATGATAGAGC
Source organism: uncultured Bacteroidales bacterium (assembly GCA_945487035.1). Taxonomy (GTDB): domain Bacteria; phylum Bacteroidota; class Bacteroidia; order Bacteroidales; family UBA932; genus Cryptobacteroides. The sequence continues at coordinate 105,790 of CALYTI010000001.1, forward strand.
GCTTCGACAGTTGCGAGAAAGCGGACAAAGCCTTCAGCGAGCTCGCTCTCTACTGGGAAAACCTGCTTGGGGGTTTCCGCGTCAGCACCCCGGACAGTCGTGTGGACAGAATGGCCAATATCTGGAACCAGTACCAGTGTATGGTGACTTTCAACATGAGCCGCAGCGCCTCCTTCTTCGAAAGCGGGATTGGCCGCGGAATGGGCTTCCGCGACTCCAACCAGGACCTGGTGGGCTTCGTTCACCAGATTCCCGAAAGGGCCAGGGAAAGGATACTCGACATAGCCTCCACCCAGTTCCCGGACGGCTCATGCTACCACCAGTACCAGCCTCTGACCAAAAGGGGAAACAACGACATAGGAAGCGGCTTCAATGACGATCCGCTTTGGCTCATCTTCGGCACCGTGGCATATCTCAAGGAAACGGGCGACTTCTCCATACTGGAGGAACCGGTGCCCTTCGACAACCGCCCGGGGTCCGAGCTTCCGCTTATGGAGCACCTGCGCGTGAGCTTCGACCATGTTCTGCACCATCTGGGACCTCATGCTCTTCCGCTCATAGGCAGGGCTGATTGGAATGACTGCCTCAACCTCAACTGTTTCTCCAATGACCCTAACGAGTCTTTCCAGACCACTGAGAACAAGAGCGAAGGCAGCAAGGCCGAGTCGCTGATGATAGCAGGGCAATTCGTCTTCTGCGGCCGCCAGTATGCAGAGCTTTGCCGTCATCTCGGACTTGAGAGCGAAGCGCTCAGGGCCGAAACCGAAGTGCAGAAGATGGTCAATGCCGTCAAAGAATACGGCTGGGACGGGCAGTGGTACCTGCGCGCCTACGATTTCTTCGGCGGCAAGGTCGGCAGCCACGAGAACAGTGAGGGAAAGATATTCATAGAGTCTCAGGGGTGGTGCACCATGGCCGGAATAGGCAAGGAAGAAGGAATGGTGGACAAGGCTCTGGATTCTGTAAAGGAGCATCTGGACTGCGAACACGGGATAGTGCTCAACAACCCTGCATTCACCCGCTATTACATCGAATACGGCGAAATATCCTCATATCCTGAGGGGTACAAGGAAAACGCCGGCATATTCTGCCATAACAACCCTTGGGTGATAATAGGCGAAGTGCTTGCCGGCCGCACCGAAGATGCCTGGGAGCATTGGAAGAAAATCTGCCCGGCCTTCATCAAGGACCAGCTCCTGCACAAGGTTGAACCTTATGTCTATTGTCAGATGGTGGCAGGCAAGGATGCAGCCCGTCCTGGAGAAGGCAAAAACTCATGGCTCACCGGCACCGCGGCCTGGAACTGGTACTGCCTGTCTGAATACCTTCTGGGCATAAGGCCCGATTACAATGGGCTGGTGCTCTCCCCTTCCCTTCCATCCGATTGGGATGGATTCAAGGCAAGCAGGCGCTTCCGTGAAGCCTGTTACGAAATCAGCGTGAAACGCGGCACTCAGCCACGCATCACGCTGGATGGCAGGAATCTCGAAAGCAATCTTATTCCTTACTCAAAAGGCGAGCACAAAGTGGAGATGGTGATAGCCTAAAGGCACACCGGCACGCAGAATTCGCAGCAGCCGCGCTCCATCAGCTCTTTGCGGTAGCGTTCCATCACAGGGCGGGTTTCATCTATTTTGATTCCCGCCTTTTCCATATTCTCGTAGAGATGGGACCAGAAAAGTTCCATAGCGTAAGCAGAATGCCTAACTTCGAAGATGGCGTGCATTCCACCCTGGATGAGGCCCTTCTGCACAGGCTCCTCAGGGACAAAATCCGGCTCAACCACCAGGCAGGCGTCGAACCTGCAATGCTGGGGATTGCCATCCGGGTCGTCATAGGCAATGGCATAGATGACACCACCTTCCAGGCGGCCGGTGATTTCCGCCCATTTCTTGAGCTGGTCCATAACAGCGTAATTGTCTGAACCGTAAGGTCCGACACGCCTCAGATAGGCCACTGTCAAATTTTCTATTAGTTCAAAGTTCATGTTCAAAGGGTTTTTACAGTGTCTTCAGGTGAGTTTCCGCCGAAACGTGCCTTGAGACGCTGTTTGGATTTGGTAACGGAGGTTGGTGAAATGCCGAGCATCAGCGACATGCTGCGGATTGGGAAATCGAGTTTGAGCAGCACGCACAATCTGCGCTCGGAAGGAGTGAGGGACGGGTATTTGCTCTTCAGCACGCTTGTGAACTTGCAGTAAACCCTGTCCAGGAGGCTTTCCAGAGAGGCCCAGTCGCTGTCCTTGAGATAGCGGGGGTTCATACGCAGGCTGCTGACAAGTTTGTCCTGGTCGATGAGTATGGAAAGAAGCCTGTCCACATTGCTGTTGCGCACGGACTGCAGGCTCTTCTCCACAAGGGTATCAGGGTCCATCGGAAGTACAATATCTTTGGCAGGGACCACTTCTTCCCCGAAATGGGCTCCTATCCTAAGGCCGAGAATGGCATTGCGGCAGGCTTTGCCGAGTACTTCGGAGATGTATTCCGGAGTGAAATTCATCTCGAACAGGGCGGCTGCAATGCACATCCCGAATGCAAGAGGGAAAAGCGTCTGATAGATGTAGAATGCCTCATCCCTGTTCAGATGGAAGGATTCCTGAACCGAGTAAATGATTTCATCGACATGGCCGACTTCGTCCATCAGCTCGCGGAAGGATGCAAACTTTTTGTTAAGGAACAGACGTCTGTAGGCTTCTCTCTCCTGTTGTGCAAACCACACCATTTCCAAGCCGAAGCCCTTGAAGGACGGTGTCATCGACAGTCCTTCAAGGAGATAAGAATCGAATAATTGTCTATCGTCCATTCGGCTAAGATAATAAATTTCGGCGATACTGTGTGAAGCCTGTCTATTTGCCGAGGCTTCCTGAGCCGGCTCTTGAGAGCTCGTCCAGAACTCCGACTTTCCTCTGACGGGTCTGGTGTGCCTTTCCGAAGTTCCAGGTAAGGTCGAAGATCAGCTTCTGGGTGTAGTATTTCTGGAGTATGGTAGCGCTTGTCCCTTCTGCCCCGTCGATAATGAGGTCAATGTCCTGCTGGGAGCTTCTGAAGATGTCGTCGAGCTTGATAGCGAGTGTCATCCTGTCACCGAGAAGGTTTTTCTTGACGGCTATGTTGCTGCCCCAGCCTGAGTGTACGCGGTAGGTATCCACTACCATAGGGGCACGCCAATAGCCGTCCAAATCTATCTTCCAGTCCTTAGGAAGCACGAAGGAGAGTGCCGTATAGACATTGCAGGAGAGAGATTTGCGGCTCTCTTCCGTCTTCATATTGGTAGAGTTGATATAGACCCCGGTGAGGTTGAGTGTCCACTGCATCCACTTGGTGACAGGAAGTGCAGAGACGCTGGCGGCGGCATAGGCCATCAGGTTGCGTCCATAATTGTCCCACATAAGGAGGGATACCCCTGTTTCAGGCTCTATGCTCGGCACCTGGGTGATGCTGTTGTTGCTGGCATCAAACCCGAGCGAAAGGCTGTAATGCTGCCTGTAGTTTGCAGTGAGGGCGAAGTCGCTGGAGTACATAGGCTGTATGTCCGGATTTCCTATGGTGTAGGTGCGGGCGTCCACATAGGTCTTGGTAGGGTTGAGCTGGGAGTAGAAAGGACGCTGGATGCGGCGGCTGTAGGAGGCCATGAGCATAAGCTTTTCATTCGGATTCCAGCCCATGAACAAGGTAGGGAAAAGGTCGAAGTAGGACCTTGAAGTCTGGTCTCCTGCGGAAATCCAGTCACCGGCGGAGTGGGTGTATTCCCCGCGCAGTCCGAGCTTGAAGGAAAGCTTGGGGCTCAACTGGCCTGCAAAGGTGGTGTAAAGGGCTCCGATGTGCTCTGTGTAGATGAAATCGTTGACCAGGTCCGGGATGCCTGTAGAGATCTCCAGGCTCTGGTTGTCAGTTACGGAAAGAGCATACTTTCCACCGGCTTCGAGCATGTATTTGCCAAAGACAACGCCCTGATAATCAAGCTTTGCAGAGTACACGTCATAGGCTCTGTCGGAGTTTATGGTCTTTACGCCATCCTGGGCGATAGGGTTTCCCACAATAGTGGTGATGTCATCCTGGCGGTTGCGGTCCTCTCCGTTGTTGCGGAAGTAGTCCAGGTTGGCCGTCATTTCTGAAGACCTTGCCGGGTCGAAGATATGGGTCCAGTTGAGATTGGCCATGTACTGTATGCCCTTGCTCTTGTTGTTGATTGTCGATACGGTGCTCATCGTAGGCTGGCCGTCTATCGACATCGAGGTGTTGCTGTCGTCCGTGCTGAAAATGCTGTAATCTCCAGGAACATAGAGTATTGCACCTACCGTATTCTTGTCGTCAACAAACCAGTCCGCGCCGAGTTTGACATTGTAGTTGTGGAAGAACTGTCCATGCACTGAGCGGGAAAGCTGCTGGTATTGCCCAAGTCCGCTGAGATCAGGATAACTGATGTTGTTGGTCAGGCCGAAAGGATTGTTGTAGAAGCCCTCGTAGATGCTGAACAGGGTGTTGACTTTCTTGGTGCGGTTGTTGAGATTGAGCCAGAAGCTCTGCTGCCAAGGTGTCATGTCTATGTCGGAGAAGTGCATTGCTCCGCCGCCCAGACCCATTGAGCCGTTGAGTCCCTGGAAGATGGATTTCTTGGTTTTGATGTTGATGATTCCGCCCTGTCCTGCCGCATCGTACTTGGCGGAAGGATGTTCCATCAGTTCGAATTTGTCTATGCTTTCGCCATTTGTGCTGCGCAGCAGGGATTCGAGGCTTTTGCCGTCAACGTTGGATGGCCTTCCGTCAATCCAGACCTGGACTGTCTTACCATTGAGTTTGATGTTGCCGTCTTTGTCGATAGTAACTCCCGGAGCTTTTTTGATGAGGTCAAGTGCATTGCTTCCCTGGGAGAATGCGCTCTGGGAGACGTTCATCACGACTTTGTCGATTTTCATTTCGACGAGTTTCACCCTTTCGGTTACGGTGGCTCCGCTGAGCATCTCGGAATCGGGGGCAAGGGCTATCGTTTCCATAGTGTTGAGTCCGGTCTGCAGGCAGAATTCACGGGTGGCATCGCTGTATCCTATCATCGATACGCGCAGGGTGTAGTCCCCGGTCTCTGTCTGAATTTCATAAGAACCCTTCTCGTCGCAGGCTATTCCGGTCACAACATTGCCTGCGACATCAAGAAGGGCGACGGTTGCCCAGCCGAGGGGCTCACCGTTTGCAGCGTCCACGACGGTACCTTTTACGGTGGAGAGCTGCTGTCTGAGGATTCTAGCCTCAGACTGGCTACAGAAGATTAACATAGCGGCGGCAAGCATCGCAGCCTTCAGAATCGGTGTTTTCATAGTGATGTATTTTGTATTCATATTCTTCTTTATTATACTGTCAAACTCTGTTTGTTCTCTGGTGTTTGCTATTTGGTCTTTGGTCACTGATCTTTGGTTTTTGTCCTCTAATCTTTGACCTTTGGTCACTGATCTTTGTCCTCTAATCTTTGACCTTTGCTCACTGAACTTTGGCCTTTTGTCTATGCTCACTGACTTTTGGTTTTTGGCCTATATTTTTTTGTCTTCAAAGTCCGCTTTCCGGTTTTCTTGGGGGTCAACTTTTCCGGCTTTCTTCGATGGTGCAAAGATATGGCGACATTTCGAGACTGCAATCTCCTCAATGTGGACAAACACCAGGACCACAACCATTGATTATCAGTACTTTAGCAAATTCCCATACGGACAACGCACAAAAACTCACCCCTATTCTCATGTACGGACCGCGCTTTTTTACCCAAATCTTTGCCGGCAGGCAGTCTGTACACCAGATACACTTCTCCTGTACAAACTGCCGTATTTCACCTGCTTCGTACACCAGAGAGGCTTTTCCTGTACGGACTGCCTGCTGGAGGAATCGTAACATTGGAGTGGTAGTTTTGACTGTTTAAGATAGAGAAAGGTAAGATCTTGATTTATAACTATTTGCAGATAATCAGGTGTCCCAAAAGGGTATCTGATTTTTCTGAAATTACTGATAGTCAGAGAGTTAACTTTCCGCAATATCCTGTTCCAAATCGTTTGGTGATACACCCCAGAGTAGAGCAGCGTAGAATGCAGGTTCATCACCAAACGATTTGGAACAACACCACTGCACTATCACCACTGCACTATCACCACTGCACTATCACCCGGGCTGGGCTGACATGGGAAATGACAAAGAGGCAGGCAAAGGAAGAGTGAAGGATATTTGGTTTTTCGCGGATGAATGAGTAGATTGCGGGGATTTTGGAAAAACAGAAATCGGAAACACAGAAATATGAATCAGGTATGGCTCAGTGCGGCGGGCCTCAGTCTCGCCACCATCATAGGCTCCCTATTGGGATTTTTGATAAAATCCCTCCCCCACAAATGGAATGACGCCGTTCTCGGCTTCTGCGCGGGAGTAATGCTCGCGGCATCTACCATAGGCCTTATTCTTCCGGCTGCGGAAGAAGCCGGAATAGGAAGATGGTGGCTTATTCTCATTGGAGTGGTCTGCGGAATGCTTCTGCTCAACCTGATGGACCTGGTGACACCGCACCTGCACCATATCACCGGACTGGATGAAGAGGCGCACAAGCACAATGCTTCGCTCAATCACGTGCTGCTCTTCGTACTCGCCATTGCCCTGCACAAACTGCCGGAAGGCATAGCGGCCGGAGTGGGCTTCAATGCAGCCGACAGCTCAGACGCCTGGGCAGTGACACTTGGTATTGCGCTGCAAAATATTCCCGAAGGGATGGTAGTCATCGCGCCCCTTCTCATCACAGGCGTTTCGAAACTGCGCACCTTCCTCATTTCGCTAGCAATAGCGCTGCTCGAAGTGGTGGGCGTGTGGATAGGCTACGGGATGGGCGCAATATCTCCCGTTATGCTCCCGGTGATGCTATCCCTCGCCGGAGGCGCTATGCTTTATGTGATTAGCGATGAGATGATACCGGAGACCCACGCTCACGGCTACCAAAAGCTTGCAACCTATGCGCTGGTGCTGGGCTTCGTGACTCTTGTGTTTCTGGATATGGCTTTTGCATAGGGACTTATGGAATACCTTTCACGTGAACGCTATGATGAGATTTCCGCCGAACTCAAGCAGTTGATTGAGGTGGAATACCCTAAGATACGCGAGGAACTCTCGGAGGCGCGTGCGCAGGGAGACCTGAGCGAAAACTTCGAATACAGGGCGGCGCGGCGTGCCCAGGCCAAGACCATAAGCCGCATCAACTTCCTGCAGAAGGTGCTGCGCTACTCGCGGGTGATTGACACCAAGACTTTGCCGACTGACCGCATCTCACTGCTTAGCAGGGTGACATTCACCAATCTTGCGAGCGGGGTGCAGATGTGCTACACCATTGTCAGCCATCACGAGATGAATCTGGAAGCCGGCAAAATGTCCTGCAACTCCCCTATCGGCCGTGCCCTGATGGGCAGGAAGGCCGGCGAGATTGTCGAGGTCGAGGTTCCCGCCGGCAGGCTGCGGCTGCACATTGATGAGGTGAGCTGCGGATAGTCTCAGTATTCTATATAGTTAATCCTCTCGCCGCCTTTCAGGGTGACCCAGGTGGTGAAGTGGCGGCTGCCTTCCTTGAGCACTATCACACGGCCCCCGTTGGGCAGGTCGTTGTAAACCGTGTCCCCGCCGGAATATCTTCCGTAAGCCAGAAGGATGCCGCGGTTGTTGATGGCGTAGTCATTGTTGTGGTCGTGACCGCAGAAGACGCCCATCACGTCGCCGCACTCCAGCATAGCATTGAAGAGGCCGCTGTTGAGTTGCGGGTCGCATACCGCTTCGCCGAAAGTTCCCACCCTCGGCAGCTCGGCCTTATATTCAGGGAAAGGAATATGAAGGAAGGCAAGGCTCGGTACGGGCTCGCCTCCGTTAGCCTCCGTGAATGCGCGGCTGGTCTGCCAGTACCAGCAGACCTGGTCGGTGTGCACCGGCTCATACATCTTCTGGTCCCAGAGATATGTGCCTGAATCAAAGCAATATAGCAGCGCTGCAAGCTTGTCCGAGCCGTGCTCCAGGATGCTTACGGTGTAGTCCGGCGACGGGTTGTCTCCCCTGTCAGGGAACAGGTTGCCGGGAAGCGTGCGCACCAGGTCATAAAGCTCGGTATTTGTAGGCCCCCAGTTGTCGTCGTGGTTGCCGAAGCATATTGCAAATGGCAGTTCCCTTCGGGTAATATGCGACAGAAGGTCCAGATAGGCGGTATCCGCCGGCGCGCCATAGACAAGGTCGCCTGTAATAACCACCAGATCAGGCTTTTCGAAATCCAACAGCTCGTCCACCCTTTCAAGCATTATGTCGCTGCGGCTGTCTTTGTAGATATAATGCAAGTCAGTGAGTTGCAGGATTTTGAACTCTCCGTTCGGGTTGAAGCGAAGTTGAACGCCTCCGGGTTGGCGTGTGCAGGCACTCAAGGCGCAGGCCGCGATGGCCAAGGTTAAAAGTATCTTTTTCATTATCAATTTGTTATCAGTAAATCCTTCGTTTCAATCCGTAAACTTCACCCCGATTCTTCGCAGAAACTCTTCGGGAGAAAGGAGCATAGGGGCATTCAGTCCACTTTCGAGGACAGCTTTATCCCTGGTGATTATCACCCTGCAACCGTTCTGCTTTGCACATTCAATCTGAGCGGCATCTTCAAAATCGTCTATCTCCAATGATTGCGCATCGCAATACTGCCTGTAGTCCATTGGCAGAATCCGGAACAACTCCGATATGTCGCGGGCCGCAAGGGAGCATTGATATTTCCTTGATACATAGAGCACATTCAGAGCTGTAACGAGAGAAATGCACAATTCAAACTGGGGTACCTGCCCGGCCATCACTATGGTCTTCGCAACACCATCTCCCATACGCCCTGTATAAAAGTCCAGGACTATGTTTGTATCCAGAAATACTCTTACCGCTTCCATATTCTCAAAAGTCTTTCATCCGCCTCCAACTCGCTGCTTGAAGGCCGGACAGGCATTATTCCGGCATACTTTTCGACTGACGGGCAATTGAGCCCGGACAGGTCAACAGCAGGGAGAACACCGGAACTTCGCAAATCCTCATCTACAAGCCTTTCTATATAGCGTTTGGCACTCAGGCCCAGCTGCATTGAACGCTGCCTTATTTTACTGTACAGATCGGGCGCTGTTCCATAGGCCGCACGCGGCTCCCTCAATACCGGGGAACTGTAGCCCTCCACAAGAGTGCGGACATCTTCAACTCCGGTGATTTCTATCCCCAGCGCATCGGAAATCTCCTGCAGCATAGCAATAGTGAAATTGTGCTGCCCGCTGAGCCACCGGCTCACTTCCGAAGGACTCTTGCCCATCAGCTCGGCAAACTGCTTTTTGCTCAGCCCGCGCTCCGCCAAGGCCTCCTTTATTTGTTCTGCGACTATCGCTTGTCGGCTTGATGCTGTCGGTTTCATATTGCAAAGGTAAGTATATTTCACATATAATGCAAATTTAATTATATGTAAATCGCCCTTGCGCTTATCGGATTTGCAAAATAAGCAATCTTTGCCTAGATTTGGATTATGAAAAAGAAAATCTATTTTGCCGGCTCGATTCGCGGCGGACGTCAGGATGCGGAGCTTTACAAGCGCATCATTGCTTATATTCAACGCGAGCACATTGTCCTTACGGAGCACGTCGGGGACCTGTCCCTCGGCAAACACGAGGGCAAGCCGGACCGCGACAAATGCATCTATGATGAGGATACCGCCTGGCTACGGGAATCGGACCTTGTCATCGCAGAATGCACAACCACCTCTCTAGGAGTCGGTTACGAGCTCGGCTATGCCGAGGCCCACGGCATTCCGGTGCACATTTTCTACGACAGGTCCCGCACCCGACTCTCGGCAATGCTCACCGGCAACGATTATTTCCACATTCACCCCTACACAAGCGAAGAGGAAATCTATCCCGTCCTGGACAGCATACTTGGGGCGTAGGGGCAAGGCGGAGATTTGATTGGCGTATTACATTTATCAAAAAAAAGCATTACCTTTGTCTTCCGAAGAATCAGGAAATGGAAGACAGGAAAAGCAGAAGGGGCGGAGCGCGCCCCGGGGCGGGACATCCCAAGGGTGACAGCAGGATGATATCTTTCCGCGCCCCCGGCCCTCTGGCGGAGCAGCTGGAAGGGATGGAGAACCGTACGGAGTTCATCAGACAGGCACTCGCCTGGGCCGTCAGGGAACGCGGGCATCACCCGGGATTCCCCGGTCACGCCGTTCCGGCAGGCAGTGTCCGTCCGCTCTCGCTCCCCTATTACGACTTCAGCGTGGTTGCGGGGTTCCCCGTCCCGCTGGACAACGACGAACGCTCGCAGGACATCGACATACTCTCGATGCTCTGTCCGCATCCTGAAGCGTCATATCTCATACGTGTCAGCGGCAACTCGATGATTGACGCGGGCGTGCTCAGCGGGGACATAGTCATAGTGGACAAGAGCAACCGCAACCCAGGTCCCCACGAGATTGCGATGTGCGAGCTCAACGGCGAATATACCCTCAAGCACTTCGTCCTAGAGCAGGGGCAGGGATGGCTCGTCCCGGCGAATCCCGAATACCCCAGGATACGCATCAGCCCGGAGGACGACTTCAGCGTCTGGGGCACAGTGACATATATTATCCACAAAGCAAGAGACTAGCTACGACGGTTCACTGCCATATTTTTCCAGTTTCTATTCCTATATTTGCAGCAGGACAAAACGCAATGGCAAGACACAACGCACAGAAATGAGAGATTTTGCTGCAATAGATTTCGAGACGGCCAACGAGCAGCCGTCCAGCGTGTGCTCCGTAGGAATAGTGATAGTGCGGGACGGCTGCGTTGCCGACTCGTACTATAGCCTGATTCATCCGGAGCCGGAGTATTACCAATGGTTCTGCCGGCAGGTGCACGGGCTGGGACCGGAAGATACCGACGACGCCCCCGTATTCCCCAAGGTTTGGGAAAATATTGCACCGCTCATCGAGGGACTGCCGCTGGTGGCACACAATTCGCGTTTCGACGAAGGCTGCCTCAAGGCCGTGTTCCGCGTATATCAGATGGACTACCCGGACTACGAATTCCACGACACCCTCGCGGCATCCCGCCGGCATTTCGGGCGCAGGCTTCCCAACCACCAGCTTCAGACCGTCGCCGCCGCCTGCGGCTATGACCTCGTCAATCACCACCACGCCCTCGCTGACGCCGAAGCCTGCGCCGCGATTGCGCTGAAGCTCCTGTAGGCAATTTCACCCCATCATTTTTGCTCTTTCACAGCTTTTCAGATACTGTTTCATCGGGTGTGTCCTGCTGAATACTGGAATCTGTACGGGGAAAAGCCCTATTTCCGTACGGATGAGCCGGTAACTTCAATCGGTACGGATTTACCCGGTGTTTCCGTACGGATTGCCGATAGACTGTAAGCTGCCGGCACCTCGTTTGCTCTGGCGGTGCAACTGCGAAGAATCCGGAAACTTTGACCTGCCTGCTATGAAATCCGTGCGCAGAAAAGGCGTTTCTGCGCACGGACTGAACGAAAATTGCAATCGGTGCGCAAATAAGGCGTTTCTGCGCACCGATTTCTTTTGTCTGGAATTGATTTACTACGGAACACTCGATGAAACACTACCATGGCGTCACTTTGATAAGGGATGGTTAATAGGTAGCAGATTGCTTCTATGTTACAGTAATAGAACCCCCTCACCTACTCCCAAACAGATCCTCCAGCGAAACCACATGGTTAACCACATCCGTATTCTCCCCCTTCGCAACACCAAAAGAAGCCACCACTGCAACCTGAATCGAATGGGTCTTATCGTGTTGCGGGCTATCTTCAAAAGCAGCAATCTTCCTCCTGATGTTGTGATTGTACTCCGCGGTCATTGCAAAAACGCTCTCGGAAAACTTCATCTCGCACAGATAGTCCGTCCTTGAGGCATCGCTCACCAAAACAAGGTCAATCTGCGCTCCGGTGCCATCCTGAGATTTCCCGCTCCAACAGAAGTTTCTGTCCACAGAATAAATGTGAAGCGCCTCCTGCAACTGCTTCAGATGCGATACGCACAGCAGTTCAAAGGTCTCCCCTGCCCAAGAATAGAATTTTCCTGTCCGGTTGATTGTATGCCACATTCCACTTTTGTTCTGAATTCCGTCAATGAATCTCAAATAGAACAAAGAGAAGAAATCCGTAAGCTGATAAACGGTCTCCACGCGCTCCTTGCCGTATCTCGGATACTTTCGTATAATACCTGATTCATACAGATTGTCCAAAAGTTTGGAGAATGTGCCGCCAGCCGTCAATCCGGTCGCTTCCAATATCTCCGACTGAGTCATACCATAGAACTTGCGGCCGAGTGCCTTTACAATTTCCACATACTTCTCCTTGCTTGAGTACAATCCGGCATAAACATCCCTGAACTCCTGGTGGATATTATCATCCGCAAAGAAGAGTCTATCTATGTTGTCCGTCAAAGTAAGGTCATTACGAAGTTTACCCATATAGAAAGGCACGCCTCCGAAAGCCATATAACTCAGAGCAATCTCGTATCTGGACATATGAAACCCCTCCCTCTTGTAGAACTGTTCACATTCAGCCAAGGTGAAAGGAAGGAGCTTGATTTTCTCCGTCAGTCGTCCGTGAAGACCGCCATAGTCCCGGATTACATTGTCGAGCATCCAGCTCGTGGCTGATCCACATACGATGAGAATGATATTTCTTTGACTGTCAGCCCAGGAGTTCCAGAAATAGCCCAACTCGGAAATCAACTCTGAAGATTGCGGACCGGCGAGCCAAGGCAGTTCGTCAATGAAGACCACCTTTCTCTTATTCCTTTTAGCTGAAAGAAGTATCCTCAGAAGGAGAAAAGCCTCTCTCCAGCTGCCAGGCGCCGAATGTTTCGGGTCAAGACCAGCAAGTATCAGTGAATCATAGAAATGTGACAGCTGCAACTTGCGATATGATTCATAGTCTTTTTCTTCATCCTTCACGTAAGTTCCCACTACAGAGAAAAGAATTTTGTTACGGAAGAACTCATTCACAAGATACGATTTACCTACCCGTCGCCTGCCATAAACTGCTACGAATTCCGACTTCCTGGATTGATACATCCGTTCGAGGAGTTCCTTCTCCGCTCTTCTTCCAATTATAGTTTCTCTTGCCATGACAACAGTGATTTATACCGTTGCGAATATATGAAAAACTTCCGAGAAACTCAGCGGAAACGGTCAAAAATCGACCATTTCCGCTGAGTTTTAAAATCCAATCACCCTATGCTGCTTCGTGAACTTTTCCTGACTGCAGAGTTCTTTCAAATAATCCAGAGAATAACCCTCCCCGGTAAGGACCCTGTTCATAGTAACCTTCCTCACCACATTGTCGATTTCACCACCGGAAAGATTGTAGTTCTCGGCAAGGAACACTGCGTCATCTTCATTGAGACCGTGCAACTTGTCCATCCAGATATGTTTCTTGGCCTCAACGCCGGGTCTCTCGAACTTTATCTTGAAAAGGAAGCGCCTCTCAAATGCCGGATCCAGGCTGCTTTCAAGGTTAGTTGTGGCGATGAGTATCCCCTTCTGCTTCTCCATCTGCTCCAGAATGATGTTCTGGATGGCGTTCTCCGTCTGGTCCACACTGCTATGCTTATCTTCCAGACGCTTGCCGAAAATGGCATCCGCCTAATTGAAAAGCAGAATCGGAAGATTCTTTGACTTGCGGCAGAGTTTCTCATACTTGGTAAATACGCCCTTGACAAGTTTCTGGCTCTCACCATACCAGCAGGTCTTCATCTCTGAAATATCCACCTGCATCACATCCCTTCCGCTGGCCTTGGCCAGCTGATAAACCGTCTCCGTCTTTCCTGTTCCCGGCGAGCCATAGAAGAGGGCAGCAACGCCAGTCGGGAGGGCCTGCTCTTCCAACCTTGCCTGCAGCCGGGCTCTCCACACGCCAGAATCACTGCTGCCATAGAAGCCGCCATACCGACGCAGACAGTCTCCACAGGGGATTCTATCATCCGCATAGTATCAATTATCGCATATCCGGCGCATACGGCTCCGCCGCCCGAGTTGATATACAATTTGATAGGCTCGTGGCTGACCGAGTCGAGATAAAGAAGGGCGGATACGATGGCGTTGGCCATCTCGGGATTGATTTCGCTTCCGATAACCACAGGGATGCGATCTTCTACATCTTCGGCATTGAAATCAAGAACGACAGGAGCATGGGCTTCTACATCGCCAGTTCAGATATGGACTCGGGTTCCACCGCCCAATGGATGCTCCACACCCTGTGCCTCAACAATGTGCTTCAGGAGAATGCGGATATGCGAAGTCGCATCCTTGTCGAGAAGGCTCCGCTGAGCGAACAATATCTCACGGAAGTCATAAGCGCGATGCGTGCGGGAAAGGTAATAAGCCTCAGCTACCAGGGATTCACCAGGGACGAAAGCAAGACCTTCCCTGTCAAGCCATATTGCGTCAAGCATTTCAAGCAGAGGTGGTATATGCTGGCGGAGTCCGACCTCGGCCTGCGCGTCTATGCCCTTGACCGTTTCGTAGATATGGAAGAGCTTGACCAGGACTACGAAATCCCGTCAGACTTCGATGCGGAGGGCTTCTTCAGCAACTACTTCGGCATCATAGTCAGCGAGGAGCCGGCGGAAGTCAAGTTGAGGGTAGAGCCTTTTCAGGCGAACTATTTCCGCACCCTGCCGCTGCACCACAGCCAGAAGGAGGCCGAACCTGTGGACGGCTGGCCGGTCTTCACCTACCGCATCGCCACGACCTTCGACTTCATCCAGGAGATACTCTCAAAGGGCCCCGCCGTGGAAGTACTCGCTCCGCAGAGCCTGCGCCAGGATATCGCCGACACAGCTGCCGCAATGCACCAGTTGTATTCGGAAAAATAATTCTCCGCCGCCCCAGAAATTACTGTAAGCGGGGTCCCCGGTGAGGCCTCCGGACTCAAAAGAGCAATTTCACCCCTGCATTTTTGCTCTAACCAAGCATTTACACCATCCTGATGTGAGTACACACGAGGAATAGCAATGTTTTACCGATATCGAATGTTATTCCAAATCGTTTGGGGACCGATGTGCCTCGTAAGGCGTTCCAGAAGGGGTGTTTTTATCGAAAGAAATAGCTCAGAAGTTAAAGAATCGTACATAAATAAACGTTTAGGTTTTTAAACCGATAATTTTTCCTTCCTTGAAGCCGTAAAATTCTTAAAATATGAAAAAGATAAACCAAACAGAAGAGCGCTATGCCTCGGTACTGTCCGACGCTGGCTTCAAGGCGGTCCTGGGAGACCCCGACAACAAAGATCTCCTTATCAGTATCATCAACATCATCCTCGACGGGGAACGAATAGTCCACGACCTGGAGTACCGCAATGTCGAGCTCGGTGCGGATGTCACGGGAAAGAAAGGCATACGCCTTGACCTCTTTTGCCGTGACGAGATGGGGGCTGGCTTTATCGTAGAGATGCAAAAGGCTCGACACAACGACCATTTCTTCAAGAGGTCGGTGTACTACGGAGCTCGAGCCCTCTCTCTGCAAATGAAGGCCGGCAAGAGAGAGTATGACTACCAGCCAATCTATGTTATCGGTCTGATGGAGACACGACTCAGCCCGCAAAGTTTCGCGGATGGAGCCTCCCGGGACAACAAAGTAATTTCACACTATGAATTCATCGAAAGGACCGACTTGATACGAGGAGTTCCGACAATTTCTTGTAAATTTGTGCAGTTGGGCAATTTCACGAAGACAGCGCAGCAGTGCAAGACCAAGGAGGATCAGTGCTTGTACATTATCAAACACTCCGAGTTCCTTTCCGGAATGCCTTTCGAAGCTCAGACCGGGGTCGTGGACAAACTGCTTGACGCTTGTGAGGTTGCCGGATTCAATGAGGAGAAACGAATCAAATACGACAATGAGAAGATGAGCGAAATTGATTACTTTTACGAAATGGATTGCGAACGCGCCGAGGGTCGCGCCGAGGGTAGGTCTGAAGGTCTTGCCGAGGGGCTCGCTCAGGGTAGGACTGAAGGCGAACAAGCCAAGGCTGCCGAGGTGGCAAAGGCCATGCTCACGAAGGGGATGGACACTCAGATTGTTGCCGAGTGCACAAAGTTGAGCTTCGAGCAGGTTGAGGAACTGAAGAAGGGACTTTAGGCTCAAATTGATTTTTTAGACAATAGCAACTTCCCGTCAGTTCGGGAAGTTGCTGTTGTTTGTCTGCTAGGCTATCTCCCTTGCAATTGCTGCCTGACGGGAATAGCCGGAATCAGATATCCAAGATTCCTTCGAGAAGAGGGCCTCAATAGCTTCCCGGCCGTTCTCCGCATCAATCTCACCAAGCACCTGACAGTTCTCCACTTGATTTGATGAAGGGCTTTCGGTATATCCTTCAGTCGTATAAATAAGATATCGTTTCATATTTTGGACAGTTTATAGTGACCTGGAGCACTCTTGCTATTTGCGTTGCTCCGTGATATCCGGTTATCAGATCTTTGTTGAAAGTGAAATCCATCGGATGTTGTCCTTCCTTACAAATTTACTGTTTTTCTCAAATATATCGATATCCCGAATGAAATATTAGGGTCGATTTGTCCGGCGGGAGGAGGGGGTGTTGCAGAAAGTTGAAGCTTTTGCATTTACGAAACAGCATCTATCGTGAACAATATTTGTATTGCAATGAGAATAATTTATATCTTTGCAATGTTCCTGCATCCGTTATGCAGGCAATAAAATAAAGGAGACACAAACTATGGCAAAACCTATCAAAGAAACGCCAGTCCTCTACGACAACGATGCAGAGCGTCTGGAAATGGCAGCACACAATGTCGTTCCACTAACAAATGAGGAGCGAATGGAAATTGTCAAGGCATACGATGATGTCAAATAATGTTGTGCGCTATGAGTTACTCGTTCCGTAAATTCAGACCTGATACGGATGTATTAAAGCCGTTCGACTGTGGCCATTAGGCTAAGATAATAATGTACCAACAACAGCAACTTTCCTTTGGTTCGGGATGTTGCTGTTATTTGCATGTAGTTTCCTGAAGGGAATCTAAGGGTGTATTTATACGGCGGGAGGAGGGGGGTGTTGCAGAATGGTTAAGAACCTGCAAAATATTCTACTTTATGCAGCGTTTTATTTGTCTTTGAGTGCGGTTGTTTGTATCTTTGTGACCGATTAGTAAGTATGGGCTTCACAAAGAATACTGTACAGGATACTATCCTTAGCTCACGAGGCGGGATATGCTCCACTCAATTGGGCGATATGCCAATGGGGGGGTAATAGTAGAGGCTTATATATCAAATACTTACGCGAGGCACCGGTTTCCGGCAGCCTCGCGCTCGCTTTATATGCCGAGCCCAGCTGCGGGTTTTCCCTACGCTTTTCACAATTGTATATTGCCACCGAAAATTGAACAGTTTTGCCACTGAAAAGTGAACAGGCAAAGACCCGGTTGCAAAGGTATTCATTTTTCTGATTTTTGTTTCTGTTTTCGTTCTTTCATCCATTTTTCCGTGGCCTTGATTCTGAACGATGGACCATTCATATCGACGATGTACGCTTTGAAGGTCAAGCGGTCTACAATTGCCGCTGCAATGACCTTGTCCGTGAAGATTTGGTCCCACTTATCGAAGCCAAGGTTTGTCGTTATGATAATGGATTTCAGTCCGGCACGGAGAGATATAAGGTTGAACAGGGCCTCGGCCCCCTCTTTGTCAAAAGACTTGTAGCCACATTCATCAAGTATCGTAAGGTCGTATTTCTCAAAGCGTTTCTGGAGTCTGGACAGCTTCCTCTGCGATTCTGACTCCTTGATTTCCACGAGCAGTCGCGGCACTGAAGCATAGAGGACATTGTATCCTGCAAGGCAAGCTTTTATTCCCAAGCCTATGGCCGTATGAGTCTTCCCTGTACCAGGATTGCCATACATAATGATGTTCTGGTTATCGCGTATAAAGTCAAGCGTTTCGAGCTCCGGCAGAGCGATTGCCATATCTTTTGGCAGTTCGGCCCTGTCAAGGTCTTCAAGATATTTGAGCTGCGGGAAGTGAGCCTTGTTTATCATAGCCCTCCTGCGCGCCTTGTCACGATATTCCGACTCCCTGTTCAAGAGTTCTGCCAAGAAGCGATCGTACGACCACTTTTGGGCTATAGCATCCTTCAAGAGTACATCCAGACTGCCTTTGACGCCCCCGAGCTTGAGCATCCGGCAGTTGTCATTTATGGATTGTAAGTATGAGCCCTCCATCATGATTGTACACCTTTTGAGTCAGACTTGAACATATTACCGAGCATTGAAAGGTTTATGGCAGCCCCGTCTTCAATTGTTTGGCTCCAAGGCAAGTCCAGCACCTGTTCTGAAGAGCGATTATCCACGAGAACTGTTTTGAGACTGTCCAGAGTTATGGTATGGATACCTTTCATCTTGGCCACATTGACAGCGGAACAGAGTTCCTGATAGTCATAGTTGTTGTCTTTGCCCCATATCAGCAACTCCACGAAGTCACGAGGTTTGTCCGCGAAGTAAGTGTCGAAGAGTTTTTGGACGCCGGGGGGCGTTTGACGCAGTGCGTATGAGTTGCGTAATGCCCCAGGCTTGACCTTCAGGACTTTCAGGTAATGCTGAATGTCAATGCGGTTGTCGTTGGCAATAAAGCTGCGCTTATGGCGAGCTATCTCGTTCTTGGATACGCCATTGGTGTCGTATATAACGATGTCATCGCTATATTTCTTGAACCAGACTTTACGGTTGACGTACTCAAACGGTACTGAGTAACTGACTGTGTCAATATGTATGGTAGACAACTTGTCCACCTGCCTGAAGTCTGCTTCAAAGCAGGCCATCTCGCCATAGACAGGCAACATTGCAGCAAGTTCTTCCTGGATGAGCACATCTATCTTGGCATTGTCCTCAAGACAGACCCCAAGCAGATATTCGTTGGCTTCATCGAGACTGTCGAAGTGGTCCCTATGACTGAAGGCCCTGCGCCGAAGTACTTCTACAGCCCTCTCAACATGTCCTTTTTCATTACCGGAACGCACATTGCAAAAGCGGTGAGCGAAGCCATAGTAGCCTTCAAGTTGGGATAGCTCTACAGTAGGCTTCTTTTCTCCACCTGTGAAGCTTTTGACAGCAGTACGCATATTGTCATATACCATTGTCTGAGGCACGTGTCCCCAGAAGGAAAAGGCCCGGACGTGGGCTTCCATCATCGCCTGCTTATCCTGATGGGTAAACAATCTGCCCCACCTGCCATTGCTGCACAATGCCACAGCGCCCATGTTGAACACTGTGAGACAACCTTTGATATAGATTTTCACCTCGCCCCAGTCGAACTCCATAAGTTCTCCTGGAACATACTTCTGTTTGATGAAGCAGTCTTGGACAGATGCCGATATTTGGGCGGTTTTTTATTACGGATATATCTCACTACTGTTCGATAGGATACCTCATAGCCCTGCCTAAGAAGTGCTTCGTGGATGTCAGTGGCTCTCTTCCGCTGCTTTTTGAGGCCGGTAGCCAGTTTGATAGCGTTCTGTTCAAGCTCTTTGTCAATCAGAGCCTTGATTTCTGCTGTAAGGACCGGACTGTCCACCTCGCGATCCTTGTACTTGGGTTTGGCCTGAAGAAGATCTTCGTATGCTTCAGGATGTTCCTTGTCCGCCACAGTGGCGTTGTAGAGTTTGCGTAGACCGACGACTGTAGTTCGGCTTACGCCTCGGATTCGGGCAATCTCGCTATTGCTCAGATTGCGGCGAAAGTCTCCAAAGATGTCATTTCGTTTCACGTAATCAATCATTTGCTCGGGTTTAATAGACCCGAAAGTTAGTAATAATGTTGGGGTGGAAGGCCGCAGGCGTGCCCTGCTCTCCGTTCCGTTCGGCTACGCCTCACTCCACTGCGAGCAGGGCACGCCGATTCCCCTTGCAAATGATCTTCAACTGTTCAATTTTCGATGGCAATCACTGTTCAAATTTGGATGGCAGTGGACACACAATCAACTTATCAATATTATTATGCTCAAAAAAACAATTTCTTACGAAACACCGGATATGATGGTGTTTGAGATGCATCCTGAAAGCGGGATGCTGACTGTTACAAGTCCTGTCTACGGCGAAGAAGGTGAAGCCGGAGCCGACGGATTTCTTACCATCATCGGTGAAGATTATTAATGGGAGGGCTGAGATATGAAAAATCTTAAAACTTTCGCTCTCGCAGCCATTTCGCTGCTCGGTTTCGCTGCTTGCCAGCAGGTGGAGATTTCTCCGGATGTTAAGCCTGAGGCTACCCATACGGTTACCTTCGTAGCCGGTGCTCCTGAGACTAAGACTACTGTGGATATCAGTGGTGGAGAGAATGCTATATTCGCGTGGACGGCAGATGATGAAAAGCGAATCGATATCTATGAGGATGGTATTGCTGCTTCAACTGTAGTATGCGGCCTTGATGCTGGCAAAATGACAATTATGGCTTCATTTGCTGGCAAGGCTACTGGTGATGAAACCTATGTAGCTGTTGTGAACACTTCTAATGGTGAACAGGTAATGACCGCTGAAGCTTATGATGAGGATGCTGATATCCTTGTTTCAAAGGCTGTTACTAGTTTTGATGGTGAGAACGGAGCACAACTTCAGTTCAAGAGAGAGGTTGCAATCGCCAAGATGACTCTCAAGGGTCTTGACGCCGGTGAAGTTGTTAATCAGATTACTGTTTCTTCACGTGCCGATATCGCTGGAAAATATGGAGTAGACGGTTGGAATACCACAAAGACATCTCTTATAGTGTATTCTGCAGTTGCAATGGGTGAAAAAGCTGGCTACAGCATCGTTGCCAATGCTTCCGGCGAGGCTGTTGTATGGTTCACCTGCATCCCTCAAACTGAAGCTACCCTTACCGTGAAGGTTGAAGCTGCCGACGGACATACATACACCAAGGAATTCAGTAATCCTATCAGCCTCACCCGTGGTGATGTAACTTCATTCGGGGTTGCGATGGTGAAGGATGTTGTAGCAGCACCGGAACCTATTGTATTGTACTGCTCAGATGTGACCACCGGTTCATATAACTCAACTGTCAGCCACATTAAGAATGAAAACCTTCCATTTGAGTATTTGCAGATAATGGCGAATGGAAAGAATACCCCAACTGGATATGGCGCTGGACAAGTAATGCAGTTTAAGAGTAGTCTCGGCGAAATATACAATACTGAGTCATTCGGTTCACCTGTCAAATATGTAGAGGTTTTTGCCCAATCATCAAATCCATTCTATGTGTACTATGGTGATAAAAAAGCCCCATCAGAAAATAAAATTTCCAGACCTACTACACCTAACGGTTCAAAGACTATATCAATAGAAGATAATAACGGTAACAAAAATGTTGAGGAAGAAGTTAATTACTATCTTTTAAATTTATCTTCTTATAATGCAAATTATATTCGAATAGTAAATGGATCATCTACAAACTATTTCTATAAGATAGTCCTTGGTTTTGATGAACCAGAAACTGTAAAAGTAACTATATAGGGCTTCGTGTTGCGTGAAGCGCAATTTGGAGCCCTGTTGTACG
>CALYTI010000002.1 GCA_945487035.1 uncultured Bacteroidales bacterium
CCCCGCTTGGCGGCAACACCGGAGCCGGTTTGGGCTCGGGCTCGGGTTCCGGTTCTGGTTCCGGTTCTGGTTCCGGCTCCGGTTCGGGCTCGGGTTCCGGCTCCGGCTCGGGATTGGGTTCCGGCTCTGGTTCCGGTTCTGGTTCTGGTTCCGGCTCCGGCTCCGGTTCCGGTTCTGGTTCCGGCTCTGGTTCCGGTTCCGGTTCGGGCTCCGGTTCGGGTTCCGGTTCCGGATCAGGGTCTGGTTCAGGCTTTGTGCCGAGATAGAAATCGTAGAGTTTGGTTCTGAGCTCGCAGTAGGAGTTGCGGGCCCAGGCGTAGAACAGATAGTTGGTATCTTCTTTAAGACCAATGAGTTCCAGCCTAATTACACTTCCTTCGAGAGTGCAGTGGTATTCGTAGAGTTCCGTGACTCTGCGCCCTACCATAAAGCCCGCATCGGAGATTCCGCCGCTCTTGCTGAGGTGGGCTTCTAGCACCACTTTATAGCCCCCGAGCTGCTCAGTGGTGCTATAGTCCACTTTTATGAATTCAGGGGCGCTCAAATCTTCCGGCTCAATGTTGACTTGCATACACGAGCTTGCGATAATGAGTGCCAATACCTCTGAAATGAGCGCCCTGAAATTCATATTACCTAATTCCAATTGTTGATTCCGCCTCCGATGTTGATGATTACCTTGTCAGGGTTGGAGGTGAGGGTGATACTCAAAGTGTGTCTGACTCCCGATTCGAAGATGAATTTTGTGCTGACCAGATATGACACATTGTTGACCAGGATTTCAACCAACGGTACCTGATTGAGGATTTTCTGCGGTACAATGATTGCCGAATAACGGCCAGGTTCCCACTGGCGGGTGATGATTGTGCCTGTTGTGCCGTACGGATTCTTTTCAATCTCTCCTCTTTCCAAATCGATGGAGGCACTGGTGACGGTATTCATTATCCTAATCTCCGCTGTTGCCGGCAAATCTCCTTCATAATCGTCCCCCTTTACGAGGTTGATGTCTAGTCTGGACAGTTTGTGCTTGAAGTTCAGTGCAATATCTCCTTCGCTCTGCTGCACGGAGGCGGCCTTTGCCCACATAAAGTCGCTCAAGGTAAAGCCTTCCTGTCTCTGGTCGGCTTTCACTTCGAAGATATAGTCGTCCACGGAACTGAGCTGCGCATCAAAAGGGTAGTAGGCGAATATGTCGAATATAGCCCCGTCCTTCCACCAGATTGGCGGAGTTACAGTCCATCGGCTGCCATCAAAACTGGCCTCGGCATTGTTTGCCCAGTTGCCTGAAATCTGAAGCGGGGAAGGGCTGCCGTCAGCGTACTCTACGGCATATATTCCGAAGGAGTCGCCTGCTTCGAAGGCGCTGTCAGTTGCTTTGGTCCCGGGAAGGGTCGGAACGAAGTGCATCAGCGCTTCATCTTCCGGAGACGGATTGCTCTTGGCGCAGCCGGTGAACATACAAACAGCTGCTATGCAATATGTTATGAATATATACTTTTTCATAATGTCCTCCTATTTGAGATTTGGTCTTTCACCCATAAAGACAGGCTCGTGACTGTTCAAAGTTGCTGTGCGTCCGTAATCTGTATTCTGGGCTTTTGTTGAAGAGGTACTTACAGCTTCCACTACATCGTTTGCAATGAAGTCTTCCAGACTCCAGCTCTGTCCCGCATACTCCATTATTCTTTTATAGATTTCGTAGCGGCTTATGGTGCTGTAGTATGGTATGTCATTGTTCATACAGCTGTTCTGTTCGCTGCGGTAAACGCCTCTCGTGTGCATATAGCCTCCTTCGAATATATCCACGAAGGTGTGGTATTTCTCGTGGAAGATAAAGTCGCGCCAAGGCACATCGCCCATCTTGCCGGAAAGCGATAGGTTCTGGAACCAACCGAGTGACTGGGCAGTCTGCAGTTCGAAGGCGTGAGGGCAGCAGGAGCAGCCGCAAGCCTGGATGAACTCGTTGTGGTAGATGTATTCATCCCCGAGTTTTCCGAAGCCGTGGCCACCGGCTTCGTGCTGGATAACTCCGCGGAAATCAAGAGGATAGCCATAGTCGCTCATAGGGCAGTAGGCGATTGCCGTGCCGTCGTTCCACATATAGGTTACTCCACCGTAGTCCTCGGTGTTTGGTATCATTATCACCAGAGTCCTGTTGATATTGTCGTTGCTGACCGTAGGAGCCTTGCAGGCGTATTGGAGCACTTCATAATAGTCGTCATCCCCGTTTCTGGTGACTCCGCCGTTGGTTGCGGTGTTGAAACGGGTCTGGACTATAGTGTTGACTGTGCCTATGCCCGATTCCGGGGATACCGGCACGGCGGTATATACATTGAAATAATCTTTATAGTATTTGTAAGGCTGTATGCTGAAGAAATTGTCGTAGGTCTCTTCCATTGCCCTGAGGAGCTTGCCTTCGCTGATGTCCTTGGCATTGAAGCCGTCACCGAGGATGACTATGTTGACTCCGTCTCCTTTGCTTGCAGTCTGAAGGGTAATTACTTCATCTTCAGCATATTTGTAATCATACTGGCTTACTGACAGTCTGGTCTGGTAATCTTTGCCGTCGAGTTCGAATACCACTTCACCGCTTCTTGTAGTGCCGTCTTGAGGCTTTTCTGCAAAAGTCAGTTGCAATGAGGTCTTGCCTTTGCCTGATGTCTGGCTGAGTGTAACCCAGTCAGGCTGTGATACGACTGACCAGTTGTCATCTGCCGTGAGCACAAGCTCGCGTGTGACTGAAGTGTTGATTGCAGTCGCCACCATAGGGCGGATTACCAGATTGCGGTAGGCGGCGATTCGCTTGAACTCACGCCAACCTGTAGCTGCCTGATACTGGGCTTCATAACCTTCAGGCACCTCAAGGGTGAAATTGTCTTTCGGCACGCCGTTGAAGCATCCGTCCTGTACATAAGGCGGGATATGTCCTTTGCAGACTATACGGCCAAGGCTGAAGCAGTTCTGGAAAGCGCCTCCGTCTTCGCTCCAGCTCGGCTCGTATTTTATGTTTTCAAGGCTTTCCGGGAAGATGACTCCTTCAAGCATACGGCACTGGGCGAAGGCTCCGGCACCTATGCTGAGAACTCCCTCCGGGATTTCAAGTGTGCCAATCAGTCTCCAGTTGTAAGCAAAGGCTCTATCACCGATCTGACGTACAGTTTTAGGAAGGACGAGAGTTCCGGAAAAGTCACAACCAAAGAAAGACTCTCTGCTTATTACCTCAAGGTTTTTAGGAAGGTGAAGTTCACCTTTGAGTGCTGTACGGCAAAATGCGCCTTCTCCAATTGAGGTTATTCCATCATGCAACTTTAGTGTTCCGTTGAAACCGCTTCCATTGAAGGTATTTTCTTCAATAGTGGTGATTTGTTGTGGAATCTCAATGGAGCCTACCATATTGACCATTCCGCAAAAAGCTGCCTGGCCAAGTTGTTTGACGTTTTCAGGAATCCTGAGCTCTCCGTAAAGCCCACGACATCCCTCAAACGCTCCCCATCCAATCACTTCAAGTGCATCTGGAAGGATGAGTTCACCAACGAAACCGCAATCGTGGAATGGACCGTCCCAATAAGATGTGTATCCGGCCATTCTTCCAAGCACTTTCAAGGTAGAAGGAAGTTTCAGACTTCCATTCAGGTTCGTACAACTTCTGAATGCTGCCATTTCAATCTCTTCTACACCTTCTGGAATAATGAGGGAGCCTGTCAGCATATTGCAGTCCGAGAAAGCATTACTGCAGATTTTCTTGAGTTTGTCAGGGAGTACAAGGCTTGTAAGACTCTTTTTGTTTGTCAATGCTTCTCCTGGAATCTCATCATCGTGCTCTATCCCGACATAATGCATGTTAGGGCCAAAGTCTCCTCCCTCTCCCTTTACAATCTTGACCTCCTTCAGATTTAGGGCAGACAGGCTTGTCATTAGATACCTCATCACACCGAAGTCGCGAGCTGTTATCTTACCGGTGACTTTCAGGTTCCTTACCTTGCTGACTTCCAGTCCTTTTGCCGCAATGCATGCATCCAGGGTGCCCGGCGTTTCGACATTCACCACGACATATTCCCTTGCGATTCCGTCGTGCGAGCTCCTGTCATTCTCCCAAACCGTGATGCTCTCGCCGCTGAGGCTGAACTCATAGCTTCCCGCAGCGCGCTTGTTCACTGTGAGGGTAAAATTGTGCTGCTTGCCCGGGACATAGACCATATCCTGGTCTTTTACAAGGTCATAGGCATAGCCTCCGACGGTGGCGGTGATGATTTTCTTGCCTGCGCTCACGGTCTGAGGCACCACTACCGCCCTGAAATCCGCGCCTTCCCTATTCGGAATGATGCCGGTCATCGGTGCTTCACCGACAGGGGAGACTGTGCCGGTAGAAAGGTCGATGGATGCGCTGCGCACGGTGCTCTGGATGAGAATGTCCTTCCTGAGGCCTGCCCATTCGCCCTGCTCAAACCCTTCTCCTTCGACAAGGCTCACTCTGATGCCCGCCATTTTGTGGGTGAAGTCCAGCCAGATGAGCTTGTCCGCGGCTGTCTTGTTCTCGGTTTTGGCCCATAGGAAGTCGCTCTGCTCATAGCCTGAAAGGTGGGAGCCGCCCGCAGCGGTACTCTGGTCCTTCTGCACTTCGAAAGCGTATTCCTTGATGGATTCTGGCCTTGCGGCAGGGTAGTAGGCGTAGATGTCGACAGGGGTCTTGTTGTCCTTGAAATATACGTCGTAAGACGGAACCCAGCGGTTGCTCGGCTCGTTGTAGCTGTAGTAGAGGTTGTCCGCGCGGTTACCTTCGAGTTTGAGTTCGCCCGGGGCGCCATCTACGTAATCCACTATGTATGTGGCGATTTTGTCGCCATCTGCAAAACCGTCCTGCCCTGCACGGGTCACATATTCCTGATTGATATGGCCGTTAAGGCTGATCGGAGTAAGTTCCTCGCCGGTGGTGGGGTCAATAGGAGTCAGCTGCTCCTGTGCACAGGAGGCAAGAAGAAGGAGCACTCCTGTCAATGCTATATTCTTTCTCATAAGGCCTTAGTTCAAAGTTCCACCATAATCGATTTCATCTTCTTCCCAGCCTCCGATATCAACATTGATACCCTCGTTAATCTTGTTGACCGTTATTGTGCATTTCTTGCGGGTGTTGCTGGTGAATTCGATTCTTTCGACAACTAGGTTGCGCTCCATGTCATCTACGACAAGACTTACAAGTTGCTTTCCCTCAATGGTTTGAGGGGCAATCATTGCACGGTAGGTGTCGCCGTCTTTCCAAGGGCTGATGTCGGATGCTGTGCCTTTTCCTTGAAGCTCACCGCTTTCAAGATTGAGAACGGCATCTGTCATTATGTTGTTGACTGTGACCTTGGTAAGGCTTTGTTCAAGGGTTTCTTCGGTAAAACCTTTGCCGGGAAGAACTCTGATGAGAAGCTGGCTCATCCTATGGCTCGTGTGAAGGGCGACATACTCTTCCGACGGGCTTGCAAGTTCAGTCTTTCCCCACAGAATCTCACAGCTTTTGAATGCACCTTTCGTGCTTTGGTCTTTTGCCGTCTCGAAATGCATTTCGGCTGTTTTGTTTACGGACTGAGTGTATGGATAATAACAATAGAAGTCTGCTTTGGTATATGCATCCTTCCAGAAATGCTGCACTATGGACTTCCATCCTCCATCGTAGGTATAGCATACATTGTCAAGGTGGTTGCCGGTGTCAAGAAGGGCCCCGGCTGTCCAGGTGCTGCCATCGTCGGATTGAGAGGCGTTTACGACATAGAGACCGATTTTGTCCCCGGTTTCGAAACTCTCATCTACAACTTTGCTGATACTTGTGGCGATTTTGATAGGAATCCGTTTGTCTATTACTTCGGGTGTAATAGAGCTCTGTTTGCAAGCGGGCAATAGAGCCGCCATCAAACACAAACTTGATAAAATGGTTTTCTTATCCATAACTTTTAGTGTTAAATTATGGTGGCAAAGGTATTCAACTGAATTTTTGCCATCAAGTCCATAAAAGTTCATTGCGAGCCCGATGGATTATTGATGTGGTTGGGTATTATTTTCTGTCAAAGATAGTGAGATTCTTTCAAAAGTGTGTCTGAGACAGGCGGTATTTGCTTTCTCGCCGGATGATTGCCTTTGTCCGTGCGCAAAAACGGCCTTCCTGCGCACGGACTGTTATTTTTCCATCGTTGGTGCGCAAAATAGCCCTTCCAGCGCACCGAATAAGGATTGTAGATTCAACGGGAAGTTCAGACTTCTTCCATACGGGCGAGTTCCCAGCCGCAGAACTGCATCACGATTTTGTGAAGGGTCGTTCCCTGGCGCAGGGCCTCGACGCGAGGAGCGGCTGCATAGCCTTTGATCTGCTCCACAGCCTCTGCCCATTGTGCTTCGGCCTTAGCTTCGAAGTCTTTTTTAGGTAGATACTTCACCTCGATTATGTAGCTGTGCTCGGACTTGTAGTGAGTCAGGTTCGGGAGGAGGAAAAAGTCGCAGTAGCCGTGCTGCAGTTCAAGCTCCGGAGCGGTGATGTAATAGTCATTCAGATTGAGATATGCCAGGAAGAACCCCTGGATATTCCTCTCGCCCTCAATGCTGTCGCGCACTGATGAAAGCTTGCGGTAGCAGTCGGCCATGTACTGAAGAGTCTCGCGCCACTGCCCGTCGAAAGCCATCCGCGTGAAGCCGGTCCTTAAAGGGGCGTGGTTCACATTGCAGACGGAGTCATAGTTCTCAAGCAGATAACTGTAGTATTGCTTGCGGACATTGTTGTTCGGAATCGCCAGAAGAAGTTGGGACCCGTACGATGCCTTGATTGTCAGCATTCCGTAGTAGAACAGCAGGCTAGGAAAAATCTCCGGGCGTGTCAGATCCATTGCCGAGAATGAGGTGAAAAGGTCGGCAATAATCTCACCCTCTTCGGTTATCCTGCGAAGGACTCCCATGCGGTCGCCGTCCAGCTTGTCCAGCTGAATCAGTTTCTTGAGCTTGCTGTAGTCCGTCTTCGTGTTCGGGTCAAGCATTTGTTTTGGAGAATGGCCATCCATCACATAATTCCGCAGGTAGTACAGCACCATATCGCAGTTGAAGACCGTGTTGCCGTCACCAACGCATTCTGGTGCAAAACAGTAATTGTCATACCAAGGCCTCATCTCCTCAATCATAGACTCGATGTCACAGTCAGCCGGAAGCATCCCGACACTCTTGTAATAGGTAAACATCTCGCGGACATCGGCCGTTGAGAATCCCAGCATTTTGTCCAGCTCAGGACGGGTCGAGGCATTCCACCCGATGTTGAAGCCGCTTGTAAGGTCGTCCAAGGTTACGGGGCTTACTCCTGTCAGGAAGATGCGCTCGAAATTGCCCTTGAACTTCTTGAAGAGGTCACGATAGAAGCCGTCTGCGTGTGTGATTGCATGGTACATTTCCTCTCCCTGCTCATTCAGGACGACATTCGTGAAATTGTCGTACTCGTCGATGATGAGGTATAAAGGAATCTGTAATTCCTTGGCCATATTCGTGATATGGACAAGTTTGTTGTCTGAATTCGTCCGCTTGAAATACTCATCAATGAAGTAGTCAGGATAGTCTGCGGCATATTTTCTGACAAAATTGTCAAGGCAGATGGACATATAGACATCAAACTTCTCATACAATTGACTTGCGTCTCCGCCTATCTGTGAGAAATCCAGATAAAGTACCTGATACCTGTTGCGAAGCGGCGTCGGATGCTGCCCGACCCACAAATGTCCGAACAGCCTGTCGAAATCCCCTGCGGCAGCCTTGTCATAGTAGAGCCGCATCATATTCAGGAACAGGCTCTTGCCGAACCGGCGCGGACGGATGAAAATCAGAGTATCGGACTGTTTTTCCAACTCCGCAAGGTACATTGACTTGTCAACATAGTACAAGCCACGCTCAATCACCGACCTGAAGTCGGACACTCCGTAAGGTATCTGTTTAATTCCTTCCATTTTGACTATAGCTCCATTCCCTACAAATTTAGAAGAAAAATTTCATAAGTCAGCAATTTATGTGGGGTTTCATCGAGGGTGGCCTGAGGCGGGATCACAGAGTTGACAATCGGTACGGAAAATCGTCTTGCTTCCGTACCGATTGTCGATATTTCAGCATCCGTACGGATTTTCGGCGTCTTTCCGTACGCATTTTTAGATGCTTTATCTATTGTTCCCGGATAACATCGTCTGCGACATAGCGGTCGCTCATAAGCTATATCCCCGCGCGCTCATCGTGGATTTCGTGCGCAAAAACGGCCTTCCTGCGCACGGACTGTTATTTTTCCATCGTTGGTGAGCAAAATAGCCCTTCCTGCGCACGGAATGGTAGTGTTTCATCAAGTGTGACCTGAGGCGGGAAACGGTACGTACGCAATTCTGCTGAGGCTTGCTTGCGCGGGGCATTCCCGAGCCTGTCAGTCTTCTTTACCGACAGGGCGGCCGGCTGACGGCAGGTCGAGAATCCGCCAAATCTGGCCGCCGATGATATTGCCGAGGCAGGCCATAATCCACTGCAGCGCATCCATACGCATATAGCCGCATTCCGCGATGCAGTGCGGGAAGCCGCAGAGGATAAAGAGCATAACGCCCAATATTGCAACGACGAAACTCTTTGATTTATAGGCTGCTACCATTAGGATGCCGGTGCCGGTGCCGCCGCACAATATCTTCAGCAGAGGAGCCGTCGTCGGCGCAAGTTCTATCCCGAAAAGATAATGCCCCGCCACTGCCCCTGCGCAATTGCCGGCAAGAATGGCCAGCATAGACCATTGCGGCTTTTCTGCGACTATCCCTGTGAAAAGAGGCAGACGGAATTGGATAATGGTGCATAGTCCACAGGCAAAGAGCAACGCTCCTACCACCCCGCCCACTTTTGCATTGACTGCGCATCCCAGGCTGATAAGCACTCCGGCAATGAGCGCCCTCAAGAAATCGTTTACTGTTTGTCTCATACTATGACAAATGCGCGGATTATCCCTTGCGGGCCTGCTGGCAGGCTGCATCAAGGTCCAGCAGATGCTGGAAGAGGGGAAGGCGCTCGGGGTCGAAGCGGCCTGCGTTCAAAAGCTTTTTGTTGTGCTTCCACCAGGAGCGCAGATTCCGCTCCTCGGGATAATGCTTGGAAGGCTTGCGTCCTTCTTCTTCAAGAAAACGCAGGCATTCCCTGTATCTTGCCATCCAGCGTTCGTCCTGTGTTGCCATCTCTACCCCCGTGAATTATAAGCCTCCAACGCCTTCTCCAGTACAAGCAGAGCCCTCTGGAGGTCGTGCTTGCAGAGAACATAGGCGAGGCGCACCTGGTCGCGTCCGAGCGAAGGGTCTGAATAGAATCCGGCGGCAGGAGCCATCATTACTGTCTCGCCCGCGCAGCCCTCAGGGGTCTTTTCGTCGCGGTAGCAGAAATCCGACAGGCACCAGGCGCAGAACTTCTCCGCATCATCCACCGGAAGCTTGGCCACGGTATAGAACGCGCCCATAGGCACTGGAGTATAGCAGCCCGGGATGCGGTTCACCCCGTCAATCAGGCATTTGCGGCGCTCGACATACTCATCGTACATCTCGCGCGAATACTGCTCCGTTCCTTCGATGGAAGCCTCGGCTACGAGTTGTCCGAGCAGAGGCGGACTCAGGCGCGCCTGACAGAACTTCATAACTGTATTGCGCACAGCCTCATTCTTGGTAATCAGCGCACCGATGCGTATGCCGCACTCGGAGTAACGCTTTGACACAGAGTCGATAAGCACCACATTCTGCTCAATGCCCTCAAGATGCATTGCGGAGATATAAGGCGAACCCGTATAGATGAACTCGCGGTACACCTCATCGGAGAAAAGGTAAAGATTGTACTTCTTCACCAGGTCGCGTATGCGGTTCATCTCCTTCTGGGTATAGAGGTAGCCCGTAGGGTTGTTCGGATTGCAGATGAGAATGGCCTTGGTGCGCTCGTTGATGAGTTCTTCGAACTTCTCCACCTTTGGCAGGCAGAAGCCCTCCTCAATGGTGGTGGTCACAGCGCGTATGACTGCACCGGCCGAAATGGCGAAGGACATATAGTTCGCGTACGCAGGCTCCGGCACGATAATCTCGTCTCCCGGATTGAGGCAGCTCATAAAAGCGAACAGTACTGCCTCGGAGCCACCGGAGGTGATGATGATTTCATCCGGCTTGAGTTTGATCTGATAGCGCTCATAGTAGCCTACGAGAGCTTCACGCAGGCTCCTGTAGCCCTGGGAAGGGGAGTACTCGAGTACTGTGCGGTCTATGTTTTTGAGCACATCGAGAGCCTTCTGCGGGGTAGGAAGGTCAGGCTGACCGATGTTGAGGCGGTATATCTTCACCCCGCGGTCCTGGGCTTCATAAGCCAGAGGAGCGAGTTTGCGGATAGGGGATTCGGGCATTTCAATGCCGCGGTCGGAAATCTTGAGTTCCATCGTCATTATGATTTGAGACCCCAAAGTTATGAATAAAAATCGTGATTAGTGGCGGCTGTTGCATATTTGTGCAGAATTCCGTATTTTTGTGGGCTTTTTGCAGCAGCAGGCAGCCGAAAGCAAAGCGGGCAGAAGCATCAACAGGAAAAAATTAAATACAATAATAGTTATGGCAAAAGTTAAGACTCAGGACACCGAGCGTGCAGAAGAGATTGCAGCACAGGTTTCCTCTTCAGAAAAATTCTACAATGAGCACAAGGGCCTCATCTGGGGTGTCCTTGGCGGAATCGTTGTTGTCGGACTGGCTGTTCTCGGATACAGCAAGTTCATCTATTCGCCTGCAGTAGCCGAGGCCCAGCAGGCTGTATTCCCTGCAGAGCTCAATTTCCAGAACGGAGAGTTCGAGCTCGCACTCAACGGAGACGGCAACACCCTCGGATTCGCAGACATCATCGACCAGTACGGCAAGAAGGCCGGCAAGGCAGTATATCTCTATGCAGGTACCTGCTGCGCCCAGCTCGGAAACTGGGAGGAGGCTCTCGTTTATCTTAAGAAATACAACGGCAAGGACCCAATCCTCGCAGCACGCGCAATCGCCCTTCAGGGAGACTGCAAGGCAGCTCTCGGGGAGGCCCAGGAAGCTGCAGCCCTCTTCGAAAAGGCAGCCGCAAAGGCTGACAACCTCTTTGCAGCCGCATATCTGGTGAAGGCAGGCCAGATGTACCTTTCTGCCGGCCAGAACGACAAGGCGCTGAAGGCATTCCAGACCGTAAAGGACAAGTATCCTCAGAGCATCGAGGGATACGATATCGACAAGTACATCAACAGAGTATCAGAATAATATGGGAAGAGCGTTTGAGTTCCGCAAGGAACGCAAGATGAAGAGGTGGGGACATATGGCCCGCACCTTCACAAAACTCGGAAAGGAAATCACGGTAGCCGTAAAGCAGGGAGGCCCGGATGTGACCGGCAACCCCCGTCTTCGCGCCCTCATCGCAGAGGCCCGTACCGAGCAGATGCCTAAGGAGAACATCGAGCGTGCAATCAAGAAGGCTACTGAGAGCAAACAGGGTGATTTCAAGGAAGTCGTATATGAGGGCTACGGACCGTTCGGTATCGCCTACCTCGTAGAGACCGCTACCGACAACACCACCAGAACCGTTGCCAATGTCCGTTCATACTTTACCAAGTGCGGAGGTACCCTCGGAACCAGCGGCTCCGTATCCTTTATGTTCGACCACAAGTGCGTATTCCGCATCAAGAGCAAGGAAGGCGTGGATCTCGAAGAGCTTGAGCTTGAGCTCATCGACTACGGCGTTGACGAACTCTTCGAGGAGGAAGTGGAGGACAAGGACGGCAACATCTCGAAGGAGATTTGCATCTACGGAGACTACACCTCTTACGGCACGATTCAGAAGTACATTGAGGACAATGGCTATGAGCTCGTTTCCGGAGGTTTCGAGCGCATCCCTACCACCGAACTCAAGGAAGTGACCCCTGAGCAGAGGGCAACCCTCGACAAGCTCACCGGCCTGCTTGAGGACGATGAGGATGTAACCAATGTCTATACTACTCTGAAACCTGAGGAATAAGCCGGACTAGATTGTCCGTCCCGGATAAGCCCTGAGACCTTCTTCGAGAATGTCCAGGGCTTTTTCCATTTCAGGCACTTCCAGCACATAGGCTATGCGCACCTGGTTGATGCCTTCCCCCGGAGTCTTGTAGAAGGAGCGCACAGGGGTCATCATTGTGGTCTCCCCGTCCACGCGGAACTCGGTGAGCAGCCATTTGCAGAAGGCTTCGGCATCATCCACCGGAAGCTCGGCCATTGCGTAGAAGGCGCCGTAAGGCATAGGAGAATAAACCCCTTCCATAGCATTTAGACGCGCTACGGTGAAGTCGCGCCTGCGTATGTATTCCTGCCGTACCTGAGCGAAATATTCATCCGGCGTGTCGAGAGCCGCGATGGCGGCATATTGGCCCAGCACAGGAGGGCATAGGCGGGACTGGGCGAACTTGACTGCAGCGGCCATCACATCCTTGTTGTGGGAAGCTATGCAGCCCACTCTCGCACCGCAGAGGTTGTATCGCTTGGAAACGCTGTCCACCAGAATTACATTCTGCTCGCAGCCGGGCAGGTTCATAGCGCTGAAATGCGGAGCGTCGGTGTAGGTGAATTCGCGATATACCTCATCGCTGATGAGAAACAGGTCGTTCTTGCGGCAGAATTCGCCTATTGCAAGCATCTCCTCTTTGTCGAAGAGCTTTCCCGAAGGGTTGCAAGGGTTGCTGATGAGAACGGCCCTCGTTCTTGGGGTAAGAAGCTTTTCGAATTCGGATATGTCCGGGATTCTGAAATCATCGTGAATGCCGGTGTGTACTGCCTTCAGGGTGATGTTGTGAAGATAGGCAAAAGTCTGGTAGTTGGTGTAGAATGGCTCTATTACAATGATTTCATCGCCCGGGTCGGTGGCAATCTCCATAGCAACGGAGAAAGCTTCGCTTCCGGCCACCTCGACTATCAGTTCAGGCAGTTCCAGTTCAATTCCAACCTTCCTGTAATATTTCTCAATCAGCCCCTGACGCAGCTCCAGCAGACCTGCGGAGTTGGTGTAGGAGAGATGATGGAAGTTTGCACACCTTTGTGCAAGAGCCTGCTTCACGCAGTCCGGGCTTGCGATGTCCGGTGCTCCGGAATTCAGATGATAGACCTTAATTCCCTGTGCCGCAGCTGCATCCGAGTATGGAACCAGCTTGCGGATTGCCGATGCGGGCATATCCTGTGTTCTCTTGGAAATCTTCATCACTTATTTCTTTAAAAGGAGCCCAAAGTTACGGATTTTTAAAGAATTTAACTAATTTTGCGGCCTCAATTGGAACACAGATATGTTAAGTAGAAAAGTAGCCGATAAGCTTTACGCTTTTGAAACCCCATTCTATCTTTATGACCTGGATTTACTCCGCCAGACGCTTCAAAGCGCCGTGTCGGTAGCTGACAGATACGGATACTGTCTGCATTATGCCATCAAGGCCAACTATGACCCCAGACTCCTTCAGATTATCCGCGAGTACGGGCTCGGCATAGACTGCGCCTCCGGAAACGAAGTGCGCTGCGCCATCGAGGCCGGCTTCGACCCTAAGAAGATAGTCTATGCTGGAGTGGGCAAACGCGACAAGGAGCTTCGCTACGCGATTGAGCAGGGTATCTTCGCCATCAACTGCGAGTCCATAGAGGAACTTCTGCTGGTGGACAGTTTCGCTGCCGAGGCCGGGAAGGTGGTGGATGTGGCTCTTCGCATCAACCCTGACATAGATCCCAAGACCAATGCCTGCATCGACACCGGTCAGGCCGATTCCAAATTCGGAATCTCCTACGAAGAAGTGCAGGAGAAGGTGGAACTCATCAAGGGGCTCAAGAATGTTGCCATCAAGGGCATGCACCTGCATATCGGCTCTCAGATACGCGAACTGCATGTCTTCGAATACCTTTGCAACAAGGTCAACGCCATTGTGGATTACCTGGTGGGCCTGGGCTTTAAGCTGGATTTCGTTGATGTGGGAGGTGGTCTCGGCATCAACTACGACTTCCCTGAAAACGAGCCGGTTCCGAACTTCGCTTCAGTATTTTCCATCATAAATTCCTACCTCAATGTGGGAGACCGGGAGGTGCATTTCGAGTTCGGAAGGGCCATCGTGGCGCAGTGCGGTGAGCTGATTACCCGCGTGCTCTTCAACAAGACCACCGCTACCGGCCGCAAGCTCGTGATTGTGGACTCCTCGATGACGGAGCTCATACGCCCTGCCCTCTACGGCTCTTACCACAACATTGAGAACATCACTTCCAAATCGGCAAACAGGCAGCGCTACACTATTGTGGGCACCGCCTGCGAGTCAACTGATGTATTTGATGAAAATATTACTCTGCCGGAGACGAAGAGGGGAGACCTTCTCACCATCAAATCGGCAGGAGCCTACGGTATGTCTATGGCTTCACGCTATAACCTGCATGACCTTCCGGCTGCGGTTTACAGCGACGAGCTTTAGCGCATCCTCATTCCCTTCATACGGGCGGCAAGCGAGCCGTCCATTGCCATCTTCATCATCTTCTGAG
Organism: uncultured Bacteroidales bacterium; assembly: GCA_945487035.1. Lineage (GTDB taxonomy): Bacteria > Bacteroidota > Bacteroidia > Bacteroidales > UBA932 > Cryptobacteroides. The sequence goes on from CALYTI010000002.1 coordinate 14,538, forward strand.
ATCCTTCGAACTGCTTGATAAGGCGGTTCACATCTGCTATGGATGTGCCTGACCCGGCTGCAATGCGCTTGCGGCGGGAACCGTTGAGGCACTCAGGATGCTCACGCTCGTAAGGAGTCATACTCTTGATGATGGCTTCGGTGGACTTGAAGGCCTTGTCGTTGTCTATGTCCACGTCCTTGATGGCCTTGTCCATTCCCGGAATCATCCCTGCGAGGTCCTTGATGTCGCCCATCTTGCGGACCTGCTGAATCTGGTCGTAGAAATCGTTGAACGTAAACTTGCCCTTGAGAATCTTCTTCTTGGTCTCGCGTGCCTGCTTCTCGTCATATTGCTCCTGAGCCTTCTCCACGAGGGAAACGACATCTCCCATTCCGAGAATGCGGTCGGCAATACGGGCAGGGTAGAAGAGGTCCAGAGCCTCCATCTTTTCACCGGTGGAGATGAATTTGATAGGTTTGCCGCTTACAGCCTTGACGGAGAGCGCAGCACCGCCGCGGGTGTCGCCGTCGAGTTTGGTCAGCACGACTCCGTCATAGTCGATTGCCTCGTTGAAGGCCTTTGCGCTGAGCACGGCGTCCTGACCGGTCATCGCATCGACAACGAAAAGGGTTTCGCTCGGCTTGCAGGCTGAATGCATGGTGCGGATTTCATCCATCAGTTCCTGGTCAACGGTGAGTCGGCCGGCCGTATCCACTATCACTACGCTGTAGCCTTCCCTGCGGCCCTGCTCTATGGCGGCAGTAGCAACCTTTACCGGGTCGGATTCTCCTTCAATAGAGAATACTGGGACTTCGACACCCGCTGCAAGGGTCTTCAACTGCTCGATTGCGGCAGGACGGAAGGTGTCGCAGGCTGCGAGCATCACCTTGGTGCCCTTTTTCTTGAGCCTGAGTGCGAGCTTGCCGCAGAAAGTGGTCTTACCGGAACCGTTGAGACCTGCAACCAGCACCACGGCAGGACTTCCCTTGAGGTTGAGCGTCGGTGTCTGGTCTCCGCCCATAAAGGAGGTGAGCTCGTCATGGACTATCTTCACCATCATCTGCTGAGGCTTTACGGCGGTAAGCACATTCTGCCCCAAGGCCTTGGCCTTCACGGTGTCGCAGAATTCCTTTGCGACCTTGTAGCTCACGTCCGCGTCAAGCAGGGCGCGGCGCACGTCCTTGAGGGTTTCGGAAATATTTATTTCGGTGATTTTGCCTTCACCTTTGAGAATTTTGAAAGAGCGCTCAAGTCTCTCGCTGAGGTTTTCGAACATCTTTGTAAGTGTTTAAGGTTGCAAAAATAGCAAGAAAGTTTGTATATTTGTGGGCTTTATGCATTTTAACTAAGATTTCAGATATGAAAAATACTCTAAGAGTAGCTTTATTTGCAGCAGTGCTGGCTTTCGCAGCCTCCTGTTCAACCCCGACCAACATCGTTTATTTCCAGGATGTGGCCCAGGGAGGAGTGGATACCGTGTCTACAGCCCAGATTATCAAAATCAGGCCTGGAGACAAGATTTCCATTATTGTAAACAGTCGTGACCCTCAGATTTCAAGTCTGTTCAACCTTGCCTATTCTACAAGGTATATCGGAGATGACACCGCAATGAAGGTCAATGCCGGAAGCACAGGTGTGCAGGGCTATGCCGTTTCTGAAGACGGAACCATAGATTTCCCCGTGCTCGGAAGAGTCACCGTTGGCGGACTTACACGCGATGAAATCGCCAGAATGATTAAGGATGAACTCGTTGGCCAAAGCCTTGTGAAGGACCCTGTGGTTACCGTAGAGTATCTGAACCTCAAGGTTAGCGTACTGGGTGAAGTCAACCATCCGGGCCGCATTGCTATTGACAGGGATGAGTTTACCATTATCGATGCAATCAGTGCGGCTGGAGACCTGACCATTAATGGTATCCGCGAGAATGTCCGTGTCATCCGCAACGAGAACGGAGTACGCCGCACTTATTCGGTCAACCTGTTGTCTTCCAGGGATTTGGCTTCTTCTCCTGTGTATTATCTCCAGCAGAATGACATAGTGGTTGTCGACCCTAACGATATGCGTATCCGCCAGAGCACCATCAACGGAAACACTATCCGTACGACCTCTTTCTGGATTTCAATCGCTTCGCTCGCAGCAACTCTTGCGAACACCATCGTAGTTTTGATGAAAATGTAATTCTAACCCAATATAATGGAAACTCAAAATACCAATATCAATGCCCAGACGGGACAGAATACGGAATCATCTTCTTTCGACATCAAGAAGATTCTTTTCGCCTGCCTCGACAAGTGGTACTATTTTGTCGCTTCGGTTGCAGTTTGCCTTTTCATTGGCATCATACACATTATGCGCACTATGCCGGAGTACACCAGAACCGCCACTCTCGTAATCAAGGAAAGCAATACCCGAAGGACAGCATCTTCCGAAATCGAGGCTATGCTCGCAAGCACGGGACAGATAACTTCCAAACTCGCCAATGAGGTGGTCGCCTTCCAGGCACCGTCCCTTATGGAGGAGGCCGTTTCAAGGCTTGGCCTTACTGTAGAGTATGCGATGCGGGGCCGTATGCGCAAGAATATCGTTTACAACTCTTCCGTCCCTGCTGTCGTGGATTTCCTTACCGTTCCAGGCGAGGTGTCCATGAGTTTTGAGCTCGAACCGCTCGATGACGGCAAGGTGCGCGTGTCCAAGTTGCAATACCGTCAGCGCAAGGAAACAATCAAGATCAAGGGCAGCAAGACAATCGCTTTGGGTGATACGGTTCATACAGAAATCGGTGATTTTGTTGTGGAGTCCAACCCTTACTACTACTCCGAGACTCCTTGGACCAAAAATGAAACCGTGACGAAGCGCACGCTGGCTTCAACTCAGAGACTCTTCTCATCCCGTTTCACCGCTTCTGCTTCCGATGCGAAGAAGATGTCCGATGTACTTACACTTACGGTTACGGACTACTCTTCGGCAAGGGCTGATGACCTTATCAATATGCTCATCACCATCTATAACGAGAACTGGGTTCTTGATCAGAACAAGATGGCAAAGAGCACTTCTTACTTTATCAAGGACCGTCTGAGCACCATCGAGGCTGAACTCTCACGTGTTGATAGCGATATCTCCAAGTTCAAGAGTGAGAACCTTATGCCGACAGTGGATGCCACTTCCACTCTCTATATGACTCAGACTCAGGACATTGAGCGTCAGATTCGTGAACTCGAAGGTGAGCTTTCCGTTGCCCAGTACCTGAGCCAGTGCCTTAATGGCTCCGTATCTTCCACTTCGCTCATCCCTTCCCCTGCTGGAATCAAGAATGCCGGTATCGCAAGCCAGATTGCGGAGTACAACAAGCTTCTTATGAACCGCAACAACATAGTTGCCAATTCCAGCGAGAGGAACCCTCTGGTTATCGACCTGGATGTGAATCTGGCCGCTATGCGGGTTGCCATCCTCGAGTCAGTGGAGAATGAGGTACAGACCCTCAAGGAGCAGATCCGCTTCGCACAGAGCCAGCAGGAGAAGAATACCGACAAGATTGCGGCCAGCCCTCAGCAGGCCAAGGACCTCCTCAGCAAGGAGCGTCTGCAGAAGGTGCAGGAGAGCCTCTACCTCTTCCTCCTCCAGAAGCGTGAGGAGAATGAGCTCAGCCAGGCTTTCTCGGCCTACAACACCCGTATCATCAATCCTCCGTACGGAAGCCCTAATCCGACCGCTCCGAAGTCAAAGCAGATTCTTCTGATTGCCTTCCTTATCGGTTTGTGCCTCCCTGCGGCTTATTTCTATATCAGAATCGTCGCCGACAACAAGGTGCGCGGCCGCAAAGACCTCGAGAATCTGACTGCTCCTTTCCTCGGAGAGATTCCGCTCAATGCTGCTCCGAAGGAGAAAAACCCTGTGAAGCGCCTGCTTGCACACCTGAAGCCAAAGAGCAGGGAAACCGCTCCTGCAGAACTTGTCGTGAAGCCGGGCAACCGCGGAGCCATCAATGAGGCTTTCAGGGTAATCCGCACCAACCTCGAGTTCGTGACCAAGAATTCCGATACCAAGGCTCTGATGGTGACATCCTTCAACCCCGGTTCAGGAAAGACCTATATTTCCATCAATACGGCTGCTGTCCTTGCCATCAGGGGCAAGAAGGTGCTGCTCGTGGACGGAGACTTCCGCAGAGCATCCTCTTCACATTTCTTCGGTTTCAACAGCAAAGGTTTTGCAGATTATCTTGCTGAACCTGCCGGAAAGGATATACACGATTTCATCCGCGGATATGCTCCAATCCCGAATCTTTCCGTACTGCCTATAGGTACTATTCCTCCGAACCCTTCAGAACTCGTCAGCTCGCATACCTTCTCCGAGACTATCGATGCTCTCAAGAAAGAGTACGACTATGTGATTCTTGACTGCGCCCCTGTGGATATCGTGGCTGATGCCCAGATTATCGCTCCTGTCGCAGACAGAACCATCTTCGTAGTACGTGCAGGTCTCTTCGAGAAGGAACTTCTCAAAGATCTGAACTCCATCTACGCAAGCGGCAAGTACAACAATATGTCCGTAATCCTGAACGGTACCGAAGTTGCCGGCGGATACTACGGCAACCGCTACTCATACCGTTACTCTTACGGCAACGGTTATCACTACGGCAAGGGAACTGATTCATATTACGGAAATTAGGAATATATGGGCCTGTTCTCACATAACGTTCCTCTGGTAGAGGTTTTCAAGGATTACACCGACTGCCACTGTCATCTGCTCCCGGGAGTGGATGACGGTGTGCGTACTGTGGAAGACAGTCTTGAAATGCTTGCAGAGCTCTCACGGCTAGGTGTAAGCCAGGTTTGGCTCACATCCCACGTTATGGAAGACTGTCCCAATACTCCGGAGAGCCTCAACGCACGGTTTGAGGAGCTCAAGCATTCTGTTGCGCAGGCCGGAATACAGACGCCACAGCTCCATCTTTCCGCGGAGAATATGATGGATGAGCTCTTCGAGAGCAGGCTTGAACAGGGGAAGGTGCTTCCGCATATGCCCCGTCACCTGCTTGTCGAGACTTCCTACTATACACCGCCTTTCGACCTTGACGGAATCCTTTCCAGAGTGTTTTCGAAGGGCTACTTCCCAATCCTTGCCCATCCTGAGAGGTATGTCTATATGGACGACCCCGACTACAGGAGGCTGAAGGATATGGGAGTCAGATTTCAGCTCAATCTGTCCTCCCTTGCGGGATTCTACGGAAAGACCGCACAGGCAAAAGCGGAAAAGATGCTGAAATCGGGTTACTACAATTTTACCGGGACAGATCTGCACAATCGTGTTATGCTTGAGAAATACAAGAGTGCGAAAGTGTCATCAAAAGTGATGGAAAGATTGAAGTCCCTGGCAAATTTTTGAATAATTCATTAAATTTGTGATATGATTTCCGACCTCAGAAGCAAGATAGAACGGCTGATTTCTCTTTACGAGAGGGAAAAGCAGCGTGGTGACGAACTCGCCTCCCAGCTGGAGGCTTCCAGGGCGGAAATTGCTGACAAAAAGCAGCAGATAACTGAATTGAAAAGTCAGATTGACCATTATAAACTGGCAGGAGCGTTCACCTCGTCCGAGGATGTACAGGCATCCAAGGAAAGACTGAACAAACTTATCAGGGATATTGACAAGTGCATTAAATTATTGGCGAACTGATGGCACAGAGCATTAAACTCAAAATAGCAGGCAAGGAATACAGCCTTGTAGCGAAGGACTCCGAGATGGAGCACTATATGCGTTGTGCAGCAAGCGACATAAATGCTATGCTCGATACCTATGACAAGAAATTCCCCGATAAGCCGGAACTTGACAAACTGGTTTTCGTGGCTTTGAACCAGACAGTTGGCAAGCTGAATGCTCTCCACCGTCTGGAAGTCCTGAATTCACAGGAAACCAAGCTCGAGAAAGACCTCCAGGGTTATCTTGACAAATTGGAGACACCCCGTTAGTACCGATGCTCCAACTAACAAGTTCTACGGAACCGGGTCAGCTCTCAGCGCGGATGGCAAGCCTGCAGTATGGCAGGAAGCCTGAACCGCGAGGCGCCCAAATCTTGCTGAATCAGGTTTCAGCCAAAGGTCTAACGGAGCTTTTCAGGCAGTATCTGTGTGACGCAGGTACTGTCTTTTTTGGGAGAACACACACATTGTAACATTATATAGTATATGGTGATTTATTACATTTTGGCAGCTGCTGCGGGCGCAGTTCTCGCACTTGCCATTTACATAATTGTTTCGCGCTTGATAAGCAAAGACCGCGCGGATGTCTTCCTTGAGAAGGCCGTGGCCGAAGCAGAGACAGCGAAACAGCAGAAGATGATAGAGGCGAAGGAGCATTTTCTCCAGCTTAAGAGTGAACACGACCGCAAGGTGAATGAGAAAAACAATCAGCTTCGCGACAGGGAAAACAACATCCGCTCCAAGGAAACCCAGCTTAACCAGCTTCAGTCAGAACTTGGACGCCGTCAGCACGACCTGGATTCCCAGAAAGGCCAGCTCAATGCCCAGAAGGACCAGCTCGCAAAGAAAGAAGCCGAGTGCGCTGCCCTCACCGCAGAGGCCAACAAACAACTTGAGACCGTTGCCGGAATGAGCGCAAAGCAGGCTCTTGAGATGCTTGTCGAGAATCTCAAGGCTGAAGCCCGCTCCGAAGCCCAGGCTTACATCAACGATACTATGGATGAGGCGCGCCTGAATGCGGCAAAGGAAGCCAAGCGTATAGTAATCAATACAATCCAGCGTACCGCAACTGAAACCGCCATCGAGAATGCAGTCACTACATTCCCTATCGAAAGTGATGAGGTGAAGGGACGCATCATCGGCCGCGAGGGCCGCAATATCCGCGCTCTTGAAGCCGCTACCGGCGTTGAAATCGTGGTTGACGACACCCCTGACGCGATTCTGCTTTCAGGTTTCGATCCGGTAAGAAGGGAAGTTGCCCGTCTGGCACTGCATCAGCTCGTAATTGACGGCCGTATCCATCCTGCCCGCATCGAGGAAGTCGTTGCAAAGGTCAGCAAACAGCTTGAGGATGAGATTCTTGAAACCGGAAAGCGCACCTGCATCGACCTGGGCATACACGGAATGAACATAGAGCTGGTTAAGCTCATCGGCCGTATGAAATACCGTTCATCCTATGGACAGAACCTGCTGCAGCACTCCCGTGAAGTGGCCAACATCTGCTCCATTATGGCATCCGAACTCGGGCTCAATCCGAAGGTTGCCAAGAGGGCAGGTCTCCTTCACGATATAGGCAAGGTCAGCGAGGATGACCCTGAACTTCCTCACGCACTGCTCGGAGCCAAGCTCGCTGAGCAGTACAAGGAGCGCCCGGAGGTCGTGAACGCTATCGGTTCCCACCACGAGGAAATGGAGATGACTTCCATTTATTCTCCTCTTGTCCTTGTAGGCGACGCAATTTCCGGAGCGCGTCCGGGAGCGCGCCGCGAGGTCATCGAGAGCTATATCAAGCGTCTCAAGGGTATGGAAGACCTTGCTGCTTCCTACAAGGGCGTCACCAAGTCCTATGCTATCCAGGCCGGCCGTGAGCTGCGCGTGATTGTCGGTGCAGACAAGGTCAGCGATGAGCAGGCAGCACGTCTGAGCTCCGACATAGCACAAAGAATCCAGGATGAGATGACTTATCCTGGACAGGTGAAGATTACCGTAATCAGAGAAACGAGGTCGGTAGCAATCGCTAAATAACGGCCTCGATCATCTTGTAGAACAAGGCAGTCATCTTGCTTGCAGCGAGATCGGCTGCCTTTACTATTGCCTCTCCGTCGGTGACATAATCCTCCGGCACATCGTCGTGGGCGAGGTCGGTGATTACAGATACAGCAAAGCAAGGGATGCCGCAGTGCCTTGCAACCGCAACCTCAGGAACCGTGCTCATTCCCACGGCATCAGCTCCGATACGGCGGAAGAACTTGTACTCGGCCGGAGTTTCGTAGGAAGGGCCCGTGCAGGCAATATATACCCCATCCTTAAGCAGGAATCCAAGCTCTGCGGCCTTGTCGTGAGCGAGCTGGCGCAACTTGCTGTCGTACGGGCGGGTCATATCCGGAAACCTTGGGCCGAACTCATCAAGGTTCTTGCCTATCAGAGGATTGGGCAGCATTGAGATATGGTCGCGAAGCACCATAATATCGCCCACTTTGTAAGTCAGGTTCAGACCTCCCGCCGCATTGGAGAGGAAGAGGTACTCTATGCCCAGCAGTTTCATAACGCGAATTGGGAAGGTCACCTGCTGCATAGTCCAGCCTTCGTAGTAATGAAAGCGGCCCTGCATTGCGAGCACCTTTTTGCCGGCAAGGGTACCATAGACGAACTGGCCCTTGTGACCTATTGCGGTGCTGACGGGGAAGTGGGGGATTTCGCTGTAGGGAATCTCTACCGGGTCCTCTATGCTGTCTGCAAGGGCTCCCAGACCGCTGCCCAGGATAATGCCGATCCGAGGGTCAGGGCCGCCGATTCTGTCCTTAATGTATCGGGCGGCCTCATTGTATGGTGTCAGCGTATCGAACATAGGCTATAGAGTTTCTATCAGTTCCTTGAAAATTGTGGTCATCCTTTTCGCTGCCGCGTCAGCTGCGTTCACGACATCCATTGCGTCGTTTTCGTAGTCCTCGGCAAAGTCGCCTGCGGCTTCATTTGTCACAACCGACATTCCGAAGACGCGCATTGAGCAGTGTCTTGCGACTATCACTTCAGGTATGGTTGACATTCCAACCAGGTCGCCTCCTGCAAGGCGGTAGAATTTGTACTCCGCAGGGGTTTCGTAGGACGGACCGGTATCTCCGAAATATACGCCCTCCTTGAGGGTAATGCCGTGCTCCGCTGCGATTTCGTGGGCTTTCTTGCGAAGCTGCTTGTCATAGTTATGTGTCATATCCGGGAACCTCGGGCCGAATTCGTCGAGATTCTTGCCGATCAGCGGGTTGGGCTGGAGCGAGATATGGTCGGTGATAATCACCAGGTCGCCTACCTTGAAGTCGGGATTGATGCCTCCGGCAGCGTTGGAAACGAAAAGAGTCCTTACACCGAGCAGGTACATTACGCGTATGCTCATTGTCACCACTTCCATAGGGTACCCTTCATAGTAGTGGAAACGGCCTTGCATGGCAAGAACGCATTTGCCGCCGAGGTTGCCGCATACGAACTGGCCTTTGTGACCGACAGCCGTGCTTACAGGGAAGCCCGGAATGTCCGAGTAACGGATGCAGATTTTGTCTTCTATGCTGTCTGCAAGCGAACCGAGTCCGCTGCCCAGCACTATTCCCACCTCCGGGGTTCTCCCCGAGATGAGAGCAGCCACGTAATCCGCGGCTGCCTTGTAAGTGTTGTATTCGATCATTTGGGGTTGGTTATTTGTTTTCTTCCTCAGGCCGCTGTGGTATCTCCCCGCCGAAGCAGTCGTTCTTGATATACTCGACTACCTCATCGAGGCCCTCCTTGAACTTCTCGAAATCCTCCTTGTACAGGAAAATCTTGTGTTTGTCAAAGGTGAAACTGCCGTCAGGATTGTTGTGTCTCTTGCTTTCGGTGATGGTCAGATAGAAATCCTTCCTTCCCTTCGTAGCTTTTACGTCAAAGAAGTAGGTCCTTTTGCCGGCACGGACTGGCTTTGAGTATATATCCTCTGCTCCGTGATCTTCCTGAAAGTCGTTGAAATTCCTTCTGTACATAATTGATGTGATTTTTTGTTGTTACAAAATTAGAATATTTTTTTAATCCGTATTATCTTTGTGGGCAAAATTGACATAATAAGGATGCTCAACAGAAGAATACTGCGTATAAAGGCTTTCAAAACCGTGTACGCTCTCGCAGAAAATCCCGCGATGACTCCCGCGGAGGCTCAGGCTCAGCTTGAGGCTTCCTGCCAGTCGACGCGTGACCTCTATCTTTTTATGCTGGCAATGGTTCCGGCTCTTACCGCGCACGCCCGTGAACGCATCGAAGCTGCCAGAAAGAAATTCCATCCAAGCGAAGAAGAACTGAACCCGAATATGAAGTTTGCGGACAACGCAATTGCTGCGTTTTTGTCCGAGGACCCCGATTTCACCAAGATTATCGCAAAGAAAAAACTCCAGTGGGACCAGTATGACGCTTTCCTCTGGAGCCTGTACGACAGCGTGAAGGCTAGTGACTACTATGCGTCCTATATGGCCGGTGCGGAGCGCTCGGCTGCAGAGGATGCTGCCCTTTGGGTCAAGGTGTTCGAAAATGAACTGGTGGACAATGACAAACTCGAGGAAATCCTCGAGACCGCTTCCATCTGGTGGAACGACGACCTTGCCTATGCCCTGACCGCCTGCTGCCACGAAGTGCAGGCGCTTGCCGGCGGAAAGCAGTGGAAGCTGCCCGAGCTCTATCTGAGCCAGATGCAGGAAGGGGCCGGCAAGGATTCGGACCAGGATTTCGTAAGGGGCATAGTGCGCCGCGCCGTGCTCGATTATGCCAAGGATGTGGAAGAGGTTGCAAAGCTTACCCCGAAGTGGGATATCAGCCGAATCTGTACCACTGACCTTGCCCTGATTGTCTGCGGAATGGCTGAATCAGCCGCAAATCCGGGCATCTCACCGAAAATCATAATGAACGAGTATGTGGAAATATCCAAGTTCTACAGTACTCCGGAGAGCAAGTCCTTCGTAAACGGACTGCTTGACAAGCTAATCAATACAAACAAACAATAGAAATGACAACACTTATTACACTTTTGCAGGCAGCTGCACCGGCTTCAGGCCAGCAGTCTGGCGGTGGTTGGAGCTTCTGGCTCATGATCATCCTTATGTTCGTGATTATGTACTTCTTTATGATCCGTCCGCAGCGCAAGCAGCAGAAGGAACTGGAGAAGTTCCGCAACGAGCTCAAGAAGGGTGACAAGGTAATCACAGCCGGCGGAATCTACGGTACTATCGGAGAAATCGAGGAGAAGACAGTCCTTCTCAAGGTTGACGGGGATGTGAAGATCCGCGTTGACAAGGGCTCCATTGTCCGTGACCCTTCCGACAATGTACAGAAGTAGGAGATAGTGAAAGAATACGGAGCTTTCGGCCTGGCGCTTCTCGCGTCGGTTATCATTTGGCTGACCAGCAACATGTCCCAGCAGGCGGATGTTCTGGTCAGTATGCCTGTGTCCATACACAGCAGCCTGGTGGGCTATTCCGATGTTTCCATGGAGTCCATACAGGTGACGGCCAATGTGTCCGGCTCCGGTTTCACCCTTCTCGGCCTGCAGCTCGGCCGCCACAAAACAGTACCGCTGACCGTGGACGAGCAGGAACTCAAAATGACCGGAAGGGAGCTGTTTGAGATTTCCTCAAATGCCCTCCTTGGCCACGGAAACGAAATTTTCGGCAAAAATGTGAAGGTGAACTGGTTCACTTCCGACAGGTATCCCGTCCGTTTCCAGGAAGAATCCTACAAGAGGGTCCCTGTGGTCCCGGTTACTGCCATACGCTACAAGGACCAGTATATGGCAAAGGAAGTGCGCATTGTCCCTGATTCGGTGGATGTTTACGGAGACCCCGCTTCCGTTGCCGCAATCGACAAGGTTCTGACTTCGCTTATCAGCGCAAGGGATGTGGACAGTCACGGCATTCATCAGCAGAAGGTGCCTCTTCAGGCCCCTGCCGGTCTGAGGCTTTCCTCTTCAAATGTTTCCTACAATCTGGAGGCAACGCGTTTCGTAGAGGTGAGCAGCAGGGTCAATGTCGGGGTGCGCAATGTCCCTGAAGGCAAGCAGCTTGCAGTTTTTCCGTCTTCCGTGGAGCTTACCGCGAGGTATATCTTCCCGGTTTCAAATGCTTCCGAGTCAATTGCCGAGTTCTATGTCGATTATTCCGACTTTGCAGAGTCCAAGGGCGGCAGATGCGTGGTGAAGGCAGACGGATTCCCGTCCACCCTTCTGGACTGGAGGGTTTCGCCCGAGGTTTGCGAATGTTTTGAAACTTACTCAAGATGAAGACGGTACTTGTGACAGGCCTTATCGGCTCGGGAAAATCCGCACTCTGCTCCTTCCTTGCCCAAAGGGGCTTTCCGGTCTATGATTCCGATTCCAGAACCAAGGCGCTATACGAATGTGTGCCCGGCCTGAAGGAAAAGATAGAGGAGACTCTCGGCATTACTTTCAAGGATTTGGCAATAATATTCGAAGATTCCGCCAAACGCGAGGCTCTTGAGTCTCTGGTCCATCCTCTGGTGATTGAGGACTTCCACCGCTTTGCCCTTGAGAGTGGAGCACCTACGGTGATTTTCGAATCGGCGGTGGCATCATCCAAGCCTCTTTTCCGTGACCTGTTTGATGTCACGGTGCTGGTGAAGGCCGATTACGAACTCAGATTGCAGCGCAACCCGAAAGCGGAGGGACGCAATGCCCTTCAAAGCGAGCCCCTGCAGGCAGACTATATTATCGAAAACAATTCCGACCTTGCTTCACTTGAGGCCGAGGCGGACAAAATGATACAAAAATTGAATTTATGAAAACAGATCTCTCTAGAATACTTGCGGTGACTGGCCAGCACGGCCTTTTCCGCTATGTTGCACAGGCCCGCAACGGGGTCATTGCAGAATCCCTTGAGACTGGCAGGAGAACGGTATTTGATGCCCACAGCCGCATTACCACTCTCGCCGATATCGCGATTTATACCAATGAGGAGGAGCTTAAGCTCGCTGAGGTTTTCACTGCACTGCAGAAAACTCTCGACGGACAGGCTGCACCTTCTGCCAAGGCTGCGGAAACTGAACTCGTGGCGCTTTTCGACAAGGCTGTGCCCAACTATGATGCAGACCGTTTCCACGTCTCCCATATGCGCAAGGTAGTGGGCTGGTACTCCGAACTTGAGAAGTATGCATCCCTTGACTTCGAAACAGAAGATGGAGAGCAAAACGCGCAGGCTTAGGACATTAACCCTCGGCTGCTCGAAAAACAGAGTGGATACCGAACATCTCGTCGCCCAACTGGGCGGCGGGTTTGTCGTTTTGCCGGAGGACTCTTCGGAGCCTGCGGATGTGCTTCTGGTGAATACCTGCGGCTTCATCGGTGACGCCAAGCAGGAAAGCATAAATGCCATTCTGGGAGCGGTTGAACTCAAAAAGCAGGGCCTGGTGGGGCAGATAGCCGTCTTCGGCTGCCTGAGTCAGCGCTACTCCAAGGAAATGCCTGAGCTTATCCCTGAGGTGGACGCCTGGTTCGGGGCTCCCGACTTCGACCCCATACTCAAGTGGCTTAAGGTTACCCCGGACGGGAGCTTGAAGAAGTTCCGCATCCCTACCGACTGCGGCCCTGGTACGGCATATCTCAAGATTGCCGAGGGCTGCGACAGGCACTGCTCCTATTGCGCCATCCCGAATATCCGCGGACGCCACCGTTCCGTCCCTATGGAAGAGCTGGTCGAGGAGGCGCGTCAGCTTGCAGCAAGAGGAGTCAAGGAACTGGTGCTGATTGCCCAGGATACCACCTATTACGGTCTTGACCTCTACCGCAGGCGTGCTTTGGCTGAACTCATAGAGCGGCTGTCCGAGATAGAGCAGATCAAATGGATTCGTATCCACTACTCGTACCCGGACGGCTTTCCGGAGGATGTGCTGCAGCAGATGGCAAGCAATCCTAAGGTCTGCAAGTATCTGGACATTCCGCTCCAGCATATCTCGGATGTGGTTCTGAAGAATATGCGCCGCCAGGTCGACGGGGCCTGGACCCGGTCCCTCATCTCCCGCCTTCGCGCTGAAGTTCCGGGCGTTGTGCTGCGTACAACAATGATAGTGGGCCATCCGGGAGAGGGCGAAAAGGAGTTCCGCGAACTGCTTGATTTCTGCGAAGAAGCCAAGTTCGAGCGTCTTGGAGCCTTCTGCTACAGCGAGGAGGAGGGGACATACGGTGCCCTTCACTTCAAGGATTCCGTACCTCAGGAGGAAAAGCAGCGCCGCTGGGATGAACTTATGTCCCGCCAGAGCGGAATATCGCTTGCCTTCAACCAAAGCAGGGTCGGGAGCGAAGTGGAGGTGCTGGTTGACAGCGTTGCCGGTGACAGCCTGGTATGCCGCAGCCAATACGAAAGCCCGGAGGTGGACGGCGAAATCATAGTTCACCTGCCTGCCGGAACGGACGCCTCAGCGCTTGTCGGCAATTTCATAAAGGTGCGCATCACGGGTGCCGACCTCTATGATCTGGAGGCAAGTATGCTATAAAGATTTATTTGTCACTCTTGCAAAAATTGCTATATTTGTAAGATTAAAAATTTTACACTAATGATTGAACTTGAGAATCAGACTTTGGAAGAGCTCATCATCTCTCTTCGCCAGATAGGCGCATCTGAGGACAGAATGGAGCGTGGAAAGGACGTTGACGCAATCAAATCTGCGTTTTACAGACTTCTCGGCAAGCTGAAAGCTGAGGCTGAGGAAGCGGGCGAAGATGCTTCGTCCAAATTCGCGTCCCAGGAGGAGGAATTCAAGTCCGTATATGCGGATTACCGCAAGGAAAAGGCCGAGTACAACAAGGCCCAGGACGCCGAGCGTGCCGAAAACCTTGTGAAGAAGAGGGAAGTGATAGCCCAGCTCAAGGACCTTGTAGAGAACCTCAATGACATCCAGGCCGCTTTCCCTGCCCTCAGGGAACTTCAGGCCCGCTGGAGGGAAATCGGTCCTGTGCCGGCAAGCGATTTCAGGGATACCAACGACACTTACCAGTTCCTCGTCGAGAAATTCTACGATATGGTGCAGATCAACCACGACCTGCGCGACCTTGATTTCCGCAAGAACCTGGAAGCCAAGCAGCTGCTCTGCGAAGAAGCTGAAAGACTGGCCCAGAGCGAGGATGTGGTAGCTGCATTTGCCGCCCTTCAGAAACTCCACGAGCAGTGGAAAGAATACGGCCCTGTCGCAAAGGAGTACAGAGAGGCCATCTGGGAGCGTTTCAAAGCGGCAACCGCTGTGGTGAACAAGGCATATCAGGCTCATTTCGAGACCCTCAAGGAGTCCTTTGCCGCCAATCTTGAAGCCAAGGAGAAGCTTTGCGAAGAGGTTGAGGCTATCGCCTGCCGCGAGGATATCAAGGATGCCGGAGAGTGGAATGCCCTTTCAAAGCAGATTGAGGAAATCCAGGCAAGATGGAAGACCATAGGTTTTGCCACAAAGAGCGCCAATCAGAAGATTTACGAGCGTTTCCGCGCGGCTTGCGACAAGTTCTACGCTGCCAAGAGGGAATATTTCCTCGGAATCAAGAACGGCATGGATGCCAATATCGCGAAGAAGGAAGCTCTCATCGCCCAGGCCGAGCAGCTCAAGACTTCCACTGACTGGAAGAAGGCTACCGACCAGTTCATCTCCCTGCAGAAGCAGTGGAAGGAGGTAGGGGCTGTGCCGCGCAAGAAGTCCGAGCAGCTCTGGAAGCGTTTCCGTGCCGCCTGCGATGAGTTCTTTGCCGAAAGGGACAAGAACGCCAAGCCGGAGAATGATTTCTATGCCAATCTCAAGGCAAAGAGGGCTCTGATAGCTGAAATCAGTCAGTGGCAGCCTTCAGAGGGCGTCAGCCCTGCCAAGGCCCAGGCAGAGTTCAATGAACGCTGGAAGGCCATAGGCTTCGTTCCGTTCAAGGAAAAGGAAGCTGTTGCCAAGGAATTCAAGGACGCTATGCGTGCCGCATTCCCTCCTGCAGCCGCACCTGTAAACAGAAAGAATGACCTCATCCGCAGGTACAATGCACTCCAGCAGGATATCATAACTTACGAAAACAATATCGGATTCTTCTCCAATTCCAAGGGCTCTGCAGCCCTGGTAGCCCAGATGCAGCAGAGAATTGACAATGCGAAGGCAGAACTCAGGCAGCTTGAGGAGCAGATCCGCAAGGAAGAGGCTGAATCGTAATAATGGACAAAAATTCGATTATCGGATTTGTCCTGATGGGTTTACTCCTGTTCGGGTTTACTTTCTATCAGGCGGACAGATCCAAGAAACAGTATGCAATATACCAGGCGCAGCAGGATTCTCTCGCCTTGGTTGAAGCCCAGCGTCAGGCAGAACTTGCCTTGCTTGAAGGGGTAAGTGAAGAACAGACTTCAGAGTCTGCTTCAGCTGCCAAGCCTGCAAGGGTATATAAGGACGCGGCCCTGGACGATGCCCGCAATGCAGAAGCCCAGACCGTTTATCTCGAAAACGACGTCCTTGCCCTTGCTTTCAGCACCAAGGGTGCCCAGCCTGTAAGCGCAAGGCTCAAGGATTACACCAACTATGGTGGAAGCGAGCTCTATCTTTTCAAGGAGGGCGGCAACTCGTACAATGTGCATGTGTATGCCGGTGAATACATCTCCACCGGAGATTTCGTATTCCAGCTTGCCGAGAAGACGGACAGCAGCGTAGTGATGCGCCTGCCTTTCGCTTCGGGAGGCTACATTGAGCAGAGCTACCGTCTGCAGCCGGGCTCCTACGAGCTCAAGAGTGAACTTTCGTTCATCGGGATGAACTGCATTCCTCGCAATGTAGGTTCTGTGGACATTGATTTCAATACGGTGATTCCGCGTATGGAGAAGGGCTACAAGAACGAGTCCCAGTACTCCAAGCTGGATTTCTACTATACCGGAGACAAGAAGCCTGAAGAACTTGCAAAGGGTGGCCGCAGCGGCTCCAAAAAGATTTCGAGCAATCTGGAGTGGTTTGCATTCCAGCAGCAGTTCTTCTCGATGATAGTACGTGCCCCGGGTCAGTTCGCCTCCGGCAACCTGTCACTGAACTTCCTGGGTGAGAACGACCCTGACCACAACCTGATGCGCTGCGACGCTTCAATGCGCGTGGACATCAATCCGGGCAGGGATGTCACCATTCCTATCGAGTACTATCTCGGACCGAACGACTTCCGTACCCTGAAGCACCTCGACCACAAGTACGAGAAGATTATCCCTCTGGGAGGCTGGCTCGTAGGCTGGTTCACAAGGTACTTCATCATCCCTATGTTCGACTTCCTGCACCGCTACATCGCGAACTTCGGACTCATTATCCTCATAATGACCCTGGTTATCAAGACTGTAGTGCTTCCTTTCACCTACAAGTCCTACGCCTCATCCGCCAAGATGAACGCGCTGAAGCCTTATATGGAAGAGCTCAATAAGAAGTATCCGAACCCGGATGACGCCATGAAGAAGCAGCAGGCCACTATGGACCTCTACAAGAGGGCTGGAGTAAGCCCTATGGGAGGCTGCCTGCCGACGCTGCTGACCTTCCCTATACTTTGGGCGATGTTCCGCTTCTTCCCGGCATCCATCCAGCTGCGCCAGCAGCGCTTCCTCTGGGCCGAGGACCTCAGTGCATACGATTCCATCGTGGATTTCGGCTTCAATGTGCCTCTGCTCGGAGACCACCTGAGCCTCTTCGCCCTGCTGATGGCAGTAGTGATGTGGGGCTACAGCAAGATTACGATGAGCCAGCAGACCGTAGCCGACGACCCGACCGCGAAGTCTATGCAGTTTATGAGCGTATGGATGATGCCTATAATGATGTTCTTCATCTGCAACAACCTCTCGTCAGGTTTGAGCTACTACTACCTCGTTTCACAGATTATCTCCATCATTCAGATTTTCGTGATACGCAAGTGGTGCATCAAGCCTCAGGCCGTGATTGCAAAGGTTGAGGCAAGCAAAGGCAAACCTCTGCCGAAGAGCAAATGGCAACAGAGGCTCGAAGAAGCCCAGAAACTGCAGGAGCAGCAGCTCAGAGCTCAGCAGAAGAAGGGCGGAAGACGCTAGACTATGCTTTTATCTGTAATATCAACTTTGACAGCAGCCTTGCTGTCCGTATCTACTATCCTCGACAACCCTGACGTTAAGGCGGTTGTCGGGGATAGTGCTCCTATGTGGAAGATGAGTCTCGCAGGCCCTCAGGGCGAGTGCCCGGAGTATATGCCGGATTTCGCGCAATACCGCGGCTGCACCCTTTCCGCCGACGGCGGCAGGGCCGAGTTCGTGTGGAACATAAACATTGAGCGCAGCTGGGATTGGACAGTGCGGGTGGCTGTTGAGATGGAGGACGGCCTGCCTCAATGGTCTTTCAGTGCGAGTCTGCCCCTCGGGTGGACAGTGACTCAGACCCAGTTCCCGATTGTCAGGGTTGCGCGTCCGGAAGGCTCGAAGGCCATCATTCCGATGGGATACGGAGCGGAGTTCGGGATTCCGGTGGGCGGAAGGCTTGAGAGCCGCTATCCTTCGGTTACCGGAGGAATGGAGTTCGTTATGACCCACAGTCCTCAGGGATGCCTTTATTTTGCAGCCCGTGACAGGGAAGGAAGCGGAAAGTATTTTTACATAGACGGCACTTCGGATGAGCTTGTCTTTACCCAGATGGTACCTTCGTCTTTCGGGTGGACCAGGGACGGAGAGTTCACCCTCCCCTGGACTACTACCTTTGCCTTCAGCGACAGGAGTTGGGATGAGACTCTGCTGCAGTGGTACAGGCCTTTTGTGCTGGAATGCGAATGGGCCTCGAAGCCTCTCACAGAGAAGGTAATCGTCCCTTGGGTAAGGGATGCGGATGTGTGGATAAGGCCGAAGAATATGTTCCCCGAAGTGCTGGAGAGTCTTCGAAAGGCGGTGGCATATTATGACAGGGGATTGGGCATACACTGGTATCATTGGCACCATCACGAATATGACACAATGTATCCGGAGTATTTCCCCGCAAAGCCAGGCTTCAAGGAGATGGTTGCCGAAGTCCAGGCTGCCGGAGCTCACGTGACCCCTTATATCAACGGCAGGCTCTGGGACCCGGCAAATGATTGGTATGAAAGCAGAAACGGTGCCCGGGCGAGCTGCCGCAAGATGGACGGCTCGCTCTATACCGAGCTGTATCCTACTTCCAAGGTAATCAATACCGTTACCTGCCCGGGCTCGCCGATATGGCAGCAGATAATCAAGGAAACCACTTCGGCTCTTGTGAATGAATACGGCACTGCCGGGGTCTATATTGACCAGGTAGGTGCTGCTGCAAGTGAGCCGTGCTATTCGACCGAGCACAACCACGCTCCCGGAGCCGGCTCCTGGTGGCCTGCGCAGTACCGCAAGCTGCTTAAGACCCTTCGCAGCGACGTTTTTGGCCCTGACAGGGCAATAACCACCGAAGAAAATGCCGAGTGCTATCTGGATTTGTTCGATATGTATCTTATCGTCAACACTCCGCACAGTGCTGAGGTCAGGATGCTGCCGGTTTTCCCTTTGATTTATTCGGACAGGGTGGTTTACAGCGGACTGAATTACTACCATCCTGAGCTGTGGGACGGCCATTTCCTGTATATCAACGGCAGGAGTTTGCTTTGGGGAGCACAGCTGGGGTGGATACAGCCGGAGTATCTTTTTGACGCGAAATGTGAGGTTGAGCGCAAGTTTCTGCTTGACCTCGGACGCTTCAGAGCGGCAAATCACGACATTTTTTACGGCGGACGCTTCATCTGTGAGCTGGATTTGAAAGGAAAAATTCCTAACTTTACAGTATTCGACTCGGAAACCTATCCTGTGGTGATGGGCGCGAAGTGGGAAACTGTGGACGGAGATACAGCCTGCATACTTGTGAATATGGGTCCGAAAGCCATCAAGGTGACTCTTCCTGACGGAAGAAAGGCCAGGGTGGATGCTTATAGTGCGAAGAGACTTTAAAAATATACGGAGTATGAAAAGTATTGTCAGCATTCTTGCAACAGCTTTGATGCTTTGCAGTTGTTCCGGTAAAGATAATGGGCCGGTTTATCAGAAGCCTCAGCCGAATCCTACCAAAGTAGTGATTGAGCAACTCGGGCAGACCAGTCAGGTCAGTGTAAGCTGGCAGGATAATGCCAGTGATGAGCTGGGATATGCAATTTGGCTCAAGTCAGGGGTGACTCCAGCCAGGATTCTGGCTGAACTTCCGGCAGACTCCCAATACTATCTGATTGAATCGGGCCTTGTCGCTGGCACGAGCTACAGCATAGGCGTGCAGGCTCGCGGCACGGAAGACAAGCTCAGTTCCGCCATCATCTACAAGGAAATCAACATATTCGACTGGAGCCGTCTGCCTTCTGCAGAACTCCTTGAGGATGTGGTTGTTACCCCGTCAAGTGTAGCTCTGGACTACAAGTTCAGGAAATCTGCGGATTTTGAGATTAGCCGTTGGGGGCTGTGCTGGAGTGCAGACCATACTCCAACCCTCGAAGATACCTGGGCTCACGGTCCGAACGCCACTTCCATGATACTCCGCCAGGCCATCCCGGTGTCCGCTCTGGAGTACGGCAAGACTTATAAGGTCCGTTGCTGGGTGGAATGCTCAAAAGGAGTCAGCTACTCCAATGAGGTGGAAGTGAGCCTTGGCGAAGAAGTCCCGGCAGTTACTTTCAACTGGACCAGAATGCAGGTGGAGGGCCTTCACGAAGATGTGGAAGTATATTACACCACAGACCCTCTGCACGGCAGAGCCTTCAATGCCTGGTATGCCATCGCGGATGTGTCCAAGGGCAATGTGGAGTTCCGTATGCAGTTTGTGGAGAAGGCTCAGAAGATGTCCGTCTTCTATCAGAACAACCTTGATGCTGGCGAGACCGCCTATGTGCTTACCAATGCGGGCTATTTCAATATGTCCACCGGTACCAGCGGAGACTACCTCGTGGATAGGGGAGTCGTAACTCCTTCCACTTCAGAGGGCAATCCGAAGGGTACCTTTGGTGTGGATGCCGATCAGAAGCCTTTCGCGCTCTGGGCGGGAAAGGGAATGGACGGAGTGGAGTATTTCTACGAGCACCCGAAGATGAATCTGGGCAACAGCAGCATCTATGGCGCCTGCGCGGAGAATTATCCTTGGCCTAATGTGAGCGTAACTCCATATTACGCTATGGCCGCCGGTCCAATGCTGGTGAAGAACGGCAAGGTGATTCCGGATGTTACCAAGGAAGACGGAGTGTTCGTGCGCAACTACGAAGGTGTATGGACAGATATTTTCAATGATGACACCGTTACTCCGGACCGCACCTGCGTGGGCTATACCGAAGACGGACGCATCATACTCTTTGTCTGCGACGGCCGCATCAAGGCCAGCAAGGGAGCAAGCATAGTCGAAGCCGCCCAGATTATGAAGGGACTCGGCTGCGTGGGTGCAGTCAATTTCGACGGAGGCGGTTCCACTGCAATGCTGGTGCAGGGCAACAGGGTCAATTCCTACGAAAGCAACACTTCAGGCGCTACTGAAGACCGTGCAGTCGGGTCGGTAATGGGATTCTTCTTAAAGAAATAGAATATGAAAAGTCAGAGTACATATACCAGCAGTACATCGATGTTCAAAGGCCTGGCTCTGGATGTGCTCGGGAGCCGTCTGAGCCTGCGCTTCGCCGGGGTGCCCGAGAAAAAGGCCTATGCCCTTTGGGGCGACATCACCAAAGAGCTTGCCCGTCTGGACAAGATATTCAATGGCGATGACCCGGAAAGCGAAGTGTCCGTGCTGAATGCTTCCAAGGTGGATATCCAGACCTCAGATGATTTCAAGCAGGCGCTCAATATGTGCGAATCGTATCTTATCGGCACGAAGGGACTTTTCGATATTTCCCGGGGTGGCCGCGAAGATTTGGATTTCGGCGGCTTCTCCAAGGGTTATGCCCTTCGCAGAATTGCTGTCCTTCTCAAGAGCGCTAAGGTTAAGGACGCTTTTGCCGATTTCGGAGGCAGCCTGGTGATGGCAATAGGAAAGCAGCCTTATTCGGACTGCTGGAAGTTTACCCTCGTGGACCCTTGGACCGAAGACGAACTTGAGGAAATTGAGCTGAGCGGCGAGTGCCTTGCAATCTGCGGCAATACTCCCGAGCGCTCCGGCCATATCCTTAACCCGCTTACCGGCCGCGCTGACGAAAGCCGCCGCCTGAGCATCGTAAAGACAGCTGACCCTCTCGATGCGCAGGTGCTCGCGCTGGTTCACCTCCTTGCTTCCGAGCAGCAGAAGAAGGATATTGCCTACAATTACAAAAAATACGAGCCGAGGATTATAGAGCTGGCTTAGAGAATTCCCTGCACCATTTCTGAAGAGGACAGTCCGCGCATTTCGGTGCGCGGGCTGTGCATATATAGCGCCCGTGCAGAATCAGCCAGTGGTGGGCTATAGGCCTGTCCAGCTCAGGAATATGCCTTTCAAGGTCCAGCTCCACTTCCCTTGGGGTCTTGCCTGAAGAGAGTCCGATGCGATGGGATACCCGGAAAACGTGGGTGTCCACGGCAATGACAGGTTTGTCGTAAATTATTGAGGCTACCACATTTGCCGTCTTGCGGCCCACACCGGGCAGGCTCATAAGGTCGTCTATGTCCGAAGGTACCTCGCCCCCGAAGCGTTCCTGCAGCTGAGCGGCCATCTCCACCAGATGTGCGGCCTTGGAATTGGGATAGGATACGGATTTGACTATGGTGTAAACCTCTTCGGGAGTGGCTGCCGCAAGACTTCGTGCGTCAGGATAGAGTTCGAAGAGCCGTGGAGTAACCATATTGACCCTTTTGTCTGTGCACTGGGCTGAAAGCACCACGGCGCATATCAGCTGGAAGGGGCTTTCGAAATGAAGCTCGGATTCGGCAACGGGGACGTTCTCGCGGAAGTAGCGCAGGATGCCGTCAAAGCGGTCTTTTCTTGTCATTTGAGAAGGCACTTTTCGTTTTCGCAGACATAGACCTTGCCCGGATAGCGTTCCAGCAGGGAAGCGTCGTGGGTTACCACCACCACGGCAGTGCCCTGTTCGCGGTTGATGCGGCAGAACAGCTCCATTATGGAGTCGGCAGTCTGCCTGTCCAGATGCCCGGTAGGCTCATCCGCAAGTATCAGTTCGGGGGAGTTGAGCAGGGCCCTGGCTATGCTGATGCGCTGCTGCTCGCCACCGGACAGCTGGTGGGGCATACGGTGGCGCTTGGTGGCCATACCGACGGCATCAAGCACTTCGGAGATGCGCGTTTCCCTGGACCTGGCGTTTTTCCACCCGGTTGCCCTCAGTACGAAATCCAGGTTCTCTTCCACGCTGCGGTCGGACAGCAGACGGAAGTCCTGGAAGATGACTCCCAGATGGCGCCGCAGGCGGGGTATGTCCTTTCTTCTGATTCTGCTCAGGTCATATCCGCAAACTTCCGCCCTTCCGGAGCCCGGTTCGTTTTCGGCGGTGACGGTGCGTATGATGGAGGTCTTTCCGGACCCTACCCTTCCGGTGATATAGACGAAATCTCCTTTGGAAATGCGCATCTGAAGGTCATAGATGACGGTTTCGTCACCTCCTTTGATGTCTGTTCCTTCGAAGATTACCAGGGGCTTTTCGGCTTGGTTCATTTGTTGAGATTTTTTGTGCTCAGACTACAAATATACGGGTATTTTTCAGTAAATTTGTAGGCTTGGTAAATACTATTTTGAAAGATATGCTGAAACTTAGGTATTCCGCCCTTGCGGCAGCACTTGCACTCGGTCTGGCTCTCGCAGCTCCTGCTGCAGCCGGTCCGGACGGGGCTTTCGGCAAGGCGAAGGAACTGTATGATAACGGAATGTATGCCGGTGCCCGTGTGCTCTTCGAACAGATGTCCGGCGATGACCTGTGCGCGGATTACGCCGTGCTCTGTGCCGTAAAGCTCAAGACCCAGGATTGCGGCCGGCTTGTCGAGAATGTGGACGGAGCGCATCCGAAGACTATGCTCAATTCGGAGATTCACTGCGAATACGGCAAGCTCCTTTATTCGGAGGGCAATTATACCCGTGCCGCAGAGGAGTTTGAAAAGGTTTCTCCCAAGAGCCTGCCGCGTCGCGCCAGGGGTGAGTACTGGTTCAAGAAGGGCTTCTGCCACTTCAACAGGGAAGAGCACGATGTTGCTGAGCGCTGCTATCTCAAGGCTCTCGACAATCCTTCCGAGTACGACATCGCCGCCGGTTTCGGGATAGGCAGCATCTATTATGGCCGCAAGGATTTCAAGACGGCGGCAAGCTGGTTCGAAAGGAGTGCGGAGGATGAGCAGTTCGGAGAACTCAGCCGCTTCTATCTTGTGGACTGCCATTTTATGCTCAAGGACTACAGATATGTGGTTGAAGTCGGCGAGGCTTTGTTCGGCAATGTGCCCCAGGAGAGACAGGGCCATCTTTCCCGCCTGCTCTCGGAGGCTTATCTCGTACTTGGCGATGCCGCCAAGGCCAGGGAATACCTTGGACGCGAGGATCTGAACGCTTCGACCGCAACGGACGAGGATGTGTTCCACGCGGCGTCCGTGCTCTATGCGGGCGAGGACTGGAGCGGAGCGGTGAAATATTTCTCGATGATGAAAAACCGCAGTGACTCGCTCGGCCAGATTGCCTCCTACCAGATGGGCAATTCCTACATTCAGCTCAAGAATAAGGTTGCGGCTATGAACGCCTTCAAGGAGGCCTCGGTGCTGCGCTATGACGATGCGATAAGGGAGGATGCATATTTCAATTACGCCAAGCTCGCCTTCGACCTGAACGGCGATGATTCGGCTTTCCTTGATTACCTGCGCAAATACAGCACCACCCGCAAGGGCGAGATGATTTACAGCTACCTTGCGATGTCCGCCCTTTCGAAAAGAGACTATTCGGCAGCGGTGGATGCCTATGACAGGATAGAGGAGCTGGATGCGGGGCAGTACAGCAACTATATGAAGGCCAACTTCCTGCGCGCCCACCAGCTGCTCGCCAGCGGCTCATATTCTTCGGCCGTGCGCTATCTTAAGGCGGCTTCCTACTATGCTGCCCAGCTCGGCTCGAAGAGCGACCCTCTCTATCAGCTGGCGCGCTACCAGCTGGCGGATACCTATTTCCGCATCGAGTCCTGGACCGATGCGCGCAAGACCTATATGGAGCTTTACAACCTTTCCGCCCTGCAGAACCGCCCGGAGGGGAGGCTTATTCCTTACAACATAGCCTATTGCTACTTTAAGGCAGGTGCTTATACCGATGCTGCGAAGTGGTTCGACACCTACATCAAGAGCGGCGACAAGCTGGCGCGCGAAGATGCCCTTACGCGCCGCGCGGATTGCGATTTCATACGCAGGGATTACCGCAGCGCGGCAGCCTCCTACCGCAAGCTCCTGGATGAATATCCGGATTCGGGCAATATCTATCCTTACTACCATCTCGGTGTTGCCTATGCCCTTACGGGGGAGAAACAGCGCAGGGTGCAGGCTCTTGCAATGGTAATGGATGCCCAGCCGGGCAGCCCTTACTATGATGAGGCGATGTACGAGCTGGGCAGGGCACTTGCGGATGTCCGGCAGTATGACGAGGCCCTGACCGTATTCGACAAGTTGCGCAATACCAGCTCGAACGCCATCTTCAGGACCAGGGCTATGCTTGGTGAAGGTATGGTTTACAGGAATGCCGGCAATATGCAGGATGCCCTTGCTGCCTACAAGACCGTAGTGAGCGAGATGCCGGGCAGCGAATTCGCAAGCGATGCACTGCTTTCCATCCAGTCGATTTACACTTCCCTCAAGACTCCTGAGAAGTATCTGGAGTATGTGGAGGCCAACAATATCAGCACCGGAAGCACGGCTGACACCCGCCGTCTGTATTACACCACAGCCGAGCAGGTTTACCTTGCGGGCAATTGGAGCGGTGCAGTATCTTCCTTCGGAGAATACCTCAAGAGGTACCCGAGCGGGGAGCATACCGCCGATGCCTACTACTACCTCGCCGCTTCCTACAAGCAGCTGGGACAGAAGGAGAAGGCCTGCGAACTCTACCGCAGGGCCCTGGATGAGGGTCTTGGCGGGTCTTCTGCCGAATTTGCGCAGATGTCCTACGCTTCCCTGACCTTCGAGATGGAACGCTATGCTGATGCCTACGGCGCTTATCAGCAGATTTGCAGCTCAGCTTCAGCATCCGCACGCGGGCTTGACCCTTATCTGGGTGTGCTGCGCTCCGCATACCGCGGAAGGATGTGGGAGGAGACTCTCGCTGCTGCCGAGCAGATTCTGCGCAGGACCACCGAGGAGGTTTATGTGCGCGAAGCCAATTACGATATGGCAAAGGCCTATATGTCCACCAGCCGCCGTGACGAGGCCATGAAGATTTTCGTGCTGCTTGCCGAGGCTCCGGCAACTGCTGAGGGAGCTGAGGCTACGGTAGCCCTGATTCAGGACCTCTTCGACCGCGGCCGTTTCGAGGATGTGGAGAATAAGGTATATGACTTCTCGTCTGCCTGCGGAAACCAGTCATACTGGCTTGCACGCTCCTATATCATCCTCGCCGACTCGTTTGCCGAAAGGGGTATGCTCGAACAGGCTGTTATGACCCTGCAGAGCATACGTGACGGTTATGTGCCTTACGGTGAGCAGGATGACATCCTTGAGACAGTGGAAAGGAAACTTCAATCACTTTAGAAAACGCTTCTTATGAGATACAGCAGATTGATTGCGGCATCAGCCCTGGTCTTCGCCTTCAGCTTGGCGAAGGCCCAGAACTATGACCCTACCGTTGAAGTTACAAAGGACTTTGTATCCGAAATGGCTGATGCACAGAAACTTGAACTCAAGCCGACCATCCCGGATTCGCTTACACGCTTCAACCTCAATTTCGATTATGAGGTGTTTAACAAGCCGTACAAGGGTTCATACAACTTCACTCCCTACAATGTGATGCTGATTCCCGATGACGCGGGCCTGAAGCGTCCGTATCTTTACCTCAATGCCGGGGCGGGCTACGGTTTGCATCCGGTGCTGACGGCAGTGGTGTCCCCAAGGCTCGGAAGACGTTTTACGCTTGACCTTTATCAGGACCTGACCGGCTACAGCGGTGCTTATGAGAGGTACAGCGGGTACGATTTGACCGAAACGGCCGGCATCAGGGGCAGTCTCCGTCAGGACTCCTTCGATTTCCTTTTCGACCTCCATTACAACGGAATCGCGGTTAGGGATACTGTCCTGACTGGCGGGATGTTCCACCGCTTCGGAGGCAGTGTCAGGCTGAGTTCTTCCGATATGGCCGCAAACTGGATGAGCTACGATGTCATGGCTTCATACAATGTTTCCCGCGAACTTGCCGGTCCTTCTCCTCTGACTGAAAATGAATTTTTGCTCTACGGGACTCTTGCGCCTTCACTTCAGTATGAGAATCTCCAGTTCCTGCTTGGCTTCAATACCGGCTACAGGGGCTATTTCGGAGCTATGGATGCTGCCTTGTACAGTATCGATACCAATCCTGTGTTCCGATTCGATGTATGGAAACTGCATTTCAGCGTGGGCGCTATACTCTCGTACCTGAGCAGTGCGGACAGCTATGCTATGCATATCTATCCCGATGTGAGGATGGACCTTCGCCTGTTCAATGACAGACTGGATGTCTTTGCCGGTGTGAAGGGAGGGGACAGGCTCAATTCCTATTCTTCACTCAAGGCTGCCAACCATCATTTCAACACAGGCTATGCAGCTGCCGGGCAGGAGCAGATTCTCAGCTGCACCAGGGAGTTCTATGATGTCTTTGCCGGTCTAGGCGGAAGTATCGGTTCTCTCTTCCAGTACAATGTGGTGGCAGGACACTCCAAAATCGGCTCGGACACCCTGCTCGCGGCTGACCGTTGGGGAAATGCTTCGCTGGTGCTCGGAAACTACAGTATGGACTATATCGATGCTTCGACCACTGTGGCTACCAATCCTGTGGACTTCAGCCTCGGGCTGCATTTCAAACAGACAGACATAGACAAGGCTCTCGCCCTTACCCTGCCGGTGCTCAGCTCTGATGCCTCCCTTGTCTGGAACTGGCACCGCCGCTTCTTCGCGGGAGTTTCCTTCGAGATGGCAACGGCGCGCGCGAGCGATGTTTATACTATTGACCAGTTCTACAACCTCGGACTGTCTTTCGAAATGAAAACCAGCGACTGGCTTTCAGTCTGGCTGCGCGGCGACAACCTTCTGAATCAGCGCATCGAAAGGATTCCCGGTGTGGTTGAAAGGGGAATAGGAAACGGGATGTATTTCAGTGCCGGAATCAGGATGGATTTACGCTAAATTTTTTGTATATTTGCAAGCTTTAGAAATCAAGAGATAAACAATGATAGAGAACGAAGAGATGAAGCAGGCGGAGGAACAGTATTCCGCCAATAGCATACAGGTGCTGGAAGGACTTGAGGCAGTTCGCAAAAGGCCTTCAATGTACATCGGAGATGTGAACGAGAGGGGACTCCACCATCTTGTCTATGAGGTTGTGGACAACAGTATAGACGAGGCTATGGCAGGCTTCTGCGATACCATCGATGTGAGGATTCTTGCCGACAATTCCATAAGGGTAGAGGATAACGGACGCGGTATCCCTACCGGAATGCACGAGAAGGAGCACCGCTCCGCCCTTGAGGTGGTGCTTACCGTGCTCCACGCCGGAGGTAAGTTCAGCAAGAACAGTTACAAGGTTTCCGGAGGTCTCCACGGTGTGGGTGTGTCCTGCGTGAATGCGCTTTCGGACCTGCTCGTTGCAGAGGTGCACAGGGAAGGAAAGGTCTTCGTGCAGAAGTACTCCAAGGGCAAGCCTATCACTCCGGTGGAAGTGGTCGGAGAAACCGATCAGACCGGAACCATAATTACCTTCCATCCGGATGCCGAGATTTTTCAGCAGACCCAGGTTTACAAGTACGATACTCTTGCAGCCCGTCTCCGCGAGCTTGCATACCTGAACAAGGGCATACACATCACCCTTACCGACGAGCGTGAGCTTGTGGACGAATATGTGGTTGACGAGAACGACAACATGAAGCCTACGGGAAAGCAGATTTACCGCAGCGAGGAGTTCTACTCCGAGGAGGGTCTCAAGCAGTTCATCGAGTATCTCGATGCGGGTGCAAATACCCTGATTCCTGAGCCTATCTGCGTGACTTCCAGCAAGATAATTCCTATCGACATTGCCCTGCAGTACAACAACGGCTTCAGTGAGAAGATTTACTCTTATGTAAACAATATCAATACCATTGAGGGCGGTACCCACCTCCAGGGCTTCAAGATGGGTCTTTCCAGGTCTTTGAAGGCCTATGCGGAGAAGAACAATCTCCTTGCAAAGCTCAAGGACCCTCTTGCTCCGGAAGATTTCCGTGAGGGCCTTACCGCAGTGATTTCAGTCAAGGTGGCAGAGCCTCAGTTCGAGGGACAGACCAAGACCAAGCTCGGCAACCCTGAGGTGACTTCAGCCGTATCGCAGGCTACCGCAGCCGCTCTGGATATCTTCCTTGAGGAAAATCCTAAGCTTGCGAAGATTATCATCGAGAAGATAGTTCTCGCAGCAACAGCCCGCAGCGCAGCCCGCAGGGCCCGCGAGATGGTGCAGCGCAAGACTTATCTCGGAGGTGCGGGAATGCCGGGCAAACTGGCCGACTGCTCCGAAAGGGACCCTGAGAAGTGCGAGCTCTTCCTCGTCGAGGGAGATTCCGCAGGCGGTACCGCAAAGCAGGGCCGCGACCGCAAGACCCAGGCTATCCTGCCGCTTCGCGGTAAGATTCTGAATGTGGAGAAGGCTGCTGTTGACCGCGCTTTCGACAGCCAGGAAATACAGAACATCTACACAGCCCTCGGTGTTACCGTGGCCCAGGAGGACGAGTCCGGCGAGAAGCATATGGACCTCAGCAAGTTGCGCTACCACAAGGTTATCATTATGACCGATGCCGATGTGGACGGTTCCCACATTGCCTGCCTTATCCTGACCTTCTTCTTCCGCTACATGTTCGACCTCATCAAGAACGGCTATGTCTATCTTGCTACTCCGCCGCTGTATCTTGTGAAGAAGGGCAAGGAAGAGGTTTACTGCTGGACCGAGGAGCAGCGTGAAGAGGCAGCACAGCGCCTCGGAAAGGGTTCCGACAAGGGTTATACCGTCCAGAGGTACAAAGGTCTCGGTGAGATGTCAGATGTCCAGCTTTGGGATACCACTATGGACCCGAGCCGCAGGCGTCTCCGTCAGATTACCATTGACAATGCAGCAGAAGCTGAGCGTACTTTCTCAATGCTGATGGGCGACGATGTACCGCCACGCAGGCAGTTCATCGAAGAGAATGCACACTACGCCAATATCGACGCATAGCTTGAAAACAAAGGTTATCATACCCTTAGCCATAATTTTCGCAGCCCTCGTTGCTTTGATGCCCGGGACTGCGAAATGGGCTTATGAATACCGTCAGGGGTCCGAATGGAAATATGAAACCCTGACGGCTTCGATGTCTTTCCCTATTCTCAAAACTGAGGCCCAGATCGAAAGGGAGAAGGCCGAAAAGGCGGCATCCCTGATTCCGTATTATCGCCTTTCTTCCAACATATTTGCCGAGAACCTCGGCAAGGCCAAGGCTTTGGACCTCTCCCAGTGGCCGGGACTGCAGCCTGCACTGCTTTCGTCCCTTGCCCTGGTTTATGACAAGGGAATAGTGTCGGAAGCAATCACTTCATCTCCGACCATTTATGTTCAGAAAGGAAAAAGGGCGGAGAAGGTTCCCTCAACCGAAGTGTTCTCTCTTCCGGAGGCGCGCAATGCGGTGCTGTTCAATACCATTTCGGAACTTCCGCAGTATCCTGTAGATTCGATTTTCAGGGCATACGGAGTGTTTGATCTGGTTATGCCGGACCTCAATCTGGATGAAGAACTCACCAATCTGGTGAACGAACAGGGAGGAACCCAGATTGCCACTACTGCCGGCTATGTCACCAGCGGAACGGTTATCGTTACGCAAGGGGAGATGGTTACCGCAGAAATCGCCCAGATTCTTGATTCCTACAAGATGGAGTACCAAAAGCAGTCCAGGGCTGCCGGGGGAGTGCTCCCGCTGCTGGGCAATGCTCTGATACTGCTGCTGATTCTGGTCTGCCTGTATTTTGCGATTTATTATTCCAACCCTACGGTGTTCAATGACTGGAACAGGTATATGTTCCTGCTCACAGTGTTCACCATTATGGCTGTTTCCGAGCTGCTGATTATCCGCTTCGCTCCGGACTATATTTTCCTCTTTCCTTTCCCTTTAGGCGCCATTTTCCTGGCCTCTTTCTTCAAGACGAGGCTGATTTATCCTGTCTATCTCGTATCTCTCTTCCCGTTGCTGATTTTTGCTGAGGGAGGAGCTTCGCTTTTCCTGCTCTTTGTGGCTTCGGCTACTGTTACCCTCTATGTATTCAGGTTCTTCTCCAAGGGTGTGAAGCAGTTCCTTGCCGCTCTGGTGAATTTCCTGGTGCTAGCGCTGGGCTTCCTTGCCCTGAAGATGGGCGGAATCGTGAACTATGACACATACTGGACTCTGGCAATGCTCTTCGGAGCATCTCTGCTTCAGGTCCTGTGCTATCCTCTCGTTTACATTATGGAGAGGGTGTTCAATCTCGTTTCGACTTCGCGCCTGCTTGAGCTTGAAGATATGTCCAATTTCCTGCTCAAGGACCTTGAGCAGAATGCGCCTGGCACCTTCCAGCATTCGCTGCAGGTGATGAATCTGGCTTCCGCTGCCGCCCGTGCAATCGGAGCGGACGAGGCCCTGGTGAAGGCCGGTGCATTGTATCACGACATAGGCAAGACTATGAATCCACTCTGCTATGTGGAGAACGAGTCCATAGGTTCGGAACTGGCGAAGTACCACGAGGGCCTGACTCCTCTGCAGAGTGCGCAGGCGATTATCAAGCACGTTACCGACGGAATGGAATTGGCGCGTATGCACAAGCTGCCGGCTCCGGTTTCGGATTTCATCCTTTCCCACCACGGCACCAACTGCGTGACCTATTTCTATGACAAGTTCCTCAAGGAGGGAGGAGATCCTGCGATGAAGCCGGAATTCTGCTACCCGGGCAAGAAGCCTCAGACCAAGGAGCAGGCCATACTTATGATTTGCGACTCCCTTGAGGCGGCATCCCGCACCCTCAAGGACCACAGTCCGGAAGCGGTTTCCCGTCTTGTGGAGAAGATAGTCCAGTTCAAAATTGATGATGCCCAGCTGGAGGAAGCCGACCTGTCGCTGAAGGAACTGGCGACGATAAAGGGAGTGCTGAAGTCCTATATTTCACAGATCAATCACGAGAGAATCAAATATCCTGAAAGAAAAAAGAACAGATAATTTTTTGATATGAAACTTACAAAGACAAACAGCGACAAGCTCACCATCGAGCTTACAATGGTGATTGCACCGGAGGATTATGCCGAGGCATCACGCAAGAGGCTTGCAGAGTGCAGGCGCAACGCAGATTTCAAAGGATTCCGCAAGGGTAATGTGCCGGCTTCCCTGGTAAAGAGGGTTTATGGCCCGCAGATTCTTGCAGATGCAGTCAATGAGACTATAGGAAAGGGAATCCAGCAGTTCATAGATGAGGAGCATCTCCACATTCTCGGAGAGCCTCTTTCAAGCGAGAAGCAGCCGGAGGTCAGTTGGGTTGACGGAGAGGAGTTTACCTTCGTTTTCGACCTTGCACTTACCCCTGAGGTTAATGTTGAGGTTTCCGGTGATGATGAGGTGTTCCAGTACACCGTCACCACTTCCGCCAAGGAGAAGTCCGAGATGGCTGAGAACCTGAAGAAATACTACGAGGCTCAGAAGGTTGAGAAGACTGATGAGGAGCTTGAGAAAGAAGCTGCAGAGCGCTTCAAGGAGAACTACAAGGCCGAGGCTGAGTGGAGACTCACCAAGGATATCCGTGCGTTCTATGTTGCCAAGTCCGGAATCGAACTTCCTGAGGCTTTCCTCAAGAGGTGGCTGCTTCAGGCAAATGCCGGAAAGGTTACCGAGGAGCAGATGGAGAAGGAGTTCCCAGGTTTCCTTGAGGACTTCAAGTGGCAGCTTGTCCGCGGTTTCCTGATGAAGAAATACGATTTCAAGATTGAGATGGACGACCTCAAGGCAGCTGCTGAGGCCAATATGAAGTATCAGTACGCTATGTACGGCATCAATGATGTTCCGGAGGATGTACTTGCCGAGGCAGTGAAGGGTATGCTTCAGGATCAGAAGCAGATTGACCGTCTTGCTGAGCAGGTTGAGGACAAGAAGGTCATCGAGCAGATCAGGAGCGAAATCAAGATTACTCCTAAGAAGATTTCTTCCGAAAAATTCAAGGCACTTGCGTAAGTTTTTTGTTGTCCTGAGTCTTCTGCTGTTGTGCTTGCCAGGTTTTGCACATCCTCGGAAGCAGGTGGACCCGCGCGATACTCTTGAGTTTTATCACGACTTTACCAAGGCCGGCAAGAATTACTTGCTCGGCCTTAATTTCTGCGGTGAGGAAGCGAGGGTTTATACCTATAAAGTCCTGCGGCGCGGTTGCGTGCAGGTGGGAACTCCTTTCAAGGTCGAGGCTTTGAGGGATTCGGTGTCTTTTGTGAATGTGGCAGGGACGGATTATGTGCTGTTTTCTTTTCTTCGTGAGGAGGCGGACTTGTTGAGCTGGAATCTGGTTGCTTCCAGTTTTGACGGGAGCCATATGGAAGCTGTGAATTTCCTGGGCAAGGCTCTGGAGCCTCAGGGGGAGCGGTTCCGTATCGAGGGCAGCAGTTCGGCTTCGATGAGGGTTAATGAAGATGCCCTTACCGAGTATCTCGATTCGCTGATTGCTTCTGACCCGCGTCTTGTGGTGCTTCCAGAGGAGGTTTACAAGACTGATAAGGTTGTGGAGTGGTGGTTGGAGAACAATCCCAAGGCTTTGACTTCCGCAAAGAAGGTCAAGATGGCTTCGCTGCCGGCCGATTGCAGTGCCGTCGTGGCTTTTGCCGGGGGTGCGGGTGCCGTGGCTGGTAGTGCCTCTCATTCTTCAGGAGCTGGTGCTGCGGGTGCCGGCTACGGTGCAGTTGTGGGCAATAAGACCAAGTCCAAGAGCGGCAATTACCAGCTGGCAAGTGTGGAACTGCGGGGCTACACCCTGATTGTGGTCCGCAATATCAGACAGAACAGCTACACCCTGGTCTGGGCTGAACCGACTGGCCGCACCAAAGCCGAGCGCCGTCTTGTCAACCTGTATTTCGTGGATGACAGCACCATAGCAATGGTCTTCTACCACGGAAGCTCGATGCTCAAATACCGTATCTCCCTCGGCTCCGGTCAGATTTCCCGGTCATAGTCTTGCACACATAACCTGCCAGTTTGTAGGTCCCCGTTCGTAACCTCCCGGTTTGTACACCAGAAGCCATTCTCCTGTACGGACTGGCGATTTTCTCCCGGCTTTACCGTTGTTTTCCTCATGTGTCACATCGGGAGCAAAATCGCCCTCCCACGCACTTTTCCCTCCTCATATGTCAGATCAGGAAATACGACAAGATGTTCCCCCGATATCTTTAACCAGAAGGCAGTAGGGCAGGGACGGGATTACGGGAGTTTTGTGTATATTTGCAGCTATGGTGAAGATTTGTACTGCTATCGTTGCAATTGCAACACTATTTTCAGCGTCAGTGCCCGCTGAAGACACTGCACAAGTGTCCGCCGGTGCCACTGCACAAGTGTCCGCCGGGATGTCCGGGGATGCATCTCCCCGCTTGACTCCTCTGAAGGTGAAGCCGGAGTCGAATCCGCAGGGCAAGCGGCTGACTATGGAGGATGCCAATATTAACCCTGCGATTTATCCACAGAGAGCAAGACTCCCGAAAGACGACAAGGCTGCAATTTACGGGCAAATCGGCGGGAGTGTCTATATGATTTCCCCAAACCCGGACACCGTATGGATAGCCCGCGCATACGATGCTGTGAGCTTCGGAGTCAGCGTCAGCCGCAACGAGTTCGGCATTGACGGTGGACTATTTCCGTCGGCAGACGGCAGCCGCCTCGCTTACTACCGCAAAGACGAGAGCAAGGTGAGTACTTTTCCGCTGCTGGACATCAGCACCCGCACCGGCAGCCTCATAGAGCTTCGCTATCCTATGAACGGGATGGATTCCGAGAGGGTTGACATCTGCGTATGGGACAGCGCGACCCGCACCAGCATCACCCTCGATGCCGACGCCCTTACCGAGCCTGCGGTATGCAATCCTGCAACCCAAAGCTGCACTCCCGAGCTTTTCGGAGACGACCGCTACCTTACCAATGTCAGTTGGCAGGACTCGGAAACTATTCTTGTACAGGTAGTTGACCGCAGCCAGCATTATTGCAAACTGGTCTGCTTCAATGCAGTGACGGGAGAGCTTACGGCAACGCTGCTCAGAGAAGAGAATCCTGAATGGGTGGAGCCGTATGAGCCCACTCACCCTCTTGATGCTCAGCGCTTTATCTACTCAACTGACAACCGCGACGGCTTCAAGAACCTCTACCTCTGCGACCTCGACGGCAATATTTGCCGCATCCCTACCGCCTTTGCCGACGTGCAGTTCAAAGCATACCGGGACGGATGGCTATATTACACCTCCTCCGAAATATCTCCTGCCCAGAACCATCTCTTCCGCATCAGGCTTACCCTCCCTGCGTCCCGCAGGACCAAGCAGGGCGTGCGTTTCGGCAAGCCGCAGAGACTTACGCGCGAAGAGGGCTGGCACAACATCACTATGCTGCCGGACGGCTGGCTTGACATCTTCAGCTCCTTCGACAACCCTGGCTGGAGCAAGGTCTTCAGCAATGAGGGCAAGCTGCGCGAAACTCTCGTGGAGAGCAGCGACCCTCTATGGGAATACGCCGCCTGCGAGGTTGAGTTCGGCACCGTGCCTTCCGCTGACGGCCTTTACGAAAACCACTACCGCCTCATCAAGCCGCTGGGCTTCGACCCTGCAAAGAAGTATCCTCTCATAGTCTATGTCTATGGAGG
This sequence comes from uncultured Bacteroidales bacterium, assembly GCA_945487035.1. GTDB lineage: Bacteria > Bacteroidota > Bacteroidia > Bacteroidales > UBA932 > Cryptobacteroides. Next base: position 50,212 of record CALYTI010000002.1, read on the forward strand.
GCCGCACTCCCAGATGGTGCACGACAGCTGGCTGGGCAACATCCGTATGTGGGAAATGCTTATGGCTCAGAGGGGTTATGTGGTATATTGCCAGGACAACAGGGGCACCCAATGCCACGGCGCAGCCTACGAGAAGGCCATATCCCGCCGCTGCGGCCAGGCCGAAATGGAAGACCAGATGGTCGGCATCCGGGCCCTGCTCGCGCAGCCGTGGATAGATGCCTCCCGCGTCGGAGTGCACGGCTGGAGCTACGGAGGCTTTATGACGCTCTCGCTTGCCACCACCTTCCCGGAAGTCTTCAAGGTCGCCGTCGCAGGCGGGCCGGTCATAGACTGGAAGTGGTATGAAATAATGTACGGCGAGCGCTATATGGATACCCCGCAGACCAATCCCGAGGGCTTTGCGCTGACCTCCCTGATGGGCAAGGCGGACAGGCTCCAGTGCAAGCTGCTCATATGCCAGGGCGCAATCGACGATACCGTCGTCTGGCAGCATTCGCTGAATTTCCTGCAGGAATGCATAAATGAGGGCAAGCAGGTGGATTATTTCCCATTCCCCAAGGCCTACCACAATATGAGAGGCCGCGAAAGGGTATATCTTTATCAGAAAATAACGGACTATTTCGACAATAACTTATGAAACAGTACATCCAAGACAATCAGGAGCGCTTCTTCGAAGAACTCTTCTCCCTTCTGCGCATCCCTTCAATCAGCGCGAAAGCCGAGCATAAGGAAGATATGCAGCGCTGTGCCCAGAGGCTTGCTGAACTGCTGATGGAGGCAGGCGCCGATATCGCGATGATAGAGCCTACCGATGGTAACCCTGTGGTTTACAGCGAAAAAATCGTTGACCCGAAGGCCAAGACCGTTCTGGTTTATGGCCATTACGATGTGCAGCCTGTCGAGCCTCTTGACAAATGGAACTCCGACCCTTTCGAGCCGGTAATCCACGACGGAGCCATCTGGGGACGCGGTGCCAATGACGACAAGGGACAGCTGTTTATGCACATAAAAGCCTTTGAGTATCTGGTGGTTACCGGGCAGCTCCGCTACAATGTGAAATTCATGTTCGAAGGTGAGGAGGAAATAGGCTCTCCGAGCCTTCCTGCGTGGATTATGGAGCATAAGGAACTGCTTGCTGCCGATATCTGTCTGGTATCCGACACCACTATGATCAGCGAGAAGGTGCCGAGTATCAATTGCGGAATGCGTGGACTTTCATATCTGGAAGTGAAGGTTGTAGGACCGAACAAGGACCTGCACAGCGGACATTACGGTGGAGCAATCGCGAACCCGATTACCGTGCTTTGCGAAATGATTGCCAAGCTCCACGATGCTGACAACCGCGTGGCAGTACCTCATTTCTACGACAAAGTGGTGGAACTCAGCCGCGAGGACCGCGAGCTGCTCGCGGGGGCTCCTTTCGACCTCGAAGAATACAAGAGTTTCCTCGACATAGATGAGGTGCGCGGAGAGAAGGGCTATACTACACTGGAGCGCACCGGCATTCGCCCTTGCCTGGATGTGTGCGGGATCTGGGGCGGATATACCGGTGAGGGTGCCAAGACGGTCATCCCGAGCGAGGCTCACGCAAAGATTTCTATGCGCTTGGTTCCCAATCAGTTAAGCAGGGAAATCACTCCACTTTTCAAGGAATATTTCGAGAGTATTGCACCTAAGGATGTACATGTGGAAGTCAAGGCCTGTGAGGGCGGTGACGGCTTCCTGATTCCAATCAGTTCGGATGCCTACAAAGCAGCTTCCCGCGCAATGGCCGAGGTCTATGGCGTGGAGCCGGTTCCTAGCCGTGGCGGCGGAAGCATTGCGGTGCTTGCCGAGGTGCAGCAGATTCTGGGAATAGACCCTCTGCTTATGGGCTTCGGTCTGGAACGCGACACGATTCATTCCCCGAATGAGAGTTATCTTCTCAAGCAGCTTTTCGCCGGAATGGAATCTATCGCGCTGTTCTACCTGTACTACTGATCATTACCGGCGGAACTGCACCTCTGTCGGCAGCTGTGGGGGCGATTTCGCTCCCACAGCGCAATTTTAGGGGGTCGTTTTTGCGCTTTCAAATGCTAACACCACCACAGTGCTATCCCTCCGCCTTCCTGATGTTGCAGATGAGGAGGGAAAAGTGCGTTGGAGTGCGTTTTTGCTCCTGATGTGACACATCAGGAATTCGGGGATGTGGCCTGGAGAGCTGTGTGGGGCAGGGTGGTGTTTTCCTGATGTGACACATGGGGAGGGAAAAGTGTGTGTGAGGGCGATTTTGCTCCCGATGTGATAGATTGGGAAAACCGGGAAGCCGGCAGGCAACTGCCCTCCGAGAACCTGTGCCACCCTCGGCACTTTTGGCAGAGGCTCCGCCTCCGCACCATCCTCTGCGGCTCCCGGCCTGATTACAAGCGGACCTATTTGCGCACCGCCGCCGGAATAAACGGCCTCCGGCGGCTAAAGCAAAGCGCTGCGCCGAGCTCGATGGAGCGGCTCGCTCCGCGCTTTGCTTTTGCGGAGTGCGATTATCCTGATGTTACATGTGAGGGAGGGGTGGTTACAGCGGATCGACGTCGAACCAGGCGCCGGGGTGGTGGGAGAGGAGTTTGGCTTTGGCGGCAGCGAGATTGCGGTCGCGGGGGAGTATGCACCGGTCTATGAGCTGGCCGGTGCGGATATCGTGTATGTCGATAATGCGCGTGAAAGGCGGCAGGCCGAATTGTTTGCGTTCCGCGAGCAGGGCATCTTCGGAAGAGCTTCCTGCAAGAGCTGCAAAGACGGGATGACTGCCGGCACCGGTCTGAACTATCAGATGGCGGGTGCGGTTCTTGAGCATAGTGAGCAACTGGAGGGCCTTTTCGTCAGCGCGGAAATCGTCACGGTCAAAAAGGGCATCAGCCTGCATAACGATAGTCAAGTCGCTAATCTTGGGAGATTTGCGTGCAGCATAGGCAGTGAGAATCTGCGGGTCGCGCTCAGGGAAGAGTTCCCGCACCTGCTCTGCTGTCTGTTCTTCGCTGCGGAAGCAGCGTACTATTGTGATAAGCGCATCAGAGGCTTTCCGCCTGACGGCCTCAATTGCCTTGCGGGAGAAATCGCCAACCATTCCGTTTTTGCGCCTTTCCTGGTTGATATCTATTATCTCCACCTTTGCGGGAGCGGCATCCGGCAGGTCCAGGAGGTCATATTTGCCGCTGCGCACATTCAGCAGGGTCTCAAGCGAAGGGCAGCTGCTGCCGAGAATCAGCCCCGCGCCGCTGATGGACGCAAGGACTGCCGCGAGGTCGCGGCCATTGTAGCGCGGCGCGGGCTCCGCCTGTTTGTAGGAGGCATCCTGCTCCTCATCCACGATTATGAGGCCCAGGCTGGAGTAGGGGAGAAATAGGGCGCTGCGCTGCCCTATGAGCAGAATCGGCTCGTGGAGGCCTCTGAGTTCAGAGGCAATGCGGCGTTTTTCCGCCGGGGTGGTCGAGGCGTTGTAGATGCGGAGAACGGTGCCGGAAGTGCTGGCTTCGGCGTGCAACTGCCTGGTGCCGGCGGGGGTGCCGGAAGGGCTGAAGTGCCTTGCGAATTCCTCTTCAATATTGAGTCCGAGTTCGCTTTCGGGTTCGAGGACGAGGACGTCGCGCCCGGCGGCAAGGCACTCCTCGCATCGGCGGAAGTACTCTGCAAGCCTTTGCGGACCGCGCAGAAGCAGCGCCTTGCCGCCGGGCGCCGGAGCTGGAGGAGCAGGGGAGGCTGAAGGCGTGGCAGAAGCGTTTGCAGGCGTGGCAGAGGTACTTGCCTGGGCCGCTGACTGTGAGGCAGGGGCGCTTCCCAGGGCGTCCTGGACAGCTTCCTGAATGGCGGGCGCATTGCCAGCGCGGAAGAGTCCCAGTGAATCTTTGGCCTTTTCAAGTTGGAAGGCAAGCGCATTCCTTTCTGCTTTAAGGCGTTCGGTAAGTTCGGGTTTAACCTTCCGCCCGGATTCTGCACGGGAGCGCAACTGCTCCTCTTTGGCTAGCAGCCTCTGCGCCAGCGTGTCCACCTTGCGCTGGAGTGCGGCCTCCATACGCTCGCGGGACTGGACTGCCCTGCGATCAATCTGCACTCCTATGCACTCGCTGCGCAGTTTGGATGCAGGATAAGCCGCCTTAAACACTTCCCCAGGGGTACACAGGTAGTAGTTGGAGATGAAGTCCCACAGGCGAAGTTCATTGGGGGTAATGTCTGGAAGACCGGTGTCGGTATTCTGGAGTCTTTCAACTTTTGACGGGTCTATGTCCGGCTGCCCGCTGATGCGCACTATCACTCCTGTCCGGGCTTTGCGGGCGAAGATGACTTCCACCCTCTGTCCGACACGCACCGCTTCCTCCGTGCAGTACCACGGAGTCCACTCCAATTTGAGCGGCAGGAGAACCTGAACATATACCCTCTGTCCCATCTATGCAAAGATACTCAAAAAGATTTACACCCCCGCTACACAGCTGTCAAAAGCACATTTGCAAAATGACTCATAATGAACTGGATATATTTACTCTTTATATGAATAATTTTTCCTAAATTTGACCGAAAATATATGAATTAACTATCCGACTCTTATGAGTATTTTGAATAAGATTTCCAGATGGTATTTCTCCAAAGCGTCTTTGCCTTATTGGTGCGTACTTGCTTTGGACAGCCTGATACTTATTGTTACTGCCTTTGCAATCGATTTATTTTTCGAAGGAGCACACTATTTCGCACATAACACAGTCCCTATTGTGCTTGGCATTCTGGTAATGCTGGTGGTCTTCGTAGTGATGTGGAGGCTGCTCCGCACATACTGCGGCATCATCCGCTTCTCCTCCTTCGTGGATTTGGAGCGTGTGGCCTTTGCCAATGTACTGGCATCACTGATTGTATGCCTCATTGCCTTTGCACTCGACAGGTTCAATGTGCCGGCTTCGTATATTATGATGCCGTCCTACCTCTGCATCCTGTTCATATTTGTAGCAACAACCCTGTTGATGTGGATGGAACGGGTGCTTGTGAAAACGCTCTATGATGTATTCCGCCGGAATTCCGACACACAGAAAGCCTTTATCTACGGAATCCGTGACGGTGGCGTTGCGATTGCAAAGGACATCCGCAGCCAGAATCCGCTGGTCTATGAGCTGAAAGGCTTCGTGGCCCCGGACACTGAGGACAATATCCCGGACTTGCTTCTGGGCGTCAAGGTTTACAAAGACGACGCAGACCTGCTCGCCATTATGGAGCAACTGGGAATCAAATATATGATTGTCAGCCCTCTGCAGGTCGAGCATATAAGGGAGAAAGCGGACTTTGTTGACAGCCTCATAAAGAACGGCATACATATCCTTATGCAGCCTGAAGCCGAAGAGTGGGACGGAAAGAGCCTTGAAGGACAGTCCCAGCTCAAGGAGGTCGATATTGAAGACCTGCTGCCACGCGAGAAAATCGAAGTTGACCTTGAGGCGATAGGCAACCAGCTCAGGGACAAGGTCGTCCTGATTACGGGTGGAGCCGGCTCAATAGGAAGCGAGATGGTACATCAGGTCGCCAAATTCCACCCGCGCAATCTCGTAATAGTGGACCAGGCGGAGACCCCTATGCATACCCAGAGGCTCCATATGGCAAAGCACTATGCATACCTTGACTGTGAGACCATTGTGAGCTCAATCTGCAACCAGACCAAGATGGAAACCATCTTCAAACAGTACAGACCTGACTATGTGTTCCACGCCGCTGCATACAAACACGTTCCTATGATGGAGGACAATCCGTCGGAAGCTGTGCAGAACAATATCTACGGTACCCGAGTCATTGCCGACCTTGCAGTGAAATACGGCACCAAGAAGTTCGTGATGATATCCACCGACAAGGCGGTCAACCCGACTAATGTGATGGGCTGCAGCAAGCGTATATGCGAGATTTACTGCCAGTCTCTCAACCGTGCCATCGAAAAGGGCGAAATCTTTATGGAGAATGGTGAACCTGCTGTTACCCAGTTCATTACTACCCGCTTCGGAAATGTGCTCGGAAGCAACGGAAGCGTGATTCCTCTCTTCAAAAAGCAAATCAAACAGGGCGGTCCGGTCACCGTCACACATCCTGACATCATCCGCTTCTTCATGCTCATCCCTGAGGCCTGCCGTCTCGTGCTTGAAGCAGGTACTATGGGCAAGGGAGGAGAAATATTCGTGTTCGATATGGGCAAGCCGGTTCGTATCGTGGACCTTGCAAAGCGTATGATTAACCTTTCTGGAGCCAAGAATGTCAAAATCGAGTTCACCGGTCTTCGTGACGGAGAAAAGCTGTACGAGGAAGTACTCTCCGAAAACGAAAACACCAAGCCAACCTCACATCCTAAGATTATGGTTGCCTCGGTGCGCGAATACGATTACGCTCTTGCAAAGAAAAACGAGGAGGAACTCCTCAAACTCAGCTACTCTTATGATGATATGGCAATAGTTGCCAAGATGAAAGAGATTGTGCCTGAGTACCGCAGTCAGCATAGCAAATACGAGCGCCTGGATAAGTAGGCGCCCGTATCAGCTGAAATTCAATTATTTAACTTTTATCATATCTACCGGCTGAGTCTTGTCCGGGTCACAAAGTGCGCTCTGGTATTTGACGCGCTTGAAGTCGATTGTGCTCAGGTCAATGCAGCGGATGTTCTGGTTCCAGGCTGTCTTGAAGTAATATTTCAATCCTGAAAGGTCTGCGGAGGTGGTTATCTGGGTGGCGCTTGGAAGGCCCTCAGGGCACTGACCCTTCTTGTGCTGCACTCCAATCGGAATGTCGAAGTTGTTCAGGATATGGAATGCCATTGTCACTGTGTCAAAAGTATTGTCAAGAACCGGAGCATTGGCAGAGAATATGGCAGCACGTACGAACCTTGATGGCGGTGTGAAGTCTCCAGGGATGCCGAGAAGTCCGGTACCGCCTCCGAGAGGCTCAAGTTCGAAGCCTTCTGCAAGTGTCTGATTGTCAGCTGCTCCAGGAACCAGATTTATGTAGTTGCGCATATTGGTCTGATGCCAGGCGAAATCCGGAGAGTTGGTGAGTGTGCCGAGAGGGTTCTCGTAGAACACCGGCTTGCCGTCAATGAATTCGAGTACTACGATGCGTCCGCCGGGCTCGCTGAAACGCCAGTGTACCGTGCCTACTGCAGGGTCGAGGGAGCATACCTGAACTTTGGCAAGGCCTTCCTTCATCTCGTCGATGGTAGCGAAATTGGAAAGAACCCAGCTTACCAGCTGCATATCGCAGATGCTGGAAGACAGTTTGCTTTCGTCGAATTCAGGATATGTGCCAAAGCCCGGGAAGAAGAACAGACCTGCACTGAGGCCCTTTTCGTTGAGTCCGTCAACAATAAACGGCTCATATTCGGTATAAACTCCCGCATAACCGTAGCGTGCCTTGAATGTCATTGCCTGCTTGCCGGCAGGTCCCATAGAGGTCTGCTTGTAGCCGCGCGGAACTATTGCGTAGCCGCAGTTCATAGGGGTTTTGAGCCATTCCACCGTTCTTGCCAATACATAGGCGTCATCCTTAGTCTTCAGCGCGATGCCGGTGCATGCATCCGCAGTATGGATTGCGCAAGGCAGCAGCAGGGCTGCGAGCGCGATGCAAATCTTATATGTATGTTTCATAATGAATAAAATTTAAGCCTGCAACGGCAATTGCTATGCCAGTTGCAGGCTTGGTTTACAGCTACTTGCAAGATTGTAAATCGTCCTCGTTGACTTCCTTGTACCAAAGTCCGTGGAGATTGCAATATGAGTAGATACCCTTCAGATGACCCGTGCAGCAGCAGAACTTTGCGCTAGGTGCGAGACCGTTCTTGTAGTCAAGCTCACGAATCTGAATACCTGAAGTTGTTTCAATCGCGACAAAAACAATGTGATGTTCTTCTGTGGTAGGGTGAGGGATGGAACCGACGCGCACTTCCACTGTGCAGGCATCAAGTCTTTCGAAGACTGGAAGGTGCTTTTCGAGACCGTTGTCTTTGGTTTTTGGCAGAAGCTCGTCCATAGGAGAGCCGCAGCACTCAGGTGTAACGCCTGAATCGACTATCTTGCAGATAATGTTGCCGCAAGTCGGGCAAATGTAGAATTTCGTTTTCATAACTGAGATGTTTTTTGTACTGCAAATATCGTTGAAATACTTGAGTGTTTTATCGCAAAAGAGTAATTGTTTTGCTGTTATGACTCTGTCGCAGCCTCAATTTTCTTCATCATCGCAAACATTATGACAGCAGCGATGAGGCAGAGACCGATGAGTATTCCCCAGTTGGCCATAAGAGGAATCTTGTTCCAAAGCTTTGAAGGAATCATTGAGAGATAGTTGCCGAGGGCGGTAGCGGCAAACCATCCGCCCATCATCATTCCCTTGTACTTAGGAGGCGCTACCTTGGTCACGAAGCTCATACCCATAGGGGAGAGGAGCAGCTCGGCAAAGGTGAGGGTGAAATATGTCCCGATAAGCCAGGCCGGGCTGAGTATGCTCTGGGTCTGTCCGTCTGCGAGGTCCTTAGGAGAGGTGAGGCCGAAGGAAGCGCAGGTGATGATAACGAAGCCGAGAGCGGCAACGAGCATACCGAGCGCAATCTTCTTAGGTGCTGAAGGCTCTTTGCCCTTCTTTGCGAGGCTCTCGAAGATGACCATTGAGATAGGTGTGAGGGCAACTACGAAGAACGGGTTGAACTGCTGGAAGTCGGATGGCTGTGCAGCGATAGGGTTTGCCATTGTGGCATAGAGTGCATAGGCGCCTCCCCAGAGAGCTAGGGTAACAGCTCCGCAGATGATTTTGGTCTTCTTGGAGTCGGACTGGAATACGGAGAAGAGGGTGTAAACGGAGGCTGCAATCATTGCGAGGGAGCCGATGTTGAAGCCGAGCCTCAGTCCGCCGGAAACCGTGAGATTGGTGTATTTCTTCGCGAAGAAGGTGAGAGCGGAGCCGTTCTGGTGGAAGGCCATCCAGAAGAAGATAACGACTGCGAATACGAGGATGAGGGCTACCATCCTGTCCTTGGTCTGCTTAGGGGTGAGCTCGACTACATTTGCATCAGCCTGCTTTGCAGCCTGCTTGGTGTTGACATCAGCGTGCTTGAACCAGTTGCGGCAGCCGAAGTAGATGGCTACTGACAGGATAAGGGATACGCAAGCGACTCCGAAGCAGAGTCCGTATGCGCCGGAAAGGGCCTCAAGGTACTCGGGAGCCTGGTTGGCGGCGTCATAGACGAAGCCGTGGTTGCCGAGGTAGATATTGGTGATTTTCTTGGCCATTGCAGGGGCGAACATTGCGCCGATGTTGATGGCCATATAGAAGAGGCTGAAGGCGGAGTCACGCTTCGCGGAATATTTCGGGTCGTCATAGAGATTGCCGACGAGGACCTGGAGATTGCCTTTGAAGAGTCCTGTGCCTATGGCTACGAGGGCAAGTCCGCCGAACATTATCAGCTTTCCGGCAAGACCGGCTCCGGTCGGGATTGCAAGACCGAGGTAGCCGAGGAACATTACGGCAATACCGATGGTGACACATTTGCCGTAACCGATTTTGTCGGCGAGGATTCCTCCGAAGAACGGCATGAAGTAAACACCCGCGAGGAAGATGGCATATACCTGACCGGCAGCGCCCTCGTCCCATCCGAACTTGGCCTGCATCAGCAGGGTGAGGATGGCGAGCATGGTGTAGTAGCCGAAGCGCTCACCGGTGTTGGCGAGTGCCAGGGCGAATAGACCTTTTGGTTGACCTTTGAACATAATAATTTATCGTTTTGTTAATTGTTTTGCTGTCCTTTTGGAGGCCCGTTTGGGAATCCTTGTGGAGGCCCGTTCTCCAATCTTACAAATATAATAATTTCTTCGGTATATATGAAGACAGCGCCCCCAATGCCTCCTGCAGTCCCTCCTGCAGTCCCTCCTGGCATCCCAAAGCGCAAATAGAGGGTTCATTAATAAGGCCGCATCTGAAGCAGTGTAGTCTTCCGAATGGTTTATTTGCGTTTTATTTGCTGCTTGTACCCATCAACGTAATCGCTTGTTTTTATATTAGGATCAAGTTCTTCCCCGGTTGAATCATTCAGGTATTGGTGACAGGATGTAGAAACACTGTACCCATTAACGTATTTTAGGGCCGATTTGATAAGGTCAATATTCAAAGCGTTCTCCAGACGGGCAATGGTTTCAAGCGTCATGTTGGAACTTCCTTTCAGCAGATTAGAAACATACTGCTGTGTGCAGCCCATACGCTTGGCGAGTTCCACTTGAGTGACGGATTGCTCATCCATTGCGCGCATAATCTGTAGAGTAATGATTCGCGAATACTTGAGCCAGTATTCATTATCTCTGCGCCACTGTGCGTTATCACGCCAGCGTGATTGAGTTGGAGATTGATGCGCCTCCAGAAATTCAATTGTTTTGCTCTCCATCATATTTCACAGCCCACAGCCGCTTATCATCAAGTATCTTATCAAAAGTCAAAACTTTTCTTTTTGCAAAGATAATAACAATATTAGTATTGTACAATATTTATATTGTCTTTTGTGTAATGGAAAGATACTGACGGACAAACAGTCGTGAAAGTGCTCTTTTGCCATTGAAATTGCTGAAAGCGCAAAAATGTCAAAGGAATAATGTTTTTCGCTTCGTCTTCTGCGGAGCGATTCCCATTTTCCCCATAACTGCTACAATCCCGTATTCCTGATGTGTTACATCGGGAGCAAATACATCCTTACACACACTTTACCCTCCCAATGTGTCACATCGGGAAATCACCAACCTGCTATACACAGCCATCTATGCCACATTCCCGTTTTCCTAATGTGTCACATCAGGTGCAAATACTGCCTTCAACACACATTTTCCGCCCTATCCATCACATCAGGAAATCACCACCCTGTCTAAGCGCATAAATCACCCCTTGAAATAGCTCTTCGGCCCTTCCGGGAGCCGAAAGCGCAAAAAGAGGGGGTGAAAATTGCTTTCTGCCAAGACATTGACGAAGGGATCAATTGGTGTAGCGAACTTTGGCCAAATGGAGGAATAAATTTTGGCCGTTTGGCGGAATGAAATTTGGCCGTAAGGGGAAGTAATATTCATATTGACCTGTAAAACTTGTAATTTCATAAAACAATTTTGTAAATATGTTGTAATATAATTAAACAATTCTTACCTTTGTGCTATGGAGTTCAATGGCTTCCGGAAGAAGTCTCAAAAGACTCCTCGAAAAGAAATAGAGCAGGCAAAGAAACTAAAGAATGAGTATTATGCAGAAAAGGGAAAGTAATATTGTGGATATCGACCAGATGATGAACGAGAGATTCGGTGAAGTTGGAACTGAATCCAGAAACGCTTTCAGAAGAGATGCTTACAACTATTGTGTAGGTCAACTGATTTATGAGGCAAGAAAGCAGGAATCTATGACTCAAGCCGAATTGGCTGAGAAGATTGGGGCGAACAAGTCCTATATATCCCGTATTGAGAAAGGCCAGATTGAACCGGGAGCAAGTACTTTCCTGAGAATAATCGATGCTCTCGGTCTCCGTTTTGAGATTGTCAAACCTATGACTTATGCCTTACAGCCACACAAAGTTCCAGCATATCTTTCAGAAACGGATGCTCCCGGCTATGGAAAACGGTAGCGCAAAAGAGAGGGGGTGAAAATTGCTCTCAGGCAGTTCAGGGAGCCGAAAGCGCAAAATAGGGGGTGAAATTGCTCAGTTGCCCTCCAGCCTATTCAAGATAGAGAAAGATAAATTGTTGATTTATAGCTACTTATAGAAAAACAGGTGCCCTTTTGTAGTGCCTGATTTTCGGAAGTTACTGATAATCAGGGAGTTAACTTTCTACGATATCCGCGGTGCCGAGGGTGGCACAGGTTCTCGGAGGGCTAGAAATCTGGTGGGACGGGGTGCGAGGGTGCCAAACGGCCAGAAAGACGCAGAAAATCTGGCCGGAATGGGGAGTGGGGGAGTCGAACGGCGTGATGGAGTATGGTTAGAGGGTGTAAAACAAGAATGTTATTCCAAATACAGGTTTTTCACGAGTTCTGAACCGCGGAAGATTGGGCCCAGTTCGAACTCGGTTTGGTAGAGGGATAACTCACCCTGGGAGTTGCGTTTGCTGTATTCCACCACGAGGGTGGCAAACTGGCCGTCAGTAAGGTCACAGGGGTAACACCAGAGGCGGGTGCCGGGATATTGGGTGTAAAGACCTATGTCGTAGGGAAGTTTGACTGCCTTTCCCTCGGCTGGTTCGTCAGCTCTGAAGCCGGTGGTCTGCATCAGAGGAGCCCGGGTATTGATACCGCTCAGCCATACTTTCGGATTTTCCAAAAGGGTGTAGTCATCGTTCATATTGGTAATGCTTTCGATGACAATGCAGCACAGAAGAGGCATCAGTTCCACTTCGCATTCGCCCCCGCTCCAGACTGCCTTTCCCGAAAGGAAGGGCGCCCCGGGGTCATCGTCCCAGAGGCTCATTTCCAGCCGGTCAAGGGCATCGAAATGGTCCACTGCATAAGGGTTGAGTTCACCCGGCATATTGCCCAGCACCACGACCGTCTTGGGCAGGGAATCCTTGAGTTCCACCCGCAGGGAGTCAGCCCGGGCTTCACATCGGGTACAGGATTCAAGTCTCAGCAGGGGAGCGCCTCCATAGACAAGTATATCCAAAGTCCTGACATTGCAGCGGCTCTTTACAATAAGGGTAAGGCTGTCCTTGACCTCCTGTACAAGCTGCGTGGTATCGGTGACAACGGGAGGCGGACACGGGGCAGGCGTTTTGCGGCAGGAAGGCGCACAAAACAAAAGCGCCCCCGAAATTATCGGGAGCGCAATTCTGAGTATATGTTTTCTTAACATTAACCGCCGAAGTTGTCGAAGAGGATATTCTCCGGAGCAACGCCGAGGTTGTCGAGAAGATCCAGAACGCACCTTGTCATCATTGGAGGACCGCACATGAAGTACTTGATATCCTCAGGAGCATCGTGCTGCTTGAGGTAGGTCTCATACATTACATTGTGCACAAAGCCTGCAACATACTTGACTCCTGCTGCATCTGCTGCCGGATCCGGACGGTCGAGAGCGAGATGGAAGTGGAAGTTAGGGAACTCCTGCTCGATTTCAGCGAAATCCTCGAGGTAGAAGGCCTCGACGAGGGCGCGTGCACCGTAGAAGAAGTGAACAGGCTTGCCGGTCTTGAGAGTCTTGAAGAGCTGCATAATGTGGCTGCGCAGAGGAGCCATACCCGCACCGCCTCCGACGAAGATGTACTCCTGGGTGTCAGGGTCATTCTTAGGAAGGAGGAAGTCACCGAACGGACCGCTTATCATCACCTTGTCGCCCGGTTTGCGGGTGAAGACGTATGAGGAAGCGATACCAGGGTTTACAGGCAGGAGCTTAGGACCCTGCTCGCGAGGAACGCTGCGGTCGAACGGTGGAGTTGCGATACGCACGTTGAGCTTGATGATGCCCTTCTCTCCAGGATAAGAGGCCATAGAGTAGGCCCTGATGGTGTCAGTAGGGTTGGAAGAGTGGAGGTTGAAGAAACCGTATTTCTCCCAGTCTGCCCTATACTCAGGCTCCACGTCAATATCCTTGAAATCCAGCTCGTACTTAGGGATGTCAATCTGGATGTACTGTCCGCTCTTGAACTCGATGTGCTCGCCTTCAGGAAGCTTGACTGTGAACTCCTTGATGAAGGTAGCCACATTGTGGTTGGAGATGACCTCGCATTCGAGCTTCTTGATGGAAAGAGCGCTCTCGTCCATCTGGAGCTTGAGGTTGTCCTTTACCTTCACCTGGCATCCCAGACGCCAGCCTTCCTTGATTTGCTTGCGGTTGAAGAAACCTACCTCGGTAGGAAGTATTTCTCCGCCGCCCTCAAGCACCTGCACCTTGCACTGGCCGCAATTGGCCTTTCCGCCGCAGGCTGAAGGAAGGAAGATTTTCTGCTCGGCGAGGGTTCCCATAAGGTTTCCGCCCGGCTGGACGTCGAGAACCTTCTTGCCGTCGTTGATGTCGATTTTTACTGTGCCCTTAGGGGTGATTGCTGCCTTGATAATCAGCAGGATAGCCACCAGAACGAGGATGACAATCACCATAAGCACCATTGAAGAAATGATAGTGTTGCTCATAACAAAGTCTCCTGATTAAAGTGAAATACCCATAAAGGCCATAAAGCCTATACCCATAAGACCGACGGTGATGAAGGTGATGCCGGTTCCTTTAAGTCCCTTAGGCACATTGCTGTAGGCGAGTTTCTCGCGTATGGCTGCGAGAGCCACGATTGCGAGGTACCAGCCTATGCCGCTGCCCAGAGCGTAAACTGCGGACTCACCCACATTGACGAAATCTCTCTGCTGCATGAAGAGGGAACCTCCGAGGATTGCGCAGTTGACAGCAATCAGCGGCAGGAAGATACCCAGGGATGAGTACAGGGACGGCAAGAATTTCTCCACTACCATTTCCACTACCTGCACGATGGCCGCAATGACGGCGATGAAGATAATGAAACTGAGGAAGCTTAGGTCCACTTCGGCGAAACTTTCGCCGAGCCAGGAGAGTGCTCCCGGTTTGAGGACGTACTGGTTCAGAAGGTAGTTGACAGGAAGGGTGATGAGAAGCACGAAAATGACTGCGATTCCCAGACCGTTGGCTGTCTTCACATTCTTTGATACTGCCAGGTATGAACACATACCGAGGAAGTATGCAAAGATCATATTGTCAACAAAGATTGACTTTACGAATAAGCTTAAATATTCCATAATTTCCCGGTGTGTTTATTATTTTTCCTGAAGATCCTTGTCTATGCTCCTGTGTACCCATACTATGCATCCCAGAAGGATGAGAGCCATAGGAGGGAGAATCATAAGACCGTTGTTGGTGTATCCGATGGCTGAAAGAACCGGAATTCCGAAGAGGGTTCCGCTTCCGAAGAGCTCGCGGAAGAAGGCTACGATGACCAGAATCAGTCCGTATCCCAGACCGTTTGCAAGACCGTCAAGAAGGGATGGCAGAGGCTTGTTGCCGAGGGCGAAGGCCTCGATGCGTCCCATCACGATACAGTTGGTGATGATAAGACCGATGTAAACGGAGAGCTGCTTGTCTATTGCGTAGGCGAAGCCCTTCAGGAACTGGTCCACGAGGATTACCATCATTGCGACTACAACGAGCTGGATGATGATTCGTGCACGGTTCGGGATGGTCTTTCGGATCAGAGAGCAGATGAGGCTGCTGACGCCTGTAACTACGGTTACGGAGAGAGCCATAACGAGAGCGCCCTTGAGCTCGACAGTGACTGCGAGAGAAGAGCAGATACCGAGAATGAGGACAGTAATAGGATTGCCCTTCAAAATCGGATTCAATACTGTTTCCTTAAATTTTCCCATTGCTTAGTCCTCCTGATTTTTGAGATAGTTCCTGTAAGCGAGAGCCCAAACATTGATAGCCTCGTTGAGACCCTTGGAGGTCATAGTGGCACCAGAGATGGCATCGATGGCGTTGGCCTTTCCGGCAGGAGCACCGCCCTTCACGATATCGAAAGGATGTGTGTCGCTGAAGTCAAGTTTCTTGCCGTCAAACTGTGCGCGGAACTTGGGATCATCCTTGATTTTGCCGCCGAGTCCCGGAGTTTCGCCTGAGTGGTCGAAATATGCACCGACTATGTTGAGGCCGTCGAGGGCTACATAGCCCCAAACCGGACCCCAGAGGCCTGCACCGTAAACCGGAATCACGCTGATGCCGTTCTTGAAGATATAGACAGGGAGGCTGCAAGCGCTGCCGTCCTTGATGTTGTAGTTCTGCGCTTTCAGGTCAGCGGTGCTGTAAACCTGAGCGTCAGCAGTGTTGAGGCTTCCTACTTTCTTGCCGTCGGCATTCACCAGGATGGCCTCGCTGATGTTCTGCTTGTAGAAGTTGAGGATGGCGTTGTTGTCAGCCTGCTCCTCGAACTGGGCTGCAGCGAGAATCTGGCTGATGGTCTCAGCCTTCTCGTTGGCTACCTGCATCGGCTTCAGAGACTGGGAGACGAAAGCAAGGATAGCTGCTACCAGTACACAAACTACCGTTGTGTAAACTATGGTGTAAACGTTGCTGTTAGTATTCATGGCTTTCGTGTCTTATGCTTTGCTTAACTTGCGGTTCCTTGCATTGATGTGACAGCTTGTCACGAGGTGGTCAATGAGAGGAGCGAAGATATTGCCGAGGAAAATAGCGAGCATCATACCCTCGGCGTAACCAGGGTTGAAGACGCGGATAATCACGCAGAGTGCGCCGACAAGGAATCCGTAAATCCATTTGCCAGGCTCGGTCTGAGCTGATGTCACTGGGTCGGTTGCCATAAAGACTGTACCGAAGGCGAATCCTCCCATTACGAGATGGTAGAGGCAAGGGATGTCGGAAGCTCCGCAGAGGTTGGCGAGTCCGCCGACAAACAGGGCACCCGCAACAGAGCTGAGCATTATCTTCCAGCTGGCAACACCTGTCCAGATGAGAAGTATTGCACCGAGCAGAATAGCGATGACTGAAGTCTCACCGACTGAACCCGGAATACCGCCCCAGAACATTGTCCAGAAATCGGTGCCGTACTGTGCGCCTGCGTTGGCAAGGGCGTTGAAGCCGTCTCCTGCGAGGGCAAGAGGGGTTGCTCCGGTAAATCCGTCAACCACAGCCTCGTTTGCGCCTACGTGAATCCAGTTGCCTGAACCGGACATATCGCTAGGATATGAGAAGAACAGGAAGGCACGTGCGAGAATGGCTACATTCACCACGTTCATACCTGTGCCTCCGAAGACTTCCTTTCCGAAAATAACTGCAAATGCGACTGCAAGAGCAAGCATCCAGAGAGGAACATCCACAGGGACGATGAGCGGAATGAAGAAACCGGTTACGAGGTAACCTTCGTTCACCTCTTCTCCGCGAATCTGTGAGGAGGCGAATTCGATTCCGAGACCTACGATATAGGATACGAGGTACAGAGGAAGAACCTTCCAGAAGCCATACCAGAAGGCCTGCCATACATTGGCGGAGATTCCGGTGGCCAGAGCATGCTGCCAGCCCACGTTCCACATTCCGAAGATTGCGGCAGGAACTGCTGCGATGACAGCAATAATCATAATTCGTTTGATGTCGACTGCGTCACGCACGTGGGCGCCCTTGAGGGTCACGGTTCCAGGTACGTGGAGGAATGTCTCAAAAGCATCGACAGTTGAGTGCAGCCAGTAGAGTTTGCCGCCTTTTTCAAAAATCTTGTTCATATCTTCTAAGCCATTTCCTTAAGCATCAGGTCGATACCCTTTGCAATCATTTCCTGAATATAGTTCTTTGAAGGATCCGCATATTCGCAGATGGCCAGATCCTCCGGAAGAACCTCATATATGCCGAACTTCTCCATCTTCTCTATGTCCCCGGCAAGGCAGGCCTTGGCAAGGTAGATAGGGTAGATGTCCATAGGAAGGAACTTCGCATAGTAGCCGTCGGACATTACGAATGCACGCGGACCTCCGTGGAGGTTGGTGTCCATATCGTATTTGCGGCCCGGAGTGAGCCAGCCGAGGCACCAGTTGAAGTAGGTGTGGTCGGCGGAATATTGGTTGAACCTGAAAGGTCTTGCCCATCCGAGGAGCTCCTTGTCGGTGCCTTCCTTTATGATGGTGATGCAGTCGTCAGCAAAGCCGAGATAGCCCCGCTCACCGACATTGCGGCCGCTGAAGATGTTGCCGCTGATGAGGCGAAGTCCCTGAGGCTCAGCTCCGTAGAAAGGCTTGAGCTCGCTCATAGGCATTCCCGGGAGGGTGCAGATGTAAGCCGGCTGGATAGCGGCAGGACCGCCTACGGCCACCTTGCGGAGCACATCGTAACGGCCCCCCAGGAAGAGCTTTCCTATGGCTGCAAGGCCGTGCAGGGACACTGTCCATACGGTCTGGTCCTTGCGTATAGGGGAGATGTGGCTGATCTGCACTCCGACATTGCCTACAGGGTATTTGCCCTGGAAGAGATGCACTTCGCAACCCTTCAGACGGTTGAGGTTGGAGCTTGGGTAGCGCTTAGCATCGAAGCTTACGTGAACGGGACAGATTTTGGAGAGTGCATCGATACCGGCCTGGAGAGCTGCGATTTCGTCGCCATAGGCGAAGTCCACATCAGCTGCTGCGGGAGCCGCATTGATTGCCGATACGAAGATTCCCTTAGGAGTGATAGCCGGGTCTGCGAGTATGCCGTAAGGGCGCTGTACGAGTACAGGCCACAGGCCGCCTGCGAGCAGAGCTGACTTTACTTCTTCGGCGCTCAGGTCAGCAGGATTCTTCTTGCCGAAGTCCAGATACTCCTGTTTGTCGTCGGTTTGGATCAGTACTGCGAGAAGCTTTCTCTTCTCGCCCCTGACTACTTCCTTTACGGTTCCGCTTGCAGGAGCCGCAACAATGATGTCAGGGTTCTTTTTGTCCGAGAGAACAGGCGATCCCGCGAGCACGCGGTCACCTTCCTTTACCAGAAGACGGGGCAGAAGTCCCTTGAAATCCTCCGGTTGGATGGCAACGATGTCGCTGATCACAGTCTTGCTCAGGCGCTTCTCGGGCGCCCCGGATACCGGAACGTCGAGACCCTTTTTCAAAACAATGGTTTTGGACATTTCTATATAGGTTTATAAGATTTGCATTAAGGCGGTGCGAAGATAGCAATTTTTTTCCTAATTTCGTGGCTGTATGGAAAACAAAGTGAATGCAATTCTCGAAGGCCTGAACGACGAACAGCGGAGGGCGGTAGAGGCGATGGACGGACCGGTGCTTATCATTGCCGGTGCCGGTTCCGGAAAAACAAGGGTTTTGACTTCGAGGGTGGCCTATATGCTGGCTTCGGGGGTGGACCCTTCAACTGTTCTGGCTCTTACTTTTACCAAGAAGGCTGCTAATGAAATGAAGGAGAGAATCTCCCTGCTTGTCGGCAGGGCGAAGGCCCGTAGCGTGGTGATGGGGACTTTCCACTCCGTGTTCGTACGCTTCCTTCGCGAGTGGGCCGAGTTTCTGGGTTATCCGGCCCAGTTTACCATTTACGACACCTCCGACTCCACTGCCGCAGTGAAGCATTGCATCAAGGAGCTCGGCCTTGACGACAAGACTTATAAGCCAAAGGATGTGCTCTCCCGCATTTCCGGGGCGAAGAACAATCTGGTGACGGCGGAGGCCTACCGCTGCCGTCAGGACCTGCTGACCGCGGATACACGCAGCCACAAGCCCGAGCTGCACAAGGTTTACAGCCTCTACCAGCGCAAGCTCAAGGAGTCCGGCGTGATGGACTTCGACGATATCCTTGTCAATATGAACATACTTCTGCGGGACAACCCCCAGGCTATGGACGCCCTGTCCCGCCGCTTCGCCTACATACTCGTGGACGAGTACCAGGATACCAACTATTCGCAGTACATCATAGTGAAGAAACTCGCGCAGCTGCGTCGCAATGTCTGCGTGGTTGGAGATGACTCGCAGTCGATTTACGCCTTCCGCGGAGCGCAGATCCAGAATATCTTCAACTTCTCCAAGGACTTCCCGGAAGCCAAGGTTTTCCGCCTTGAAAGCAACTACCGCTCGACTTCGACCATAGTTGACGCGGCCAACAGCGTAATCGAGAAGAACACCAACCGCATCCCCAAGGTCTGCCACTCTATGGGAGAGAAGGGCGATCCTATCCGCATCATAAGTTCCTACAACGAGACCGGTGAGGCTGCAATGGTGGCCGATGAAATAGTCTCCAAGATGCGCAGAGACAGCTCGCAGTACAGCGACTTTGCTATTCTTTACCGCACCAACAACCAGTCGCGCGCGCTCGAAGAGGCCCTCAGGCGCCGCAATATACCTTATATGATATATTCCGGCAACTCCTTCTATGAGAGGGCGGAGGTTAAGGATATGATGGCCTACCTCAAGCTGGCGGTCAATCCGCTTGACGAGGAGAGCTTCAAGAGGGTGGTCAACAAGCCGGCAAGGGGCATAGGAGATACTTCGCTGGAAGCTCTGGACAGGGCCGCGAGAGCGCATCAGACCACCCTTTTCAAGGCCGCCTGGCTCGATGACCTGGAAAGCTTCGGACTGCGCTCTGCCGCCATTACAAAAATCAAGGATTTCTGCGGGATGATAAACCGCTTTGCCTCGGACGCCTTCAGGTGCAATGCCGAGGAGCTCGCGCTCAGGATTGCTGACGAGAGCGGCTACCGCACCAGCCTTGCTGCCGACACATCCATCGAAGGAATGGCGCGCAAGGCAAATGTGGAGGAGCTTCTCGACTCCATTTCCATTTATGTGGATGAGAGAACCACTGAGGCGGAGGAGAACGGGGAGGATGTGCCTGATATCACCCTCGGTGACTATCTCGAAAATGTATCCCTGCTCGCAAATGCGGATACGGATGAACGGGATGATTCCAACAGGGTGTCCCTTATGACCGTGCATTCGGCGAAGGGCCTGGAGTTCAGGCACGTGCTGATTACCGGTCTGGAAGACAATCTTTTCCCTTCTATGAATATGGTGGGGAGCCTCTCTGACCTGGAGGAGGAGCGCAGGCTCTTCTATGTGGCGCTTACCCGTGCGAAAAAGGACCTCGTGCTGACTCACGCGACCTCCCGTATGCGCAACGGCAAGACCGAGAACAACCCTCTTTCCCGTTTTGTGAAAGAAATAGATCCGAAGTATCTCGAAGACCCTTCTGCCGTGCAGGGCGAGGCTGCCTTCAGCGGCTTCGGTGGCTTCGGCACCCGCAGCGGCCTGGGCTACGGCAGGAGCGGGGCAGTCCGATTCGAAAAACGCCCTTCGGCTCCTTCGGAACGGCCGGCATTCGGCTCCCGGCGCCCTGCTGAGCCTTCACAGCCTGCAGCCCGTCATGCTGCTGCCCCGGCGCAGCGTCCTTTGGACCCCAATTTCAAGGCGGTGGATATGTCGGAGCTGTATGTTGGTGAAAGAATCGAGCACAACCGTTTCGGCCCTGGCCGGATCAAATCGATAACCGGAGTGGCGCCTGAGCTCAAAGCCGTAGTCGATTTCGACGAATACGGACAGAAGGTGCTGCTCCTCAAATACGCGAAAATGCGACCACTCAAATAAATTATGGAAAGAACGAAAGAAATCTACAGAATCACCCTTTGGGGTGGTTTTGCCAATCTGGTGCTTGTTGCTTTGAAATTCGTGGCTGGAGTGCTGGGAGCCTCCGCTGCTATGATTGCGGATGCGGTGCATTCGCTCAGCGACCTGCTTACAGATGTTATTGTTCTGGTTTTCGTAAAGATTGGAAACAAGCCTGCCGACGGGGACCACAATTACGGCCACGGCAAATACGAAACCCTCGCAACCCTCATCGTGGGCCTTTCCCTGCTTGCCGTTGGCGGTAAACTGCTTGCGGACGGAGTCAACAAGATAATGGCGGCCATAGGCGGGGAAGTGCTCAATACTCCGGGCTGGATTGCCTTTGCTGCGGCTATTGTCAGCATTGTGATCAAGGAAGTGCTCTTCCAGGTAACGGTGAAGGTGGGCCGCAAGACCAAGTCCGATGCTGTGGTTGCAAATGCCTGGCATCACCGTACCGATGCTCTTTCTTCCATTGGTACTGCCATAGGAATTGGAGGTGCGGTCTTCCTCGGCCAGAAGTGGGCCATACTCGACCCTATAGCAGCCGCTGTAGTGAGCATCTTCATTATCATTGCGGCTGTCAAAATCCTCCTTCCTGCCCTCAATCAGCTTATGGACAAAAGTCTTCCTGCCGATGAGGAAGAAAAAATCAGGGCTATCGTTGCCGAAGACCCTGAACTTTCGGATTTGCATCACCTGCGTACCCGCCACGTCGGAAATGTCCATTCCATAGAGATGCACGTGAGAATGCCGGGGGATGTGACTTTGGACATAGCCCACAAGCATTCTATGGACTTGGAGGCCCGTATCCGGGAAGAACTCGGTCCGGAATCCATTGTCAATATCCACATAGAGCCTCTCAAGGTTGACGGTAAATACAGGTGCGAGTAGCTTACTTGCACCATTTGTCAAGCCAGCCGTAGAATTCGCGATGCCAATAGAGCGAGTTCTGCGGTTGGAGTATCCAGTGGTTCTCCTGCGGGAATATCACCAGTCGTGAAGGAACACCCATCATCTGTGCGGCGTTGAAGGCTGCCATACCCTGCTCATAAGGGATGCGGTAGTCCATCATTCCGTGGATGCACAGGATAGGTGTATGCCATTTGGTGACATTGGCAGAAGGGGAGCAGGCATAGTGGCGCTGTGCCTTTGGGGTTGAGGCGTAAGGGGCTCCTGCCTGCTGCATTCCGCCGAAGGTCACTCCGTCGCCCTTTGGCCCGGTCTGCCCAGGCTCATAGGCATACTCCGTAAGACCTCCGTTGTCCCAGTTGGCAAACCACATTTCTTCGGTGGTGTACCAGAGCATCTTCTCGTCAAAGATGCCGGCGTGGGCAATGAAGCAGTCATAGAGGTCGCCGTGCAGACCTTCCAGCATATAGACGGAATAGCCGCCGTAGGAAGCTCCGACGCAGGCAAGCTTTGAGACATAGTCCTGAGACTTCATCCAGCGGCCGGCAGTGAGGTAGTCCTGCATATTGAGTCCCGGGTAGTCGCCGGAAATCTGCTCCTTCCACTCCTGGCCGAAGGCGGTGGTGCCGCGGCGATTAGGCATAATGACCACATAGCCCTGCTGGGCCATCAGTCTGTAGCACCAGCGGTAGCTCCAGTCCTGGGAATTGGTACCCTGAGGGCCTCCGAGCACGATTTCGATAGCCGGATATTTCTTTGACGGGTCGAACTTCGGAGGGTAGAGCACCCAGCACTGCATCTGCTTGCCGTCCACGGTCTCGAGCCATACGCTTTCCGATGTCGGTTCGTCGAGCTGGCTGAGTATGTGCTCGTTTTCCCTTGTAATCTGAGTCCAGCTTGCATAGCCCTGATCTCCGAGGGAGAGGCTGATGAGTTCTATCGGACGGTTGAGGCAGTAATTGCTTGCAAGCAGGGTCCTGCCGCCGTCAAGCACTGCGAACGGGGAGAAGAAGTCATATTTTTCCTCATCTGAAGTGAGCTGGCGGGTCTTGTCGTCAAGGGAGGTGTAGAATAGCTTCTGGACTCCGTCGTGAAGTGCGCTGAAATACAGGCCCTTGCTGTCCGGGCCCCAGCACAGTCCTGCTGCATCGCGGTCAAGAGAGGCTGCGAGCTGCCTGATGCCGCAGGTGCGGCCATTCTCGAAGTCGCACACCATAATCCTCTGCTGGTCAGCCTCATAGCCGTCGCGCCTCATCGAAATCCACGCAAGGTGCCTGCCGTCAGGAGAGAATACAGGGTCGGTGTCATAGCCTCCGTCTGTCTTGACCGGGATGGTCTCTCCGCTCTGGATGTTGTAGAGATATATGCCGCAGTTGGTGCTGAAGGCGTACTGCTTGCCGGTTTTCTTGCGGCAGCTGTAGGCTATATACATTCCGTCAGCAGACCAGTCGAGCTGCTCTATGCCGCCGAAAGGCTCAGTTGGAAGCTCGTATGGCTCATCTCCGAGCAAATCCACGCTGCGCTCTGGCGTAATGGTGCCTCCCATTGCTGCAAGGTAGGTGCGCGGAGTTTCTGTAACCCAGTGGTCCCAGTGACGGTACATAAGGTCATCGGTGGCATAAGCCTGGGCTTTGTCAAGAGCCGGGTCGCTGTCCTTAGGGCTCTTTACAGGTCCAGGTATAGTGCTGGTATAGATGATGTTGCATCCGTCAGGAGAGAGCTTGAATTCGCTGATTCCGGAAGGAATGTCGCTAAGCTGCCGTCTTGCACCGAGCTTCTTCCCGCCGTATGCTGCCTGCCAGAGTTGGCCGTCCAGAAGGAAATATATGCTCTTTCCGTCAGGGGCCCACCTGGCGTTGGATACGCTCTTGGAGTACCTGGTGAGCTGGACTTTGTTGCTGCCGTCAGGGTCGATGGCAAAGAGGTTGCGGCAGCTGCGGTTCTGCTCTACGGATGTGTAGCTGACGCCGTAAAGGATACGGCTGCCGTCAGGGGATAGCTGGGCATCGCCCAGACGCCCCATTGCAAGCAGAGCCTCAGGGGTCATCACTCCGTCTTCGATTTGAATGTCGGAAGGACCTATGTAGCCTGCTTCGTTTTTGTTAGGTTTCATAATCTTTGTGAACACTATGCCGATGCCGTATCCGATAAGGAAACAGGCTCCGACAATCTCCAGTAGTCTGAGAAATTTCTTCATT
This sequence comes from uncultured Bacteroidales bacterium, assembly GCA_945487035.1. Classification (GTDB taxonomy): domain Bacteria; phylum Bacteroidota; class Bacteroidia; order Bacteroidales; family UBA932; genus Cryptobacteroides. The sequence continues at coordinate 74,415 of CALYTI010000002.1, forward strand.
TTGCTTAAGATATTCTGCTATAGTCTTTTATTTGATATTTTTCCTTTCTGAGTTCGTGCAGCAACCTGGCATTTTTCGGACTATCAAGCGTAGGGTCTTCATCCAGCACTTTCTGTGCGTAGGCCCTCGCTTCCGAGAGTATCTGTCCGTCCTTCGCGAGGGAGGCTATGTTGAGCGAAATCGGCAGTCCGCTCTGCTGGGTGCCCTCCAAGTCTCCCGGGCCGCGCATTTTCATATCTTCCTCCGCAATTTCGAAACCGTTTTCGGTGGAGCACATCAGTTCCAGCCTCTGGATTGCCTCCTTCGAGCATTTGTAGTCGCGAATCAGTATGCAGTGCGAACTTGCCGCTCCGCGTCCCACCCTGCCGCGAAGCTGGTGAAGCTGCGAGAGTCCGAAGCGCTCGGCTGACATAATCACCATCACCGAGGCGTTGGGAACATCCACTCCCACTTCTATTACCGTAGTGGAAACCAGGATGTTGGCTCTGCCCGCAGCGAAAGCTTCCATATTGAAATTCTTCACCTCCGAGGTCTGCTGGCCGTGGACTATGGCGCATTTGTACGGAGGGAAAGGGAAGGCTTTCACTATTTCGTCGTAGCCAAGCTCCAGATTCTGTATGTCAAGCTTTTCGTTTTCGTATATCATAGGATATACTACGAAGACCTGGCGTCCCTTGGCTATTTCCTCGCGCATGAATTTATAGACCGCGGGCATCCTGTTTGGCGTATGGAGGGTTGTGCGCACGGGCTTGCGTCCAGGAGGCATTTCGTCGATTACGGAGACGTCAAGGTCTCCATAAACCGTCATTGCAAGTGTTCTCGGGATAGGAGTGGCGGTCATCACGAGCACGTGGGGAGGGAGCGTGTTCTTGGACCACAGCTTGGCCCTCTGGTCCACTCCGAAGCGGTGCTGCTCGTCGATTACGGCAAGCCCGAGGTTCTTGAATATGACCTTGTCCTCCAGCAGGGCGTGGGTGCCTACAATCAGGCCTATCTGCCCGCCAGCAAGGCCTTCGAATATTTCCCTTCTCGCCTTGGCTCCGGTGGAGCCGGTAAGAAGCGCGCATTTTACGCCGGTTGGTGCGAGATATTTCTGTATGTTGGAATAATGCTGCTGCGCAAGCACCTCGGTCGGGGCCATAATGCAGGTCTGGTAGCCGTTGCCAATTGCCAGAAGGCAGCTTAGCACCGCTACCATAGTCTTGCCGGAACCAACATCCCCCTGCAGCAGGCGGTTCATCTGGTGCCCGGACATCAGGTCAGCACGTATTTCCTTGATGACCCTCTGCTGGGCTCCGGTCAGACGGTATGGAAGGGCGTTGTAGCAGGCGTTGAAGTCTGGTCCCACCTTAGGCATAGCTATGCCTTTGTCCGCGCGCGAACGAATGTATTTCTGTTTGAGAAGACTCAACTGAAGCAGAAACAGTTCCTCGAACTTGAGTCTGCGGGTGGCTTTCTCCAGGGCATAGCTGTCGGCGGGGAAGTGTATGTTCTTAAGCGCATAGCTCAGGCTGCACAGGCCGAGTTCTCCCAGTACATAGTCCGGAAGGGATTCGCTTATCTCGGGCAGGCACCTCGCAAGGGCCGCTGACTGCAGCCTGCACATCACCTTGCCGGTAATGCCTGCGTTCTTGAGTTTCTCCGTGCTCGGATACACTCCAGTAAGAACTCCCTGCGCCATCGAGCCTTCCTGGGGAACATCCACCTCAGGGTGGACTATGTTCCACCTTCCGTTAAATTCGGAAGGCTTGCCGAAAAAGATGAAACTCTGACCCGGAACGAGCCTCTCATAGTTCCATTTGACGGCTTTGAAAAAGACCATCTCCATACGGCCGGAGTCGTCTTCCACGATTACGCTGAGCCTCTTGGCGGCGCCCCAGTGGATGCGCTCTCCGCTTGTGTCAAGAAGCGAAGAAGACGGCCCGTAGAGGGTCCTGGATACAACTTTTCCCAGAACCTGGATATAGGCGAGGCTCTGGGAAACGCTGGCAATGGGTTGAATGGAGCTGCGGTCCATATAGCGGAACGGATACAGCCGTATCAGTTCGCCGAGAGTGCTTACTCCCAGCTCTTTTTTAAGAAGGTCGGCCCTTTTCGGACCAACCCCCTTAAGATACATTATGTCAGTATCCAGTTCACTCATAGGACCGGATTACTCTTCGGAAGCAAGACGCTTGTAGGTGTTGTACCTGATCTTTGCGTACTCCTCGGTCTTCTGGAGAAGCTCCTCAGCCCTTTCAGGATAGAGCTTTGCAAGGGATGCGAAGCGTACCTCACCCTTGAGGAAGTCCTGGAACTTGCTCCAGTCAGGCTCCTTGCTGTCGAGTGAGAACGCCTTCTTGCCCTGCTCTTCGAGCATAGGGTTGTAGTGATAGAGCTGCCAGTAACCGCATTCTACCGCAAGTTTCTCCTCCCTCTGGCTGAGACCCATACCGGCCTTCAGTCCGTGGTTGATACAAGGAGCGTATGCGATAATCAGGGACGGTCCATCGTAAGCTTCAGCTTCTTTGATGACATTCATATACTGAACCGGGCTTGCACCCATTGCTACCTGAGCTACATAAACATAGCCGTAGCTCATTGCCATCATTCCGAGGTCCTTCTTGCGGATCTTCTTTCCGGAAGCTGCGAACTTGGCGATGGCTCCGGCTGGAGTTGCCTTTGAGGACTGTCCGCCGGTGTTGGAGTAAACCTCGGTGTCGAGAACGAGTATGTTCACATTCTCACCGCTTGCGAGCACGTGGTCGAGTCCGCCGTAACCGATGTCGTAGGAAGCACCGTCACCGCCGATAATCCACTGGCTGCGTGAAGGGATGAACTGCTTGAGGGCAAGCAGGCTCTTGCAGGTGTCGCATCCGCAAGCCTCCATCAGAGGAACGAGCTTGTCGCAAACCTCGCGGGTTACTGCATAGCTTCCGCGGTTGTCAAGCCACTGCTGGAAGAGGGCTTTCATTTCCTCTGAGCAGCACTCGCACTGGAGTCCCTTCTGCATAAGGGCGGCAACCGTGTCGCGCATACGTTCTGAACCCAGACGCATACCCAGACCGAACTCGCAGAAGTCCTCGAAGAGGGAGTTCTGCCAAGCAGGACCGTGGCCCTTCTCGTTGGTGCAGTATGGGGAAGCAGGGAAGGATGCTCCGTAGATGGATGAGCAGCCGGTAGCATTGGCAATCATCATATGGTCGCCGAAAAGCTGGGTGATGTTCTTGATATATGGGGTCTCGCCGCAACCTGCGCAGGCACCGCTGAACTCGAACAGAGGCTGTGCGAACTGGGCGTTCTTCATATTGCTCTTAGGGTCGAAGATCTTCTTGTAGCCGACCTTGGAGTTGAGCCAGTCGAAGTTGGTCTGCTCTGCGATATTGTCCTGGTAAGATGCCATCTTGATGGACTTCTCCTTTGAAAGACATACGTCAACGCAGTTGCCGCAACCCGTACAGTCTGCAACTGAGGTAGAGAGGGCGAACTTGTAACCCTTGAGGGTTGCCTTTCCTTCTGCCCACTTGAGTCCCTGTGGAGCGGCTGCGAGCTCCTCATCGGTGAGGATGAACGGACGGATGGCAGCGTGAGGGCAGACGAATACGCAGTTGTTGCACTGGATACAGGTTGCAGGGTCCCAAACCGGCACATTCACTGCAACTCCGCGCTTCTCGTATGCGGCTGTGCCGTTAGGCATAGTACCGTCCATATAAGGAACGAAGGCGCTTACTGGCAGGGAGTCTCCGCACTGTGCGTTCACAACATCGGCGATGTCCTTTACGAACGGAGTTGCGAGACGGTTTGCGTTAGGGTTGGTGAACTTGGCGCTGATGTTTGCCCACTCGGCAGGAACTTCAACCTGGGTGTATTCGCCACCGCGGTCGATGGCGGCATAGTTCATATTCACCACATTCTCGCCCTTCTTGCCGTAGCTCTTCAGGGCAGCGTCCTTCATATACTTCACTGCGTCCTCGGCAGGAATGATGCCGGTGATGCGGAAGAATGCTGACTGGAGAATGGTGTTGGTACGTCCTCCGAGACCGATTTCAGCTGCAATCTTGGTTGCGTTGATGATGTAGAGCTTGATGTGCTTGCGTCCGATGATGGCCTTGGCTGCATCCGGAATCCTTTCGAGGGTTTCCTTCTCGTCCCAGAGGGAGTTGAGCAGGAGGCTGCCGCCTTCCTTGATGCCCTTCAGTACGTCATATTTCTCAAGATATGAAGGAACGTGGCAGGCAACGAAGTCAGGAGTGTTCACAAGGTATGGAGCGTGGATAGGCTGGGTGCCGAAACGCAGGTGTGAGCAGGTGTATCCGCCGGACTTCTTGGAGTCGTAGTCGAAATATGCCTGGCTGTAAAGGTCTGTATGGGTACCGATAATCTTGATGGTGTTCTTGTTTGCACCTACGGTACCGTCTGAGCCGAGTCCGTAGAACTTGCACTCGGTTGTGCCCGGCTTCACGATGCTGACCTCGCTCTTTGTAGGGAGGCTCTTGAAGGTGACATCGTCCACAATGCCGATGGTGAAGTCGTTTTTAGGCTCCTTCTGCTCGAGATTGTCGTAAACTGCAATAATCTGTGCAGGGGTGGTGTCCTTGCTGGAGAGTCCGTAGCGTCCGCCTACGATAAGAGGTGCTCCGGCTACGCCCTGGAATACGGTCTTGATGTCCTGATAGAGAGGCTCTCCGAGTGCGCCCGGCTCCTTGGTGCGGTCGAGAACTGCAATCTTCTTGACGTTCTTAGGAAGCACTTTGAGCAGGTACTTGGCGCTGAAAGGCCTGTAGAGGTGTACGGATACGAGACCGTACTTGCGTCCACGCTCGCGCAGATAGTCTATGGTTTCGCGTATGGTCTCGGTAACTGAGCCCATTGCCACGATGATGTTCTCGGCATCAGCGTCTCCGTAGTAGTCGAAAGGACGGTACTGGCGGCCGGTGATTTCTCCGAGCTCGCCCATATAGCGTGCAACGATGTCCGGAACGGCGTCATAAGCCTGATTGCGGGACTCTACTGCCTGGAAATATACGTCTCCGTTCTGGGCTGTACCCCTGGTGACAGGAGTCTCCGGATTGAGTGCCCTCTGGCGGAAGCGTGCGAGGGACTTCTCGCTTACGAGACCCTTGAGGTCTTCCTCATCGATGGCTTCGATTTTCTGAATCTCGTGGGAGGTGCGGAATCCGTCGAAGAAGTGGAGGAACGGGATGCTGCTCTTGATGGTTGCAAGGTGCGCAACTGCTGCGATGTCCTGGGCTTCCTGCACTGAACCGGAGGCAATCATTGCGAAGCCGGTCTGGCGGCAGGCCATAACGTCCTGATGGTCTCCGAAGATGGAGAGGGCGTGGCTTGCGAGGGCTCGTGCAGATACATGGAATACCGTAGGGAGCATCTCACCTGCAATCTTGTACATATTAGGAATCATCAGCAGAAGTCCCTGGGATGCGGTGAAGGTAGTGGTGAGGGCACCGGCCTGGAGGGATCCGTGGACTGCACCGGCAGCTCCGCCTTCGCTCTGCATCTCGGTCACTTTGACTGTCTCTCCCCAGAGGTTCTTTTTCCCGTGAGCGGCCCATTCGTCCACATTCTCTGCCATAGTTGATGACGGAGTGATAGGATAGATGGCCGCGTGCTCGCTGAAGAGATAGGCGATGTTGCTGGCGGCCTGGTTACCGTCACAGGTAATGAATTTCTTTTCTTTAGCCATAGTTATTATGAATGATTGAGAATATTTAATTGGCATTAATAGCTTCTTGGCCTTTGCGGCCTACAAATATAGCAAAAACAATGGAAATACCGTCAGGCTTTTCGGTATAAAATATAAAGGAAAGGGCAGGGAATCTTTTTGTACCCCCTAGGCGAATCGAACGCCTATCGTAGGAACCGGAATCCTAAATTTTATCCATTAAACTAAGGGGGCAAAAATGAAGTTTTCTTGAAATTTCGCGGGAAGCTTGCATCACTGCGAGCTTCCCGCTACTTAACCTAAACTTAAACTATGAAAAACTTCACTGCAAATATACTAAATATTTTACAAAGCAAATTCTTTTCTGAAAATTTTTTTGATTCTTTCGACGATTTTCGTCACATTTCTTGCCTTTGGGGCCGCTTGCGACTACTTTTGCGATGCTCCGCGATATTGCGGATGAACTTAAACAATCATTCAATGAAAAAAGTAACCCTTTCAAAAGCCGCGGGCGCAGCCGCCCTGGCTCTGGCCCTGACGGCCGCCCAATCCTGTGATTTCAAAATGGGGAAAGACGAATCCGGGGGAGTTCTCGAAATCCACTTTGTCCAGGACGCCCGCCTGCCGGTAGCCGAACCCTGGCAAATGGACACCAAGGCCGTTGCTGCCGCCGACACCAACGAATTCATCCTTTCGGTAACCGACTCCAAAGGAGCCTCCCTGTACTACGGCAAATTCGGTGCAGCCCCGCAGTCCATAGTTACCGCCCCGGGAACCTACACCGTCAGTGCCAAATCCTGCGAATTTGTCACTCCTGTCTTTGCCTGTCCCCAATATGGTGATACTCAGGTTGTTGTTGTTAAAAGCGGGGAAGTGTGCAGCGTCACCCTCGACTGCTGTCAGATCAACAGCGGAATACGCCTCAAAATCGACCCTGAATTCCTGGTGGAATACCCCAACGGGGTGCTCTTCCTCAAATCTGCTGACGGCAAACTTATGTACAGCTACACCGAGAAGCGCATAGCCTATTTCCGTCCCGGCAATGTCTCCCTTGTGCTGAACAACGAAGGCAAGGAAAGTGTCATCTGCAACCGCAGCCTTGAAGCAAGGGAAGTGCTCACTATGTATCTTAGCGTAGCATCGTCCGGGAGCAGCTCCGCTGCGGGGATACACGTGCAGGTTGACACCTCCAGAACCTGGACCTCTGAAAACCTTGTAATAGGAGGCGGCAGTTCAGGCAAAGGAAAAGAAAAGGAAGATGCCTTCAGCGTTGCCCAGGCCAAGGATAACATAGGAGCAACGGATGTTTGGGTTACAGGCTATATTGTAGGAGGTGACCTCTCTTCTTCAAGATGCTCATTCACAGCTCCTTTCACTTCAAGAACCAATGTCGCCATAGCAGCCAAGTCCAGCTGCACGGACAAGGAATCCTGCCTGTCCGTACAGCTTTCGAGCGGAGCGGTGCGTGATGCCCTCAATCTTGTGGACAATCCCGGCTTGCTGGGCAAGCAGGTATGGCTGAAGGGAGACATAGTTCCTGCCTACTACGGCATCCCGGGCATTCAATCAATCTCGGAATACGAATTGTAGGATAAAAATATCCCTCCGGCAGAGCTTGTCAGAGGGATATTTACTTCTATGTAAAGCAATACTCTATTTTACCCTGAGCGAAAGCCCGGCGAAAATGGTGTCGGGAGCAAGGTCCACCACGGCCCGCTCTTCGCCCGCCATACAGAAGCCGCACTTTTCGCATACCCCCGGAACCATACTTCCCGCACACATAGGGGAGCGGGTCCCGTCGGTCAGCACATAATTGGTCATCCAGCAGACTTTCTTGAATTTCAAATCCCTCATATGCTTGAGGCCCGTAGAGGAGTTCATAATAGGATAGCCTTTCTTCTTGTATTCAAGTATGAGGTCTATCACTTCGCCGCGGCGCTTCCAGTCGAGGGCAAGGGCCTCGCTCCCCGGGAAAGGCGTGTGGAAATTCAGGGAAATCTTCTGGATGTATGGGCTTTGTTTCGCATATTCAATCGCCTCTGCCACACCATCGGCATTAAGGGTGTTGATGGCCATATTGACGCTTACCGCAGGGTGGCCGCAGGCGGCAATGTTGTGCTCCAGGCGCCCGAAGGTACCTTCGCCCCTAATGCTCTCGTGGTATTTGCCGACTCCGTCCATAGATACCCAGATGCTGTCGGCACGGCAGCCGCTGAAGTCCTTCTGGGCGTTGGTCGTGATGGTGCAGGAGAAAAAGCCCAGCTCGTGGGCAAGGTCGCAGAGGGAGTTGATGTCATAGTCCCCGTCCCTCCAGAGCATAGGCTCTCCGCCTTCGAAGTCCACGAAGCGGCTGCCCAGCGAAAGGCAGTACTGCAGTTCCTCGCGGATTTGTGCGTAGGTCTTGGTAATGGGGTCCTTGTGGTTATAGACCGAACAGTGCCTGCAACTGAGGTTGCAGCGGTCGGAGATGAAAATGACGCTCTGCAGCGGGGCCTTTCTGCCGAAGAATTTGGCGCGGACCCACCACCAGCCGAGATATGCAAGTTGGGTAAATTTCATATTATCCTATAATTCTTAGTATAATGGCAACAGCGGCGAAAACAAAGCAGAAACCGCTCAGAAGGTTGCGTGCCGTAAGCCAGCGTATCATAAACCAGTCTATGCCGGCTGCGCGTATGCCTTTCCAATCCGGCATTGAGCCCAGCCACCACGCAGGCCGCTCGACTTCCATAAGTTCGCCTTTGCAGAATAGCTGCAGGGAACGGAAGAGCCATACTCCGCGCGGCAGCATTACCAGCACTGCAAGGTAGGCCGGGTGAAGGTAGCCTGTGCATACAGCGAGCACAACCAGCAGGAAAGGAACGAAAATGAGTATGAGCGAGCAGGCAAGACAGGCCCCGGTGCTGCCGAGCAGGCGGGCGAAGGTCATTTTGTTGCTGGCCTCATCTCCTTTGAGGTCTATGAAACTGTGCGTGAACAAGATGTCGGTGACGAGCATTCCAACCGGGATTCCGGTAAGTACTATCCCCCAATCCAGGCTGCCGCAGGATGCGACATACACTCCGCTCATCAGCAGGGGCCCGAATATGATGCCTATTACCAGCTCTCCCAGTCCGCGGTACGCCAGCTTGAGGGGAGGAGCGGAGTAGAAGGCTCCAAGAAAGCCGCAGATGGCTACAATCAGGGGAATGCTCCAGTTGAAATCCATTTTCCACCAGATGGCAAGGCCGCAGCCCAGAGCCAGCGCAAGGAAGGCTGCAATTGCCAGGGCGGTGCTTTTGAGGGTCTGCTCTCCGCTGCTCAGATATGGATATTTCACCATCATGGCGCGGAAGCCCTGGCGGGTGACCTTGTCACGGTCGCTGAGCATATCCACGCGGTAATCGAACCAGTCGTCGGCAAGGTTCATTGCAAGATGGGCCATTGCGACGCCGACGATGGCGAGCAGGGCTGTCCACCATACGAATCCTTCATTGTTGCTTGCCATTACTGCCGCAAGAAATGCCGGCATTACGCTCTGCGCCAGAGACCTGTAGCGCGCGTTTTTGAACCAATACTGTACCGTATTCATAGAAAAAGAGCGGGATACGGGAGTCGGACCCGCCTCCTCAGCTTGGGAAGCTGATGCACTACCGATGTGCTAATCCCGCTTTGGGAATACAAAGGTATCAATTTTTTAGTATATTCGCGAAAATAAATTCAAGGAATGAAAAAATTCAAGGTTTTCCTCTCCAAATACGGCGCCTACATCGTTGCCGCCATTGTTTTCGTCACTCTTACTTTGGTTTATTGTATGCCGGCCCTGAGCGGCAAGGTTCTCCAGCAGGGAGATACCCTTCAGTGGAAGGGAATGGCCCACGAGCTGAAGGAATACAATGAAACGGCTGAAACTCCCGCCAACTGGACCAACTCGATGTTCGGAGGTATGCCGGGCTACCAGATAACGATGAAGAACCCGGGCAATGCCGTAACCGATGTCGTCTGGGCTGTGGACCGTTTCTTCAGAGGACTCACCACCTTGTTTTTCAATTCCATATTTGCTCTGCTGCTTGGCTATTTCATAGGCTTCTTCCTGATGCTGAGGGCCTTCGGGGTAGAGAAATGGATGAGCATAGTCGGCGCTATAGCCGTTGCTATGTCCTCCTATTTCTTCCTTATCATCCCGGCAGGCCACGAGACCAAGGCGCTGACTCTCGGGATGATGGCGCCCGTAATAGGCGGCTTCTTCCTTATTTTCCGGGGTAAATACGGCTGGGGAGCCGCTCTTGTCATGCTCTACAGCTCCATAGGTATGATGAAGCATCCGCAGATGTCCTATTACCTCTTTATGATGATGGGGCTCTTCGGCATTGCGGAGATTTATATCCATATCAAGGAAAAGCGCCTGAAGGACCTGGGCATCGCGGTAGCGGTCTTTGCGCTTGCACTCGCGGTGGGCGTCGGAACGGGCTACAGCACCCTTAAGGCGAATTCCGAATATATGAAGGAGACTATGCGCGGCGGCCATTCCGACCTCGTGGCGGAGGGCGAAGGCGCTTCCAAGGGCTTGGATATCGAATATGCCACCGCCTGGAGCTACGGCATTGACGAGACCCTGACCCTGCTGATTCCGAATTATATGGGCGGAAGCTCCAACTACAATGTAGGCAGGAACTCGCAGATGTACAAGACTCTGGTGAGCGCAGGGGTGAACCGGGGCTATGCGGCCGATATGGTTTCCAATCTGCCGACCTATTGGGGAGAACAGCCTTTCACGGCGGGGCCTGTCTATATAGGCGCCATAGTATGCTTCCTCTTCCTGCTGGGCTGCCTGATTGTGAAGGGACCGTACAAATGGGCCCTGATAGCAGCTACGGTTTTCTCGGTTCTGCTGTCCTGGGGCCATAACTTTATGGGGCTTACAGAGCTGTTCTACAACTGGTTCCCGTTCTACAACAAGTTCAGGACGGTTTCCTCGATACTGGTGGTCGCCGAAATCGCTATGCCTCTGCTCGGTTTCCTGGCGCTCAAGACCATTGCTGATGCGCGCAGGAGCGGGAGCTGGGATGAGCTGAGGCGCGGCTATCTGCGCTCTACCGCAATTGCTGCGGGGGTGACGGGAGGTATATGCTTGATTTTCGCTCTTTTCGGCGGGTCAATATGCTCCTTCTCCTCAAGCTATGATGCGCATACCCTGGGCGGGATGCCGCAGTGGTTTATGGATGCGCTCTATGATCAGCGTGCCTCTATGCTGCGGGCCGATGCCTGGCGTTCGCTCATTTTCATTACGCTGGGAGCCGGAGTGCTCGCGCTGCATCTTGCGGACAAGCTCAAATATGCTCCTTTCGTTGCCGCGCTCGGAGTTCTGGTGCTCGCTGACCTGTGGCCGGTGAACAAGCGCTTCTTCGGCGATGACAACTGGGTGAGCGCAAAGCAGAACGACAGCTACTTCCAGATGCAGCCTTACGAGAAGGAGATACTCAAGGATGAAGGGTATTTCAGGGTGATGAACCTTACTACCGATACCTTCAACGAGTCCCGCACTTCCTATTATCTGCATTCGGTGGGAGGCTACCACGCAGCCAAGCTTCGCCGCTATCAGGACCTTATCAACGAGCATCTGAGCAAGGGCAATATGGAAGTGCTCAATATGCTCAATACCAAGTATTTCATTCAGAATCGCGACGGAGTGCCCCAGCCTGTGCTCAATCCGGGTGCCTATGGCAATGCCTGGTTTGTGGATGAGGTGCAGCTGGTGGAGAGTGCAAGGCAGGAGAGCGATGCGCTCAATGTGCTGGACCTTCGCCACAGCGCCGTAGCAGACGCCAAATTCGCCCCTCTTGTTAAGGTAAGGGAAAGCTCCTGCGAGGGTTCAATAGAGCTGCTCTCCTACGCTCCGGACCGTCTGGTCTATCATAGCAGCAGCTCTTCGGATGCCACCGCAGTGTTCTCGGAGATATATTATCCTTACGGCTGGAAGTCCTACATAGACGGTGAGCCGAGCGATCATTTTAGGGTTGACTATGTGCTCAGGGCGATGACAGTGCCGGCAGGAGAACACGAAATCGTGTTCGAATTCCGTCCGGATTCGCTCTACAAGGGATATAAGGTGAATGCCCTGTTCAAGGCTGTTATGTATGTCTTTATCGGGCTCTTGATAGCAGGCCTCGTGTCACGTGCGCTCGGAAAAGGACCAAAGTGGCTCCGCACTCTGGGCGCAGAGTAAGGCAGTAGGCAAACAGCAGTACCAGTGTGGCGCACCATTTGACGGCTTCCGCAAGAAGCCGTTTTGCATATGTCCCTTCGGCTTTGCTGCGGATGCGTTCGCTGCGGCCAACTCCGTCCCCGAAACGCCTGATATAGTCCAGGGTGGTGCGGCTCTGAGGAATCACGTGCTCCACTTTCAGCTCGGGGAGATAAATGATTTTGTGCCCGGCGGCCTTGATGCGTTGGAAGAGGTCTTTTTCTTCCCCGCCCATCAGGTTTTTGCCGCTGCGCCCGAGTTCGGGATTGAAAACTCCCGTTTTCTCAAGTACGCTGCGGCGGAAGCCCATATTTGCCCCGATTGGGTATTTGTTTTTCGGAAATTCCTTTGTTTCGGCTCCCATATCAAGGCCTGATACCCAGGACAGGGACCAGCGGCATAGCCAGCGCGGAGTCTTTCCGTCTTCGAAAAGGGGAGTAATGCGGCCTCCGAAGGCTCCGGCGTCCGGGTGGGAGTCCAGAGCTTTGCGCAGCTGCTCAAGATAGTCCGGGGCGACCATAGAATCATCGTCCAGAAAGACCAGGATGTCTCCTTTTGCTTCCTTGATGCCTCTGTTGCGGGCGTGTGAGAGGCCCTGCTTTGTTTCAAGAATGTAGCGTCCAGGGAAGTCGGGATGGGAGTCGAGGTAGCCTTTTATCAGGGATGCGCTGCTGTCGGTGGAGTTGTTATCCACGACAAGGACCTCGAGCATCTTGTTTTGGCAGGCGATGCGCAGGTGCTCAAGGCATTCAGTTATGTATTTCTCCCTATTGTAGGTGCAGATAATCGCTGATATCATTTCTTTCTGTCCCCCAGAATTTGTCTGCGAGGGCTTTTCTTGATGCTTCATCCAGGGCTTTCGGGCCCTCTTTGATGGCAGTTTGGAGCTGCTCGCGCGTGAATGTTCTTTGTCCTATGGTGTTTTCCTCGAACGGGAAGTAGAATTCGTGCTCTTTCACATAGTCTTCGTAGTCGTAAAGATAGAGGACCACGCTTTTGCCCGGCATGAGGATGTAGTCGTAAAGTATTGAAGAATAGTCAGTTATCAGACAGTCCGTGAATGGCAACAGGGGATAGGCGTCGAAGCCGGGGTCGAGTACCAGGATGCTGGAGCTATGGAGGCCCTCCGGCAGGGAGCAGTTGTAATGGGGCTTGAGTATGAGAAGGTCCCCGTTTTCCTGCAGTATGCTTGAGAGGCTTTCCAGTCCGGCGAATATGTCTTTCTGGGATTCACGCCAGGTCGGCATATAGATATAGACCTTTCCCTTGCAGGCGTTGAGGCGTGCGATTGTTTGCTGCTCCTGCGGGCTGCAGAATCTGCTGATGAAGGCTTCCCTTTCCTTGGGACTGCAGGTCAGGATGGTGTTTCGCGGGTAACTGCACTTGAGGCATCTGTTTTCCGGTATGCGGAAGGCGCTTGCGAACATAGGGGTCTGGAAATCGGAGGCGCTTACAAGAAGGTCCGGACGGCGGAAGACTTCGGGATGGTAGAATACTTCGCGCGGGCGGCGCTCTGCGTAGCGGGCAGCGAGGGGCCCGTCGGTGATGTTGAATTCGGTGCGCTTGAGGCCGACTCCGTGCCATAGGTTCACTACGCAGGCGCCGCCGCTAAGGGCCCAGAGTATGTCGGAGGTATAGGCGTTTACGAACCACAGGCCGCTTCGCAGGGCTCTCCACAGGCCTTTGGGGGAGAAGAGGTATTGCGCGCGGAGGCCCAGTGAGCGTATATGCTGTACGCAGGCTTTGTCGGGGCTTATCCATACGGCGTCGCGGCCTTGCCGGCTGTAGCGGATGAAGAGATATTTGGCATTGCCTTCAAAACCGGAGCGCGGAGCTCCGAAGGCCATCATTGTCCGCTTCCTCGGCACGAGGAACGAAAAGGGATAGGCCAGATATGATGCCAGATATGCGGGAAAGCGTGACACTTTGCGGAATTGGGTTATCCTTTGTAACAAACGGCATCTTCATTTAGTGTCCTTTCGCACAGTCCACCGTGAGAGAACATTCCTTCAAAACTTAAATCCTCATCAATCTGTGGCCAATGAATGCCTGAATATGTAAGATAAAAATCCTCTCTTTGGGATTGGGTTGCATTCTGGAGGCGCTTCCACATTGAAAAAGGGTAACTTGCCACGAGACCGTCACGTGTCTTGGCATAAACGTGGGTATCATCTACCCAAACCTTTTCAATAAAGCGCTGCATATCAATATGTTTTTTTGAAATACTCGTTCCAACGATTTTTTATGACCTCGATATTACACAAAAGTATAAACTTTTGATGAAATGACAAATAGTTGCCGGGTGAGGTGCCGTACTGAAAGCAGTTTACTACAATAGAGGCCTTGGGTGTAATTATAAGATGTTGATTATCAATGATTTAATTTTTTCGTATGGGGTGATTTCACCCATACGAAAAAACTAAAGTGTTATGTATCAAATAGTTATAATTTCACCTTCCCTCCCGCCACAATCACGAGATAGTGTTTTAGAGCAGTTTCTTCGTCAGGCCGAAAAGGCGGTACGGCATATACTTGAACGGGAGGTCGAAATGTGTGGAGCTGGCAACTATGGCGCGTGAATGTGAGAAGACCTCGAAACTCAGCCTTCCGTGATATGCTCCCATTCCGGAATTTCCAACGCCTCCGAACGGCAGATGAGGATTGGCGATGTGCATAATAGTGTCGTTGATGCAGCCTCCGCCGGAAGATGTGCGCTCAATCAGTTTCCAGCCTTCCGACTCTTTTCCGAAATAATAGAAAGCCAGAGGCTTTTCGCGGCTGATGATAAACTCCCTAACCTTTTCGGCAAACGGCTCGCCTTCATCATCCATTTCAATCAGAGGAAACACAGGACCGAAGATTTCCTCAGTCATCACCTTTGAGTCCGGTGCAAGATCTCCGAGAAGGGTAGGAGCTATGTAGCGCTGCGCGGCATCGGTCTGTCCACCGTAGAGCACGGTCCCTTCCCTGAGATAGCCGGCAACCCTTTCGAAAGCGCGGTCGCTGACCATACGCACATAGTGCTCGTCCTGCTTCGGGTCCTTGCCGTGAAGCAGTTCAACCTGCTGCGCGAAAGCCTTCACGAAAGCATCCTTTACATCTTTGTGAATGAGTATATAGTCCGGCGCTATGCAGGTCTGCCCTGAGTTCAGGGTCTTGCCCCAGGCGCATCGGCGGGCGGCAAGACGGATATCGGCGCTTTTGTCCACGATGCACGGGCTCTTTCCTCCGAGTTCCAGCACCACCGGAGTAAGATTGCGGGAGGCTGCGGCCATTACTTCGCGTCCGAGGGATGGGCTTCCTGTGAAGAAAATCAGATCCCAGCGACAGGACAAAAGCTTTTTATTAACCTCTCTATTACCCTGTACCACAGCAATATAGTCCTCCTGAAAGGTATCCTTTACCATCTCCTCTATGGTCTGAGAAACTTTGGGCACATAGGGAGAAGGCTTCAGCACTGCCGTGCATCCAGCTGCGATTGCTCCCACCAGAGGGTTGAGAAGCAACTGTACCGGATAGTTCCAGGGCGAAATAATCAGTGAGCAGCCGAGCGGCTCGCTGACCACATAGCTTCGGGCAGGCATACAGCCTATGGAAGTAGGGCGGCTCTGTTTGCGGGACCAGCGGCAGACTTCACGGGCGGCCTTGGAGATTTCTCCTTTGACAAGACCTATCTCTGTGATATAGGCCTCTTTATATGATTTGTGAAGGTCTTCCCAAAGGGCGTCTGCAAGTGGCTTTTCCCATTTCTCGATAGCTTTCAGGAAATCCTGAAGCCTGGCTTTGCGCCATTTCGGGTCAAGTGTTGCTCCGCTTTTGAAAAACTCTCGCTGCTTTGCAACGATTGCATCTATTGTGCTGTCTGCCGTATTTGTCATAATCCGTTTTATTTTCTTCCTGTAAAGTTATCCATTGTTTGGAATAAAAGGAAGAAACTGCTCTAAAACACTATCTCGTGATTGTGGCGCTGGGATTCTGGCGGGAGCCGGTGCCAGTCGCCGTAGATGCGGCGAAGGTAGCTGTCCGGGTCCCTCGGGGCGGGGAACTCGCAGCCCTCGAAACTCACGGTCTGCAGAGGAAAGACCTCCTGCGGTGTTCTGATATTGTAGAAAGGCACTCCGAAATCGTGCATCAGGGAATTGCGGTGGAAGGCTCTGCCGCAAAGGTCCGCAAGCAGAACAGCCAGCCGGGCAAAAGGATACAGCAGATAGGCCGCGAGCTTTTTTATAGCCCCGTCATCAATGGCACCGCTGATGCGCCGCAGGCACCTGCCGTACAGGGGGTCGATCATCTTCTTGACCTTCGGATTGCCAGGCCTTACGATAAAGGTGTCTATCCACAGGAAATCCTCCACCGGCTCTCCGCTCACGGCATCACGCCTCACTATCCTGCAGGAAGAGTCTATAAACCGCGGCCACAGGCGTGTGTAGCCTTTGGTTCCGCTGCGGTCCACAAAGGCATAGGGAGCCGGCGCCTTATCCTTCAATATTTTGCGTATGCGCGGGACATCCTTCCAGAGTATGCACACATCCAGGTCGTCATCCCAGGGGATGAAACCGCCGTGGCGCTGAGCTCCCAGCAGGGTGCCTCCGTCCATCCACCAGACTATGCCGTTCTCCCTGCACAGTCTGTCGAACTCCTTCAGCAGGGCGAGGAGCCTGAGCTGATGTTCCCTCAGCGGGGAGCCTTGCGGGTTATAAACTTTCTCCATATATTCCTGATTGCAGTCCTTTCGGACTTTTCGAGACCTATGGTCCATACGGCAATGGCCGTGCAGACAAGGCTGAGCGCGATTGTGAGCAGCAGGCGACCCACTCCCTCAGGTACCAGCTGCACAAAGATGCACGGCAGCACGGCAGAGGCAAGGGTGACTCCCGCAATAGGGAGCAGCACCTTGGCTGCATAGGCACGCAGGTCCATATCCGCATACCTTACGGCCATAGAGATTCTTATGCCCTGGGTGATGACGGCGAAGATGAAAATCAGCCAGAAAACCATCTCGGCGCGTATGTGGGCGAACTTCAGAAGGAAATATGCCGCAAAGACTATGAGAAGCTGGCTGCCGCCCACCAGAATATTGTACCACTTGACCTTGCCCGTAGCCTGAACGCTGTAGAACAGCGGGTCGTGGAAAGAGTCCACGAGCGAGACGGCCAGCATAATTGATGCGAAGGTGGCGGTGAGCGCAGGCACATCCCCAAGCCACAAGTCCAGAACGCAGTTCATTTCAAGCAGCAGTGGCAGCACTATGGCGTAGAGCAGGAAGTAGGAAAAGCGGGAGGCCTGGAAGACCAGACGCATCATATCGTCCTTCTCGCCAGCGGCCCAGGACTTTACGATTTGCGGGTTGAAGGCAAGGACATAGTTCTGAACGAATTGGTATACATTGACATAGACCTGGTTCGCGAGTCCGCGCGCGGCATTGACGGCAGGACCGAAGAACATATTGAGGAGTATGTTCACGCCCTGGTTTTTGCCTATGGTTGCCATCGAACCGAGCACGCCCCAGCCATTGAAGGACATTATTTCGCGCGCGAGCGCCCTGTCGCAGTGCCAGTCATAACGGCACTCAGGGTAGCAGCAGCGGCAGTACAGGATGTAGAAGCCGTTGGTCGCAGCGGATACCGCCAGCATCAGAAGGGCGTAGAAGACAAGCTTGTCGATGGGCGAAATGCTGAGAAGAAATACGATGCCGAGCTTGAGCACAGCCTCTACGACCGAGCAGTATGCATAGACCTTCATCTTCTCCTTGGCGGTGATGATGGCGCGGTACGGAATCGCCACCACGCTGCACAGGAAACTCAGGATGCTGAGCTGATATACCCAGCGGCAGGCCTGCAGCCTGTCCGCAGGAATATTCATCTTCCTCTCCATAATCCAAAGGCCTACGGTCTCGGAGAGCAGCAGGATGGCGGCGGCGAGCACAAGGAAAATCGTGACATTCACCTTGAAGACCTGGTGCAGGGCTTCGTAGTCCCGGCGGCCGAGCTGGGTGGCGTAGTAGCGGTTGCAGGCCGAATTCATCACCCCGTTGAGGAAGGAAAAGGCTACGACTATGCCTCCGATGACATTGTAGAGGCCGAAGTCGGTTTCCCCGAGGGTTGAAAGCACGACGCGCGAAGCCCAGAGGCTGATGATCATTATCAGCCCCATCCTCATATAGAGAAGCAGGGTATTTTTGGCTATCCGCCTGTTGTCCACATTGCCCATCGGGACAAAGTTATCGTTTTTTGGTGAAGTCTCCAATATTCATTATATTTGAAGGATTTTTTAACAGACAAAACTTATACTTTATATGGCATTGACAGATTTTATCAAAAAGCTGTTCGGTTCCAAGGCTGACAGGGATTACAAGGCCATCAAGCCTATCCTTGACAAGGTGCTGGCAGCTTATGTGGAGATTGACGCACTTTCCGATGATGACCTTCGTGCGCATTCCGCTGCACTCAGGCAGAAGATGCGCGATGTGGAGGCTCCTTTCGAGAACCGTATTGCTGAAATCAGGCAGCAACTCGACACGGAACTCCCTATCTCAGAGAAAGTAAAGCTTGCAGACGAGAGCGAGAAACTCGTCAAGGATGAGGATGAAGCAATAGAGAAAGCCCTGATGGAAATTCTTCCTGAGGCTTTCGCAATTGTGAAGAGCACCGCCCGCAGGTTTGCACAGAATCCGGAAATCAGGGTGAAGGCTAACGATTTCGACCGTGCCCTCAGCGTGGACCACGATTTCGTGCATATCGAAGGGGATGAGGCCGTGTACCAGAATCACTGGGTGGCCGGAGGCAATGACCTCAAATGGGATATGGTGCATTATGATGTGCAGCTCGTCGGAGGTATTGCCCTGCATCAGGGAAAGATTGCCGAGATGGCAACCGGTGAGGGAAAGACCCTCGTCGCAACCCTTCCGGTATTCCTCAACGCCCTGGCAGGCAAGGGAGTACATATGGTTACCGTCAACGACTACCTCTCCAAGCGTGACTCCGAGTGGATGGGACCTATCTATATGTTCCACGGCCTGAGCGTCGACTGCATCGACAAGCACGAGCCGAACTCGGCCGCCCGCAAGAAGGCTTACGACTGCGACATTACCTTCGGTACCAACAACGAATTCGGTTTCGACTACCTCAGGGATAATATGGCAACCCGCGAGGAGGACCTAGTTCAGCGCAAGCACCACTTCGCCATTGTCGATGAGGTGGACTCAGTGCTTATTGACGATGCCCGTACTCCTCTCATCATTTCCGGTCCTGTGGCAAAGAAGCAGGATGACGAGCAGTATATGGAGTTCCGCCCTTATGTAGAGAAACTCTATACCGCCCAGAGGGCTCTTGTGAACCAGGTTCTCAACGAGGCCAAGAAGAAAATGGCAGAAGGGGATGAGGAAGAGGGAGGAAAACTCCTTCTGCGTGCCTACAAGGGACTTCCGAAGTACCAGCCGCTCATCAAGTACCTCAGCGAGCCGGGAGTCAAGGTGGTGATGCAGAAATCAGAGAACTACTACATCCAGGACAACGAAAGGGAGATGCCTGTAGTTACCGACCCTCTGTACTTCGTCATCAATGAGATGATGCATTCCATCAACCTTACCGACAAGGGTCAGGAACTGCTTGCCCAGAGCGTGGGCAATGACGAGTTCTTCGTGCTGCCTGACGTCGGAACCAAGATTGCCGAAATCGAGCACTCCGACCTGAGCCTTGCCGAGAAGCAGGAGAAGAAGGACGCCCTGATGGAGGACTTCTCCCTGAAGAGCGAGCGCGTGCACACCGTAAACCAGCTTCTCAAGGCTTATGCAATGTTCGAGAAGGATGTGGATTATGTTGTGATGGAGGAGAACGGCGTAAAGAAAGTCAAAATCGTCGATGAATCCACCGGCCGTATTATGGAAGGACGCCGCTGGTCAGACGGACTCCACCAGGCTGTCGAGGCCAAGGAGAATGTAAAGGTCGAGGCTGCAACCCAGACCTTCGCTACCATCACCCTGCAGAACTATTTCCGTATGTATCACAAGCTTGCCGGTATGACCGGTACTGCCGAGACCGAAGCGGGAGAGTTCTGGTCCATCTACAAGCTGGATGTTATGGTCATTCCGACCAACAAGCCTATACTCAGGGACGACCAGGACGATATTATCTATAAGACCAAGAAGGCGAAGTACGCAGCCGTGATTGACCGGGTGGTGGAACTTTCCAAGGCGGGACGCCCTGTGCTTGTGGGTACCACCGATGTGGAGACCTCCGAGCTGCTGAGCCGTATGCTTAAGATGAGGGGCATACGCCACAATGTGCTCAACGCCAAGGAGCACGCCCGTGAGGCTGAAATCGTTGCTCAGGCCGGTCAGAGCTCTACCGTTACCATCGCCACCAATATGGCGGGTCGTGGTACGGATATCAAGCTTTCCGACGAAGTGAAGGCAGCCGGCGGACTTGCCATCATCGGCACCGAACGCCACGATTCACGCCGTGTGGACAGGCAGCTGCGAGGCCGTGCCGGACGTCAGGGAGACCCGGGTTCTTCAACCTTCTATATTTCCCTTGAAGACAAGCTGATGCGTCTCTTCGGTTCGGAGAGGATTGCCGCTGTCGTGGACAAGCTCGGAATGGCGGAGAACGACGCACTTGAGAGCAAGATGCTTTCCAATGCCATAGAGAATGCCCAGAAGAAGGTTGAGGAAAACAACTTCGGTATCCGCAAGAACCTCATCGAGTACGATGATGTGATGAACTATCAGCGTGAGGCCATCTATTCGCGCAGGCGCAATGCCATCAGCGGAGACAAGGTTGAAATCGACCTTCAGAATATGATGGTGGACACCGCAACCCTTATCGTGGATTCCTGCGAAGGAGCGGATTTCAAGGACTTCGAGGAATATCTTATGGCCCGTCTGTCCATAGATCCCGGCTTCGATGCCGAGTTCTGGAACAAGTCCAAGAAGGATGCAGTCGTGAAGGCTCTCTGCGACCATATGTATGAGGTTTACCGCCGCCGTATGGAGACCCTCGTGGACAAGCTCACTCCTATCATCAAACAGGTTTATGAGAAGCAGGGCACTATGTACCAGAACATTGCAATCCCTGTTTCGGACGGACGCAAGGTTATGAACCTGAGCGTAAATCTCGAAAAGGCCTATACTTCCGAGGGCCGCGAGGTGGCAAAGACCCTGAGCCGCAACATTATTCTCTACCAGATAGACGATCATTGGAAGCAGCACCTCCGTGAGATGGACGACCTCAAGCAGAATGTGCAGAATGCATCCTATGAGCAGAAAGACCCTAAGGTGGTTTACAAGCTCGAGAGCTACAACCTCTTCGCCAAGATGCTGGAGTCCCTCAACCAGGATGTGCTCTCATTCCTGCTTCGCGCCTTCATTCCTCTTCGTGAAGGACAGCCTCAGCGTCCGGTGCAGACCCGTCCTGATATGTCCCGTTACCAGACCCGTCGCAACGACCTGGTAACCAACGGAGAACAGAAGGCAAACGCCCCTGTTAAGGTGGAGAAACACGTGGGACGCAATGACCCTTGCCCTTGCGGAAGCGGCAAGAAGTACAAGAACTGCCACGGCAAAGGATTGGTATAAACTAATAACAAAAGAATAAGAATATGAATATGGATCTTTCAAAGGTTAAAAGGGCCGTGGAGCCTGAGGTCAGCGTAAATGACGTCAGCCGCATCTCAGTCGGTACGGTCATCAAGGGAGAACTTTCCTCCGATTGCGATGTGCGCATCGACGGACAGGTTGAGGGCAAGCTTTTCTCAAAGGGCAGAATAGTAGTGGGACCTCAGGCCAAGCTTGTTGGCGGTCTCGCTTGCCAGAATGTGGATTTCTGGGGAACAATGACAGGAGACATCTTCGTGAAGGATGTGCTTACGGTAAAGAACAAGGCAGTTATCGAGGGCAATATCAATGTCAATAAACTTCAGGTTGAGATGGGTGCTTCCATCAATGGCTCCTGCCATATGATTACTCCTGAAGAATATGACAAGCTTTGCGAATCCTTCGTTACCACCAAACTCGCTGCTAAGGCTGCTCCTGCACCGAAGAAGTAAGTTTGATGCCGTACATACGGCCTGAAGAGCACCTGTATTCTATATCGTAACAACGGTAACGGACGGTGCTCGACATAAAGATTACCTCACTGCAGGAACTGGGAGTGAACCCCAGTTCCTGTATTTCTTGTAAAGGGATGGAACTGATACCAAGTCTGACAAGACTGATAAGAATAGAGTAGTTGCAGTCAAGTCTTTTCAGAATCTTCTTTCCATAATAACGGGACATCACCATATTGTTGTGGTAATTGTTCTTGCATTGCGAATTGCAATACTTTTTGTCAGAACGTCCTTTGAGTGGAGCTCCGCAGTATGCGCAGAAACTCATTTGCATTACTTTTGTTTTCATAGTCCGTAAGATATGAAGGGAGTCCTCTTAGTTGTTCTTCCTTAAATTTTCTTTTTCATAAAAACTTTTTTTTAGGCCGAAAGAAACAGCTTCCGGCCGTATTTTTTCTTTTGACTTTCCGAAAGAAACAGCTTCCGGCCTAAAGAATCGTAAATATTTTGCCTTTTTCGTCACACTTTCCTTGTTGCTTGCCCGGGAGAGCCCAACTTTGCACTACCGCCAGGAACCGCGGACAGGGCGGGATAAGTTTAAAAGCAAATACCAAAACTTCAAAAAAATGGAACAAATCAACAGAGTGGAATTGAGGGGCGTTGTCGGAGCAGTAAGGTCCGCCAACGTCGCTGGCAAGAAAGTCTATGACTTCTCCCTTGCCACAAACCGTGCGTTCAAGGACCGCAGCGGCACGGCAGTCATCGAAACCCAGTGGCACCAGATTACTACCTGGGATTCCGGAGATGGAGTGAATGAAGGCTTGGATCATATCGACAAGGGGTCCAAGGTGTATCTCACTGGCCGTCTGCAGTATGACCGCTATGACGGGGCGGACGGAATCGAAAGATTCAGAACCAAAATCATATCGAACAGAGTGGTTGTACTCGACGGACCTGAACAATTGGACTATGAAATGTAGCATAGTGAAAGCCGCAGCAGGATTGCTTCTGCTCCTGGGAGGTTTGAGACTTGAAGCCCAAACCTTTCAGATTGGCATCAATGCGGCTGACCTCGCAAGTCTCGGTACTGTGAGTGCCGAGGCAGGGGTAGCCCTCCAGCGTCATTGGACCCTTGGTGCAAAAGCCCGCCTGAACCCCTGGACTTTCAATGCCGGTGACCCCGCTGAGCAGTTTCAGAGCAAACATCAGACCTGGTGGACAGGAGCCCGCTATTGGCTCTGGCACGTATATTCAGGATGGTGGACTTCCTCCGGGCTGCAGTACAGCGAGTTCAATACGGGAGGTATTGACGGACCTCTGACAAGAGAAGGAGATGCCTGGGGAGCAACCTTGTCTGCCGGCTATTCACTGATGCTTGCCGATCATCTGAATATCGAATTCGGACTTGGCTTCTGGGGCGGATACCAAACCTATACGGTCTATTCCTGCCCGGTTTGCGGGAAGGTGGTAGATTCCGCAGGCAAGGCATTCTTCCTTCCCAATGAAGCATTATTGTCTCTGATGTATGTATTCTAAACATTTCCATAGGGCTGTTGTGCCGTTGATGCTGATTCTGTTTGCCGTCGGTTGTGCCTCAACCGGGCGTAAGGCCCAGAGGCTGCGCTCCTACGGTGTGAGGGCAAGTATGTCCCTGCCGGGAGAAGAGACTTCGGTCAGCCTGCCGGACAGTATTCCGGACAGGGATACCCTCGTGGTAACCGACGACAGGACAGGAGCTCAGGTGCTGATTATGCGTGCTATAAAAGATGAAGATGGTGAAATGGTTGCACACGAACAGCTCGAAGCTGCCTATGTCACTGCCCGGTTCAGGAATGTTGCCGAAAGGAATGGAAAAGTGACTTTGAAGTTTTGTATCACCGTTCCGCGGCATATGATGGACTCGAAGTGGCAGCTGCGCCTGCAGCCCTCAATGGAAGTGCTTGGAGATACTCTCAGACTGGAACCTGTGATAATCACGGGCAAGGACTACCGCCGGGCCCAGCTCAGGGGCTATCAGCAGTACGAACGCTGGCTGAAGGGCATTATCTCGGATACGACAGTCTTTGTCCGGAGGTGGCAGCTTGAGCTGTTTCTGCAAAGGAACCTTCCGGAAGTCTGGGCATTCAGAAATGACAGTTCCTTGGTTTCGGACGAGGCCTTCCAGTCAGCATTCGGAGTGAGCGAAAAGGAGGCGGTGGAGCATTATACTGACAAGTTCAGGAGGGGCTGGAACCGATGGCTGATAAGTCGCAAGGACAAGACTTTCAAGCGTTTGGTAAAGGTTCCGATTCAGACGGACGGATTGCGTCTTGATACGGTAATCGTCTCTACGACAGGGGATTTCCTTTACGAATATGCGCAGGACCTTACTGTGCTGCCCCGTCTGCGAAAGGTGGATGTGCTGCTTTCCGGCAGCATATTCGAGCAGGACAGGCAGGTCTATACCATACCTGCTTCCGACCCTCTGACCTTCTACATCAGCTCTCTTTCTGCCTTTGTGGACCCGACCGAAAAGTATTTGCTCAAGGTCGTGGAAAGGAAAGTGTCCGCCAATACCGCGTGCTACATAGACTTCGGCTCGGGAAAGTATGAAGTGGACGAAAACCTTTCTTCGAACAGGGAGGAGATAGGCAGAATCAAGGATAACCTCAAGGCTCTGATAATGGACAGCAGATTTGATATGGACTCCATAGTGGTCCGCTCTTCTGCAAGTCCGGAGGGCAGCCTTTCTTACAACAGGGCTCTTTCGGAGAAGCGCTCGGAGAGCATTTCCAGGTATTTTGACGACTGGATGAAGGCTCTTTGCGATTCTTTGGACGCGCAGTCCGGCTTCCTCGTCGGGGAGGACGGTACCATTGTCAAGCATAGTTTTCATAATTCAATAAGTTTCTGCAGCCGTTCCGACGGGGAAAACTGGAGGATGTTGGATAAACTTGTTGAGCTGGACAGCGTGATGAGTCCTGCCTGTAAGAATCTTTACCGCCAGTATGCTTTGACGGAAGACCTTGACAGGAGGGAAAAACTTATGCAGAAAGGTATTGCGTCATATCGCTATATGCGCGAACACCTTTATCCGAGACTGAGGACAGTGAAGTTCGAGTTCCATCTGCACCGCAAGGGGATGGTCAAGGATACTGTCCATACAACTGTTCTTGATTCGGTCTATATGGCTGGTGTTCAGGCTATCAGGGACCACGATTATCAGACGGCGGTCACCCTGCTCAGGCCTTACAATGACTACAATGCGGCGGTTGCCTTCTGTGCCCTGGGCTATGATGCCTCAGCGATGGAGATTCTGCAGAGGTGCGAACGCAATGACAGGGTGCTCTATATGATGGCCGTCCTGCATTCCCGCAGAGGAGAGGACAGGGAAGCCGTCCAATGCTACCTGTCCGCCTGTGCCCTGAACCCGGGCTATGTGCACAGAGGCAATCTTGACCCTGAAATATCGGTATTGAAAAAGAGATATGAATTGAAATATGATGAACTACAGTAAAACAATATTCCTGGCTTCACTGCTGCTTGCTGCATCCTGTACGCAGATGGAGAATGAAAAGGAGCCGTTTCCTGTTGATGAAGTGGCAATGATTACCACCAAAGTAGGCGGTGCTTCCGCATCAGGTGAGGCAGCCGTATCCAATCTTCAGCTGTTCGTATTCGACAGCGGAGGAAAGTTTGAAATCAAAGGGAGCGGCAGCTCTTCCACCATCGAACTCGGCTGCAGCAAAGGGCGCAAGACCGTCTGGGCTCTTGCCGGGGCACCTGAACTTAGCGTTGAAAGTGAAGACGAACTGCTTTCTGCCGCAACAAGGCTGGAAGACAACGCTCCGGGGGCCTTTGTGATGGCCGGAAGCCGCAGCCTTGAGGTAAGCGGACCGGCAGATGTTGATATTACGGTCAAACGCTATGTAGCCAAGGTCTCATTGGGGCGCATAATCAACTCGCTGAACGGAGTGCATGCCTCCAAAGAGCTGGTAATCAGAGGAGTATATCTTCTTAACGTAGCCGCAAACACTACTTACGGGATATCCTCGCCAACGGAGTGGTACAACAGGATGGCTAAGGAAAGCACCCCCGCGGATGAACTCATTTCCCGGACCGGGCTTTCGGCTGTGGTACCCTCGGGTGGAAGTTGTGAGCTCGGCTGCGTATTCTATCCCTATCCCAATCCTACTCAGAGCAATGCCAACGGAGGCCTATGGTCCGAAAGGCATACCAAGCTGGTTGTCGAGGCCGGCATAGGAGGGGAGATATGCTATTATCCGGTAGTGCTGCCGGTTCTGCAGCGCAACAGGACCTATACCATTTCCGACCTGACATTGACAATGTTCGGTTCGGACAGTCCTGATATTCCTATAGACAAGGGTACGGTCGAATTCAACATTCTCGTTGAGGATTGGGAAACAGGCCAGGACCCGCATTCAGAAACCATATGACAATGAAGAAATTCTTATTTGTGCTCACGGCCGGCCTTGCCGTGATGGCATCCTGCAGCAAGCAGGAAAATGCTCCCCAGCCTATGGAAAAAGGGGAGAAGGCAGTACTCAATGTATCAATCAGCGGAGCTCCTCAGGCCAAGGGTGCAAGCTTTGACGAGAACAAGGTGAATTCCCTTCAGGTTTTCGTATTCAGCGGCAATGAGCTGGACGCTTACGGCAGCGCCGAAGCAACTAGCCTGACTCTCAATGCCACAACCGGACTGAGGACGGTTTATGCCCTGGTTAACGCTCCGGATTTGAGCGGCATTGTAAAGAAGGATGCGCTCCTTGCCGGGATTTCCAATCTTTCAGACAATGCTCCCGACAGTTTTGTGATGATAGGTTCCGGTGACTTTACCCTGTCTTCAAGCAGCAATATCACCATTGAAGTCAACAGGCTGGCTGCCAGGCTTATGCTGCACAAGCTTACCAGAAAGATGAGCTCAGACGGTCTTGCGGCTCTCGGGGCAGAGAAATTCGAACTTGTGAGAATCTACGCTGCGGATGTGGTGTGCAATACCAATTATGCCAAAAACCTTGACGGACCGTTTGACTGGAAGAACTCCACTCTGGCGGATTCGTCCATTGCTGCAGCGGACCCTTTCCTTATGAGGAAGCCTTCCTCAAGCGCTGCAATTGCTCAGGGTGCTTCATACGAGGAGGATATGTGTGTCTATGTTTATCCTAATCCTACTTTGGAGGACAGCGGGAGTGCGCATTGCACCAGACTTGTGGTGGAATGCAAAATCGACGGACAGTACTATACCTATCCTGTTTTGATTCCGAAAGTCGAGTCCAACAAATCGTATGAGATCAACAATCTTATCCTCACCCGTCTCGGCAACCGGTCCGATGGGGACAATAACATTGATGAAGGTGAGACTGACAAGATAGAATCCTTCGAGATTCCTTTCGGAATTACTGTCAAGGGCTGGGAGACCGTGCTTCTGGGTAATGAGAAGGGTGTTGTCACCATCTGATATTCTTGTCCGGGTGCTTGCAGTGCTGGCCTTGTCGGCCTGCCTGCGCCCGGAAGAGAAAAGCGGGGAAGTTCAGATAAGTCTGGTCCTGGATGCCGCGCGCACGCTCAAGACAGTTGAAGGCACGGTGGACGAGGATGGCGTGGCATACTGGTATGTGCTGATTTATGATGCTCAGGGCAATCTTCTCAAAGAAATGATGGATTTGACGCAAACAAGATACGATATGATTGTTGATGCTTCGCAGTATGCCTGCATTACACTGTACGCTTTTGCCAACATTGACCCGGACAGTCTCTCGGCCGGCTGGTCGGATGAGCAGAGCCTGCTTTCGAACAGTTACGGACTGGAAATGGTTCAGCAGAGCGGACTGCTGCCTATGTCCTGCAAACTTCAGACGGCTTTTACCTCGTCAGGAACCGTGAAAATCGCTTTGGAAAGGATGGTCAGCAAAATCTGCCTGAATTCCCTTGCCGTTGACTTGAAGGGGGAATTTGAAAACGATGATTTCGTGCAGGGGCCGGTATATCTTCAGAATGTGGTTCCGCAGATGAGACTGGAGCAGTACTTTGCCGGCACATCTGATATCGCTGCCGGGCAGGGACATTATCCCTGGTTCTATCACGACAACTGGATGTACTCCAAATTCAATTCGGGCAAATATCAGGGGGAGCATAACGAAAGCGATGCGCTCGGGCTGCTGGGTGGCGGAACAGTCTTCTACACCTTGCCGAATTTCAGCCGTTCAATGCCAAGCGAAGACCCTGACTGGGCGGACCTGTGCACCAAACTGGTGGTGGAAGCGGACTATCTGTACAAATATGTGTGGATAGATCTGGATGTATATTACCCTGTCGAAGTGCTCAACCGTCTTAGCGGCTGTCTCGAACCCAACAATATCTACAATGTGGACATTACCGTCCATTGCCCGGGCTACCTTGACCCCTGGGGTCCGAGAGTAAGTACAGACCCCCAGGTGAGCTTTTCCCTTGAAGTATATCCCTGGAATAAATGTTCAATACAAGAAACAATATGACAAAGCTTAATCTTTATGCAGCCCCCTTGCTGATTCTGGGGTTTGCGGCCTCCTGCGCCAAGAGCGTGGAGCCGGAGAATCAGAACCCGAAGGAGATAGTGCTCTGTGTGGGCGGTGATACCATCGATATGCAGGTGCAGACCAAAACAACTGAGATTACGACTCTCCCTTCGACTCTGTATTATTCGATGACAACGGGAACTATTGGCTCGGAGACCTCAAAGATAGAGTCTGCCAGCGGTAATGTGGGCAGCGGAAAGATTGCCACAGGAGTATATCAGAGCCTGACGCCGACTTCCTACAATTACTATGTTTCCAATGCAGCTATAACCTTCTCGGCTTCCGGTTCAACCATTTCCGCTGCCAATACTACGGATGTAATTGCAGGAAAGGTTACTTCCAATGAGACCAATCCGTCAGTCAAACTTGACCACATTTTTGCCAGAACCGGAACGCTGACGCTGAATACTCAAGGCGATTATGCTCTGAGCAATGTTTCCTGGAACATTGAATCAAGCAGCGCAGGCACCGGTGGTATTTACAATATAGCCAATGGTCGTTGGTCTTCAGTAACTAAGCTCAGTTCCACTGCTATTACCAAAGACTCAGATATGTATCTGGTTCCCGGGGATTATACTTTGTCTGTTACTTACACTCTATCCAAAGGGGACTGGAATCAAACCTTCAACAAAAAGGCAACCGTAACTCTGGTAGCCGGCAAAGTCAACAATATTACCGGAACCGCTTCCGGAGGAAATGCCTCCGAGATTTCAATTACCGTTACGCTGACAGAGTGGGGAACCAATAACATAACTGCAACTTTCAGCTGATATGAAAAGAGTAACCCTGCTTTCGCTCGCTGCACTGCTGCATCTTGCAGCCTGTTCTCCCGTAGAGGAAACTGCGGAAGAAGTGGTTACTGTGGATTTCCGGGCGGGAACCACCAAGTCGGCTGTAGAGGATGACACTGCAATCCGCTGTCTGGACATCTTCGTTTACAGGTCGGACACAGGTGCGCTTGAAGCCCATATCCGAACCGAAGGCAAATCTGCCAGCCTTGAACTTCCGAAAGGAGTAGCCCTTGAATGGATTCTGCTTGCAAATGCACCCGAAGGAGCGGATCCCGCCCTATGTTCAAAAATGGAGGACAATTCTTCCGGCTATCTTGTGATGTCAGGCCGGGGGAGCGGCTCTTTTGCGAAAAGCTCCTCCGTGTCCCTAAAACTGTCCAGGTTGATGTCAAAAGTGGTGCTGGAGAAACTTACTCCATGCGAAGGATTCAGCAGGGCATATCTTGCTGATGTGGCCGGGACTTGTCCTTACTTTGAAGGGCCGGATACCTCAAGGGTAAGGTACAATGTTGCCGGAGCGGATATGTCCCTGAGTCCTTTTCTGAAAGCTTGCCTTGTAAGCTCATCCTGCTCCGAAGCAGAGTTCTTCTGCTATCCTGACCCTTCCGCAAGGACTGCCCTTGTCATAGAAATGGGTGAAGACAGCTACAGGGCCCTGTTGCCTCCTTTGAAGGGCAATACTACATATATAATAAAAGAATTGGTGATAGAAAGCCGCAAGGAACTCTGCATCACCATTCAGATAAACCCTTGGGAAGAGGTGGATTCTTCCTGTACACTGGAATGACAGACAAAAGTATCATACTGCTGCTTGCCGGCCTGGCCTTGCTGTGCTCCTGTTCCATCAAGGAAGACAGGCGCGAATGCCCCTGCTATCTGGAACTTGTCCCTGACGAAAGGATGGAAGCCTGCCCTCAGGGAAGGCTGATGGTATCCGTATTCGAAGGGGAGCGCACGGAGTTTCGTACAGTATTCACTCCCCGTCAGGTGGATGAATCGGATTATGGAGAAATCAGTCTCAGAAGGGGTTATGTGGATGTCAATGCCCTTTGGGGAGTATTTCACGGAGTGGTGCGCGGCTTCAACTATATGCTTCCGGAGGGCAGCCAGATGGACAGCCTCTATGCCAGCACCAGAAGGGGAGTGGATGCTACCGGAGAACTTGCCACTGCCAGTATCTTCGATGCGAAACAATTCTGTACCATAGGCATCAAGCTGCTGCCGGAGGGCGTTGCAAGCCCGTTCGACCTCCAGATAAGGGGGGATGTCGCCGGCTTGGACCTGCGAACCCTGAATCCCGCCCACGGAGCCTTTCAGGCAAGGGCACAGCAGACGGCACCTTCCCGTTTCGCGCTTCGGGTGCCCCGTCAGGATGATGCCTCCCTTATGCTGGATTTCCTTCAGGGCGAAAACATACTCTTCAGTTTCGAACTCGGCAGACGCATACTTGAAATGGGTTACGACTGGACCGCAGAAAGCCTTGAAGACATAGAATTGGAAATAGATTATGCAAATGCCCGCATTTCCGTCATCGTAGGTGGATGGGAGATGTCCTGGGCCTATTCGATTGAGATATGAAAAGAAAATGCTTTATACCTGCCCTGATGCTGGTGCTGCAATCCTGCATAGGAATACAGCTGAGCCCGGAATTGGAGGGTGAATCCACCGTAATACTTACTGTCAAGTCAGGTGTCGAAGGAACTACCAAGTCGCAGTATGCTCCTGACGAAAACCTGATCGGGGACTTGAACCTGTTTGTTTTTGACGGGCAGGGAGTATTGGTGGCGAGCCGCTTCGAGGACAGCAATCCCGGGAGTATTACAATGGAACTGAAGTCTGCCGTGGATTATTCGGTAAGGGCGGTGGCCAACTGGGGTGAAGAACTGTTCTTTGCCGATGAGTCGGAACTGCTCGCCTGGAGCATAGACTGGCCTGATTTCCAGATTTACGGGAATATGGTAATGAGCGGAAGCGCCAGCTGCACACCTGTGGGGTCCAATGTATATGTCTATCTTTCTCTCAGAAGAGTAGCCTCCAAAGTCAGTTTCAGTGTGGATGACAGTGCTCTCGGCGCAGTAAGTATCACTTCCGTCAAACTCTGTCAGATTCCTGTCTCCACCTGCCCTTTTTCGGAGTCCAACAAAGCATCTCAGGTAAGGGCTGGAGATTCTGCTTCGGAGGCGGACCTTGCCTTGCTCGACGAGGGTGAAGAAGTGGTATTCTATACTTTGGAGAATATGCAGGGCACTCTGCTTCCCGACAACGATGACCCTTGGTCCAAAGTGCCGGAGAAGATAAGCGCTGTAAGCGGACTCTGTACCTATGTTGAGGTGCAGGGGCATTTCGACGGGGTCTCAAGCATTTTCAACGGAGATGTGACATACCGGTTTTATCTGGGAAGCGACAACTGCTCCAATTTCGATGTGAAACGCAACACCGATTACCATATCACGCTTGTGATGTCCACTGACCTGGATGCGGTTTCCTGGAAAATCAGCTCTGATGCCAGCGTTGTTGCGGAGGGGCACGGCTCGGGTTATATTTATGCAGGCAGGCAGAGTTCGCTCTCTTCCCTTTATCTGGGAGAATGCTTCCAATATGCCGTTGAGCTGGATGACGCTCTGGATGCATATTTCGCCGGAAGTGCCGACGGGGCCCAGCTGCTGCTGTGCGCAGAAGACGGCTCGCTTTGCAGCGAACTGGAACTCGGCACTCTTTATCAGCAGGATGGGGTATGGATGAGCGATGTGCGCTGCATCGGGATAAGTGATGAGCCTCGCGAAATATGGCTCTATGACCCGCAGCGGGGAAGGAAGGTGCAGAAACTGAATACGGGGGTCACAGTGTCAATGCCGCGGGTAGTGATTTCGGACAGCATAAGTCCGAAGCCTGCAGCCAAGCCGGGCATGTCGCTGATGATAAACGCAATGAACAATGTGACCAATGTCTATTTGACGGATGAACAGGGAAATTCTTTGGGAGGACAATGGTATGACAACAGTCTGGTTGATTTGGACAGCTCTCTTCATTCTGATATCGTCTCCTACGATGAAATCGGCTCCGCGGTAAGCGTGAGTATGACCAAGCAGGGAAAGAAATCATCTTACTACGCACAAATGCAGCTCCAACTGCAATATTCGGGAAGCCCGCTTACATTCGGATACAAACTCTGCGAACTGTGCGCTGGTGGAACTGACCATTTGAAAATGACACTGGAAGGTTCCGGAGTAAGCGCTGAACTTCCTATCCATCTTGTGCACTTCCCGATAAAGCTCAACTACAAGGCGTCCACCCGGGAACTTGTGCTGTCGAACCCTTCCAAACTGCCTCTGGATTTGTCCTATTATGATTTCACCTGGTTCGGACCCGGCTCATACAGCTACGACGGCATTACGGAAGACAGTGCGCAGAGCTATTCATATACCAATGGAGGCAATACCTACAAAGCCTACCGTCTGGATTGCGTGAATTTCGAGAACCAGTCCTTCGGCTATACCGAGCCTGCCGGCTCAGTAGCTCAAGACGGCACATATCCGCTTTCTTCCAAACTGTTTGACTATTACAATGCCTATGCTCTATTCAACAGGGACAACTGTTCCTCTTCGGATGCTTATTCGAGGACATATACAGTCTTCGATGTTGCCCTGAAAGGAAGAACAAGCACCTACCCTTTGGACAACTCCATTCTAAGTACCACAACGGGACAGACTGATACGGGTTCCTGCGGCATGCACGGCGGAATTGTGCTTTTCAGCAGGGGAGAGCTGATATGCGCAACTTCGGGGGTCGATGCCATAGTCGGATGCCCGTCTGTTGCGAGGTCGGGACCCGCAATCATATATTCTCCGGAGATTATCAAAACATCCCTGGCAACTCCGGCCACCTTCTCCTGTTCGCAAAGCGACTGCACCAGCGGCCCGAATGCGGGTTCTACCCAATATCTCTCGATGGCTCTGTACGGAGGATGCGAATCCGTGGTGGAAATGACTCACAGTCAGCTGGCAGCCCTGCGCACCTTTCCGAATGGTTGGGGAGACAACTTGTTTATTAAAATAGCTTATTATTGGAAGGGATATGGGGAATATTCTTCATCCCTGTCCAATCCGGGCAACAATACTTTGTCCTATGTTTACAATCCGACCGGGAGCAATACATCCCTGATTTCCGGTTGCTACGGCAGCGACAAATTCACTTCCTCGAATTACAGCAGGAACCCGGGACTGATTGCGACCTATACGGCAACACTTGGCAGTAGCGGAAACTCCGTACGGGTGGTGCCGGTACTGGATTTCATCAATGAAAGGATTTATACAATGAGCGAAACCGATTCGGAATCAGAGTTCGGACACTCTTCTACTTACAAGCACAGATATCATCCGGCAGACTGTTATATAAACGGGACAATAAGGACTACAGCTCCTCAGGCACTGTACAAATGTGTGCTGCCGAAACTGTTTCAGGACCAGATGAAGTATATTAACACCGGGTACGAGGGCTTTTTTTACTGGCTTTTCAGGGATGTATCCGCCCCATTCTTCGGTACGGAGATGGAACATTACGATGCGGGAAGCAACTGTGACAAATACACTACCTGGTATTACAAAAACGCAAGTTCCGGCACTCAGAGCCTGAACGCCGGAACCTGCATACTCTTTTCAAAATAATCAGTGGGTTTCCTTGCGGTATTCGCGCGGGGAAATGCCGGTGACCCTTTTGAAGTATTTCCCGAAAAGGGACTGGCTATGGAATCCCATCGCTTCGGCAATCTGTTCGATTGAATTGTCGGTGGAACGCAGCAGTGCCTTGCTTTCTGATATCACGAACTCGTCTATAAGCTGAAGCGCAGGCTTGCCGGTAGCCTCCCTGACAGACTGGGAAAGGTATTTGGATGTGATGCACAGAATGTCTGCATAGTAGGCTACATCCCTGTGCGACCTGTAGTGCTGCTTGACCAGCTCGAAATAGCGGTCGGTTATGTTCTCGCTACGGCTTTGTGCCTTCTGTATCAGCCTCTCGGGATGGTTGAGCGCGAAGCCGTAGAAGAGGGTCAGGGTCATATGGGTTGCAGCTTCCAGCCTGTAAGGGGAGTCCTTCATTTCTATGATTTTCAGCAGAAGCTGGTTGAAATAAACCGTTACCTTCTGCTGTCCGGTCAGAGGAAATATCGGGTCCCTCATAATCTGTGCGCGCAACTGCCCGTACATATTGGATTCGGTCAGGATGTCGTCGGTAAGCTGCTTGCTTATCATAAACACATCCATTCGCGTACCCGGGGCAATAGCGCCCTGGCGCACCACCATTCCTTCGAAGAAGATAATCATCGAAGGCCCGGTCACGTGGTAGTCCTTCATATTGATGGAAACATCAACGCTTCCGTGTGTTACAAAAATTGCGCTGGTCGCATTTGCGATAAACGGTTCTTCCGAATCAACCCAATAACTCCGGGCGTCGAGCAGGAGCATATCATTGCCAATGCGCCTGTTCTCCGGAATATCCATCTGGAAATAGTCACGTCTTAAGATTCTTCTCATCGGGTAGGTTTTGTACAAATATCAAATAATTTTTCCTAAAACGGTTAAAATAACCACGAAATTCTGTAATATATTCCAAAACTTTGGAAATGAGGTTGCAAATATCAAGAGTTTGAACCTTACTTTTGCACCGTATTGAAATTGAGATTACTGAAACCAAACCTGATTTATATGGCAACAACAGCCCAAATTGACAGCCTGCGTACTCTCGAGGAACTGTTCCGCTTCTCGACTTCGCAGTACGCACCGAGGACAATGAACCGTCTTTACGGTTCGGAAGCCGGTTATACTTTCGGATCCTTCAAGTATGCCTGTGAGCGTCTTTCCACCATACTCAGCCGTCACGGCGTAGGTGCGGATGACAGAGTAGCAATCTATTCCACAGGACATCCGAACTGGTCTGTCGCCTTTTTCGCTGCGACCGCTTTCGGCCGCGTAGCTGTACCTGTACTCCCGGATTTTACGGGCAGCGAGGCTAAACACGTCCTCGAACATTCGGGAGCAAAGGTACTTTTCGCTTCAGCAAAGCAGCTTGCAAAACTCGATGAAGAGGTGCTCGACTCAATGAACCTGGTCTTCGCTATGGAGACTCTGGAGATAGTAAGGGACAACAGTTCCGAAGCTGCTTTCGCCAATGTCAGCACTCCGCTGCCGGATTCGCTGGCTACAATCATCTATACCTCCGGAACTACAGGCTCCGCAAAGGGCGTGATGCTGCTGCACCGCAACTTTATGGGCAACATCCGCGCGGGCATTCATTATTTCCCGATCGACACCAATGATGTGATGCTCTCCATCCTGCCTCTTGCCCACGCCTACGAGCTTGCCCTCGGAATGCTTTATCCTTTCAGCACGGGCGCCAGCGTGTGCTATATCCCGAAGCCGCCTACCCCGAGCTTCCTGATGCAGGTGATGAGCGAGGTGCGTCCTACCGCTATGCTTTCAGTGCCTCTCATCATTGAGAAGGTGTACAGGGGCAATATAGTTCCTATGCTCAAGAGGTCCAAGTTCCTGCACTGGATGGACCTGCATATGAACCGCACGCTCTGCCGCATTGTGGGCAAGCGTATGGTCAAGACCTTCGGAGGCCGCCTGCGCTTCTTCGGAATCGGAGGAGCCAAGCTGGATGTGGAGGTAGAGCGCTTCCTGCAGAAGGCCCGTTTCCCTTACCATATAGGCTACGGCCTTACCGAATGCGCGCCTCTGCTCTCGTTGTGCAGCTACAGGAACACGGTGCCGGGCCAGATCGGTGTGCCTGTCTATGGAATGGAACTTCGTCTGGACAATGTCAACCCGACTACGGGAGAAGGTGAAATCGTCGCAAGGGGAGAAAATGTGTTCCCGGGCTACTACAAGGATGCCGAGCGCACCGCCCAGGCTTTCACTCCTGACGGATGGTTCCGCACCGGAGACCTTGCAAGCGTTGACGAAAAGGGCCGCTACGGCATCAAGGGAAGGATAGGCAATATGATAGTCGGTGCTTCAGGAGAGAATATCTACCCTGAAGAAATAGAGATGGTAGCGAAGGAAATTCCTCAGATTGAGGATATCATAGTCGTGAGCCGCGGCAACAAGCTGGTTGCCCTGGTGAAGGCTGCTGATTCTCTCTTCGACCTTGCTGAAGCAAAGACTGACGAGCAGACCAAGGCAGCGGTGGAGAAGTTCAAGAAAACCGTTTCAGACTATGTCAATGCCCGTGTCAACACGGCCTCCCAAATCAAGAGCGTTGAGCTTATGACCAAGCCTTTTGAGAAAACGGCGACTCTGAAAATCCGCCGTTTCCTCTATACCAAAGACGCGCCTACAGTTTAGGCGCGTCCTTTTTTTATTTCTCTGTTTCGAGAAGGTATTCCGCGATTTGAACCGCGTTGAGGGCCGCGCCCTTGCGTATCTGGTCGGATGAAAGCCAGAAGGTAATCCCGTTCTCGTTCGCAAGGTCTTTGCGCACGCGTCCTACATAGACATCATCCTTGCCGCCGGTGTACAGAGGCATAGGATAGGTCTTTGTGGCAGGGTCGTCCTGAAGGGTGACTCCAGGGGCTGCTGCGAGGGCGGCCTGCACCTGCTCCACGCTCAGAGGCTCGGCAGTCTCGACCCATACGGCTTCGCTATGGGAGCGCAGGGAGGATATTCTTACGCACATAGCCGAGCAGCGTGCATCGGTGTGCATTATCTTGCGGGTCTCGTTGAACATCTTCATTTCCTCCTTGGTGTAGCCGTTGTCGGTGAAGACATCGATTTGAGGAATGACATTATAGGCGAGCTGGTAGGCGAACTTGCTTACCGTAGGCTCCTTGCCTTCCACCAGTTCCCTGTACTGCTGCTGGAGCTCGGCCATAGCCTGGGCACCTGCACCGGAAGCGGACTGGTAGCTTGCGACGTGGATGCGCTCGATGTGGGAGAGTTTCTCAATAGGCTGGAGTGCAACAACCATCATAATGGTGGTGCAGTTCGGGTTGGCTATTATGCCTCTCGGACGCACGAGAGCATCCTCGGCATTGCATTCAGGCACTACGAGAGGCACATCTTTATCCATACGGAAGGCGCTGGAATTGTCAATCATCACGGCTCCGTGCTTGGTGATGGTTTCGGCAAATTCCTTCGAGGTGCCTGCACCTGCGGATACGAAGGCGTAGTCCACGCCCTTGAAATCGTCATTGTGCTGCAGAAGCCGCACGGTGTATGGCTTGCCGCGGAAAGTATAAACGCTGCCCGCGCTTCTCTGCGAGCCGAAAAGAAGCAGCTCGTCAACAGGGAAGTTCCTCTGCTCAAGCACTTTAAGCAGTTCCTGACCTACGGCGCCACTTGCGCCAACGATTGCTACAGTCATATATTTTTCTTTAAATGTTAGCTATTCTCATTATGTCGGCAAATACGCCGGCTGCAGTTACGCTTGCTCCCGCTCCGTAGCCCTGGATGAGCATAGGATGCTGGTGGTAGCGTTCAGTTGTCAAAAGGACTATGTTGTTGGAGCCGTCCAGGACATAGAAAGAGTGGAATTCGCTGATTTCCCTTAGTCCTACGCTGAACTGCCCGTTTTCCATACTTGCCACGAATCTCCATCTCTTCTTCTGTGCTGAGAGTTCCTTGCGCTTCTGCTCGAACTGCGCGTCCAGGGAAGGAAGTTTCTCCCAGAATTCTTCCATTGTGCAGTCGAAGAAGTCCTGCGGGATGAAGAGATTGGCCTTGACATCCTCCTGGTTGACCTTGTAGCCTGCTTCGCGGCACAGAATCACGAGTTTGCGGATGACATCCCTTCCGGAAAGGTCGATGCGTGGGTCAGGCTCCGAGAAGCCGGACTCCTGGGCAAGCCTAACCGTCTTGCTGAACGGAATGTCCTCAGAGAGGGTGTTGAAGATGAAATTGAGGGTGCCGCTGACCACAGCTTCGATTTTCTGAATGGTGTCACCTGAGTTAACCAAGTCGTTGATGGTATTGATAATCGGAAGCCCCGCACCCACATTGGTCTCGAACAGGAATTTCACTCCGCGCTCGCGAGCCGTCTTCTTGAGGTCGAGATAGTTGTCATAGTCCGAAGATGCGGCAATCTTGTTGGCCGTCACAACTGAGACTCCGTGCTCGAAGAAGTCTTTGTAAAGCGCTGCTACCGAGGCACTTGCCGTGCAGTCTACGAAAACGGAGTTGAAAATATTCATCGAAATGACCCCATCCCTGAGCTTGCCCGGGTCTATAGGGGTGCCTTCCTGCTCAAGTCTCTGCCTATAGTCGGAAAGGTCAATGCCCTCGCGGGCAAACAGAGCCTTGCTGCTGCGTGCAATGCCCACAATGTTGAGCTTGAGGTTGCGGCTGGCCATAAGTTTCTCCCTCTGTGAGGCAATCTGGTCTATGAGCTGTCCTCCCACAGTGCCTATTCCGCAGATGAAGAGGTTGAGTTCCTGATATTCGGAAAGCAGGAAACCGTCGTGAATGACATTCAGGGCTTTGCGCAGATGCTTTCTTTCAATCACGAAGGATATGTTGATTTCCGGCGAGCCCTGGGCGATGGCCAGTACGCTGATGCCGTTGCGCCCGAGTATGGAGAAGAGTTTTCCCGCAACACCCGGATTATGGGCCATAGATTCGCCTACAACAGCTACGGTCGCGAGTTCCTTGTCAACGCGTACCGGCAGTATGGCTCCGTCGCTGATTTCGTGGCAGAATTCTTCGTCTATGAGCTTCTTTGCCCTGTCGGCGTCCTCATATTTCAGTCCGAAGGAAATGCCCGTTTCGGATGAGCCCTGGCTGATGAAGAATACGGAAATGTTGTCTTTGGCGAGGGCGGTGAATATGCGCCTGTCAACTCCTACTATATCTACCATAGATACGCCCGAGAGCGTCAGCAGGCAGGTGTTGTCTATGGAAGAGATTCCGCGTATGCCCTTGCTGCTTGCAGGACTGCTTCCCGAGATGACGGTGCCGGGAGCGGAAGGATTGAAGGTATTCTTGATAAGAATAGGGATGTTCCGGGTGCAGGCCGGGTACAGGGTAGGAGGGTAGATGACCTTGGCTCCGAAGTTGCAGAGCTCCATAGCCTCGTCATAGCTCAGATGGTCGATGACATAGGAACTGCTGATGATGCGCGGGTCTGCGGTCATAAAACCGTCCACATCCGTCCAAATCTGAAGCTGGTCAGCTCCAAGTGCTGCCGCTATGATGGCGGCGGTGTAATCGGACCCACCCCGCCCGAGGTTGCTGATTTCGGAGCTTGCACTGTCCCTGGAGATAAAGCCCTGCACCAGAATCTTCGATCCTCGTGGAGCAAGGCCGCTGAAGGCCTGACGGATGAGCTCTTCGCTCAGCGCAGAGTCGAGAGTGTTGCGTCCGTCCCTGTGGATGGTGCGTATGAAATCCAGAGAGTTGCGCATAGGCACTCCTATGTATTCGGAAATGAGCAGCGAGGACATCCTTTCCCCGTAACTTACTATTTCAGCCGTAGTTTTCGGTGCCAGCGCGCCGATAAGATATACTCCCAGATAGAGGTCGTGCAGCCTCTGGAGCATAGCCTCCAGCTCGGGCTGCACGCAGCAGCCTCCCGGCATAAGCTCGTTCATAAGCTTGATATGCCTTTCCCTGATGGCTTCGAAGCTATCCTTCCATAGCTCATCCGACGCTTCCGCCTGTGAAGCTGTCTTCAAAAGTGCATCGGTAATCCCGCCGAGGGCGGAAACCACTACTACTACAGACTCCTCGCAGGAGTTGACAATTTCCTTGACATTGGCCAGGGATGCGGCACATCCTACCGAGGTGCCTCCGAATTTCAGTACTTTCATTTGTAATCCAACAGACTTCAAAAATACGAACAATAATTGGGATTGCGAAAACAAATTCCTAACTTAGCGAGGTTTGTTCAAATATTTTTTGACAAAATGCTGATAGCACTACTGCAATACGATATATGCTGGAAGGATTCTGAAGAGAATCTTTCGAGGCTTGATTCTTTGACCGCAAAGACTCCTCACGCGGACCTCTATCTCCTGCCTGAAATGTTCAATACGGGCTTTGTCACTTCCGCAGCCGAGGCTGCCGAGCCTGCCTGCGGACCCGCTTTCCGATGGATGCAGAGCCGCTCCAGATACCTCGGAGCCGCCATCGCAGGCAGCGTGTCCGTAGTGGAGGACGGGAAGTATTTCAACAGGATGTATTTCGTGCGTCCGGACGGAAGCTGGGACCAGTATGACAAGAGACATCTGTTCGGCAGCGAGGCTCAGGATTACACTCCGGGAGGGGAACGCGTGATTGCCCGCTGGAAAGGGGCAGGGTTCCTGCTTGCCACCTGCTATGACCTGCGCTTTCCTGTGTGGCTGCGTAACCGCGGTGACTACGATATGATGCTGCTCGGAGCCAGCTGGCCGTCTTCGCGCCGCTATGCCTGGGATACCCTCCTTAAGGCCCGCGCGATTGAGAACCAGTGTTTTGTGGCGGGCGTTAACCGTGTGGGAGATGACCCCAACGCATCGTATAACGGAGGCTCGGTGCTGCTGAACCCTTTGGGAGAAGTGCTCAGCAGCTGTCCTGACGGGCAGCAGTGCGGCGTGACTTCTTTTGCGGAGCTTGAACTTGTCGGTGAGTACCGGCAGCGTTTCCCGGCTCTTGCTGATGCTGATAATTTCGATTTGCTATGAGACTTTTCGAGAAAGAACTTGTAGATGAAGTCTGCACCGAAAACCATGTTGCAGACCTTTCAAGGGCGACAATAGGTGAGACCCTGCTTGTGGCAGAGGGGCTGGAGAAACGCACCGGCATCCCGTTTATCCGTATGGACCAGGGCTCTCCTGCCTTCGCACCGAACCGCTACGGCATCGAGGCCGAGAAGCGCGCCCTCGACAGGGGAGTGGGAAGCCAATATCCTCCGGCAGGAGGCGTGCCCGAACTCAAGGAGGCTGCCTCGCGTTTCGTTAAGGCCTTTATAGATATAGATATAGCTCCTTCCGGCTGCATTCCGACTACAGGCTCCGTGCAGGCATCCTTCGGGGCCTTTGCTGCCTGCACCCAGCGCATTCCGGGCAAGGACAAAGTCCTGTTTATAGACCCGGGCTTTCCGATTCAGAAGTCCCAGCTTGCGGTGCTTGGCATTGGCTGGCGTTCCTTCGATATCTATGCCTATCGCGGGGCTGAGCGCCTTCGCGCCCGCCTTAAGGAAGAGCTTGCTGCGGGAGATATTGCGGCGATTATCTATTCCAACCCGAACAACCCGGCGTGGATCTGCCTTACCGAGGAGGAGCTGCGCGTCATAGGCGAACTTGCAAGCCGCTACGATGCAGTTGTGCTCGAGGACCTTGCGTACTTCTGTATGGACTACCGCCACCGGCTCGGAAAGCCCTACCAGGCGCCATATCTTCCGACTATAGCTCGCTACACGGACAATTATATCCTTATGCTCTCTGCGTCCAAGATATTCAGCTACGCAGGCCAGCGCATCGCCCTTTGCTGCATCAGCGATGCCCTTTACGGCAAATATTACCCCGCACTTGCGCAGCGTTACGGTGATGCCGGCGTTTTCGGAAGCACTCTGACTTCCAGCATACTCTATATTATGACCAGCGGCTGCACCTCTTCCACGCAATACGCCTATGCGCAGATGCTGAACCTCAGCTGCGAGGGAGTAATCGATTTCATAGAGGATACTCGTGACTACGAGCGCCGGGCCCGCAGGATGAAAGAAATATTCTGCCGCCACGGCTTCAATGTGGTATATGACCGCGATGTGGACGAGAAGGTGGGGGACGGCTTTTTCTTCTCCCTTGGCTACAAGGGTATGTCCGGAGCCGAGCTGGCTGTCGAGTTGGTTTACTATGGGGTAAGCTGCATTTCGCTTGCCACTACAGGAAGCGGGCAGGGAGGAGTCCGGGCCTGCACCAGCCGTATGCGCGAGGAACTGTATCCCGAACTGGAAAAAAGAATGGCCCAGTTTGAACAGGACCATTGCTAATCTCAGAATCCCAGGCGCGCCGTGAAA
This sequence comes from uncultured Bacteroidales bacterium, assembly GCA_945487035.1. Lineage (GTDB taxonomy): Bacteria > Bacteroidota > Bacteroidia > Bacteroidales > UBA932 > Cryptobacteroides. Next base: position 116,673 of record CALYTI010000002.1, read on the forward strand.
TGCGAGCGGCCGTCCACCTTGCCCTCGATGTAGTAGATTTGCTCATCGGGGGTTTTCTCTTCCGAGAGCCAGAGTTCGATTTCCTCTCCGGCGCGGGTTTCGAGATTGAAGTTGATGTCAAGGGTCTTGAGCCTGCCCTCATAGACAAGTTCGTCGGGAAGCAGGTCCATGGACCATAGTACATAGGCCGTGTTGTTGGCGTGCCCGATGAAATCCACATCAGAATACTTCACCGTGCGGGTGCCCATGGATTCGCTCTGCAGTCCTTTAGGAATAACAATCTTCGGTGCCGGCTCTTCAACTGCATTGTCGGTGCACTGAGGGGAAACATCGAAAAGCTCGGCAAGCCTGTCCGTGCGGAATAGCCTGCGGCTCTGAGTGTCGATTACCAGCCAGGAACTGGTGCCTTTTACCTTGATGTTTCCATCATTGTCGGTGAGAAGATAGTCCCTGAGGAAGAAGAGCCCGTCAATGCCTTTGTGCCAGGTGGCGAATTGCAGTTCGTCCCTCCATTGCGGATTGTCTATGAATTCGAGATGGGTCCTGGATACCACCCAGGCGAGATTATGCTGTGCCAGGTCGTCAAAACCGAAATGCAGCACGTCGGCTGCTTCCATTGCCATTTCCTGTGCGAGTGAAAGAAAACAGGAAGGCCTGAGTTTCTGATTTTTGTCAACCAGATAGCTCGGAATGTGAATGTCAACTATATGTTTCTGTTCCATAGTGAAGGAATGAATCTACATAAATTATGCCGAAGCGGTAGTGTTTCATCGAGTGTGTCCGGAGCCGGTTACGTTTGTCGCACCAGGCAGTACCGTTAACTCAAGTGGGTGGTTATCGCCGAAATGCCTGGGTGGTCTTCACCGAAATAGTCAGGTTTTCAAGAAAACTGTCAAGGTCATCATATAGCGGTACACCATAGTACTCGCAAGTGATTCTCACATTGTCATATCTGTAGAAGTCTTTCTCGCATATCACATGCATCTTGTCACTCTTTGCATGCAGTCCCATCTCAAGAAGAGAGATAGGGGACTTGCTTGTGCCAAGTATGTACATGATAACCATATCTGCGTCCTCGAGATGGTCAAGTTCCCATCTGACCTGATAGTCCATCTCTCCGGGACGAGTGGCATCCCAGTTCTCCTGCCGCGGATTGTACAAGATGTAACGGCCGTCGATTCCGGAGAATGTTTCATAGATTTCCATCTGCCAGTCCCTGCTTTTTCCCATATCTATGGTTCCTGCCAGAAATATCTTTGTGAAGCTCTTGTCTGCAGCTATTTCTTTTGGAAGTTCTTCGTGCGGACGAAGCATATACACCGCAGGCTGCTTCTGCGCACACGAAGCTGACAGAAATATGGTCAGAATGATATAAAGGAATTTTCTTTTCATGGTCATCTGCTTTATTTCTGCGAAGATACGAATAATAAGAGCAGTTTGAACGGGTAGTGTTTCATCGAGTGTGTCCGCTAAAGCCCTCGAGAATCCCAAATGGTAATTTCAACCCCTGTATTTGCCATTTCGCCTCCCACTTCTCCCGATGTGTCACATCAGGAAGAAAATCGGCCTTCCACGCACTTTCAGCTCCCGATCTATCACATCAGGAAATGCCTAACCTGCCTTCCAGGCCCCTCTGTGGCACTTTCCGCTTTTCCCGATCTATCACATCAGGATGAAAAACGGCCTTTCACTCACTTTTTGCTCCTGATGTGTGACATCAGGAAGAGCCTAACAGCAAGTGTCAGCAAAAAATGAGTAGTAGAGGAACCAGGCGCGAAACGATGGTGTGAGCAGGGACACACTCGATGAAACACTACCGCATCATCTTTCGGTCTGCCTCATTATTCTGTATCCAAAGTTTCTCCATAGTCTTTTTTGATTAACGGTTTTACTATTCGTTTCATCCATGCGGGCATCAGCAACACGTCTCTTGCCAACGCGTCTTGATCGGGTTCCTGAGTCAGTAATTTTGCTATCTGAACAAGATGTTCTTCTTCGACTCCGTCCTTGGTCAGATTCTTCATGGCCTGAACCAGCATGCCTATCAATTTAGTCTCGTAGCAAAAATATCTGGGAACAGCGGTTTTAAGTGTGACTGTAGCACCCTTCATCTTTATTACACGCTTACTGCCTGTTGTCAGGTATGTATATTTCATAGGGATCTGTGTAGAAAGTCCCAACGCATTAAGAGCAGTTGCACCACTTGGCATCACTTGCGCATGGTCACGCTCCGCTATGGCCCGGACAATTGTTCCAACCGACGGCGAGGTAGCTCCAAATCTGCTCAGTATAGGCTTGACATAAATTCCTTGTGCCACTTTCATCAATACACCCTCTTGCGTCAGTGATGCCAATGTTCCGCCGACATACTCAGCATGATATTCGGGATAATCAGAACGGAATATCACCGATTCACTCGGCAAAGAGAGTATCTTATCCCTAAGCGTTTGTTGACTTGTTTGATCTGAATCTTTCATATTTACCTTTGAAATTTTCCGAATTTTTCAAATGCGAAGATAAGTGTTTTTCTGCGATATGAATGCAAATTTTCATACAAATCGTACCTAAAACATCTTTAGCGAAGTTCATATAAGCCTGACACTCACACTAACGCTGCCTCAATTGTCTTCAAGACTCCCACATCCGCAGGAAGCCACCTGACGGAAAACAGAGTGTCCTTGTCAAGCCAAGCTGCTGCCTCGTGCACATTTAGATGCAAAGCCTCACAAGTGAGCTTGCACCAGAAGCAGCGCATAGTGAGATGGAAAGAAGGGTAGTCCCACTCGACAGTCTGCAGGAGTTCTCC
>CALYTI010000003.1 GCA_945487035.1 uncultured Bacteroidales bacterium
AACCAATGCCTGGATTAATTGGAAAGAAAATCGGAATGACTTCCGTTTTCGGTGCCGATGGAAAGAATATTCCATGCACCGTTATCGAGGCTGGTCCGTGCGTTGTTACGCAGCTCCGTACAGTAGAGAAAGATGGTTATGCCGCTGTACAGCTTGCCTATGACGAAACCACAGAAAAGCACACCAGCGCGCCTCTTCAGGGGCACTTCAAAAAGGCAGGAACCAACCCTATGCGCAAGCTCGTTGAGTTTGAGGCGGACTTCGCAGGGGAGCTTAATCTCGGCGACAAGCTGACTGTTGCAGACGTCTTCACTGAGGATGTTGCATTTGTCGATGTTGTCGGTACTTCTAAGGGTAAGGGATTCCAGGGCGTAGTTAAGCGTCACGGATTCGCCGGAGTAGGTGGTGCTACCCACGGTCAGCACAACCGTCTTCGTCACCCTGGTTCAATGGGTGCATCATCTTGGCCTTCACGCGTATTCCCGGGAATGCGTATGGCAGGTCACACAGGCGACGCAAGAGTGAAGGTGCAGAACCTTCAGGTCGTCAAGGTTCTCCCTGAGAGCAATCTTATCGTTGTCAAGGGTTCCGTTCCAGGAGCCAAGGGTTCTTATGTAATTGTGGAGGCTTAAGAGTATGAATCTTTCAGTTTACAAAATCGACGGATCCAATTCCGGAAAGGAAGTCACTCTTGACGAAAAGGTATTCGGTGTGACACCTAATGACCATGCGATTTATCTTGATGTAGTACAGTACCTCGCCAACCAGCGTCAGGGAACTGCAAAGACCAAGGATCGCAGTGAGAATGCGCACAGCACAAAGAAGATCGGTCGCCAGAAGGGCGGCGGCGGAGCCCGTCACGGTTCCCTCAAGTCCGGTATCTATGTAGGTGGTGGTACCATCCACGGACCGGAGCCACGCTGCTATTGGCACAAGCTCAACAAGAAGGTTAAGTCCCTCGCACGCGTATCAGCCCTTTCTTACAAGGCCAGCGAGAACGCAATCACCTTGGTAGAGCCATTCACAATGGAAGCTCCGAAGACTAAGGAGTTCCTTCAGATCCTCGCCAACATCAAGGCAGGTGACCGCAAGGTTCTCTTCGTTCTCCCTTCCAAGTCTGACAATATTTTTCTTTCATCCCGCAACCTTCCTAATGTGAATGTCATCACTGTGGATGAGATCAACACTTACGCAATTATGAACGCTAAGTCCCTTGTTCTCGTTGACGGCGTACAGGACATTCTCTCAGCAAGGGTTAAATAATTCGTACAGAGATGGGAATTCTTATTAAGCCAATAGTAACAGAGAAGCTGACGGCTCAGGGCGAGAAGTTGAACCGTTACGGCTTTGTGGTTGACCGCAAGGCGAACAAGCTTCAGATTAAGGATGCAGTCGAGAAGATGTATGGCGTCGTCGTGGCTGACATCAATACAGTAAATTATCACGGAAAGAGGAAGTCACGCTTCACAAAGTCCGGTATCCTCAGCGGTCGTATGAACCACTACAAGAAGGCTTATGTAACTCTTGCAGGTGAGGATAAGATTGATTTTTACGCTAATATCTAGTAGGAGGACGAGACAATGGCAATCAGAAAATTCAAACCGGTAACCCCGGGCCAGAGGAATAAGGCGATTAGCGCATTTGACGAAATCACCGCCAAGAAACCTCAGAAATCATTGCTTGAACCTCTTAAGGGTACAGGCGGACGCAACAACACCGGTCAGATGACTATGCGTTATATCGGTGGCGGACACAAGAGAATGTACCGCGTCATCGATTTCCTCCGCAACAAGGACAATATGACCGCTACCGTTCTTACCATCGAGTACGATCCGAACCGCAGCGCACGCATCGCCCTTGTACAGTATGAGGACGGCGAGAAGAGATACATCATCGCTCCTGCCGGCCTTAAGGTTGGACAGAAGATCGAGTCCGGTAGCGGAGTAGCTCCGGAGGTCGGCAACTCTCTCCCTCTCAGTGAAATCCCGGTAGGTACCATGGTACACGCAATTGAGCTTCGTCCCGGACAGGGTGCCGCTATGGCACGTTCAGCCGGTACCTTCGCTCAGCTCGCAGCACGCGAGGGCAACCACGCAGTTCTCCGCCTGCCTTCAGGCGAGACCCGTATGGTTCTCGTAAGCTGCCGCGCTACCGTCGGTGTCGTTTCCAATGGTGATCACAACCTCGAATCTTACGGAAAGGCAGGACGCAGCCGCTGGCTTGGCCGTCGCCCTCACAACCGTGGTGTCGTTATGAACCCGGTAGATCACCCGATGGGTGGTGGTGAAGGACGTGCTTCCGGTGGACACCCGCGCTCACGCAAGGGACTGCCAGCTAAGGGATACAAGACACGTAATCCTAAGGCATCTTCCAACAAGTTCATCATTGAAAGAAGAAAGAAATAATCGGTATTAAACTTTAGAGATTATGAGTCGTTCATTAAGAAAAGGTCCATATATCCAGGCAGCCCTGGAAAACAAGATTCTTGCTATGAATGATGGTAGCAAGAAAAAGGAAGTCGTGAAGACCTGGTCACGCGCCAGCATGATTTCCCCTGACTTCATCGGCCATACTATCGCGGTCCATAACGGAAACAAGTTTATTCCGGTTTATGTTACTGAGCAGATGGTAGGTCACAAACTCGGTGAGTTTGCACCAACACGTACATTCAGAGGTCACTCTGGCAACAACAAACGATAAGGAGATATAAACAATGGGAGCTCGTAAAAGACTTATGGCCGAAAAGCTCAAGGAGCAGAAGAAGGTCACAGCTATCGCAAAGCTTAACGATGTACCTACATCTCCTCGCAAGATGCGTCTTGTTGCAGACACCATCAGAGGCGTTGAGGTCAATCGCGCACTCGACCTTCTGAAGTTCTCCAAGAGAGAGGCAGCAGGTCGTCTGGAAGTACTTCTCAAGAGCGCTATCGCAAACTGGGAAGCAAAGAATCCGGAGAATTCAAAGGAACTGGACAATGGTAATGTCATTGTTAAGACAATTATGGTTGATTCAGCACGCCAGCTGAAGCGTATCCGTCCTTGGTCTCGGGGAAGGGTCGCCCGCATCCACAAGCGTTCCAACCACGTCACCATCGTCCTCGATGTAAAACAACCAGTAGAGAACAAGTAATATGGGACAGAAAACAAATCCTATCAGCAACCGTATCGGTATCACACGTGGTTGGGACTCTAACTGGTGTGGTGGAAACTATGCGGAGAAAATTGCGGAAGATTTCGAAATCCGCAAATATCTCAACAACCGTCTTGCAAAGGCAAGCCTCTCAAGAATCATCATCGAGAGGACTCTTAAGCTCATTACCGTGACAATCTATGCCGCACGTCCTGGTTTCATTATCGGAAAGGGTGGCACCGAGGTTGACAAACTCAAGGAAGAGCTCAAGAAGGTTACCAAGAAAGACGTTCAGATCAATATCTTCGAGGTCAAGAAGCCTGAGGTTGACGCTCATATCGTAGCTGATTCCATCGCCCGTCAGATTGAGGGCCGTGTAAGCTACCGTCGCGCCATCAAGATGGCTGTCTCCAACACTATGCGCGTTGGTGCAGAGGGTATCAAGATTCAGATCAGCGGTCGTGTCGGCGGCGCCGAGATGGCTCGCAACGAGATGTACAAGGAAGGACGTACTCCTCTCCACACATTCCGTGCTGACATCGACTACGCTCTTGCAGTAGCCAACACCAAGGTTGGTACCCTCGGTATCAAGGTTTGGATTTGCAACGGTGAGAAGTACGGCAAGCAGGATCTTACTCCTGCAGCTCTCGCAGCATCCAACGCTCAGGCATCCGGCTCACGCCAGGGTGGCCGTTCAGAGCGCGGAGGACGTAGGGGAGACCGTCGTTCACGTCGCGAACAAAAGTAGTTTTCACACAGAAAATGCTTATATTAGCAGCCGGTTTCGCGAAGAAGCCGGCTGCTTTTTTGAAATCTTAAAGAAAATCAATATGAAAAGAAACTTTATTCTCGCCGTTCTGCCACTGCTGGCAGTTTCGTGCGCCAACTCTTCAGTGGAGGAAAAGACTGCCAAATTCAACGACGACATTGACAGCATTGTCGAGGCCTACAGGGAAGACATCTCAGAGCTCCAGGCCGACACCACACTCACTCAAGAGCAGTTCAAAGAGGCTGCTTCAGAAGTGGCCGAAAATGCTCAGGAAAAGCTCAACAAGCTCTGCATCAAGACCATAAAGAAGAACCGCAACAATTCCCTCGGAGTCGAGGCTCTCAAAAATGTCTATTACGAACTCGAAGCGGACGAGCTGGAAGAGATTATCTCATCCCTCGGAGAAGAGAATCAGGAGGACGAGTTTGTGGTTGGCCTCAAGAAGGGCCTTGCAGCAAAGAAGACAACCGCAGAAGGCTGTATGTTCGTGGACTTCGAGGTTGACGGAGTGAAGTTCTCCGACTATGTGGGCAAAGGCAAATACGTGCTTGTAGATTTCTGGGCCAGCTGGTGCGGTCCGTGCAAGGCTGAGATTCCGAATATTGCTGACGTATATCACAAATATGCTGGTGAGGACTTCGACGTGCTGAGCGTAGCCGTATGGGACAAGCCTGAGGACAGCATTGCAGCCGCATCCGCCCACGGCGTGGTATGGAACCAGATTATCAACGCCCAGCAGGTGCCTACCGAGCTCTACGGCATAGACGGTATCCCTATGATTATGCTTTTCGCTCCGGACGGAACCATACTCAAGAGGGACCTTCGCGGCGAAGCAATTGAAGAAGCTGTCAAGCAGGCCCTTGGACGTTAGAGACAAAATAGCATCCTTCCCGCATTCCCCCGGAGTCTACAGATACTACGATTCCGAGGGAAATGTGATATATGTAGGCAAGGCAAAAGACCTGCACAAACGGGTGGCGCAGTACTTCGTGGACCCCTCAAGGCTCAACGCCAAGACCAGGGTGCTCGTAAGCAGAATCGCCGATGCCCAGTATTCGGTTGTGGACAGTGAGGCGGATGCTCTGCTGCTGGAGAATAACCTCATCAAGCAGTACAAACCCAAATACAACATCCTGCTCAAGGATTCCAAGACCTATCCCTGGATATGCGTCAGCGCCGACCCTTTCCCCAGGGTTTACCAAACCCGCAAGCCGGTCCGCGACGGCTCCCGCTATTTCGGACCGTACAGCACTTCCTTCCACGCCCGCAAGCTGCTCGACTTCTTTGAGGCAAACTATCCGATTCGCTCCTGCCGCCTCAAAATCGATTCCGAATCCATACTGCGCCACAAGCTGCGCCCCTGCCTTGACTTCCAGATAGGAAGGTGCAAAGGCTGCTGCGTGGGTGCAATCTCCCAGAAGGACTACTGCGCGATGATAGAAGAAATAGTCTCCATCCTCAAGGGGGAGACGGCAGGGCTGATCCGAAGCTATAAGGAGAAGATGGCTCAGGCTGCCGCAAATCTGGAATTCGAGCAGGCTCAGGTCTATAAGGAGCACATCGAGATGCTTTCCGAGCACTACTCCAAGAGTGTAATCGAGGCTGCAAGAGATACGGATGCAGACGTATTCTCCCTTGTTTTCGACGCGTCCAACGCCTATGGCAACTTCCTGAGGATACGCAGCGGAGCGGTAGTGCAGTCCCTGAATCTGGGCTTCCGCCTTGCTATTGAAGAGGAGCAGGCCTCGGTGCTGAGTACTTTCATAGCTGAAATCCAGAGCAAGTTCGGTGCGCTCTCCAAAGAAGTGATAGTGCCTTTCCTTCCGGATGTGGAAATGGAGGGCGTGGAGTTCCGTATCCCATCCCGCGGAGACAAGCTTGCACTGCTCGAACTCAGTGCCAAGAATGCAAGAGAATTCCATTTCAACTCCCTGCGACAGCTCGAAAAGACCGACCCCGACCGTTTCAAAAAGATTGCCCTTGAAGAAATCCGTCAGGCGCTCGGAATGGATGTGCTCCCGGAGCATATAGAGTGCTTCGACAACTCCAATATCCAGGGCACCAATCCGGTTGCTTCCTGCGTGGTTTTCAGGGGAGGTCAGCCATCCAAAAAGGATTACCGCAAATTCAAAATCAAGACTGTTGTCGGTGCCAATGACTTCGCTTCGATGAAGGAGGTTGTGAACCGCCGCTACTCCAGGATGCTGGAGGAAGCCCCGGAAGATTTGCCTCAGCTGGTGGTAATAGACGGCGGCAAAGGTCAGCTCAACTTTGCCTGGCAGGCAATTCAGGAGCTCGGTCTTGAAAACAGGATGAAGGTCGTGGGCCTTGCCAAGCATCTTGAAGAAATCGTGCTTGTAGATGATCCGTATCCGCTTTTCCTCGACCGCAATTCCCAGGCCTTCAGGGTAATAACCGGCATCCGTGATGAGGCCCACCGTTTCGGCATCACCTTCCACCGCTCCCTGCGGTCCAAGGCTCAGGTGCATTCCGCGCTTGACGACATCCCGGGAGTAGGGGAGAGGACCAGGCAGAGGCTGCTTATGCATTTCGGCAGCGTTGCCCGCATCGCGGCTGCCTCGAAGGAAGATATTGCAGCTCTCGTCGGTCCCGCGCTTGCTGCCAAGATCAAGGAGGCCTTGGGGGAGGGCCAAAATATTGCAAACTGAGATTTTTTAATTATCTTTGCAATCTTGTTTGATAGAAGTATTAATCAATATAAACTAAAATCTATTCACAATGCAGTACGAGGAAATCGTAAAGAAGGTTCAGGCAATTATCGTTGACAAGCTCGGCGTAGAGCCTTCAGAGGTCACAATGACCGCTAATTTCACCAATGATCTTGGTGCAGATTCTCTTGATACCGTTGAGCTTCTTATGGAGTTTGAGAAGGTATTCGGAATCAGAATCCCTGATGAGGAAACCGCAGGTATCTCTACCGTTCAGGACGCTGTTGATAAGGTTGCTGAAAAGCTTCAGTAATTGTTTGTCAAATCAAAATTAAAGACGCTGACCTTCAGGCCAGCGTCTCTTATTTTAGTTCATAGGAACCGAGAAACTCAGTTTCATATAAGGCTGCCGGGTTGGACTCTGCGGTCCGCACAGGGTCGCACGGTAGTAGAGGTCCTGGTCAAGGGTGTATTCCGTAGAGGTGGTGGTCGAGCCGCTGGCGTACATTGCAGCCATCATATAGCTGTAGTAGTTGCTGTAGTAACTGCTGCTGCTTCCGTAGCCGTAACCGTAACCGCCGCCGTACATACTGTTGTAGTAGCTCTGATATGCCAGGTACTGCAGATATTCGCTGTAATCTGAATTGCCTTCGGTGGAAGTTGTGGTCTCCTGCAATCCCATCAGCAGAAGCCATATGTCATAATTGCCTTTCTCGAGATACTCGTTATCGTCATCCATATTGAGCAGCTGCTGCAGGTGATAGGTGATGTCAGGTTCGTACTGAAGATTGGATCGGTTGATATCCCCCTGGTTCTCGGTGGAAGATGACGCATCTGAGAGTCCCATAAAGGTTGAGGTGGAGTCCGTCCGTATGCGGCAGGTAGGACTCACCCTTGCAGGGAAATAGTTGTCAAGCTCGGTGTAGTCATCCGGCATATCGAATGGCATTATCAGGCTGGCTTTGTTGATAAGCGCCTTCTGGGCATCTTCGGCTGTGTATCCGTTGGCGAGCAGGGTGCTGACAATCGCGTCGCGGGCTCCCTGCCTGAGGACCTTAGCTTCGATTACGGGTTTCAGTCCTGCGCCGCCTTCCATATAGACCTTGTCGGAGGCTGCTTCTGCCATACTGCGGCTTGAGTGCTTTGCAAGGTTGAATGCGTATTCAGGCTTGGTTCCGCTTATGTTGACGAGTGAATCTGCGGAGTTGTATTCGAGAGCTCCGTAATAGAAGAAGAAGGTAGTATCAACCGGTCCGGTCTCCTCGTCGAAGATAGAGCTGACGGTAAGTGAACCGTAATTGTCCTGCAGGTAATACTGGGAAGTATTGTAGCCGAGAGCCAGCTTGAAGGTGTTGATTCGCCCTCCGTTGCCCGCAGGGACATCTGTCCTGAGATATATGCCCGGGAACTTCTCCAGATACTCGTCGAATTGCTCCGACATCACCATTCCCTGAGCCAAATTGATGAAATCCAGCGCAAAGCTCTCCGTGAAATCCAGGTCGAGATTGCTCTTGCCGTCTATCACCGGTGAGCCCTTGAGTATGCTCACGCCATCGTGTGACAGATTGCCTTCCACATCGTTGGCGTCAATGAGCTTCTTCATATCAACACCCGGAGTAATGCGGCTGGCATAGACATTCTGAAGGATTCTCTCATCACCCGGACGTGTCACGGAAGTGGTGTCGAAAACGGCATTGAGGTGGAAAGATTTCACAGCCTGCACATTGCCGAAGTCAAGGGTGTCGTAAAGCGGCACCAGAGTGAGGGCGCATTCCCTTTCGGTAAGTCCGAAGATATCGTCACGCACGGCGCCGATTGTGATTCTGGAGCTGGAATAGCCGGAAAGACTGTCCGCCATCTTCATCTGTACCCCTTCAAGCGGAAATTCAGTGGAGAACACACGGTAGCGGTTTCCTGTAGGCACAAGATTTCCTCCAAGTTCAGGATTTGTCTTTACACAAGAGAGACAGCCCGCAAGGGCTGCTCCAAGAATCAGATATCTGCTAATTTTCATTTATAGCTGGTCATAAAAAGCGTTGTACTCGTCTATGTAGCTTCCGTCGGCAATGCTCTTTGACTTGCTCTTGAGCACAGCCAGGCCCCTGTCGCGGCAATAGCTTACCAGGGAGGTCGGGATGTTCTCGGAGGCGAGTATCACTCCGTCGGAGAATCTGGCGGCTGTTTTGGCAAGATTTATGCCATCCGGAGTCTTCAGCAGGTCCACATCTTTCTCGGTAACTCCGCCGAACAGGGTTTTATGCATAAAGTCTGCAGAAAACTGCCCGCTCGGGATGTCGTCATACAAGGAGAGCACGACCTTGCTTTTCGAGAAAATCGGGTCGTCCTTGTAGGCTTTTTTGAGATAGAGGGGAAGGAGATGGGATATCCAGCCCTGGCAGTGTATGATGTCCGGAGCCCAGCGCAGCTTCTTTACCGTCTCCAGAACGCCGCGGGCAAAGAAAATGGCCCTCTCGTCATTGTCGGCAAAGAATTGTCCGTTCTCGTCACAGTAGAGTTGCTTTCGCTTGAAGTAATCCTCGTTGTCGATGAAGTACACCTGCGTCCGTGCCTCGGCAATGGAGGCAACCTTGATAATCAGCGGACGGTCGGCATCGTTGATTATGAGGTTCATGCCGGAGAGCCGGATGACCTCGTGAAGTTGGTTCTTGCGCTCGTTGATGCAGCCGTAGCGTGGCATGAAAGCACGGATTTCCTTGTGTTTCTCCTGTGTTCCCTGAGGGAGATAGCGGCCTATGGTAGCTATTTCACTCTCGGGAAGATAGGGATACATCTCCGAGCAAACGAAAAGTACTTTTTGTGCAGAATTGTCCATTTGGCCCAAAGATAAGAATTTTTTTCTAAATTTGCGTCTTGAATATGTCGCACAACAAGAACAAAGTACTCCGCCGCCGGCTTGCCGGCTCATATCTCTCCTCTCTTCTCAGCATCACCCTGGTGCTGCTGATGATGGGGGCCGTGCTGATGCTCGTGCTTGGAACCGGCTCCATTGAGGGTTATCTCAAGGAGAATGTCCGTATGACCCTCGTGCTCAAGCAGGGTACGCCTGCCCGTGAGGCCGTTGCCCTCCAGCGCAGCCTTGAGGATAAGGAGTATGTCAAATCGACATCCTATGTCAGCGTGCAGCAGGGAACGGAAGAGATGGCCCGCCTGCTTGGAGAGGATTTTCTCGAATCCTTCGAAGAGTCTCCTGTCCCGAGTTCCATTGAAGTTGCAATCAAAGCTGAATGGATGAGCCGCGACAAGTTGGAACAGATAGCAAGGGAGCTTTCCCGCGACCCTATGGTTGAAGAGGTCTCCTGCCCTGTCAATATGCTTGACAGTCTGGGTGATGCCATCCGGCGCTGGGCCTTTGTCCTGCTGGCGGTGATGCTTCTGATGCTGTTCATTTCGGTAGTGCTAATATCCTCGACCGTCCGCCTTTCCATCTACTCGAACCGTTTTTCCATAAGGACTATGGAATTGGTGGGAGCTCCGGAAAGCTTCATCGCCCGGCCTTATGTCGGACGCGCTGCCGGTCAGGGTTTGCTTGCCGCCCTGATAGCTTCCGGGTTGCTCTTCCTCATCCTCAAACTGGTGGAGAAGGGTTTTCCTCAAATATTTGAAATCTTCGGCCTTGAGCTTGTGGGCTTGTGTGCCGGTATCCTTGCCGTCTGCGGTGCTCTGCTGTGCGTGGTGTGTGCGCGCAGCGTAACGCGCAGGCTCGTGAGAATGGACCAAAACGAATTGTATGGATAAAATGCCTATAACCCGAAAGGGTCTGATTATGATGCTTGTAGGCCTGGCGCTGATGGTGCTCGGCTACATTCTTATGACGGGCGGAGGAAGTTCCGACCCGCAGGTGTTCAACTACGCCATGTTTGATTTCCGAAGGCTGGTGCTCGCTCCGGTGAGCATTGTGGCCGGAATCATTGTTATCATCGTGGCTATAATACGCAAGCCGAAGGAGGGCGAAAACTGATATGGACTGGTTGCAGGCTCTTATTCTAGGACTGGTGCAGGGACTTACCGAGTTCCTGCCCGTAAGCAGCAGCGGTCATCTTGCCATCGGACGGGCACTGCTCGGCGTTGAGGCTTCCGAAGACCTGGTCTTTGAAGTCACAGTCCACGCTGCCACTGTGCTGGCAACGATACTTGTATTCCGCAAGCAGATAGGTCAGCTTCTCGCGGGGCTCTTCAAGTTCAAGTACAACGACGAGACGGACTATATCCTGAAGATTTGTGTTTCGATGATTCCTGTCTTTGTGGTGGGCGTCTTCCTGAAGGATTATGTTGAGAATCTGTTCTCCTCGCTCTATGTGGTGGGTGCGGCTCTTCTGGTGACTGCGGCGCTGCTCTATTTCTCCGGCAGGAAGTCGGGAGCAGTCCCTGCTGCAACCACTTCGGCCCGTAACGGCATTTCCTGGTGGCAGGCCTTAGTAATCGGCCTGGGACAGGCGGTGGCTGTGCTGCCGGGCCTTTCCCGCAGCGGAACGACCATTTCCACCGGACTGCTCTGCGGCGTGCGCAGGGAAAATGTGGCGCAGTTCTCTTTCCTGATGGTGATTATCCCTATCCTGGGTGAGGCATTTCTGGATATAGTAGGCGGCGATATGGCTTCTTCCACCATCGGTGCCCTGCCTCTGGTTGTCGGCTTCGTTGCAGCCTTCCTTTCAGGCCTGTTTGCCTGCAAGGTTATGATAGCCCTCGTCAAGAAGGCCAAACTCAAGTGGTTTGCGCTCTACTGCCTGATTGTGGGCTGCGCAACGCTTATCTGCTCAGCCCTCTTATGATTGTATTCGCTTCGGATGTGCACCTCGGCCTGCGCAAGGGAGACCCTGCGGAGCGCGAACACCGTTTCGTGGCCTGGCTCAGGGATCTTGCTCTCGGCAAGGGGGACAGCCTCTTCCTGCTTGGGGATATATGGGACTTCTGGTACGAATACAAATATGTCGTCCCCAAAGACGGCATTCGCGTGATAGCCGCCCTGCTCGACCTTATGGACAGGGGAGTGGAGGTCTATTTCGCACCGGGCAACCACGACATCTGGTGCTTCCACTGGTTCGAAGAGTTGGGGATGCACAAGATTGACCCTCAGCCGGAGGTGTTCGAACTGGAGGGGAAGAAGTTTATGGTTGCGCACGGCGACGGGCTGGGCAATGACAAGAAGTCATTCCTTTTTCTTCGCAAGATATTTCATTCCAAATTCTGCCAGGCCCTGTTCAGCACCCTGCATCCGAGACTTGCATTCAGCTTTGCACTGCGCTGGTCGGACGGCAACAGGCGCACTCACGGGCACTATGTGTGGAAGGGAAAGGAAGAAAAGCTCTACCGATATGCCTGCTCCCAGCCTTCCGACATAGAGTATTTTATCTTCGGACATTTCCATACTCCGGTGGAGGAGACTCTGCCTTCCGGAGCGAAGCTGATTATCCTTGACGACTGGATTGACGGAGGAACCCCGTCATTTACGCTTTGATTTCGGTTCGGTGCTCAGGTGCTCCGTGCCGATTACCGTCTTCTGCGGCTCTTCGCCGAAGATGCTGAAGAAGAAATTGTCCCAGTCGCCGCTCTCCCAGATTTCAATCAGCTGCTCGGTCTTGGCGTCTTTGCCCTCGGGGTCGTAGTGGGATTTCAGGTCCTGCTCGAACATCTTTCCCACCAGGTTCCAGAATCCGGCGGCAAGGCCTCCTTCGTATTCCTTTATTATATCATAGACCGTCATCCCGCATTCCCTGTCCACCAGTCTTGTCAGCAGGAAGCCCTGGGAGATGGTCATCTGTCTTATGTCCTTCTCGAATATGCGCAGCAGCTCCTTCTCCACATTGTTGATATAGGTGTTCCTCAGGCGCCCGTCCAGACCGCCGGCGGCAATGGTGCTGTCCACCTGGCGCATCATCTTTCTGGCTACGAGGGCGTAGGGATAGATCTTGTTGAAATTCCAGATAAGGCGGTACTGCTGCCTCCATTCCCTTCCGTAGCGCTTGATTTTCTTGCGCTTGCGGCCTGTTACTACGCTGGGCTCTATCTCGTCATAGTACTCTATGCCGTCCGGAACGGGCGTGGGTTCGCCCACCTGGGCGGGAGCGCTCAGGCAGAAGGCCAGCACGGCAAGGATTGTTACTATGAACTTTTTCATACCGCAAATATACACAATAACTGTGACCGTTGTCGAAATTAAGTCTTGCGAATTTTGAGCCAAGTTTGTAAGTCGCTGAAAATGGAAGAACTTAGCTTTCAAATTTTGTGTCGAAAATTTTGAAAAATAATTTGCGGATTCGAAAATTTGTGTTAATTTTGCAGCCCTTTTCGGAAGGACCAGAAACAAATTTTTAAAGTAATATAGCAATGTTACAACCAAAGAGAACCAAATTTAGAAGGGAACAGAAGAACCGCATGAAGGGTAATGCCCAGAGGGGCAACCAGCTTGCTTTCGGTTCTTTTGGTATCAAAACCCTTGAGAATTGTTGGCTTACAGCGCAGCAGATTGAGGCTGCCCGCCAGGCTATCTCCCGCTACATGAACCGTGAAGGAAAGATCTGGATCAGGGTCTTCCCTGTAAAGCCGGTTACAAAGAAGCCTCTCGATACCCGTATGGGTAAGGGTAAAGGTGATCCGTACGGATTCGTTGCCCCTATCACTCCGGGCCGTATAATCTTCGAGGCTGAGGGCGTTTCGCTTGAGGTAGCAAAAGAGGCAATGAGGCTTGGTGCCAACAAGCTTCCAGTTGCGACGAAGTTTGTCGTTCGCAGGGATTATGTTGAATAATTAAAACGGAGAAAGACTAATGAAAGCATCAGAAGCACGCGAGATGTCCGTAGCGGATCTCCGCGACCGTATTGCCGCCGAGAAGTCAAATCTCGACACAATGAAGATCAATCACGCTATTTCTCCGCTGGAGGATACGTCAAAGTTTCAGAAGACCAGAAGGGATATCGCTCTTATGATCACTATCCTTGCTGAAAAAGAAAAACAGAACTAAAGAATTGACTTATGGAAAGAAATCTTCGTAAGGAAAGAACAGGAGTAGTGGTCAGCAACAAGATGGACAAGACCATCATCGTTGCCGTTGAACGTAAAGAGAAACATCCTTTGTACGGCAAGTTCGTCAAGAAGACCACAAAGTTCGTCGCTCAGGACGAGAAGAACGAGTGCGGTATCGGTGACACCGTCCGCATTATGGAGACCCGCCCTCTCAGCAAGACAAAGAACTGGAGATTAGTTGAAATCGTAGAAAAAGCTAAGTAGTTATGATACAGCAGGAAACACGTTTACAGGTTGCCGACAACAGCGGTGCAAAGGAAGTCCTCTGCATCCGCGTCCTTGGCGGTACCAACCACCGTTATGCGACGGTAGGAGACAAAATCGTCGTATCTATCAAGAGTGCTATCCCTGGCGGTGACGCCAAGAAGGGTACAGTTTCAAAGGCTGTAGTAGTCCGCACCAAGAAGGAGATTCGCCGTCCGGACGGATCATACATCCGTTTCGACGACAACGCTTGCGTTCTCCTCAACAACACAGGTGAGCTTCGCGGAACCCGTATTTTCGGCCCTGTTGCCAGGGAGCTTCGCGACAACTATATGAAGATTGTTTCACTTGCACCGGAAGTCCTTTAACAATTGAGCATTATGAACAAGTTACGCATTAAGAAAGGCGATAACGTCATCGTCCTCGCAGGTAACGACAAGGGAAAGACCGGAAAGGTCCTTTCAGTCGCTCCGGCAGAAAACCGTGCAATCGTTGAAGGAGTAAACCTCGTCAGCAAGCACACCAAACCAAATTCAAAAGCCCCTCAGGGTGGTATCATCAAGCAGGAGGCTCCAATTCATGTATCAAACCTTTCTCTCATCGACCCTAAGTCCGGTAAGGCTACCCGCGTAGGCTACAAGATGGTTGACGGCAAGAAGGTTCGTTACGCTAAAAAGTCAGGAGAGGAGATTAAGTAATTATGGCAAAGACAGCAAAAACAGTTGAGGTTCAGGCTTTGCCTGCAGGATATGTTCCTACCCTCAAGAAGGTTTACAGGGAGCAGATTGTTGACTCTCTGATGAAGCAGTTCAACTACACCACCGTAATGCAGTGCCCTAAACTTCTCAAGATTACCATCAATGAGGGTCTCGGAGAAGGAACACAGGACCGCAAGGTTGTTGAAGAGGCAGCACAGGAGCTCTCGCTGATCAGCGGTCAGAAGGCTCTGATTACCGTTTCCAAGAAGGATATCTCCAACTTCAAGCTCCGTAAGGGTATGCCTATCGGCGCCAAGGTCACCCTCCGTGACATCAAGATGTACGAGTTCCTCGAGAAGCTTATCCGTGTCGTACTCCCACGTATCCGTGACTTCAACGGTGTGGCTGAGACTATGGACGGACAGGGCAACTACACCCTCGGTATCAAGGAGCAGATTATCTTCCCTGAAGTAGATATCGACAAGAACCCTAGAATCCACGGCCTCGAAATCACTTTCGTGACTTCAGCCAAGACTGACGAGGAGTGCAAGGCCCTTCTCGCAGCATTCGGTATTCCTTTCAAGAAACATAATAACTAAGAGAATATGGCAAAAGAATCAATGAAAGCCCGCGAGGTAAAGCGCGCAAAACTCGTTGCCAAGTATGCAGAGAAAAGGAAGGCCCTCAAAGAGGCTGGAGATTACGCAGCACTTGACAAGCTTCCTAAGAATGCCTCTCCGGTCCGCCTGCACAACCGCTGCAGCCTCACCGGTCGTCCGAAGGGATATATGAGGGCATTCGGCCTCAGCCGCATCCAGTTCCGTGAGATGGCTGCAAACGGTCTTATTCCGGGCGTTAAGAAAGCAAGTTGGTAGAATTTAAAAAGTAATTAAAGATATGACAGATCCAATTGCAGATTATCTCACCAGGATCCGCAATGCCTATATGGCAGGCAAGAAGGTGGTAGAGGTTCCTTCTTCAAAGATGAAGGTAGCCATTACCCAGATCCTCTTCGAGAAGGGCTACATCCTCAGCTACAAGGTAGTTGAAGCACAGCCGCAGAACACCATCAAGATCGCTCTGAAGTATCATCCTCAGACCAAGGCAGCCGCTATCAAGCACATCGAGCGCGTTTCCACTCCGGGACTGAGGCAGTATGCTGATGTGGAGAATATGCCACGCGTCCTCAACGGACTCGGAATCGCAATTCTTTCGACATCCAAGGGCGTAATCACCGACAAGGAGGCCAAGGAGCTTGGCGTAGGCGGTGAGGTTATATGCTACGTATATTAATATTTAATAAAGAACAGAATGTCAAGAATTGGTAAATTGCCTGTAAGCCTTCCGACCGGGGTGACAGCCGAGCTGTTGCCAGGCAACGTGGTGAAGGTTAAAGGACCTCATGGAGAGCTCAGCCAGAAGGTTGACTCTGACATCACCGTCACCATTGAGGACAATCAGATCAAGTTCACCCGTCCTACCGACCAGCCTCGTCACCGCTCAATGCACGGTCTTTACCGAGCTCTGGTGCACAATATGGTTGTAGGCGTAAGTGAGCAGTACACTATCAAGCAGGAGCTCGTCGGTGTGGGTTACCGTGTATCCCTCATCGGAAAGAATCTGCTTTCTTTCTCCCTCGGCTATTCACATGACATCCAGCTCATGCTGCCTGCAGAGGTTATCGCAGAGGTTCCGGATGTCAAGAAGGGTGAGAACCCTGTACTCGTCCTCAAGAGCTGTGACAAGCAGCTTATCGGACAGGTAGCAGCCAAGGTTCGTTCATTCCGTAAGCCTGAACCATACAAGGGCAAGGGTATCAAGTTTGTCGGTGAGCAGCTTCGTCGTAAGGCTGGTAAGACTGCTGGCGCTAAATAATAGGAGAACAGAATTATGGCACTGAATAGAATTGAAAGAAGAAGAAGGATTCATTACCGTATCCGTAAGCATGTCAGCGGTACCGCTCAGAGACCTCGTCTCGCAGTGTTCCGCAGCAACAAGGCTATCTACGTACAGGTAATCGATGATGAGCAGGGCAAGACACTTGTAGCTGCTTCTTCAAACGACAAGGCGCTTGCAGCAGAGTGCAAGGGCAAGAATGGAATCGAGGCAGCAGCCATCGTCGGAAAGGCAGTCGCTGAGCGTGCTCTTGCAGCCGGCATCACCACTGTTTGCTTCGACCGTGGAGGTTATCTCTACCATGGACGCGTTAAAAGTTTGGCAGATGCTGCCCGTGAAGGCGGCCTCGTATTCTAATAATTGAGACTATGGCAAATACAAATGTAAAAAGAGTAAAGACAGCTGACCTTGAGCTCAAGGACAGACTCGTTGCCATCCAGAGGGTAACCAAGGTGACCAAGGGTGGTCGCCACTTCCGCTTTGCCGCTATCGTAGTGGTAGGTGACGGAAACGGCGTTGTAGGTTATGGTCTTGGAAAGGCTAATGAGGTTACCGCAGCTATCGCTAAGGGAACTGAGGATGCTAAGAAGAACCTGGTAAAGGTTCCTATCATCAACACCACCATTCCTCACGAGCAGGAGTGCCGCTACGGCGGAGCAAAGGTGTTCATGAAGCCTGCAGCTCCCGGTACCGGTGTCAAGGCCGGCGGTGCAATGCGTGCAGTGTTCGAGTCTGCCGGCATCCAGAACGTCCTCGCAAAGTCAAAGGGTTCTTCCAACCCTCACAACCTTGTGAAGGCTACTGTGACCGCGCTTACCGAAATGAGGGACGCCTACACTGTGGCAGGTCTCCGCGGTATTCCAATGTCCAAAGTGTTTAACGGTTAATCAGGGAGGACAGGAATATGGCAAAACTTAAAGTAACCCAGGTTATCAGCAAGAACGGTGAGACCAAACGCCAGATTGCCAATCTCCGCTGCCTCGGCATCCGCAAGATGCACCAGAGCGTAGAGGTTGAGGACACTCCTGTAGCAAGGGGTATGATTCAGAAAGTGGCTCATCTCGTTACTGTAGAAGAAGTTAAATAAGGAGGAACTGATATATGAAACTTGAGACAATCGCACCTGCAAAGGGTGCAACACACGCAAGGAAGAGAATCGGTCGCGGTGAGGGTTCAGGTCACGGTGGAACTTCCACCCGTGGTATGAACGGTGCTGGCCAGCGTTCTGGTTACTCACACAAGATCGGTTTCGAAGGCGGTCAGATGCCTATCCAGAGGCGTATGCCTAAGTTCGGATTCAAGAATCCTACCCGCGTTGAGTACAAGGCTGTTAATGTGGCTGCTCTTGAGGCGCTCGCAGCAAAGCTCAATGTGCAGGAGATTGACATCGAGACCATCAAGGCAGCAGGATTCGCCGGCAAGAACGATCTCGTGAAAGTTCTTGGCAACGGAGAAATCAAGACCGCTCTTACCATCAACGCCGACGCTTTCTCAAAGTCAGCCATCGCCAAAATCGAGGCTGCAGGCGGAAAAGCTGTCGTAACAGAATAATCTGATGAAGAAGTTCATAGAAACAATCAAAAACATCTTCAGGATTGAGGAGCTCCGCAAGAGGATTGTCTATACAGTCCTCCTGCTCCTGGTTTATCGTCTCGGATGCTTCATCGTGCTTCCGGGTATCGATGCCTCTATGCTCGCAAACCTCCAGAGCAATGCTAACAACGGTCTTGTAGGCCTGCTTAACATGTTCTCCGGCGGTGCGTTCGGAAACGCCTCAATCTTCGCGCTGGGTGTGATGCCGTACATCTCGGCTTCCATCGTCATCCAGTTGCTCGGAGTGTTCGTCCCATACTTCCGCAAACTCCAGATGGAGGGCGAGAGCGGACGTAAGAAGATGAACCAGATGACCAGAGTCCTGACCATCGTCATCATCTGCATCCAGGGACCTGCATATATGGCTTCTATCCACGGCCAGATTGATGCAAGCGCATTCGTCGCCGTGCGTAATCTCGGTTGGAGCAACTTTGTATTCAACCTTATTTCCACTCTCATCCTGATGGCCGGCTCAATGTTCGTTATGTGGCTCGGCGAGCGCATTACAGACCGCGGTATCGGCAACGGTATCTCAATCATCATTATGATCGGTATTGTAGCCCGTCTGCCTTACGCACTTGCAGCCGAAATCTCAGAGAAGCTCGCTACTACGAACGGAGGTCCGCTCCTTATCATTGTCGAGCTGGTATTCTGGTTCCTCGTGATTGTTGCGGCCATCGCTCTCGTTCAGGCAGTCCGCAAGGTCCCTGTACAGTATGCGAAGAGGGTTATCGGAAACAAGCAGTACGGTGGTGTACGTCAGTACATCCCTCTCAAAATCAACGCAGCCGGCGTGATGCCTATCATCTTCGCCCAGGCGCTGATGCTTTTCCCTATACTCTTCTCCCGTTGGGATGCAACCCGTGGACTTGCTGCTACTCTGGGTAACTACACCGGATTCTGGTACAACCTCATCTTCGCTATCCTCGTAATTGTATTCACATACTTCTACACAGCCGTTACCGTCAATCCTAACATGATGGCGGAAGAGCTGAAGAGGAACGGAGGATTCATCCCTGGTGTTAAGCCTGGCAAGAAGACTGTAGAGTATCTTGACTCGATTATGTCAAGAGTCACTCTCCCTGGCTCCTTTGCCCTCGCTTTCATCGCAATCCTTCCTGCAATAGCAATGAAGCTCGGGGTTTCCAACTCTTTCGCAAGCTTCTTCGGCGGTACTTCGCTGCTGATTCTTGTGGGTGTTGTTCTGGATACTCTCCAGCAGGTAGAAAGTTATTTGCTGATGCGTCACTATGACGGACTGATGAAGACAGGACGTCTGACCGGGCGCTCAGGAATGTAGTTCTTTGAAATTCAAGTATGATGGTCAAACCTAAAACCGAGGAAGAAATCGCCCTGTTGAGGGAGAATGCCATTCTTGTCTCCAAGACATTGGCGGAAGTCGGTAAGATAGTCGCTCCGGGTGTGACAACTCTAGAGTTGAACAGAGTGGCTGAGACTTTTATTCGAGACAACGGTGCGATTCCAAGCTTCCTGGGATATGAAGGTTTTCCTGCAGCCCTCTGCCTTTCAGTCAATGACGTGGTCGTACACGGTTTTCCGTCAGACTACGTGTTGAAGGAGGGAGATGTGGTGTCAGTGGACTGTGGTACTTTGTACAAGGGATATAATGGCGACTCCGCATACACTTTCCCGGTCGGGGAAGTGGATGCGAAGACCCGCAAGCTTCTCGATGTTACAAAGGAATCACTCTACAAGGGCATCGAAAAGGCTGTGGCAGGCAACAGGACCGGTGATATCGGATACGCGGTGCAATCGTACGCAGAATCATTCGGATTCTCCGTAGTGCGCGAGCTGGAAGGCCACGGACTCGGAAAGGAGATGCACGAGCAGCCGGGAGTCCCTAACTACGGACGCCCGGGGCGCGGCACACATCTCGTTGACGGAATGGTGATATGTATAGAGCCGATGATCAATGCAGGAGGACGCGGAGTCTATCTCGACAGAAACGGATGGGCAGTCCACACTTCCGACAGAGCGAATTCGGCACATTACGAGCTTACGGTTGTTGTCCGGCACGGTAAAGCTGAGCAGCTGTCAACTTTTGATTTTATCGAGAAAGATTCCACAATCAGATACAAATAGGAATATGTCTAAACAAGTAGCAATTGAGCAGGACGGAAAGGTAATTGAGACTCTCCCGAATGCGATGTTCAAAGTTGAACTGGAGAACGGCCACGTGCTCCTGTGCAACATCTCAGGAAAGATGAGAATGAACTTTATCCACATCCTTCTCGGAGACAAAGTCAAGGTAGAGATTTCTCCTTATGATCTGACGAAGGGAAGAATATCTTTCAGATACAAATAAAATCTCAATATTATGAAAGTCAAAACATCCATCAAGAAGCGCAGCGAGGATTGCAAAATCGTTCGTCGTAAGGGTCGCCTTTACGTGATTTGCAAGAAGAACCCTAAGTTCAAGATGCGTCAGGGATAATAGTTTAACTGTATAAACTAAAAACACATTCAATAAATTATGGCACGTATAGCCGGTGTTGATTTACCAAACAATAAATGCGGAGAGATAGGTCTCACCTATATCTTCGGAATCGGCCGCTCTTCTGCGAAGAAGATTCTCGAGAAGTGCGGAGTCGACGCTTCCATCAAGGTTGGTGACTGGGACGATGCTCAGATTGCTGCCATCCGTGCAGAAATCGCCTCTGAGTACCGAATCGAGGGAGAGCTCCGCTCTTCCATCCAGATGGACATCAAGCGTCTTATGGATATCGGTTGCTACCGCGGAATCCGTCATCGCAGCGGACTTCCAGTACGCGGTCAGAGCACCAAGAACAATGCCCGTACCCGCAAGGGTAAGAAGAAGACTGTTGCCAACAAGAAGAAGGCAACCAAGTAACAATTGATGAAGTATGGCAAAGAAAACTACAACATCCAAGAGAGTTGTCAAGGTTGAAGCTAATGGCGAAGCCCATGTTTCATCAACCTTCAACAACGTAATCGTATCTCTTACCAACGCCCAGGGACAGGTTATCAGCTGGGGTTCAGCAGGTAAGTGCGGCTTCCGCGGAAGCAAGAAGAACACTCCGTATGCAGCCCAGATGGCAGCAGAAGATGCAGCCAAGACTGCTTATGATGCAGGTCTTCGCAAGGTAAAGGTATATGTAAAGGGTCCAGGCGCAGGCCGTGAGTCTGCCATCCGTACCATCAACAATGCAGGTATCACCGTTACCGAGATTATCGACGTAACTCCAATGCCTCATAACGGATGCCGTCCAAAGGGTCGTCGTAAAGTTTAATTTTTTAAAAGGTTAAGAATTATGGCAAGATATACCGGTCCTAGTACCAGAATCGCCCGCAAGTTCGGTGAGCCTATCTTCGGAGGAGACAAGTATTTCGAGAAGAGGAACGTCCCTCCAGGACAGCACGGACTCGCAGCAAAGCGCAAGAAATCAAAGGAGTACGGCAACCAGCTCAAAGAGAAGCAGAAGGTTAAGTATATGTATGGTGTGCTCGAGCGTCAGTTCCACAACACCTACACCAAGGCCTGCCGCCTCAGCGGACAGAAGGGTGAGAACCTCATCCTCCTCCTTGAGAGCCGTCTCGACAATGTCGTTTACCGTCTCGGCATCGCTCCTACCAGGGCAGCCGCACGTCAGCTCGTAAGCCACCGCCACATCACCCTGAACGGAAATGTATGCAACATCCCTTCAGCACAGGTGAAGCCGGGCGATGTAATCGCTGTACGCGAGAGGTCCAAGAGCCTTGAGGTAATCCAAGCTGCCGTTGCAAGCACCACCAAGTATTCTTGGCTTGAGTTCGATGCAAAAGAGCTTACCGGAAAGTTCCTCAATGTTCCTGTACGCGCTGAAGTTCCTGAGAACATCAACGAACAGCTCATCGTCGACCTTTACTCTAAGTAAAACATTAACACCCCATAGAATATGGCAATCTTAGCATTTCAAAAACCTGACAAGGTGATCATGCTCGAATGCACCGATACCGTCGGCCGTTTCGAGTTCAGGCCTCTCGAGCCTGGCTACGGACAGACCATCGGTAACGCACTCCGACGCATCCTGCTCGCTTCTTTGGAGGGTTATGCTATCAGTCAGATCAGAATCTCCGGAGTAACCCAGGAGTTCCAGACCATCCCCGGCGTCATCGAGGGTATGCAGGATATCATCCTCAACCTCAAGCAGGTACGCTTCAAGAGAATGGTTGACAGCGTCGAGACTGAGACAGCAAACATCGTAATCAGCGGCAAGCCTGAGTTTACCGCAGAGGATATCTCCAAGGGATTGTCTTCTTTCGTGGTGTTGAATCCTGAGCAGCACATCTGCTCCCTCGAACCATCAGTCAAGCTCGAAATCTCGATTGTAATCACAAAGGGTCGCGGTTTCGTGCCGGCTGACGAGATGAGGGACGAGAACACTCCTATCGGAACCATTCCTGTGGACGCAATCTATACTCCTATCCGCAAGGTCAACTGGACAGTTGAGAACTGGCGTGTGGAGCAGAAGACCGACTACGAGAAGCTAAACCTTGAGGTTGTGACCGATGGATCCATCTCTCCTGATGCCGCTCTGCAGGACGCAGCAAACATCCTTATCTACCACTTCCGTCTCTTCACTGACGACAAGAAAGTGAGCCTCGAAAATGTGGTTGAGTCCGACAGCAAGGAGCTCGACGAGGAGAGCCTCAGAATCAGGCATCTCCTTATGACCAAGCTTTCTGATGTTGGTCTTTCAGTGAGAGCATTCAATTGCCTCAAGGCTGCCGATATCGACACCTTCGCCGATCTCGTTTCCTACAGCCGCAGCGAGTTGATGAAGTTCCGCAACTTCGGACGCAAGTCCCTCAACGAGATTGACATTCTCGTAGAGCAGAACAATCTCTCATTCGGAATGGATGTGACAATGTACAATATTGAACCAAAGAAAAAGAACGCATAAAAGATGAGACACAATAAATCCATCAATCATCTCGGACGCAAGAGTGGACACCGCAAGGCTCTTCTTGCAAATATGGCGTCTTCACTTATCCTGAAGAAGAGGATCTTCACTACAGTGGCTAAGGCTAAGGCCCTTCAGTCCTATGTTGAGCCTCTCATCACCAAGTCGAAGGACGACAGCACCCACTCACGCCGCGTTGTCTTCAGCTACCTGAAAGACAAGAATGCAGTTGCAGAACTCTTCCGCACCGTAGCTCCTAAGGTCGCTGACCGTCCGGGCGGATACACCCGTGTACTCCACACCGGTTTCCGTCAGGGTGACGCAGCAGAAATGGCCCTTATCGAGCTTGTTGACTTCAACGAGGCAGCACTCGCTACCACTCCTAAGAAGGAGAAGAAGTCAACCCGTCGCGGTGGTGCCAAGAAGGCAGAGGCTGCTCCGGCTGAGGCTCCAGTGGAGGCTCCGGCTGAAGCTCCAGCTGAGACACCGGCAGAGTAATCGCGCTCCGACCCGTATCAAGGAGGTGACCGAACAGGTCGCCTCCTTATTTTTTTGCGCTCTTTTGCGCAAATATGTGAATTATCGTGATTTTATAGCTACCTTTGCGAACTTATACATTACATAGAGGTAAAGTAATAATTTACAACCAGATTAATGATAACCGCTAAAACTGTGTCACTTCCCAAGATATTGGGGGCGACATTACTCCTTGTCTTGCTGTCAGCTGCTCCGGCAGCCGCACAGACTGTCCTGCAAGGAAAAGTAACAGATGTAAATGGACAACCATTGCCTGGAGTCACGATTCTCATCGCCGGCACCACCAATGGAACAATGACCGATCTTGACGGTTTGTACAGCATCCCTGTCAAGAAAGGTGAGACACTCGAGTTCTCTTGTCTTGGACTCGCTACTGTAACAGAAATCTATCAAAGCGGCACCACTCTCAACGTAACAATGCAGGAAGATGCCATCTACCTCGATGATGTTGTCGTTGTGGGTTACGGTACCCAGAAGAAGTCTTCAATGACCAGTGCGGTTTCCGCCATCAAGGGTGATGAACTTCTCAAGGCTCCGGCAACCAACGTTACCCAGGTGCTCGCAGGTAAACTTCCGGGTATTTCCTCTGTTCAGGAGTCCGGTGAGCCTGGTCTCGACCAGGCAAGCCTGCGTATCCGCGGCTCTGTCTACGGCGTCAGCTACGTTGTGGACGGTTTCCCTGTTGACAACATCAACGACATCGACCCTGCCGACATCGAGAGCATTTCGGTGCTCAAGGACGGTGCTTCCGCTGCCGTCTACGGCCTTGCCGCAGCCGGCGGTGTGATTATCGTAACCACCAAGAGGGGAGAGAAGGGAGATGCCAAAATCAGCTACAATGCATCTGTCGGTGTGTCGATGAACGCCAACTTCCCTCAGTTTATGGACGGAGAGCAGTTCGTAAGGTACTATGACATAGCGCGCTATATGGACCAGAAGGCAAACGGGGAAGTAGCGTCAATAGACAAGTACAAACCTGTTTACTCAAAGGATATCATCGGTTTGATTCTCAATGATGACCCTTCCGACGGTTGGGACAATGTGAATTACATCGACCTCGTGTTCGGAACCGGTTTCAACCAGAAGCACAATGTGACGGTTCAGGGAGGAAATGACAAGACCAGCTATTTCGTCTCCGGCGGTATTCTCGACCAGAAGGGAAATATCGACAATTTCTCCTACAACAGGTACAACATCCGCGTCAATGTGGAGAGCGAAATTGCCAAAAACCTCAAATTCAATGTCGGACTCAGCGGCGTGATGACCAACCGGCAGTCTCCAGCCTTCCTTTCCGGAGGTGCCGACAACGGTTATTCCGAGACAGGATGGTTCTCCATCGCCCGTCAGACCATTCAGATGCATCCTTATCTTCCGGTCAAGTACAACGGAGTATATACCGGTGCAGTGCAGAACAACCAGAGCTACCTCGTAAGCCCTCTTGCTGCCATCTATGAGTCCGGTTACAAGAAGACCAGGACCTCCGAGCTGGATGCCAATGCAGCGCTGGTTTACAATGTGCCGTTCATCAAGGGTCTCTCTTTGAGGGCCAGCGGTTCCTATGACTACTATACCAGCTTCAACAAGAACCTGAGTCTGCCATACACTATGGCTCAGCACAAGTATAACGAGACCACTCAGGAGTGGGAATGGAGTACCAGAAGCGACAATCCTCATATCTCCGACAACGTATCCAACCTCGGAGAGGGAGTATCCTTCTATGAGTCTATGGTAGCTCAGCTGAGCGCCAACTATGTGCACAGTTTCGGCAAGCACAACATTGATGCAATGCTGCTCGCCGAGTGGCGTGACTACAAGAGCAACGGCCTCTCCGCCTATGCGAAGAACATTCCTTTCGCCGAACTTCCTGAACTCTCCTACGGACAGGCAACCAACAACCCTGTAGGCGGATGGAGCGATGCTTCCCGCAGCGAAGGCTATGTCTTCCGTCTCCGTTACGACTATGACGAGAGATATCTCGCCGAAGTGACCGGACGTCTGGACGGTTCCTACAAGTTCTCCGGAATGAACAAGTCCAAGCGCTGGGGCTTCTTCCCTTCAGTTTCCGTAGGTTGGAGGCTCTCCAAAGAGGAGTTCCTGCAGGATTCCGACATCATCACAGACCTCAAGCTCCGTGCTTCCACCGGTCTGCTCGGAAACGATTCGGTTTCCCCTTATATGTTCATGTCATCCTACAACCAGAGCCTGAATGTGGTTTATCCTGACGGAATGCATCCGTCCTACAGCACTTCGGGAGTGCCTAACACCGACCTTACCTGGGAGAAAACCCAGAGTACCAATATCGGTATGGACCTGCAGCTGTTCGAAGGTCTTCTGGGCGTGGAAGTGGATGGATTCTACAACTACACCTACGATATGCTCTCCTGGCAGTCATCCGGCTTCACCCCTTCAATGGGCGGCTACTATCCGAGCGTCATCAACTACAATGCAATCGATGCAAAGGGTATTGACTTCCTCCTCTCTGTTCGCGACCACGTGGATATCTTCGGACAGCCTCTGTGGTACGACATCACAGGTTCCGTAACCTGGTCACACACCCGCTGGCTCAAGTACAAGGACAACTCCAACATTCAGGATTACCAGCGCGTAGTAGGCAGCACTTACGGCAGCATATCCTGCTGGAAGGCTGACGGACTCTTCCGTAGCGAGGATGAAATCGACAACAGCGCCTGGTACGACACCCGTCCTAACGTGGGAGATATCAAGTATGTGGATATCAACGGTGACGGTGTTATCGACAACGACGACCGCGGCTACTTCGGCCTCAGCAACAGACCGCGCCTCACCTACGGTCTCAACATCAACCTCAGCTGGCTCGGCTTCGACTTCAACGCCCAGTTCACCGGAGGTTCCCTCTTCAATGTTTCCCTTACAGGTACCTACTTCAACGGTTACGACGACAATACCATTTGGACCCAGACCTTCAAGGAGGGCGGAAATTCGCCTCTCTTCCTGGTTGAGAACGCATACTCGGAGTTCAATCCTGAAGGCACCTTCCCGCGCATCACCCTTTCAACCACCAGTCACGGTGGCGACAACGGTCTTGCTTCCACTTTCTGGCTCAGGGATGGCACTTATCTGCGTCTCAAAACAGCCCAGCTTGGATACACCCTTCCTAAGAAGCTTGTTTCAGCAGTCGGCGTCAGCAGCCTGCGTCTCTTCGTAGAAGGCCAGAACCTCTTCACTTTGGACAATCTGCCTGAGGGCGTTGACCCTGAGTCTCCGGAGGTTAACAACGGATATTATCCACAGCAGACCCTGCTGATGGGAGGTTTCACCCTAACATTCTAAGGAGATATGAAAAAGACAATTATATATGCAATAAGCGCATTGCTTTTCTGCTCTTGTTCGGGATTTCTCGATATGACCCCTACAGACCGTGTATCTCCTAAGATTATCTGGGGAACTACGGAAAAGGCAGAGTACAATATCAACTACCTGTACAGCTACATCTGGGACCTCTATTCGGCTCCGACCGTAATCGGTCTCACCGAGAGTCTTACCGATGAGTTGAAATACACTTCCTACAACTACAACGCCTTCTGCTACATCCCTTCCGAGATGGCTTACGGCGGAAGCGTTCTCACTCCATCCTATGTGGACAGCTATATGGGCTATTGGGGCACTCTCTATGCTGCCATAGGCCGCACCAACGAGGCTCTCCAGAATCTCCAGCTCTACGGCGCAATGTCCGATGAAGACAAGGCAAGGCTCGAAGGCGAGCTCAAGTGCCTGCGCGGATGGATGTATTTCGAGCTCATCAAGCGCTACAAGGAAGTCATTATCTATGAGGATATTGCTTCCATCACCAAGGACCACGCCCTCGCTACCGAGGAGGAAGGCTGGGACCAGGTTGAGAAGGACCTCAGGGCTGCCGCAGCAGCTCTCCCTGTGCCGTCTGCATCCAAGGGCCGTCTGAACCAGGGTACAGCCTGGGGCTTCCTGAGCCGCGCTATGCTCTATGCCAAGAGATGGGATGTCGTAATCGAGGCTGCAGACCACGTCACAGAGCTCGGCTATGACCTCACCACCAACTATGCCGATGCCTTCAAGGACGGAAGCAAGGAGGCTATACTCCAGTATTATTTCAGCCTCAGCGACGGCGTTACCCACAGCTTCAACTTCTACTACACCCCGGGCGGAGACTATTCCATCCAGGATCAGGTCGGCGGCGGTTATGCTGTTCCGACCCAGGAGATGGTAGAGAGCTATGAGCTTGCCACCGGCGGTTTCCCTGACTGGACTCCTTGGCATAAGAGCGGTGTGACAACCACTCCTCCTTACGCTAAGCTTGAACCTCGTTTCCAGGCTACCATACTCTACAACGGCGCCAGCTGGAAGGGCCGCACTATAGAGCCATATATCGGCGGTACAGACGGCTGGGCAACCTGGAAGATGGAAAAGGAGCCTAAGGGCAGAACCGTTACCGGTTACTACCTCCGCAAGCTGGTGGATGAGTCCTATGACATCAACACCTCCGGCAGCAGCCAGTCCTTCACCTTCCTCCGCTACGCAGAGGTCCTGCTCAACAAGGCAGAAGCCTGCGTGATGTCCTCTACCCCGGATGAGGCGACAGCCAACGCAATCATCAAAAAGGTCAGGGGTCGCGTCGGTCTTCCGTATACCAACAAGTCCGGCACTGCTCTTCTTGAGCAGATCCGTCAGGAGCGCAAGGTCGAGCTCGCCTACGAGGGCCTGAGGTATTGGGATTTGCGCCGCTGGGAGCTGGCCGCTACCGACTATCCGGCAGGTCTGTGCAACTACCAGCAGCACGGCTTCAAGATTGAGAAGGACGGCGATAACTTCATCTACAGCTATGTCAGCGTGGATGAGAAGGACAGGGACTATCCGGCAAAGATGTACCGCTTCCCTCTTCCTGAAAGTGAAGTATCAAACAACAAGGCTTTGGGCAAACAACAGCCTGACGTAAATTGGCGCACGAACTAGTATGAAAAAGTATATAAACATATTGATATTGGGCTCTCTGCTGGCTGCATTCACAGCCTGCCACGAGCCGGAGTACTATGTGCCGGAAGATGAGGAAGGCACAGAGGTGGAGAATGTCCTCGGCATCGAAAGCCTGACGGCAATAATGACCACGGGCAACTATGTCGATAAGGAGCTTGCTACCTGCACCTACAGTGATCCGGAGCAGACGGAATATGTAATTTCTATTCCTTGGTATTACCCGGAGACAAGCGACGATGAGACCGAGTATTATCTGATGGCTCTCCGCGTAAGGGCAAAGCTCCAGGCCAACTGGTCCATTTCCCCTGCTCTCGGACTCCTTGACCTTTCGGGAGGAGAAAAGCACAAGTTCACCCTTACCGGACCCGAAGGAAAAACCCGTGAGATTACCATCTCAGCCGAGCGCCGCCGCTCATCCACAGCCGAGCTGGTTACGCTCAACATTACGGATTATATGGTCAGCGGTATCATCAACAAGAACAAGAAAACAGTCCTGATTCCTTCTTACGAGGATTTGTCCGCTGTATCGGTAACCGCACAGGTATCTCCGCACTCTACTCTTGTAAGCATTGGCGGCAAGGATTATGACCCTAAGGCTAAGACCCGCAAGTACAATCTTTCCGATGATTCGGAGATTGTGGTAAGGGCTGATGACGGCACTCTTGTATCTTATCCTGTAAGCCACGGAGATCCTGAGCTTGTCGATTTCGGCTTCAACAGCGAATCCATTGAACAGCTGTTCAACATCGACCCTGTAGCCAACCTCGGATTCCCGGCTTATACTGAGAACGCTTATGTATCCCTTGCCGGACAAGGCAACTATATCGTGGCCTGCTTCGGAAGCGACAAGGCTCCGGTGCTGGTCAACAAGTACAACGGCTCAAAGGCCGGAACCCTCAACACGGGCTCTGCCGTAGTTGATGTGATTGCAAGCGACGAGAAGGACCATATCATTATGGCCAATTTCGCAAACAAGGGAGAAGATGTCAACATCTACCGCAGTGACGATGTCACACACGCGCCTACCCTCTACTATAGCTTCAAGGACACCCTCGATGTGCCTGTAGGACACAGGATGAAGGTGATTGGAGATATTGACGGAGATGCCGCCATCGTCTTTACCTCGGAGGGTATAGCCGATGTCACTACTTCCTCAAGAGCCATCTATCTGAAAGTCAGGGGTGGTACCGTGCAGGACGAGCCTGTTGTGGTTGATTTCTCTGCACAGGGACTTGCCTGGGGCCACGCTCCGGTAAAACACGCAACCGTTGTCGCTGCCTCCACCAATCCTGAGACGGACGGATGGTTTGTCGATTATTATGACAACAACGCCGATGCATCCATTGCCGACAATGACTCCAATGCCGATGCATATCAGCTCCACTATGTCAATGCAAAGGGAGTGGATGCGGTAGTTGACCACAACGGCAACTGGGCCTGCAATCCTAACTGTCTCGACAGTAAGAAGTTCAACAAGAATACCTATATGGCTCTCTTCGTTGTCAGCCACTTCCCTGAATGGAGCGTTTCGTCCAGACTCTATCTGTACGACATCAGCGACCCTTCATCACCTGCCAAGGTTTTGGAGAATACAGACATTCCGCTCGGACAGTCAGGTGCTACCAATACAGAAAGCGGAGCATCCGGAGATGTTGTGATTTGCCCTGCTTCCGACGGCTTCCGCGTATTCATTTATTACTATGACCACCACACCCAGTCTCTGGGCGCTTATGTGGCCGATTGCATCAAAATGTAATGAAACGGCGCATACACTTATTCATAGCAGCCGCCGCAGTCATTTTTGTGACTGCGGCCGCCTGTGAGCCTAAGCAGGTCGAAATGGGAGAGTGGCCTTGGGGCGACGGCTCTGAGGACCAGGAAGAGGAAACCGCTTCGTGGACTGAGGTAAGCAGCGACTTCGCAGAGCTTCCTTCGCATATCAAAGTTTACCGCTCCGCAGATATCCTCAACGGCAAGAAGGCCATTGCCTACATCGCCACGGCTGACCTGAAGGAAACCACCTTTCATGTCTGGGGGCTCAATGCTCCTGACCTCAACGGCTGCAAGGAGCCTCTTCAGACCCCTACGCAAGTGTATGAGGCCAACAATGCTCCGGCTTTGGTAATCAATGCGGGCTTCTTCTATTCTGATGGCGGCAAGAACTATTCTTCCAGCCTGGAAGTCAACAACGGCAAGCTCCTGTCTCCAAACATCAACTATGCTTCCGAGGACTGGAAGACTATGTATGCCCCTACAAGGGGAGTCTTCCTTGAGCATTCTGACGGAAGCTATGAGGTGGCCTGGACATATTACAAGGATGCTCAGAACCATTGGATATACCAGAACCCCGCCGAAAACTCCTACGCGCAGACTCCGCTTCCTACGCCTTCCGCCACCTTCCCTGAGGAAGGCAGGGAGTTCGAAGCTGTCAACGGTATCGGAGGCGGCCCTGTGCTGCTGAAAAACGGCGAAATCCGCAATACCGCAACAGCAGAGCTCTTCGACGGCACCAACGGAATTATGGTTGACGGCTCCCATCCGCGTACGGCAATAGGCATAACCGCTGACAGCAGGCTTGTGCTCTTCGTGTGCGAAGGACGCAATATGACCCCGGGGGTTGCAGGATTCACTACTCTTGAAGTTGCCCATATACTCAAGGATTTCGGCTGCACGGACGCCCTCAACCTCGATGGCGGCGGCTCTACGATGATGCTTGTTTGCGGAAATGAAGTAATCAAACCTTCCGACGGCTCGCAGAGACGTGTCGGCAGCTGCGTTTATGTTAGATAATATGAAGATTAAAGTACTGATTTTGGCTTCGCTGCTCATTCTGGCAGCCTGCACAAAGCAGGGCAAGGAGCCGCCGAAAATCGACTGGGGAGGAGAACCTTCCACCCCGACGGCCTCCGATACGCTCAGGGCCAATGACGCCTATGTATGGGTAAGTTGCGAGGGCAACTGGGAAGAGTTTGCCAATTCCAGGGAAAACATCGCCCGCGACATCGCAAAACTCAAAGAATGCGGATTTACCGACCTTGTAGTGGATGTGCGTCCTACCAACGGTGGAGTACTCTTCAAGTCTTCTCACGCCAAGCCTCAGACCAGAATGGACTGCTGGACCAACCGAGGCTACGTGTTCATCAACAGGACCGCTGATTTTGACTACCTTCAGACCTTTATAGACGAAGGTCACAAGCTGGGCTTGAGAGTGCACGCCGTAATCAACACCTTTGTGGGCGGCTGCCTCTGTCCTTATGGACTCGGCTCAGACGGTATGCTCTTCGAGGATTCTTCCAAGAAGTCCTGGGCTTCGGTGGTCAACACCGAGGACGGACTGGTAAGCACTATGGACCTTCTGGATGACAGCGTAGATTATGGGGCGAAATTCCTTTCCCCAATCAACCCTGAAGTACAGGACTATGTGCTCGGCATAATCGCGGACCTTGCCGCCTATGATGTGGACGGCATCATTCTCGACCGTTGCCGTTTCGACGACTACTCCCTTCAGAGTGACTTCTCGGATTTGATGAAGAGCGGCTTTGAGGAGTATTGCGGCAAGACTATAAGCAATTGGCCTTCGGATGTGATGAAACCGGGGCAGAGTGCCTTTAACGGAAGCACCACCAGCTTGCAGAAGCAGTGGCTTGAGTTCCGTGCCAAGGTCATCCACGACTTTGTGGTCAAAGCTGCAGACAAGGTGCATTCCATCAAGCCTGAAATGAAGTTCGGCTGCTATGTAGGAGGTTGGTACTCAAGCTATTACTATAGTGGTGTGAACTGGGCTTCTCCAAAGTACGACCCTAAGGCTGACGGCTACTACTGGGCAGGAAACAATTACAAGGACTTCGGCTATGCGGACCACTGTGACTACATGTTCATCGGCGCGTACGCCTCGACAGGGAACATCTATGGCAGCGGCGAATGGACAATGGAAGGCTTCTGCAAGCAGGCAAAGCGCCTGTTCAAGGGGGATGTCCCGTTTGCGGGCGGCCCTGACATAGGCAACGGCTCCGGCTTCGAAAACGGAGGTCAGGGAGACTTGATGGATGACATAGTGGAAGCCTGTATGGGCAACAGCACTGCCGGAATGTTCTTCTTCGATTTGTGCCATATCCGTATGCACGATTACTGGGATGACATAAAGGGCGCAATAGAAAACTACAACACACAACACAATAATTAATTCTCATTTATGAAAAAATCTTTATTCGCAATTGCCCTTGCGGGCGCAATGGTTCTGGCTTGTAAGCCGGAGCCGGCTCCGGTTGCCAGCAGCATTACGCTGAAATCGGATGCTGAGGTACAGGTTCCTGTTGAGGGAGGTACCTTTACGGTTGAGTTCGAGGCTAATGTAGCCTGGACTGCCGAACTTGACGTCAAGTCAGACGTGGCAGCTCTCAACATCAAGTCCGGAACCCCTGAGGATCAGAAACTCAAGGTTTCCATCCAGAAGAATGATGTGGAGAATGTTGACCGCACCATTACCCTTACCCTTCTTGCTGACGGTGTAGAGCCTGTCAAGGTCCTCTTCAAGCAGGCCAGCGTTTATGTTCCTTACTTCACCCTTTCCACAAATGATGTCGCTGTGGGAGTTGAAGGAGGAAGTGCTGAAATCGAAGTTACAACAAACTGCAAGTACACTGTTGCTGCAGATGATGAGTACGATTGGCTCACCCTCGCTCAGGAGGAAGGAAAGCTTATTCTTACCGCTCAGGCCAGCACTATTTACGACCTCCGTTACGGCTCATTTACAGTGACCGTACCTGAAATCCAGGATGCCGTCATTGATAAGGAGACTAAGGAGCCTACAGGCGAGTATGTTGATCACACTGAGACAATCTGGTTCTGGCAGGCAGGAAACGCCACCATCGCGTGGAGCGTAAGGCCTGACATCGCCACTTTCTTAGGCTCTGCCAATCTCAGCATGGCAATTGCAGGGGATTACATTCTCGTTTGCAATGTAAATGACGTTTATGCATTCAATATTGCTGACGGCTCTTTCGTTGAAGCTCTTGGCATGGGTGAGATGGGAATCAAGTCTATCACCAATGACGGTGCTGGAAATGTTCTTTTCGCTGGCGGTGGAGCTTGGTATGATGCTACAGCAGAGCCTGCACCAGAGCCTGATTATCTCAACATCGCAGTGCTTCCTGCATCCGATCCTACCAATATGAATAAGATGAAGCCGCAGGTAATGTACCTCAACGGGTTCTATGGTCTTGGTCTTGACAATCTCCGTGCAACAGGTGACTGCTACTCCGGAGACGGCGTCATCACAATGACTACCGCTGCCGGCGAGGGTGATGCATTCTGTGTCGCATGGCAAATCAAGAATGGTGTTGCGGTTGACCTCGAAGGCAATCCTTCTCTCAATCAGGAGACCTATCAGACCTCATACACCGACTACGTAACCATTACCATGAACGGCGCTATCTGGAATGCTAATAATATCGTTGCAATGGCACTCACCAATTCACTCTCAGACGGTGTTCTTGAAATCGGATACGATGGAATCTACAACCTCCGTTACAACCCTTCAATGTCAGCTTCTGCCTGGACTGAGATTCTTGCAACAGGCAGCTCCTGGGCAGAGGGATACAACGCCATTGACATCTGCGAGTGGAATGGTCACAAGTATTGCGCATTCATCGGAATGGCCTTCTTCCCTCAGTGGGCAATGCCTTCATACCTCTGGCTCGTGAACATCGACGATATCAACAATCCTGTTGTTGAGTTCTGTGGTGAGTACACCACCGAGCTCGGCGAGGATGAGGAAGTGGCAGGTTCAATTTGCTGCTCATTCACAGACCTTAAGCTCGTTCCGGACGGAGATGTGCTCAAGGCTTACATCATCGACGGTTCTTGGGATGTTATGGGATGCTACACTTTCCCTAAGCTTTAATAATCAGCTCAATACACAACGGAGCGGCCTGAAAGGGCCGCTCTTTTTTGTTTTATCCGATAATAAGAGCTATCTTTACTATATTATTGCACTATAGTAACCAATTTATGAAGTCAAAAATCATTGCTGTTTCAGCATTGCTGCTTTTAGGCCTCGGCCACTGTGCCTACGCCCAGCAGACAGTGCGCGGAAAGGTGGTTGATTCTGAAGGTGTGCCGCTACCGGGTGCCTCTGTTATCATTCAGAACACCACTATCGGAGTGCTGACCGATTTCGACGGTCTGTATTCAATCTCCTGCAGTTCTGCAGATGTTCTTGAATTCGCTTCTATGGGCTACAAGACTGCCTATGAAAAGGTAGGGAAGCGGACGGTTATCAATGTAACTCTTGCCGATGACAGTTCCTTCCTCGAAGAAGCCGTTGTCGTGGGCTACGGTACTCAGGCAAAGGCCAATCTTACCAATGCCGTCAGCTCTGTCAAGGGTGCAGAACTTCTCAAGGCTCCGGCAGTAGGCGTCTCCTCAATGGTGGGAACCCGAGTGGCCGGTGTGGTAGCTCTGCAGCAGAGCGGACAACCTGGAAGCGATGCCGCATCCCTGCTGGTACGCGGACAGGGGGCAGTATGTATTGTAGATGGAGTCAAGCGAAACCTCAACGAAATCGACCCTAATGATGTTGAGAGCATTTCCGTATTGAAGGATGCCACCTCCGCCTCGATGTACGGACTTGACGCGACTTCGGTAATCCTTGTGACCACCAAGCGCGGAGATGCACAGAGGACCCGAATCAGCTACAACGGGGAGTTCGGTATCAGCCGCAACACCAATATGCTCCGCCTGCTCAATGGCCCGGAATACGCCTACTGGTACAACAAATGTACAGAGCTCGATGCGGACGCGAAGGGTCTGGACTTCAATCCTGAGACCGACCTCATCTTCACCAAGCAGAATGTGCAGGATATGCTCTCAGGCACCAACGGCTGGGGCAATACAGACTGGTACTCCAAGACCTTCGGCACCGGCACAACCCAGCACCATACCCTCAGCGCCAGCGGAGGCAACGAGAAATCCAAGTTCTTCGCTTCCATAGGTTACCTGGACCAGAACGGTAATGTTGACAATTTCAATTATACCCGCTACAGCGTGCGTTCCAATGTGGATACCAAAATCAATGATTTTCTCTCTTTCGAGCTGAATCTTGCAGGACGTATCGAAATCAGGGACGAGCCGGGCTTTGCTGCGGATGCAAATGCTTTCAACAATATCCCTATGCAGGCCGTGCGCTCGAAGCCTTATCTTCCGGAAACGGTAGAGATTGACGGGGTTGCCTATCCCGTATCCTCAAGACCGAACACCGGCCTGGTCAGCCCTCTTGCTTCAGCCTCCGAATCCGGAAACTACAATGTGAAGAACAGCTACATCGAGACCAGCGCAGTCCTGCGCTATGATGTACCTTTCATTCCGGGACTCTATTTCAAGGCAATGGGCTCATATGATATGTTCTTCCAGGACACCAGAAGGCTGGCAGTGCCTTACAAGACCGCGGCCGAAGTGCTCCCTGCGATAGGAACGACGGAGCTGAAGTACAATGTGGTTACGGATGCGCGCGGCACCAGCACCTACTTGGCGGAGTCTTCGCACAACAGCTATACCATTACCACCAACCTCAGCGCAAACTATGAGCGCGAGTTCGGGAAGCACTCCGTCAAGGCGCTTGCTTTCGTTGAAACCCGCGAGGTTAAGGGTCATACAATTGGCGCTACCGGCTACGGTCTCGACTTCCTCAGCCTGGCTGAGCTGGACAAGGTGACCAACAAGACCGGAGACGGCTCCGAAAAGATTCCTGCCGTTGCAGGCCGGAGCAGCCACAGCCGCACCGTCGGCTTTGCAGGACGCCTCAACTACTCCTACGCACAGAAGTACCTCCTGGAACTCTCTTGCCGCTATGACGGATCCTACATTTTCGCCAACAAGGCCGGCTCCCGCTGGGTAGTTCTCCCGGGTGTCTCCCTGGGTTGGAACATCCACAAGGAGGACTGGTTTGACGCGCCTTGGGTGGATGAGCTCAAGCTCCGCGCCAGCGCAGGAAAGTCCGCCACTTCCAACGGACTGGGAAGTACCAACTACCTCGACCTGTTCGGACTTTCGCAGAAGGCCCTTGTGCTCGGAGGAGTCAATCAGGGGATGGTCTATGCTTCCGTGCTCGGCAATCCTAATCTTACCTGGGCGAAGATTGACAGCTACGACATCGGTGTTGATTTCGAAGCCTGGAAAGGACTGCTCGGACTCGAACTCGACGTCTTCTACAAATACGAGTATGACATCCTTTCGGGTGTGACCGGTTCCTATTCTCCATCGAGGGGAGGGTACTACTACACCTATGGCAACGACAACAAGAAGGACTATCGCGGATTTGACTTCACCATCCGCCACAACAATTACATAGGAGACCTCAACTACGGCGCAAAGCTTATGTTCACCTACGCATACCGCCGCTGGCTCTACTACGCGGGCGACTCGGCCAATACTCCTATGTATCAGAAACTCACCGGCAAAGAGGTGGGAAGCCGATGGGGCTTCCTTGCTGACGGACTGTTCACAAGCTGGACCGATGTGGAGAACAGCGCAAGTCCTGAGGGCTATGCTGTGGCTCCGGGCTACATAAAGTATGTGGACCGCAACGGTGACGGAAAGGTCGTATGGCAGGATGACCAGGGCTATGTGGCCGGAACCGACTATCCTAGGGTTCAGGGCTCCCTCAATCTCTACGCCAACTGGAGAGGATTCGATATCGATATGCTCTTCCAGGGAGCAATGGGACGTACCGTTTCCCTCACCGGACAATATACGCTTGCCGGCTCCGAGGGTATTCAGGACAACACCTTCCTTACCAAACCGTTCTACGGGGGCGGAAACTCTCCTCTCTTCCTGCTCGAAAACGCCTGGACGCCGAGCAATCCCAAGGGAGAATTCCCTCGTCCTGCTCTCAATTACCTGAGCAACAACAACGGTTTCTCTTCAACCTTCTGGTACAGGGACGGCAGCTACCTGCGTCTCAAGACTATGCAAATAGGCTACACCCTCCCGGCCAAGATTACCAAGCGCGCCGGAGTATCATCCCTGCGTGTTTATCTTCAGGGCTCCAACCTGTTTACTATCAGCGAGCTCACCAAATACAACATCGACCCTGAGCAGCCTGCCGTCAACAACGGTTACTACCCTCAGCAGAAGGTTTATCAGCTCGGTGCCAAATTAACATTCTAAAAGGAGGAAAGAGCAATGAAAAAAATCATAATCGCTTTGGCTGCCTGTGCAGCACTTGTTTCCTGTAATGCCTGGCTTGACGGGACTACCAATTCCTCCGACCTTTCGGAGCAGGCCATCTGGGAAAGCAAAAGCACGGCTGACCTTTATATCAACGGATTCTATACCTATCTCCACAAGTACGGGCAGTTCGGAACCGACCAGTTCCAGGGCTCTCTGATGGAGAGTCTTACCGATGAGCTCAAATACGGCTCGGTCGCTCTCGGCAACAGGGCGGGACATCCCAATGTCTATGTCACCGACCCTAGCGCCATTACCCTGGACGGCTGCCTCTACAGCATCTGGGGCTCGGCCTACACCCAAATCCGCAGAATCAACGGTTTCCTTGACTCGATGCAGAAGTATTCAAAATTCGATGACAGGACCAACACTCTCTACGAGGCTCAGGCCCGTTTCTTCAGGGCTTTCGTCCACTTCCAGCTGGCAAAGCGCCATCCGAGGGGAATCATCTACTACAAGGAACTCCCTACCTCCAACGACAGGGCGCTCAACACTCCTGAGGAAGTGTGGGAAGAACTGTATCAGGACCTGCTCTTTGCTGCGCAGAATCTGCCTGTAGAGTGGCCTTCTTCCGACAAGGGACGAATCACCAAGGGCGGAGCCTGGGCAATGATGTCCCGCGCTATGCTCTATGCCGAGCGCTGGCAGGATGCCTACAATGCTGCGGATTCGGTCATCGCACTCAACAAATACGAACTTATGCCGGAGTACGAGGATGCCTGGAAGGGAAACAACAAGGAAGCCATCATAGAGTTCGACTACAACAAGAACGGTGTTACCCACACTTTCGACCAGGACTATCTCCCGTTCTGCTTCGACACCGATTACGGCGCTCTCGGCACTCCTACCCAGGAGATGGTGGAATGCTACGAAAAGGCTGACGGAAGCCGCTTCGACTGGAGCCCTTGGCACTCCGGAGCACGCAAGACCCGTCCGGACTACGAGAGCCTTGAGCCGCGTTTCCACGCAACAATCTTCTACAACGGAAGCAACTCGAGCGTAGGCACTATGGACTGCTCCGTGGGAGGGCAGAATGGTGCATTTATGCGCTACAACTCCGCATCCTATTCCTACGGAATGACCACCACAGGTTACTTCCTGCGCAAGCTCATAGACGAGAACCACACAGATCTCAGGGGTATAAAGAGTACCCAGAGCTGGGTGGAAATGCGCTATGCCGAGGTTCTTCTCAACAAGGCTGAGGCTGCCTACAGACTGGGCAAGAACGACTATCAGGCTCCTATGAACGAAGTCAGGGCAAGAGTGAACCTGCCTGAGAAGAGCCTCAGCGGCGAGGCCTGGTTCGAGGCCTATATCAACGAGCGCAAGGTAGAGCTCGCCTACGAAGGTCAGCATTATTGGGACCTCCTCAGATGGAGACTCGCCCACGAACGCCTTAACGACTATCAGTGCCACGCATTCAGAATCGTAGGTGACGAGTTCAACTACGAGTCCTGCGACCTGAAAGACCGCAAGTTCGACGAGAAGTGCTACTGCCTTCCGATTCCTACCCAGGAACTCCGTGAGAACAATCTTATAAATGAACAATTCCCAGAGTGGAGGTAATATGAAAAAGTTACACATATACATCAGCGTACTCTCTGCAATGCTCGCACTTGCCGCCTGCCACAAGCCGGAGTACAAAATCCCGGACGAGGGGAGCGTAACGATAGGCTTTACCAGCTTCACCGGCAAGTTCCTCGATGACGACAGGGATGAGAATCTTTTCAAGTCCGAAACTGACGAGGTGAACCACATCATCACGATAGTGTTCCCTTACACCTATCCGGCCAACAGCACTCAGAACCTCGTTGAGGAAGACCTCAAAAAGGTCAAGGTGACAGCCAATCTGGACCCGGGCTGCTCGATTGAGCCGGGAATACTCTTTATGGACCTCACCAAGGATAATCCTATCACCGTGGTCAACCAGAGGGGAGACAGGCAGGAGTGGATAGTGCGCGGAGAAATCAGAAAGAGTGCCGAATGCTCGGTTACCTCCTACAAGCTTGCCATTGACGGCACTTCCGGCATCATTATCGACAGCAAGGGAACCATTTCAATCCCTGCTTTCGACCCTCTGGTGCCTCAGAAGGCCGAAATCGAGCTTTCCTTCGGTGCAAGCATCACGAGCAGCATCAATCCTGCAACGGATGATTGCGACTATGATGCCGGCTTCAAGTTTACCGTGACTGCACAGGACGGAACCACCAGCAGAGAATACACCGTATCTACCACCATCCCGGACAAACTCTCTTCCGGAATGCGTGCCGGAAGCGCCAAGATTCTCTGGACGGTCAAGCTCAAAGAGACTTATAAGCTGGAGAATCCGCTTATGATGAATTCGATGGCAGTGCTCAAGGACTACATAGTACTCAATACCAGAAACGAAGACCTTCTTGTGGTTAGCCGCAAAGACGGTTCAAAGGTAGGCACCATCACCCTGCCGTTCCTTTCCGACGAGGCTCATCCGAACTTCAAGATAACCTCCGACGACAACGACAATATCCTTATCACCAGCCTCTCAGCGGGAGTCGGAACCTTGAAGGTTTACCGCATCAAGGG
The DNA here is from genome assembly GCA_945487035.1 of uncultured Bacteroidales bacterium. GTDB lineage: Bacteria > Bacteroidota > Bacteroidia > Bacteroidales > UBA932 > Cryptobacteroides. Next base: position 40,236 of record CALYTI010000003.1, read on the forward strand.
TATCCACGGTACTCCTGAGCTGTACATCAGCTGTCCTACCGGTTACTACAAGGCACTTGATAAGAACGGTAACGAATACGACGCCCTCAACCAGCTCGGAAGAAGCATTTCCGTTTCCGGCTCTCTGGACGGGGATGCAGTCATCACAATCCCTATCACCAACGGCCAAAATATCTACAAATTCCGCCGCTGGACGGTAGGGGACGGGGTTCTCGATACAGAGTTTGAAGATGTCGAAATGGTGGACGAGGCAATAACCGGGGCCTGGAACTATGCGTGCGATGTGATAGGCTCCGACCCGAGCAATCCTAAGGCGGATTACTTTGTTGCTTCCTATGCTATGATCAGTCCGGGAGATGGAACCAACAACCGTGCCGGCCTCTGGATGGAAGGATCCACCAACAGAATCCGATGCCACTCTCCTTACCGCTCGGTGAACTGGGTTTCTTCTTCAGCCGATTACCAGGAGTTCAACGGAGGCAGATTTGTGGTTATGAACTCCGCAAACGGCTTTACCTGGGGGTCGGATGACATAGTCTATATGTATGATCTCTCCGAATCCACTCTCGAAAACATAGCCTGGAGCTGTGAGCCTGCAATTTACGGTGCTTACAAGACTATCGGCGAAGCCAACGGAAGCCAGACGGGAGACTGCCAGTTCGGAGGAGTCAGTGAGGACGGATACTTCATGTACCTGTACTTCTTCTTCACCGGAGGACAGATGGTAGCAGTTCAATTCGATTGCCTTGACATCTAAAATGTTGAAAAGAAAAAGTTTTTTGTCCGCAGCTGTGGCACTGCTTCTTTGTGCCACAGCCTGCGATGATAAGGAAGGGCATTTCCAGACCCCGCCTTGGGATTTGGAAGAAGAGGAGCAGAAGCCGGGTGGCGACGACACTAAGCCTGAGGGACCGAAGCCTTTCTACATATGGATTGACGCGGCTGCTAATTTTCCGGATTTCGCCAACTCCAAGGATAATATCAGACGGGATCTCACCAAGGCCGCCGATTGCGGGTTTACGGACATTATCGTAGATGTGCGTCCAAGTTGCGGCGATGTGCTCTACCGCTCCGAACTCGGGCATCCGGTGGAGTGGCTAAGCGCCTGGAAGGGCGGAGTATATTCCAAAATCGACCGCACTGCCGACTGGGATTATCTGCAGGCATTCATAGATATAGGGCACGAACTCGGACTGAGGGTTCACGCGGGGTTCAATACTATGGTAGGCGGCAATGCCAATGGGGCAGGAGGCCCGAACGGTCTGCTGTTCAGGGACTCATCCAAAAAGGAATGGGCCACCACCTACAATACTGCCAACGGTCTGCGCAATGCTCTGGACACCGGGCTCGACCCGTTCTTCAACCCCGCTCATCCGCAGGTGCAGGACTATCTCATATCCCTGCTAGAAGACCTTGCGGCCTACGAGGATTTGGATGGCATAGTACTTGACCGCTGCCGCTATGCCGGAATCGGCTCCGATTTCTCGGAAACCACCAAAAAGCAATTCCTCGAATATGCCTCTCTCGCCACTATCAGGTGGCCTGAAGATATTCTTCCTGCCGGTGCTGATTACAGTACAGCCATAGAAGCCAAGAATCAGGGGCCATACTACAAGCTATGGCTGGAGTTCCGCGCGAAAACCATTCATGACTTTGTGCAGAGAGCTTCGGAGGCGGTCCACAAAGTCCACCCTGACCTCAAGTTCGGCTGCTATGTCGGAGGCTGGTACTCCCAGTACTTCGAACTTGGAGTCAACTGGGCAAGCCCGAAGTTCGACACCGCATCCGCCTTCCCGGCCTGGGCCACCAAGAATTACAAGAACTACGGCTACGCGGACCATTGCGACCAAATCCTTATCGGCGCCTACGCCTCGCCCGGTGCTGTCTGGGGCAGCGGCGAATGGACTATGCAGGGCTTCTGCAGCCAGGCCAAGAACAAAATCGGTGGCGCCTGCCCTCTGGTCGTAGGAGGCCCTGATGTGGGCAACTGGGACAGCGGCAACAAATACAGTCAGGAAGAAGAGAATGCTGCGATTGTGAACTCGGTCAAGGCCTGCTACGATTCCTGCGACGGCTACTTCCTTTTCGATATGATTCATCTCAAACTCGCCGACCAGTGGCAGTACGCCAAGGAAGGCATAGATAACGCCTTAAAGTAATGAAACGTTTTTTCACTATTCTTGCAGCAGCCTTGCTGCTGCTCAGTTCCTGCTCCAAGCCGCAGGAAAAACGCCTCTACATCTGGGTTGATGCAATGGCCAACTTCCCGGATTTCGCCAATTCAAAGGAAAATATCAGAAGGGACCTTACTCTTGCCAAGGAGGCCGGGTTCACTGATGTCGTCGTGGACATACGCCCTACCTGCGGAGATGTGCTCTACCGCTCCGAAACCGGTCATCAGGTCGAGTGGCTCGGAGCTGTGATGGACGGCAAATGGAGCCGCTGCTACAGGACTGCCGACTGGGACTATCTCGGTGCATTTATCGAAATAGGACACGAACTCGGCCTTCGCGTCCACGCTGGTTTCAACACCTTTATGGCGGGAGATGAAGATTCTCTCGGCATCAACGGCCTGCTTTTCCGCGACGCCGACAAGAGGGACTGGGCTACCTGCTACAGCCTCAAGGACGGCATACACAACGCCTTGGATTGCAAGATGTTTGCTTTCTTCAATCCGGCCAATCCCGAGGTTCAGCAGTATCTGCTCAAACTCATCGAAGAGCTTGCGGCCTACAAGGACCTGGACGGCATAGTGCTTGACCGTTGCCGTTATGCCGGTCTCAATGCCGACTTCTCAGAGCTCTCAAAGCAGCAATTTATGGAGTATATGGGAGTTGACAGCATCCGCTGGCCTGAAGATGTGCTGCCTGCCGGTGCTACCTATTGGGATGCTCTTGATGTGAAAAACCACGGGCCATATTTCAAGCAGTGGTGCGCCTACCGCGCAAAGGTAATCCACGACTTCGTGGAGAAGGCTTCAAAGGTCGCCCACAAGGTGCATCCGGACATCACCTTCGGAGTGTATGTAGGAGGCTGGTATTCCCAGTACTTCGATGTGGGTGTCAACTGGGCGAGCCCGGACTATGATGCCGCAAAGGACTTCCCTATGTGGGCAAGTGAGGAATTGAGCAGATACGGCTATGCCGACCACTGCGACCATATGCTGATAGGCGCTTACGCTTCACCTGCAGCCGTATATGGAGATAAGGAGTGGACAATGGAAGGCTTCTGCCGCCTTGCCAAGGAGAAAATTGGAGATGCCTGCCCGATTGTGTGCGGAGGCCCTGATGTGGGCAACTGGGACCCGAAGAATCTATATGACAAAGAGTTTGAAGACCAGGCGGTAGTCAATTCGGTCAAGGCTTGTTATGACGCCTGCGACGGCTACTTCCTTTTCGATATGATTCATCTCAAGAAAGCCCACCGCTGGGAAGAAGTAGGGCAAGGAATCAACCTCGCCCTACAACAATAATCAGCTTCTCCAGAACAGCTTCTTCTTCGTGAAGAAGTTTGTTCCAAGCATCATCAGGCAGGTGAGGAAGATGCCGTAAAGCAGTCCGACAAGCGGACGTCCCGCTGTCAGATTGTTCAGCCAGTCGGTCCCTCCCGGGATGATGCTCAAAATCAGATTTATGATAGGAAGGATAATGAACCCGGAGATAGTATATGCTATCATCGGGTTCTGTCCTGTCATAGCCAGGGCTCTGCACATCTGCTTGCCGTGCTTCTGCGCGAGGGCCTCTCCCCAGAGCAGGAAAGCGGTAAGCAGGCACGCCAGACCTGAGGTGGACAGCATGTAGCTGAGGTTGCAATAGTCCTTCGTGATGCCTCCGTCAATAGGGTCGAAGACAATGCCCAGAGCAAGCAGGGCGAAGCCCATCCTCGCGATGGTAGTCCACACCGTCCTGTCGCCTCTGGTAAGGAAGAGAAATACGATGGCGCTGATTGCAGTGATGTCGAGCGCAGCCCAGATATGGCGTGTGTAGAACGCCCAGAGCATTGCCGGAGTAAGCAGGGCGCAAAGGCTCGCTGCCACAATGGTTTTCCAGTTGCCGGCTTCTGCGCAGAGCGCTGCATTGTCGTCCGTTGCCTTCATCAGAAGGTCGCCCACGCTCATTCCCACAATGGTAATCACCAGATACTGGGCATATCTCCAGTTGAAGAGCCAGTTGATTGAGCCCGGGATGTCAAACATTCCAAGGCAATGCCACTGCCAGTCCACTTCCTTCAGGGCGCAGACGGCAATGAGTAAAACCAGGCGCAGTATCATCCTGTTTCTTGTCAGCAGCCAGATGAAGCCGCCGAGCAGGGCAAGGGTGGAGAGAACCATAATGATGATATTGTTGTGTCCGAAGCCGAACTCCACTCCGAAAGCGAACTTCTCCACAAGCAGCATCACTACAAGCAGGACAAGGCCAACCAGATTCACAGCCCAGCCCTTGAATTTAGGGCTGTCCTTAACTCTCACGAGAGAAACGAACATAGCGAGCCATATTGCGATTCGGGTGGCAATCTGAGGCAGGGCGACCTTGCTTGCAATCAGGCCCGCATTGCCCAGCACCAGACCGAAGGCGGCCAGAGTCAGCCAGCGTTTCACAATACCCAGCGACACCTGGCCGAGCGAGGTGCCCTTGGCGAGTTTGCGTCCCAGAGAGAAAGGCATCGAGGCTCCCATCGAGAAGATGAAGAACGGGAATACCAGATCCACCCAGGTGATGCCTTTGATGTCCGGATTGAATACGAAGGTCGGAGGGCCCACCTGACAGTGGAACATAAAGGCCGGCAGACCGGCATTCCAGACGAGCGATCCGCTGAGCACCATCATAAAGATGGTAAGCCCGCGGAGCACGTCTATGGAGAGTATTCTTTTGTTCATTATTTCTTGAGGTTTTTCCAATACTGCTCGATTTCCTCCAGGGTCTTGCCTGTGGTCTCAGGAATCTTGAAGCGTATGATGTACATATAAGGCAGGCAGCACAGTGCGAAGAAGAAGAAGGTTCCCGCAGGGGTGAGCGTGCTCATGCACCAAGGAGTGAACTGGCCGATAAGGTAGGTTCCCACCCAGAGCGCAAGGCCCGCGATGGACATAGCAATGCCTCGCACCTTGTTCGGGTACATCTCGCTCAGCAGCACGAATACCACTGCGCTGATGGAGATGGCCTGGCTGAAGATATAGAGCAGGAAGAACACCAGAAGCACGATAGGGCTGATACCCAGAGCCGCGTGGAACAGGAAATACAGTCCGATCATTATCAGGCAGACAATCATTGAAGTCACGCCGAAGTAAATCAGCTTCTTGCGGCCCACCCTGTCGATGATGAATACGGCAATCACGGTAGTAAGGAAGTTCACCAGACCCACCAGCACGGTAGAGAAAGATGAATCCTTGCTTGCCAGACCCGCATCCGCAAAGATGTCAGGACCATAATAGAGCACGGCGTTCACACCCATAAACTGTCCGAGCAGGGCTATTGCCACACCGAGCAGCACGGCGGTGCGTATGCCCGGCTCCAGCAGGGCCTTCCATTCGCTCTTCACCTCGCCCGCAATCGATGACTTCGTAAGGCTGAATTCGGCAATTGCGCCTTCCTCGGTAGCCTTGAGCCTGCGGAACACGCCCATTGCCCTGTCTTCCTTGCCCTTGAGCATCAGCCACTTCGGGCTTTCAGGGATGAAGAAGGCGATAATCAGGAAGAGCACGGTCACGAAGCTCTCGCTGCCCAGCATTCCGCGCCACATCTCGGAAGAGAAAATCTTCTCCAGCAGAGGCGAAGAGAAGCTGGCGGTTTCGCTTCCGGAAAGGATGATGAAGTTCACCAGATAAGCCAGCAGCAGACCAAGGGTGACGGCAAGCTGGTAGAGGGCCACCATAGTGCCACGGATTTTGGCCGGTGAGATTTCGGAGATATACATAGGGGAAACTATGCTCACTATACCTATACCCATACCGCCGATAATGCGGTATGCCACAAGGTCATTGAAGCCTGCGCAGAAGCAGCATCCTATTGCGGATACGCTGAAGAGCACCGCGGCAATCAGCAGGGTAGCCTTGCGGCCGAGGTAGTCGCTCATAAGTCCCGCCACTGCGACGCCCACGATGGAGCCTACCAGGGCGCATCCCACATACCATCCCTTGCTCATCTCCGAGAGCCCGAACTGGGCGCTGACATCAGCGGTGGTTCCGGAAATGACGGCCGTATCGTAGCCGAAGAGAATTCCTCCGAGCGCAGCTACGAACGAAAGGAAAATAACATAGCCGATATTGGCTGAAGCGTTGTCTTTCATATTACTTTATGTCAAAATAATCCTTGTATCGGTCATACAGATGTCCTGCCTGCAGATAGGCTGACTGTGGGCTCATGAAGTGGCTGAACTCGAAGGTAATGGCCTTGTCGTAGCCTGCGCGGGCAGCAGCTTCCAGCTTCATGCGCAGCTTGTCGAACTTGATAGGCAGGAACTTGATAGGCATATCGCGGTCGAAACTCTCCGCGTTGGTCCAGCACTGCATGCCGTAGCGGTCAGCCAGCTTCTTGTTTACGCTGAAGAACGCGTCCAGCTCGTCATAGTCTATGTGTCCGTCCTGGAAAGCGCAGGCGTCCACCACGGTGTGGATTCCGCTGAATATTTCATTCCATTCCTCCTCGTGCTTCTGCACGGACACGGCTTCCTCTTTGGTAAGAGAGCCTCCGGCTGCGGAAACCGCCTTCTTGCCGTCAATCCAAGGGGAAATGAAGGTAGGCAGGCCGCCTGAGATATCCTTGCACATCTTTCCCATAGTGTAGAAGCAGTCTATTGCTCCCTTGGTTGCGCGGGAAATCTCGGTGGACAGGTACCATCCCTGGAAGCTCTTGTGGTGGCCGTATTTGGCCCAAACCTCGTCAATCACGAACTTGTTCACTTCGGTCTCGTACATCATATTGCCAGTATCCCAGTAAACTCCCGAGTCGTAGAGTCCGTAGTAGAATTTCATATCATACTTGTCCGCAAGATTGAGGAAAAGCTCGAGCAAGTCCATAGAAGGCATATAGCATCCCTTCTTGAGAAGATATTCACAAGGCCAGGTGATGAATTTGCGGTAGCCTGAGCGGATCATAATCACGGTGTCGATGCCGATGGCCTTCATATTGCGGAAATCCTGCTCCCATTCCTTGGGACCCCAGTTCTGGTGAGGGATGTCGTGGGAGATTTCGTCAAGAAAGGTTCCGGTAATCCTTAGTCCCTTCGCTTTCGGGACAATCAGTCCGCCGGTTGAAGGTGTAGAACTCTGGAGTGAGCTTCCGTTTTCACATCCGGTGAGCAGGGAAGCGCAGGCAGCTGCGGTTGTTGCCGCTGCCGCCGTTTTGAGAAAAGATCTGCGATCGGTCATTATAGCTGGTATTTTAGTTTGTGTCCTTTAATTAGGTCAAATTTCAACAAATATACTAAAAAGCTCGCATAAAATGCCTATCTTCGTATTTACACACAGACTATAGCTAATGAAACCAATCCGAAACATTATTGCTGCGGCTGCTTTTCTGGTGCTATGCCAGGTGGCCGGCGCAACTATTCCGGTGAAGGGGCGTGTTGTGGACAGCAACGGCGATCCGCTTCCCGGAGTATTCGTTCTTGAAGAAGGCGTTGCTTCCAACGGAGTGATGACCGACGACAACGGCAATTACTCAATTCAGGTAACAGACCAAAACTCCGTACTGCTCTTTTCCCAGCTCGGCTTCAAGGAACTCAGGGAGCCGGTCGGCGCACGCAAGGTCTTCAATGTGACACTCAAAGACGATACGACCCTTCTGGAGGAAGTGGTGGTCGTAGGTTACGGAGTGCAGAAGAAGGGCAGCATTACAGGCTCCATAGCCTCCATCAACAATGAAACCCTGACGGCCGCGCCTACGGACAATGTCTCCAATATGCTGGGAGGCAAGCTCCCGGGCCTTGTGTCCCGCCAGACCAGCGGACTCCCGGGAGAGAATGACGCCCAGGTCTATATCCGAGGCATCAGCACCACCGGCAACAGTTCTCCTCTGGTACTCGTGGACGGAGTGGAAAGGGACTTCTCGAATCTCGACCCTTCCGAAATCGCTGACATTACCATTCTCAAGGATGCGGCTTCCGCTGCGGTCTATGGAGTGAAAGGTGCAAACGGAGTAATTCTCGTCACCACCAGGCGCGGCGATGTGGCCAGCACCCGCGTGACCTACAACGGAGCCCTTACCATCAGCAGCAATGCCGATATGATAGAGCTTCTCGACGGCCCGGGCTACGCCTACTGGCACAACCTTGCCACCGACCTGGACGGGATAGCCAGGGACTACTCCGACACCCAGATAGAATACATCAGGAACGGCAACGACCCTCAGGGCATACTCGGCAATACCGATTACCTCGACCTTATCTTCAAAAAGGCTGCAATAGGGCACAACCACAATGTCAGCGTCTCCGGAGGAAGCAAGAATGTACGCTACTTCGTAGGCGGAAGCTATCTTAACCAGGACGGTATCATAGACAATGTCTGGTTCAGGCGCTACAACCTTCGCTCCAACATTGACATCAACCTCACCGACGACCTCACCCTCAAGGTGGATGTCTCCGGCCGTATTGAGGACAGGCACCAGCCCGGCGTGAGTGCAGGCTCCAGCGACCCTACCGCCTCGCTCGACAACGGAGGCAAGGAAATGGGCTATAAGAATATCATATTCTACGCCATTTCCGCCCGCCCTACCACCAGGGCGCAGATGCCGGACGGGACCTATATAGGCTATCAGAATCCTCTCATTGCCCGCGACGAGTCCGGATTCCAGGAAAAGAACAACTCCTATGTGCAGACAGGCGTCACCCTGCAGTACAATGTGCCTTTCGTGAAGGGACTGAGCGTCAAGCTTATGGGCAGCTACGACTTCCAGAACACCCTGTCCAAGAAACTGCTGCTGCCCTGCAGCCAGGTGACTCCGCAGTACAGCAGCGCCTCCGGCCCTCTCACCCTTACTCCGGGCAACAGCCCGCATCTTGCATCGGGAGTCAACCAGCTCACCGAAGCCCATACCCTCTTCTCCCGCTACACCTTCACGGCCCAGATGAACTACGCCCGCACTTTCGGTGTTCACGAAGTGGGAGGCGACCTCGTTTGGGAGCAGAGCGGCACGGCCGGGAGGTATTTCACTGCATCCAAGCAGAATTTCCCCATTACGGAAATACCGGACCTCAACTTCTCCACCGATGTGGTTCCCAACTCCGTGCAGGGTTACCACTCCCACTCCGGACGTCAGGGTCTGCTGCTCAGAGGCAACTACACCTATGATTCCCGCTACATAGTATCCGCATCGCTGCGCGGCGACTGGTCTGCCAAGTTCGCGCCCGAGCACAGGCTCGGTGTGTTCCCGGCCGTATCGCTGGGATGGAGACTTTCGCAGGAAGAGTTTATGGAAAGCACCAGGGATGTGGTTGACAACCTCAAGCTGCGTGCATCCTGGGGAGTGCTCGGCAACGATGCCATATCCGATTTCCTTTATGTGCAGGGCATAGGCCTCAGTTCCAAACCTATTGTGGTAATAGGCGGAAAGCCTGTCCAGGGCCTCTATACCACCTCGGTTCCGAATGCGGACATTACCTGGGAAACGACTACCACCTGGAATGCTGGTGCTGACGCAAGCCTTTGGAACGGCCTTCTCAGCATTGAGGGAGACGCTTTCTACAAGCTCACCACAGGCATCCTTCAGTCTCAGGCCGGCCAGAATCCACCTTCAATAGGTTCCAACTTCTCCGCCATAGTCAACAGCGGAGTGGTGGATGTGCGCGGTTTTGAGCTTACCGTAGGCCACAGCAACAGAGTGGGGGAACTGGAGTATCACCTCAGTGCCAACACCTCCTTTGCGCGCAACCGCTACATCAGCATCAACGATTCCGACAACATCCCGTCCTACCAGTCCAAGCTCGGCCAGCCTCTCGGCTCAGTGCTGGGCTATGTCTCCGACGGCCTGTACAGGGACGAGGAAGACCTCGCACGCTCTCCGAAGACCGGAAGCAATGTGCGTGTGGGAGACATCAAATACAAAGACCTCAACGGTGACGGCAAAATCACCGCCGACGACCGCACCTGGATTGCGGGCTCCCAGATTCCGGAGATAATGTACGGGCTCAACCTCGATTTCAAATGGAAGGGCTTCGACCTGATGATGTTCTTCCAGGGGGCGGCCAACACCGAGATTATGCTTTGCGGCACCTACTCAGCCCTCGGTTTCTCGGACGGAACCTACTACACCCAGGCATTCAAATGGGGCAGCAATCCGCCTAAGTACCTTGTGGAGGGCAGTTGGACTCCGGACCATACCGATGCGCAGTATCCGCGCCTCAGCACCCAGACCAGCTCCAACAATGTCCTTCCGAGCGATTTCTGGGCAAGGGACGCCAGCTATCTGCGCCTCAAAAATGTTCAGCTGGGCTACAATCTCCCGGCTTCGCTGACCAGGAAGTTCTATGTGGACAATATGCGTGTATATCTGAGCGCTTCCAATCTGTTCACCGTCTCAGGCCTTTCCGCCCTGGGCATAGACCCTGAGGCCCCGAGCGTGAACAACGGCTACTATCCTCAGCAGAGGGTGGTAAGCGTAGGCGCAAGTTTAACATTCTGAAAAGGAGGAAAAGATGAAGAACAGATATAATGCACTGCTTGCAGCGGCGATGCTCTCCTTCGCTTCCTGCAGTTCGGTTGATCTCGATCCGACCAATCAATATGACGTAGCCTATGCGATGAGCAGCGAGGCAAACGCCAATCTGTATGTGAATTATTTCTATCAGGTAATCGCCCAGTGGGGCCAGTTCGGCAGCTGCGCGCTCGGAGGTGCCAATTCCAATATGTCTGACGGCCTGACCGACATACTCAAATACGGAGGCATTGTCAGCGGTACCGGCGACTGCAACCTGATTATGACCGTTTCCGGTCAGCAGAGCGTCACCCGCAATTACTTCGACAGCTGGACTTCCGGCTACAGCTGGATACGCCGTTTTAACGAGGCCCTCAAGTACCTCGATATGTACAAGGCCAACTTCAGCGATAACCAGTACTCCCGAATCAAAGCTGAGATTCTCTTTTTCAGGGCTCACGTGGAGTTTATGATGATGCGAAGCCACGCCTCAGTCAAGGACGGACTCGGTATCATCCTCTACGATACTCTGGATGAGATGTCCATCGCCACCAAGGATACAGAGCGCAACACTCTCGGGCAGTGTTGGGATGCCATCGAAAGGGATGCCCGTTTTGCCATTGAGAATCTGCCTGAGCCGGCAACGGCCGCCGGAAGGGTGCATCGCTATGCTGCTGCAGCCCTGCTCGCGCGGGCTATGCTCTATGCTGAGCGTTACGACAAGGCGCTGGAGGCTGTAACAGTAGTAGAAGGCAGCAATCTTTATGGCTATCTCGATGACTACGATTCTATCTTCAAGAGCGTGGACAACAGCGAGGTAATCTGGGGATTTGCCTATGCCGGCGGCACTCTCACACACAGCTTTGACCTCAATTACTCCATGCCGGGGGACTATTGCCTTAGCGGCAGCAAGGGAGGCGGCTGGGCCGGTCCTACCCAGGAGTTCGTCGATGCCTTCGACAGGGCTGACGGCACTCCATATACCATCGATGGGGACAGGTTCATCACTAATGAGAACATCGGCGGCAGGGACCCTCGTCTTGCATGCTGCGTGCTGTATAACGGCGCCGTATGGAAAGACCGCCCTCTCGAGTGCTTCGAAGGCGGAGTGGACCAGAAATATATGCCATACGGCTCGGTCAACTCGCCGGGCAATACTGTGACAGGCTACTATATGCGCAAGCTTCTGGATGAAAGCAACACTGATTTCCAGCTCAACGGCTCCTCCCAGTGCTGGCCGGAGTACCGCTACGCCGAGCTTGAGCTCATCAAGGCCGAGTGCCTCGCACACAACGGGGAGTATGACCAGGCAAGGCAGGTTCTATCCGATTTGCGCAAGGTGCGTTTCGGCAGGGAAGATGTCGCAACAGCTGAAATCAGCAGCTGGGACAGTGCTCTCGATGCCATTCTCCACGAAAGGATGATAGAGCTCTGCTACGAGGGGCACCGTTTCTGGGATCTCCGCCGCACCGGCAGGGCAAAGCAGGTTCTCGACGGCAAAAAGTACACGGGCGTGCTCTGGCGCCCTTCCGGCTCCGGCTTTGTAGCCGAAAGCATTTCGGCCGATATGGGAGCGCACCGCTATCCGGACAATTTCGACCGTTTCCCTCTCCCTCAATCAGAAATTTCCAACAATACGAAGGCAAAGCAAAATGCAGACTGGTAGTATGAAAAGAATATTGACAGCCGTAGCGGCTGCAATTCTTTGCGCAAGTTGCGCAAAGCCGGACGAGAGGGTCCTCGACAACGACTGCACCCTCAGCACCCTCAAGGCTTTTGTCTATTACGACAGCGAGGATGTCTCTAAAAATGAGGAACTTGACCTTCTGAGCGGAATGTATCTCCCGGACAAGGGGAGTGCAAGTTTCACCTTCCCGGAAGATGAATTGAAGTACAACTCTTCAACTCTCCAAAAATGCCGTCTGGAAGCCACTATTCCATCCACGGCGCGCCTCGAAATGACCGACGAGAATGGCCTGGGACTGGGTTTTGGGCTTGAGGGTTGGCACGATTTGTACAACCGCAGCATCTACTTCAAGGTGATTGCGGCAAATGGAGATGTTCTTCAATATAAAGTGAGTTGCAGATGTAAGTTTTAAAAATAATTTACTAACTTTGACGGCAATATGAAAAAAATTAATTTCCTCGCGGCCTTTGCAGCCGCTGCGGCAGTTCTCAGTTGCAATCCTGACGATAAGCCGAACAACCAGAAACCGGAAGATGTCAAATTCAGCCTCTCTGAAGACAACATCAAGGTTTCCGGACTCGAGAAGGAGTATGTGGTAAATGTTGACAATGCAGCCGCTGCTGTTGATATTTATGCAGATTATCTCGATGCTGACAATATCAAGGCTCTCGACATTAGCTTTACCGGCCTTGAAGAAGGTGTTACCGTTGCTTACGAGCAGGTATTCAACTATGCACAAGGCTCTCAGAAGGTTACTTTTACAAAGAAAGAGAAGGAGTTTGTGTATTCCTTCTCAGTGACTCTCGGTGAGCCTTCTCCGGAGTTCACTTCCCTGAGTGTTGCAGGTGTTGCCGTTGCGGGAGGCGAGGTCAAGCTTTCAAGCGCTGTCAAACTCGCAGAATGTGTGGTTGAGTTTGCCGTTTCCCCGGCCGAGACCAAGGTATTTGTGGACAATGCCGAAATCGAGTCAGGCGACCCTGTGGACTTTTCTGACAAGGTCAACGGAGTCACCTTCACCCTCAAATGCGCTTCCGTTACCAAGGAAGTCAATGTGAAAGCAGTCACTACCGGTATCAGTTCAGTCGTTCGCGTATGGGGACATTATGTAAAGCCTGACAGCTGCACCGACGACTGGTTCGGCACCAAAGTTACAGGTGCTCTCGATGCTATCCGCAATGTGGCTCTTTCCGACACCCACGTATTCCTTTCAAAGGATAAGGTAAAGGTCGAGGATGCTATCGACAGAGCTGGTTGCTATGCAGTTTCCCTTGCCGACCCTTCAGATGTGAAACTTCTTTCCCGCGAGGGCTTTGACGACAATACCCGTTTCTTCTCAGTCACCACTCTCGGCAACACTCCGTTCCTTCCGACTTTCGTAATGAAGGAAGGAGGACACCTTATTATCTATAAGTACGACAGTCTCGATGCCGACCCTGTGGTTGCTCTCGATTATGTCCTTCCTTCCGCAATGCGTCTCGGAGACAAGATTTCTTCAGAAGGAACTCTGGAGAACGGAAAACTCTATCTCTACGACACCACCTCCGGCAAGAAGGTTCTCTGCTTCGCCGTGAAGGACGGCAAGGTGGAAGCTACCCCTACGGTTATCGACCTCGACACCAAGCAGGCCAACTACGGAGCTTTCTACAAGTATGACGACACACACTTCGTCTGCTCTACCGCCGGCAGCGCAGCCACAATGTTCACCCTCAGCGGCACGCTTGCCGAGGCTGAATTCCAGTTCAGCACCACCAAGTTCCCTGTGCCGTCACACGGTTTCAGATTCTTCACTGTCAATGAAGAGGAATATATGGCATTGGTAAACCTCAGAAATTCTTACCAGGACGGACAGTTCAGGGTTTATCCTATGGCCGGAGCTACCCTCGAGGACAAGGTCAATGCCGATATCAATCCTTTCGTCTATTATCTCGGAGACCCGGAAACCAAGGAAGACGGAACCAGAGTCAAGAACGGCAACGGACTTGGCGACGGAGACTTCCGCGTCATCGACGGCCGCAACTACTATGCTGCCTACGTGCCGGGAACGGGACTCTCACTTTTCGAACTCAAATAGAAACACACCACAATTAATTAACTAAAAACAATTTACATGAAAAAGAGTCTATTAATGATTCTCGGAGCCGCCCTCCTTATGGTCGGCTGTTCTAAGGAGCTTGAGACCAAGGTCGATGACCTTTCATCAAGACTTGATGCTCTTGAGGCTCAGGTAAAGGCCAACAAGGCTGCTATCGACGAGCTCAAGAATGCAGATTTCATTACCGCTGTAGAAGAAACATCTACTGGTTGGGTAATTACTCTCAGCAATGGAAAGAAGCTGAACCTTTACAATGGTAAAGACGGAGCCAACGGTGCTGACGGACAGCCTGGCGCTGATGGTGACTCTTTCTTCTCAAGTGTAGTCGTCGAGGGTGACTATGTAGTCATTACCCTTACTGACGGAACCAAAATCACAATTCCTTTCGTTGCCGAGTTCGCTCTCCAGCTTGCTCTCAACGATGTAGTTGTCGAGCCGTCCGCTACAGTACGCATCAAATATGAAATCGTCGGCAAGACCGACAAGACCACAGTCAATGTTATCGCCAGCGGCAACTATGTTGCCAATATCGAAGGTGACGAGGTTGTTATCCTTTGCCCTGAGGTTCTTCAGGCAGGCCGTATGCTCGTATATGCAGACAACGGACTCGGAAGCACTTCCATCAAGACTATCGATGTTGACGGACAGAAGGTTTCTGTTGACAAGACTGACGTTGCAGGTCCATTCTGGGGTGGTTCCGCTACCTTCACAGTTGCTTCCAACGTAGAGGAGACAGTTGAGGTTGACCCTGCAGACCGCAGCTGGCTCTCAGTAGAGAGGACAAAGGCTGTTGTCAACAAGGAGTACACCGCCAAGATGGCCTCTACCCCTTATATGGACGCACGCAAGGGTACCATCTATGTAAAGGACCCTGCAGGCAAGATTATCCAGACCGTAAATGTTACCCAGAACGGTACCGGTTTCCCTATCTTCATCGAGTCTGCAAGCACGCAGTTCGCAACCTTCGCTGAGGCTATCGCTTACGGTGAGACCCTTGAAGATAAAGACATCCGTCTCTCTATTGCCCAGAGCCTTCTCAATCCTTTTACAACTGAGGATATCTGCGTTATCCCTGCAGGCACAAAGAAGAACTGGGTTATCACAAAGCGCAGCATAGGCAATGCAGATCCAAGCCAGTGCATCTTCGGCGGTCTCCGCGTAGAGGGTGACTCTTGGGTAAACTGCTACGACTGTGCAATCCGTCCTTCCGGACTCGTTCCTCACAGCGGTGGAGTACAGTTCAATGGTTTTCCTTACGGAATCCTTGTTACCAACGCAACTACCGATGCTTGCCACGTAACCGTTTCCAATGTCGGCTTCCACGTTATTGAGGCTTTGAAGACAGCTCAGGGTACTCTCGTTGCTGTTGACGCTGATTCCAAGGCTGAGGTTAACCTCAACAGCCTTTACGGAAACGCAGGCGGATGCCGTTACGCTCAGATTTACGGAGGTAATGTTACCTTCAGGGGCTGTGAAATAGCAAACTCATACTCTTATGCAGTCCGCATCGGCCAGAAGGGCACCAAGTGCACCCTCACAGGCAATATGGTTGACAACCCTACCTTCGTGGACCTCCACAGCACACTCGCCGACGCTACCGTTACCTTCGGTGACGGAGTTACCGATGACAACCACTACTCCAAGAACGTTACTCTCGTTGCAAAGGGAACCCCTGCAGGGACCGTTACCGTTCTTCCTGCAAGCGTAGTAGGCGCAGCTCCGGTTGAGGGCTCTGCAAAGGTATTCCTCAATGACTATGGTTTCAACACCATCCAGGAGGCAGTTGACGCTTCAAAGGTTGGTGACCATATCCTCGTAACCGAAGGCGAATATCCTGAGGTTGTACGCATCTACAGCTGGAAGGACCTCACCATCGAGGGTGCAGACCAGTACAAGACTGTCATTGCCGGTGGTATCGAGATTGCCGGTGGTGCAACCATCAAGAACCTCACCGTGAAGTCAAAGCCGGGAGTAACTACCAACGAGCTTAAGGTCAGCATCTCCGGAGACGCTTATACATGGGGACATTACTTCCTGACCCGTATTGAGAACGGTGCAACCAAGGTTGCTCTCGAGAAGGTTATCTTCGACGCTACCGACGAGACCGACAGCAACTTCCCTGGCACAATGTCAATGCTCTGGATTTCCCAGGCTCAGGAGGTTGTTGTAAGCGGATGTACCTTCAACACCACAGCAAAGGGTAGCTACTGCCCTAACCAGACCCACCAGGCCAAGGTTCTCTTCGAGAACAACGTCTTCAACGGAGGCGGAAAGAAGGGCTGGGCTCTCCGCGCTATGGATACCGACCTTATGACCGTATCCGGCAACGAGTTCCACAGCAAGTATGCAGTTGACGTTTACGAAGACTTCAAGGGAACCCTTACCCTCGGAGACGGCGTGAACGACAACAATATCTACGGAAGCGAGGTTGAGGAGGCTCTCCACGGAAACAAGGATGCTGCTCTTACGGCTGGTTCCGTATTCCTCCCTGAGGATGTTGCATTCGGCAAGCCTACAACTGCTGAGGGCGCCGTATTCAAGGCTGTCTGGACTGTCCAGTCACTTGAGGCAGGCATCCCTGAGTCACGCAACATCACCTTCGACGGAACCAATGTGATTTGCTCAGGCAATGCTAAGCCTTGGTGGACACCTGCAACTATCGTCGCAGTTCGTGGCGGACAGGTTGTTTCTACCCTTGCCTGGAACAACGAGTGGGTTAACGGATTTACCGGAGCTGTTACCGGTCTTACAACCGTTCAGGACAATGGCGCTACCTGCGTTCTCGCCTGCAACGTTGCTTCAGAAGGTAACCAGTGGGCTGCTACCAACTCAGAGTTCAATGTTTACAAATACACAGGTCTTGAGAAGGTTGAGAAGGTTGTTTCCCTCAAGAGAGAATCGGCCGACAACAAGCGTATGGGTGACTATCTGTCCTTCAGGGGAACCTGGCAGGATGGTGCCATCCTCGTTTGCGAGGCCAACAACAATGCTCCTCGCGTTTACGAGTTCGCTGTTAAGGACGGTAAGGTTGCAGATGCTCCTGTCACATACCTCATCGACGAAGAGGCCAGAGGAAAGAAGGGCGGTATCGCAGGTGTATTCCACGTTAAGGACAACCAGTACATCATCACCAACGAAGGTGCTTCTGCTTTTGTAGTAACCCTCGAGGGTGGTGAGGCCAAGTATGTTGCTAACCTTGATTTCTCTGCTTTCGGAGTAGGCAATATCCTCCGCACTCCTAAGTTCTTCAGCCTTAACGGCAAGGAATATATGGCAGCTATCATCGGTACCTATGAAGGCACACAGCTTGTCGGTACAGCCAACCTGATTGTCATCGAAATCACAAACGGTGACCTTCTGGCTTCCATCGCTGCTGCTACCCCTGAGAACAGCCACGTGAAGGTTATCGAGAACTGCGCAGCCGGCAACGGATTTGCAGGTCTTGACGTGCTCGCACAGGGCGAGACCGTTTACATCGGCTACGGTGTAATTAACGGAGAGGTTGGACTTATCAAGTTCCGCAACCAGTAATCGGACAAGGTGCTTGCGCACCTACTATACCAACAGAGGGCGACCCGGATGGGCCGCCCTCTTTAATTCTCGCTATTTTTGTGTATATTTGAATTCATTATGAATTCTATCCGTATGAGCGCACTGTTTGCTACAATGCTGATTTCAGCAATGATGTCTGCTTGCGTAAAGCCTGCACCCACACCTGACCCCGGCCCCGGTCCGAAACCTCAGATTGAAACCCCTGCAATACTTTCGGTAAGTCTTCCCGTTTATCCGCAGGCTCAAATCACAATTGACGATTCCCTCAGCGCGGTAGATATTGTGCTCCCGTACGGCTCGAAGCTCGGCAGAACCCAGGTGGAATACGTTCTTACCGACAGCACCACCGCGGACCCCGCCAGCGGCTCGGTCCAGGACCTCTCCCAGCCGTTTAAGGTATTCCTTACCGGCAAAAGCGGAGCAGCACGCAAATATGTGTTCAATACCACACTTGCCAAATCCAATCTTACCGCCTTCAAATGGATGACGATAAATGACTATTACATCCAGGGCAGCAAGTCGGGAAGCGAAATCTCCTTCACCCTCCCTTACGGTGCCGACCTCAGCTCGCTGAGTATAAGCGTGGCCTCCGACAATATCCTGAGCTTCGAACCCGATATCACAACTAAGGCCGACCTCAGTTCACCTCTGACGGTGAAGGTAATAGCGGAAGATGGTGTGACCTTCAAGGAATATACTCTCAAGGCCGACAAATTCCCCGAAGAAACGGAGACGGTAAGGGCAGTCTATCTTCCTTCTCCTTCACACACATCCTCTTTTCTCAGCTACAACTCCGTATGCAAGTCCCTTGACCTGCTTCAGGAGCTCAACTTCAACTGCCTCTTCGTGGGCTGCTGGGACAAGGCAAAGGTAGCCTGGGACAGCGAAGTGCTGCTTGCCAACACCAACTACCAGTCCATCAGTGCGGGCAATATGTACCGCAATTACACCGGTGGAAGCGGTGATGCGCTTGCCGACATTATCAGCGAAGCCCATAAACGCAACATAAAGGTCATACTATGGTTCGAATACGGCTTTATGCACCGTGTCGGAGGAGTGGACTTCACTGACCCTATTCTTGCAAAGCACCCGGGCTGGATTGGCTTCGGGTCCGACGGCAATTACTCCAACTACAACGGCACCGACTTCTATCTCAATGCCTATGACCCTCAGGTGCAGCAGTTTATGCTGGACCTCATACTTGAAGCCGTACGCCTCTATCCTGAGCTGGACGGAGTGCAGGGAGACGACCGTCTGCCGGCCAGTCCGCGTAACTCCGGCTATAACGAAAGCACCAAGGCGCTATATCTCGCCCAGACCGGGCGCGAAGCTCCGTCCGACTGCAACGATGCGGACTGGGTGAAGTGGCGTCTCGACATACTCAATGCCTTTGCAGTCCGTATGCACGATGAGGTCAAGGCTCTCAACAGCAAATGCCTTGTATGCTTCGCTCCCAACAAATACCCTTGGGCGGAAGGTACCCTTATGCAATGCTGGCCGCAGTGGGTGAAGGACGGGGCTGTTGACCTTCTGACCGTCCAGTGCTATGTCACGGCCAATTACGAGAATGATGTCAACTCGCAGGCAGCCCTGATGAAGGAGAATTCCGACAGGATGCTCTTCCAGCCTGCTATGATACTCAAAAACGGCTCTGCCCTTCTGCCTGTGGAGCTTCTAAGCGAAGAACTCTGCCACAACCGCAGGGTAGGGACCCTCGGCGAAGCCCAGTTCTGGTTTGAAGGTCTCAACGAATCCGAGCAGGCCCGCAAATTGTTCAAACTTTTCTACAGTACCCCTGTTGCTTTCCCTGATTTATGAAAAAGCAGATGACACTTCTTGCAATGGCCCTTTTGGCGGCTCTTTCCTGCACCCCTAAATACTCCGGAGATGACGACTGGCCGGATCCGGACAATATCCAGAAGGATACCACTAACATCCCTCCTAAGGATACCCTGGACCCCGTTGACCCACCGAAAGACACTGTGGTTTCCAATGGCCCGAGCTTCGAAATCGCTGACTTTCAGGTATCCCATCATTCGGTAGGGCTCGCCCTCAAGCTGCTTGACGGCAAGGGGGAGAAATGCAACCTGGGTGTGAAGCTCGACGGCAGGGAAGTGGAGGTTCATAAGAAAATCAAGGACGGTGAGACCACCCTCTTCAGCATCAATTGCCTGAAGCAGGGAGAAGACAATACTCTTCGTCTCTTCGCCCGCAATTCAATGGACACGACCTGGATGGAGAAGAGCGTCAGACTCGAAGAAGCTCCTTCCGCCTACAAAGTGGACTGGACGGATATCAGCGGGGAGTACTCCATGCCCGACGGCGTGAAGCTCTACAAGGCCGGTTCCAGCGTCACAGGGCGCAATGTCAATATGTGGTACGCCATAGCCGATATGTCCAAGGTCGCCCTGCGCACCACCCTTGCTTCTACCGTCACCACCCCGACCGACCAGGTGCAGAAGGTGCTTTCTGCCGAGGGGGATGTCTATGTGACCGTCAACGGAGGCTATTTCGCCTCCCCTTCGGGCTCTTATTCGCACCTCACGGATAAAGGCGTGCGCAAGGCAAAGAACATAGCCACCCTCACCCGCAGCGCCTCCTATTATGTTACCCGCGGAGCCTTTGGCGTGGACGAGAAGGGAACGCCTTCCATTTATTGGATATTCGACGAAAGTTCCTTTACCTCCGCCTACACTTCGCCGCTCCCTGTGGTTGACGGCGGCCCGGTGCTCTCCACCTCCGAGACCTTCCCGTCCGAGCAGCTTAAATGGGCTCCATACGAGGCAGTCGGTGGCGCGCCCGTGCTTCTGAGGGATGGACGCATCTGCTTCGACTATCTGAAAACCCCTGACGGGAAATATTATACCAACTGCGAGCTGTTGCAAAGCGACATATTTGCCGAAGGCTTGCGCGCTCCGAGAACGGCCGTGGGCTACACCGCTGACGGCTCGGTTGTGCTCTTCATCTGCGACGGGCGCGATTCGGGCGGCAGCAAGGGCCTTACCCTTGACGAGGAGGCCCGCATCCTGCTGGGACTCGGCTGCACAGATGCCCTCAACCTCGACGGAGGCGGCTCTACCGCAATGGTGGCGGGCAATAACGGCACCCTGCTCAACTGCCCTTCAGACGGCAGCGAGCGTAAGGTGCTGCACTTCGTTTCTTTTGTAAAGAAGTAGAATGAATCTCAAGTCTCTTGCCAAGGATACTGCCATTTACGGACTGAGCAGCATTGTGGGAAGGTTCCTCAATTACCTTCTCGTCATACTCTATACCTACAAGATTCCTGCGGAAAGCGGAGGCTACGGCATAGTGACCAATCTCTATGCCTATTCGGCCCTGCTCTTCGCCCTGCTGACCTTCGGAATGGAAACCACCTTCTTCCGCTTCGCCTCCAAGGACGGGGAAGACGCGAAGATGGTTTACAGCACCGCGCTCAGGCTGGTGGGCAGCGTCTCGCTCGTCTTCATAGCCCTGGTTTTCGTCTTCCTTCGCCCGGTCAGCGCGGCGATGGGCTATGCTTCCCATCCGGAGTACATTGCCTGCTTCGCACTGATTGCCGGACTTGATTCCTTCCAGGCCATAATGTTCGGCCGCCTGCGCCAGCAGCGCAAAGCCCTCAAGTTTATGGGCCTGAAGATGATGTTCATAGGGCTCAATATTGCCCTGAACCTCTTCATCTTCCTGCTTCTGCCGCGCACCGGCTGGGGCGCTGAACTTTTTTGGCGTTTTGACGGGGGCGTGGGCCTTATCTTTTTCGCCAACCTGCTGTGCACCGCGCTTGTGAGCCTGGGCTTCATCCCTGAAATCAAGGGCATAGCCTACGGCTTCGACCGCGCCCTTGCAGGGAGGATGCTGCGCTACAGTATGCCTCTGCTTCTGCTCAGCCTCGTGGGCATACTCAACCAGGTGGCGGATAAAATCCTCTTCCCTTACCTTATGCCGGGAGATGAGGGGCAGGTGCAGCTCGGCATCTACGGCGCCTGCGTCAAGATAGCTATGATTATGTCCCTGCTCACGCAGGCCTTCCGCTATGCCTACGAGCCCATCGTCTTCGCAGGCAAGGATAAGGCGAGCCCCGACACCTTGCCGGAGGGGATGAAATATTTCGTGCTTTTCACCATCTTCGCCTGGCTTGCCGTGATGTTCTGGATGCCGGTGCTCAGGCATTTCATCCAGCCGGGCTACTGGGAGGGCCTGAATGTCGTGCCTATCGTGATGGCAGCGGAAATCTTTATGGGCATATATTTCAACCTCTCCTTCTGGTACAAGCTTTCCGACCAGACCTGGTGGGGCGCCGTGATGAGCGCGGTCGGCGCAGCGGCGATGATTCTTACCAATGTCCTGCTCGTCCCGAAGATCGGCTATATGGCCTGCGCCTGGGGCGGCTTCGCGGGCTACGGCATCGCTATGCTGATGAGCTTCTTTATCGGGCAGAAGAAATACCCTATACGCTACGACCTGCGCACTATGGGCCGATTCCTGCTGCTCGGAGTGCTTATGTACCTGGTTTACAGGGGGCTGGAAGGCTTCATCCCGTCCTGGGCCTGCGTTGTGGTGGGCTCTGTGATGCTGCTTGGCTACCTGCTGCTTGTTTATAAGGAAATCAAAAGAAACAGATAATGAAAAAGATTATGACCGCTATTGCACTTTCTGCAGCCCTGCTTTGCGCATCCGGCTGCCGCAACTCCAAAAAGGCTGAAAACACTCAGGCCGCCCAGGAGGCTCCTGCCGACACCCTTCAGACGGATTCTCTCAAGACCGCCTGCGCTGAGCCGAGCATTTCCCAGAAACTCGCCGCCCTTCCTGCCGAGCCTCAGTTCGACATTGTTACCACTATGGGAACAATACGCGTGAAACTCTATGCCGACACACCTAAGCACAGGGCCAATTTTGCCAAGCTCGCCCTTGAAGGCTTCTATGACGGGATTCTCTTCCACCGTGTGATTGAGGGCTTTATGATTCAGGGCGGAGACCCTTTGACAAAGGAGACCGAAGACCACAGCCTTTGGGGTACCGGAGGACCGGGATACACCGTTCCTGCTGAGTTCGTCGCCGAGCACGTGCACAAAAAGGGAGCGCTGGCTGCTGCCCGCAGGGGCGATGCCGCCAATCCTTACAAGGAGTCCAGCGGTTCGCAGTTCTACATTGTCCACGACGGCAATGCCTGCTTCCACCTCAACGGTGACTACAGCGTTTTCGGAGAGACGGTTGACGGCTTCGATGTTATTGACAAGATTGCTTCGGTTGATGTGGACTATCGCGACTGCCCTCTGGTGCCGGTTAAGATTGTTAAAGTATTGCCTGTTGAGGAGTGAAACTGATTAGACTGGAATCCACCGACTCCCACTACAATATGGCTTTCGAGCAGTGGTGCCTGACGCATCTCTGCCCTGACGAATTGTATTTTTACCTCTGGCGCAATGCTCCTGCCGTGATTATCGGCGAGAATCAGGATGCGGAGGCTGAGGTTAACCTGCATTATCTCAAGGAGAACGGCATTGCCCTTGCGCGGCGTGTGACCGGAGGTGGGGCTGTGTATCACGACCTTCAGAACCTGAATTATTCTTTTGTCGGCAAGGCTGCCGACCCTGCTCTGATGGTTGAGGCACTCCGCAAGCTCGGAGTGCCTGCAGAACTGACCGGACGCAACGATATCTTTGTCGAGGGGCGCAAGGTGTCGGGTTATGCCAGGCGTATGGAGGCCGGCAATCTGCTGGTGCACGGCACTCTGATGTATGATGTGGACCTGGATGTGCTTACCCGCGCGCTGGATACCCCGGTGAGCAAACTCAACCGCAAAGGGGTGCAGTCGGTGCGCAGCAGGGTGACCAACCTGAAGCAGTATCTGCCGGGCATCGGCAGCGTTGAGGCTCTCAAGGATGCCCTCCTGGAATGCTTCCCGTGCGAGTGCGAGAGGGTTCTGAGCGAGTCCGAACTCGCCGAAATCGACGCTCTCAACCGCACAGTCTTCTCCACCGAAGCCTGGGTGCTGCACCGGGAGAGGTAGGGGCGTATGCCGTGATTTCCGCTTTCTTATCCGCAATAAATTGACTATATTTGTAAAACTATGGCGTCTTTGTGGCAGATAACGGGCGTGTTCGCCAAAATCGGAACCTTCACCATCGGTGGAGGCTATGCGATGATACCCGTTATTGAAAGGGAGATGAAGGAGCGCGGATGGATAGATGAGGATGAAATCGAGGATGTCGTTGTCCTTGCGCAAAGCGCTCCGGGGCTTCTGGCTGTCAATATGGCCATCTTTGCCGGCTACAAAATCCGGGGCCTGAAAGGCAGTCTTGCCGCCACTTTCGGGGCTGTACTGCCGTCATTTCTCATTATTTTGGCCATTGCGATGGCGTTTACCAACTTCAAGGACAATGTCTTCATCCAGAAATTCTTTCAGGGACTCCGTCCTGTGGCTATTGCCCTTATTGTAGTGCCGGCTGTCACTATGGCCCAAAAGGGATGCAAGAGCTGGTGGCAATGGCTGCTTATGCTCATCACCCTCTTCCTTGTAGCCTTCCTCAAGGTGTCAGCAATCTGGGTGCTTGTTTCAATACTTGTCGTTTCGATAGCAATCACTATGGCAGCGGAGGGCCGCAAGAAGAAATGATAGGGCTTCTTCTTCAGATTTTCGCAGCCTTCTTCTTCATCGGCATCTTCAATTTCGGTGGAGGCGGAGCGATGATATCACTCATCCAGGACAGTATAGTCAACACCCATCACTGGATGGACGCGGAAGCCTTCACTGACATCATAGCCATATCCCAAACCACCCCCGGGCCAATCGGAATCAACTGCGCCACCTACGTGGGCTACGAAGTGATGCACGCCGCGGGCTACTCCAACGCCGTGGCGGTCGCAGGTTCCACCGCAGCCACCCTGGCGGTGGTGCTGCCTTCCTTCATCATCTTCTTCCTGCTGATGAGGGTTTTCAACCACTTCCACAACGACCCGCGCTTCGTCACCGTGATGTCCGCGCTCAAGCCGGCAACAGCGGGACTGATTGGCGCTGCCGCCCTGATTCTGAGTTTCAACATCGACTGGCAGGCCGGTTCCCTTCTGCCACAGGTGGAATTGGTAAAAAGCAATTTCCCGGACTGGAAGAGCGGTCTTCTTTTTGCCGGGGCCTTTGTAGCCACATACAATTTCAAAGCAAATCCCATCTGGGTCATACTCGCGGGAGGCGTTTTAGGACTAATTATCTATTAATCAAAAAGATATGAAACTAGCATTACTCACTTTCATTCTGGCGTCAGCCATCAATGTTATCCCTCAGCCCCTCAGCGTAAGGGAAGACAAGGGAACATTCAATCTCAAAGGAACCCCTATTGCCTGCGATGCAGCTATGGGAGAAACTGCACTTGCGGCAGTAAAAGACTTCTCGGCCAACCTTACTCTGGTTGCCGGACAGATTTATCCGGTTTCTACGCCTGTCGGACTTTCCGCTACAATTAGGGAAGGCAAGGCAAAAGGCATAGTTTTCGGTATCGACCCTACCCTTAAGGACGAAGCTTACACCATCCGCATCGACCAGAAAAAAGCAGTAATACTTGCATCCGGCGATGCCGGCTTCCTCTATGCACTCCAGACCCTCAAGCAGATGCTTCCTACAGCCATCTATTCAGGCAAGCCTGCCGAGAATGAGAAGTGGGTGCTGCCTTGCTGCGAGATTAAGGATGCACCGCGTTTCGGCTATCGCGGAATGCATCTCGACAGCGGAAGGCATTTCTGGACCGTACAGGAAATCAAGAAGGTGCTCGATATGATGGCCACCCTCAAGCTCAACCGTTTCCACTGGCATCTGACTGAGGATCAGGGATGGAGAGCTGAAATCAAGGCCTATCCTGAGCTCACCAACGTGGGTGCCTGGCGCAGCGAGACCATAATAGGTTATCAGCACTGCAATCCTGAGCACAAGAAGGACGGCATCCGCTACGGCGGTTTCTACACCCAGGACGATATGCGCGAGATAGTGGCTTATGCCCAGAAGCTCGGCATCACCGTGGTTCCTGAGGTTGACCTTCCGGGACATATGGTAGCAGCCCTTGCTTCATATCCTTGGCTCGGATGCTCCGGCAAGAGTATCGAGCCGGGCCACGTAGGAGAAGACTACAAGGTTTGGGAAATCTGGGGAGTATCCCGGGATGTTCTCTGCCCGGGCAAGGATACCACCATTGAATTCCTCAAGACCGTCCTCGGAGAGCTTTGCGACATCTTCCCTGGCGAATACTTCCACATCGGTGGAGACGAGTGCCCTAAGGATGCCTGGAAAATGTGCCCTGACTGCCAGGCACGCATCGCTGCACTCGGACTCAAAACTGACAATCACGCAACCGCAGAACAGAGGCTTCAGAACTATGTAACCTCAGAAATGCAGGCCTTCCTCTCAACCAGAGGAAAGAAACTCATCGGTTGGGACGAAATCCTCGAAGGAGACCTTCAGGAGGGTGCAACCGTGATGAGCTGGCGCGGCAAGAAGGGCGGCATCGAGGCTTCCAACCGCGGCTTTGATGTGATTATGACCCCTGACGGCTGGTGCTACTTCGACTACAACCAGTGCCCGGACCGCGGCGACGAGTCCAAGCCTGTATGGGAGGTTGTCGATGAGCCTACCTGCGCATGGTGGGGCTGCCTGCCTCTCGCAAAGGTATATAGCTTCGACCCTACCGAAGGTCTGGACGCTCAGGCTGCATCACACATTCTCGGCTGCCAGGCCAATGTTTGGACCGAGTACATTCCTACTGAGGAGCAGCTCGAATATATGATTATGCCTCGCCTCTTCGCAATGAGCGAAGTGCAGTGGAGTCAGATCAGCAACAAGGACTACGACGATTTCATCCGCCGCGTCAAAGTTGAAGGAGTAAAGATTCTCAAGGAGAAGAACTTCAACTACAGAGCCAAAGATGAACTTGCAGACACAGCTGAATAGGAAAATAAAAACGGGCCGCGATTCACATCGCTGCCCGTTCCATTCTAACCTAAAATTTAACCTATGAAAAAACTATTCGACAATTTTACTTACAATTGTCGTGCCAAAAAACTGTAATTATGTCATTTGACCTCGCAATAATCGGCGCCGGTCCCGGCGGCTATGTGGCAGCGCAGAGAGCTGCCGCTCAAGGGCTCAAAACCGTTCTATTTGAAGAGCGCGAACTCGGAGGCGTCTGCCTCAATGAAGGATGTATCCCGACCAAGACTCTGCTCTACAGTGCAAAGCTCTATGAGCACGCAAGCGGCAGTGAGAAGTATGGAGTCAGCGTGGAGGGTGCCAGCTTGGACTTCTCCAAGGTGATTGCCCGCAAGGATAAGGTGACCAAGAAACTCACCGGAGCAATTCGAGTTTCTATGCGTAACCTTGGGGTTGAGGTGGTAAAGGCCCGTGCGCGCATCCTCGGAGGCAGTGACGGTGATTTCCGCATCGAGGCAGCGGGGCAGGAGTACAATGCCGGGAAGATATTGCTCTGCACCGGAAGTTCCACCTTCATTCCGCCGATTCCGGGTCTGGAAGCGATAGGGGACACCGTAATCACCAGCCGTGAGGCACTATCTCTGGACAAGGCGCCGCAGGACTTGGTAATTATCGGAGGTGGAGTCATAGGAATGGAGTTCGCAAGTTTCTTCAATTCCATAGGCACCCGTGTGACCGTTATCGAGATGCTTCCGGAGATTCTCGGTGTGCTAGATGAGGAAATCAGCGCTATGCTCCGCGCAGCATACACAGCCAAAGGCATCACCTTCAATCTTGGCTGCAAGGTCACCGCTGTGGAAGGCAATACGGTGATGTTCCTCAGCCCTGAAGGGGAGGAGAAGAGGGTGAGCGCGGAGAAGATACTGGTCAGCGTGGGCCGCAGGGCCAATACCGAGGGGCTTGGACTGGAGACCGTGGGAGTTGAAGTCTCAAGGGGCGTCAAGACTGATGCGCATATGCGCACCAATGTGCCGGGAATCTATGCTGCAGGAGATGTCAACGGAGTTTCTATGCTTGCCCATACCGCGAGCCGCGAGGGCGAGGTTGCGGTAAACCACATACTGGGCATCCCGGATGAGATGTCCTACAAGGCCGTTCCGGGAGTTGTCTATACGAATCCGGAAGTTGCGGGCGTGGGCCTTACTGAGAGTGCTGCCCTGAAGGAGGGTTTGGATATCAAGGTGCTAAAGCTGCCTATGGCTTATTCGGGAAGGTGGGTTGCCGAGAATGAGCGCGGCAGCGGCCTGTGCAAGCTTGTTTGCGACAAGACTTCGGGTAAGGTGCTTGGTGTCCATATGATGGGCAATCCGGTGAGCGAAATCATTTCCGCAGCCTGCCTTGCTGTGGAACGGGGAATGAGCGCAGAGGACCTGCGCCGCACCATTTTCCCTCACCCGAGCGTGTCTGAAATCCTCAAGGAAACCGCCTGGTCGGAGATAGGGTAGAAGGAGTTTTGATTATGCACATGTCAAATCGACTTCTCCATCCTAATCAGATTGCAAAGTATATTGCGTGGCGACCGGATTTCTCTGAAGAAAGCATTCATTTGTGCTATGTTGTGTACAGAGGCAAGGCTGTCGAGATAAGCGCTGATATGCAAGCCAGGGATAAGATTGCAATGGCATTAGAAAAACTAATAATTCCTAGGTATGAGTAATAGAATCTACCGTATAAAGTATTCCCTATATGTTCTTTTGTGCATTCTCGGTATTGCAGGATGCACAAAGGAAGATAGTAATAGTTTATCCCGCTATGAGGGTGTATATCAACTGGATAGTATGTATTGGACTGGACAAATCATTGATATTAACGGAGATGGAATAGGAGAGAGAGACTTACTGCATGAGTTCTCCGGTTATCCCGGGTTTGTTAAAGAATGGATTAGTGGAAAGGTAGAACTTTTCGATAATTCCACATTATCATTTCATTCAGTGGTTCCTATATGTGTGACATCCGAACCCAAGGTACAACCAGATATAAAGTACTATGAGATAGACATTAAAGCAAAATGGCGTAATGACTGGGGCTCTCCTGATTTTGATACAGAAACATTTGAACCCTTGATTTCAGATATTAATAAAGGAGTTAGAAGAGCTGTTTTACATAATATTAATGGTTCGTCCTATGAATTACACGTAGATTGTTCTATTTTCACTCAAGAATTAAGTCCAATTCAAGGTACAATTATTTTTTACTTCAAGAAATAGAAACAATTGCCTTTGTCTGAAATTATTTCCCCCGCAGATTGACTTCCACCTTTTTGCTGGAATGGCGGCATACGCCCCTACCTCTCCCGGTGCAGCACCCAGGCTTCGGTGGAGAAGACGGTTTGGTTGAGAGCGTCGATTGTAATCAGGGCGCATGTAATGGAGTTTCAAGTGAAGAACCCGAAAACTTTGATCGGCCGGCTATGAAATCCGTGCGCAAAACGGCCCTTCTTGCGCACCAACTGCAATATTTTTCAAATCCGTGCGCAAATAAGGCGTTTCTGCGCACCGATTACTTTTGTCTGGAATTAGAAAAACTGAAAGCCGAGCAATTATGCTCGGCTAAAAGTCTGATACCACGGCTTGAAGTTATCGCGCCTTTTTGGGGTTATGAAAATTATTTCCTCCGCAGATTGACTTCCACCTTTTTGCTGGAAAGGCGGCTCTTCTCTGCACGGAAGCCCATCACGTGACTCTCGACGGAAGCATCGATGGTGCTGGTCAGGCGGGATTCGTCGTGGCTGTCAACTGCTTCAAGGAAATCGCATACCAGAGCCATATCTCCTCCGCCGTGTCCGGAATTCCTGTACTCGGGGATTTCGTTGAGTTTCTTGTCCCACACGAGCTTGCGGTTGCTTCGGAACTCGTACAGAGTGAACGTTGTGCCGTCTCCCTCAATATAGCCCGTGCTGCCCATAATCCTGGTGCGGCGGCCTCCGTAAGGGGTAAAGGCTTCCATTGAGAATGACGCTGTAGTGCCGTCCTCGAAAACCATCTCACTCACGAAGTGGTCAGGCTGGTTGTTGTCACAGTAATACACACAGCGGCCCCACACATTGTCCGGGTCGGAAATCTTCGCCATAATTTCGTTTTCGTCCTTCCTGTTCTTAAGGTCGAATACTCCAAGATGCTGCTTTCTTCTGACATAGACATCAATAGCAGAATACGGGCACTCCGCCTCGTGAGGACATCCGTCTGTGCAGCGCTTCGGCGCACCCTTCGGAGCATTCTCCGCCTTGAACCAGGTCAGGGAGCCGTCGGCAACGATAGTTCTGCAAGGTTTGTCCACTATCCAACGGATAATGTCAAGGTCGTGACAGCTCTTGGCAAGGATGATAGGGGTGGTCTTGTCTGAATCGCGCCAGTTGCCGCGCACATAGGAGTGTGCCATATGGCGGCACTCGATAGGCTCCATATGCTGGATGCTGATGAGTTTGCCTATCATTCCGCTGTGGACGGCCTCCCGCATAGCCCTGAAATACGGACTGTATCTCAGCACGTGGCAAACAGCAACGATGCCGCCGTACTTGTGAGCCTGGGCAGCTATGTCGGTGCACTCTTTTTCGGACTGGGCGATAGGCTTTTCGAGAAGCACGTTGTAGCCCATTTCCAGAGCCTTCATACAAGGCTTATAGTGAAGGTCGTCAGGTGTTGATATCACCACCGCATCCGCAAATTTCGGCACTTTGAAGACTTCGCTCCAGTCTCCGAAGCGTCTTTCCTGCGGGATGTTGAAGCGGTCTCCCATTGCGTTTTTGCGGCTTTCGCGAATGTCGGAAACGCCCACAATCTGTATACAGTCAGGGTAGTTGGCGGCATATCCGGAGTAGGTCCTTCCGCGATTGCCGGCACCTATAATTATCACCTTTACAGGTTCTTTCACCTTGGCTTTCAGGCCTTTGAGTGGGAAATCCAATTCATCTGCCGTTACCGGAGCGGCTTTGAGTGTATCTTCTGCACCGAGCAGTGCAGCGCCCGCGGTCAGAACACCCAGACTTTTCAAAAACTCTTTCCTGTCCATATCAATATTGGTTGTTAGTTTTCCAAACTCAAAGTTACGGCATTAGTACAGAAATAGCAAGAGATGGCTTGCCAATGGGGTAAAAGGGAGAAATACATGTTTCTTTAGTGCTTTTACTCTTGCGAATTCGGCTCTTTTCGCCAACTTTGCAACAGCCGTAAAATTTACGGCTGTAAAATTTTGATGGATTTCAGAATTTTCTGGAGGTCAATCCATCCATATACAGCGACATTCAGAACTGGTGGGACCCTAAAGGGTACATTGACAAAGAAGGAAATCACCAGCAGGCTGAACTGGATATTGTTGCCTTGCGATTGAATGAAAATGTCCTTGATGTCATAGAGGTAAAGCGCAACCCGGAGAAGTTCAGCAAGAGCCTCCTTGAAGAGAAGGTAGATTTCTTCTCTTCCAAGGAGAAACTGGTCAGAAAAAACAGGATAGTGCTCTCTTGTCTGTCATTGAATGATATGTGACAGGCGAGAAAACTCTAGAATGCCAAAACGCAGCGGAGTCTGTGATACTCTGAAGGCTCGTTCTTGTCAGGAGGGGACTGCTTGTACTGCATCCATATTTTCCCTTCGTGAGTGGACACATAGAGCGCATAGATTTCATCCCTGTCGTTGCTTGTCCAAATGTCATCGTCGATTCCCTCGCGTCCGATAGAATTGGAGCCTGGAATGTATTTCAGTTTTTTGTTGAGGGTATTCTTGTTATCAACATTGCCAGACAAGTCAACCACATCCCCCGGAACATCCCCGACAATAATCAGACAACACTCCTTGGTTGAAGGGATGTACCAGCCGCTGCTCCCCGATGGTGCAGGCACGGTTTTGCGATAGTCCTCCAGTCCGGCAATCAGATTCACAGGCCACTCCTTGTTCTCCTCTGCGGCATTGAACGCCTCAATCGCCTTGGTATTGTTGTATCCGCGAATCAGATTCAGAATCGTGAAATCATCAACCTTTGTGGTAACCGTTTCATATTCAGGAGCATTGGCTTCAATCCAGTAGCCGAGGGATTTGTAGTACATACGGAAATTCTTCTGGAAATGGTATCCCTTCTGGTCATCGCTGAAGGCAACAACCAGTCCGTGGGTACAGAAAGGATAATCCCTTTTCAAGGCAGCATCATCCGCAGTCGGATCGCCTACCCAGAAAACAAGGCCTATAGGATTCTTGGCAAGGTCAAGGCTTGAGGAATATGAACCGTCGGCATAGTAATAATCTCCAAAAGCCGGTGGATTGGCAACATTGATCCAGCAACTGTCTTTCTGGCCCTTGCTGCTTGCCACGATTGCCGCGCATCCAAGATTGAGAGTAGTGACGTTTCCGCCATCATCTACGCTGAGCACATTCTCATTGGTTGATTGCCAGCTCAGAGGACTGTCTTCCGGAATGACACTTGCCTTCAATTGAAAACTCTGGCCCGGAGTCAAATTAAGATTTGAAAACGGTATGTCAACGGACACTCCGGGAACTTCCGGTTCTTCCGGTTCTTCAGGTTTTTCCGGCTTTTCGGGTTCTTCAATTGGCGGTTTGGGATCTTGCGGCTGATTAGGCGTTTCCGGTTTTGTGCAGTAGGTGAAAGCGATAAGACAGGCTAATGCCGGCAAAATCAAATGGTTAATTGTTCTCATATGAAGATAATACACTGTTTGCATTAAACATATCTTTACAAAGATATGCATAATTATCAATAAAAATGCCAATATATCGCTTGCTATGGCAGATTTTATCTTTACATTTGTGATATTCTTTATGGGTGAAACCGTAGGGGAACAGTGTATTACTTAATAATTATCATCTTATGAAAAAAATCAACTATCTCCTTGCGATGGCTTCTGTAGTTTTGGCCTTCGCAGCATGCACAAAAGAAGATCCTAAAGTGCCTGAAGGTCCTGAAGTTCCAGAAACGCCTGAAGTTCCAGAAACGCCTGAAGTACCGGAAACTCCTGAAGTGCCTGAAACTCCGGCTATCGACGCTACGGTTGAATTTGTCAGCCCTTATATCTGGCATGCAAGTGAGTTGGGAAACACGGTGACCGTTCCGGTCAGTGTCAGCGGTACCAACATCGCCTATCCTCTCGGAATCAAATTCGAGGCAGTGGGCGGCGAGTACAGTGTTGCTGGAACTGACTACGAGTTCGTTTCAGACACAGTGACCGTTGCCGCTGAGGGTGAGTCTGCAGACCTTGTTCTGAACATCCTTGCCGCAGACCCGAACTCTTTCAAGGCGGCATTTGCCATCAAGACCGTGGACAATGGCGCGGTAATCGGAGATATCGATACCGTTTTTGTCAAAGCAAGTGCAGGATTACAGAGAATCAATGGTCTGTATGATGTAAAGGGAACCTTCGTAAGCCTGGAAGGTGAAGAGAATCCAGAGTACACCGAGCAGTGGTATTTCAATTTCATGGACTTCGGTTTCATGCAGATGACAACTGCAACAGGAGTGTGTGGACTCTCAAATACCCAGAACACTGAGCAGAATGAGCGTATTGTGGCAATCAACGGAAATGTCTGCACTTACGCAGAGGGCATTACCCATATGGATTTTGTCTGCAACACTGACGTGACCTACTACACAAAGGATGACTACAAATACAAGGTCCGCCCGATTATTACGGACAGAAAAGGCACTGTGATTGTCAACCCGTCAATCTCTTTTGTCTATGACGGAGTTTACATGACAATTACCGCAGAAGGAGCTGACGACACATACTATTTCGGTTACGGACTCTTCGATGACAACAACGAGTACGCAGGTGTTGACTATCACGGCTACCTTGCTCTCAAGGATTTGAAAGCTGTTCCGGCAGAATAGTTCATCAATTACGTTCTTCCATTGCCCTTTCAGCACAATTTTTGTATATTTGCGCGAATTGGTTGACGGAAGTCATTCCCGCACGCAAAAGTTGGTTATTTGGTTATTAATTTTCACGAAATATGCAAAAAGAAGATCCAATCGCAAGGGCCGAGCGTATTCAGGCCAACAAGAAGAACAATGTCCCTGTAGTGATTCTTGCCGTAGTTGCAGCTATCCTCGCAATCGTGCTTGCAGTAGTTGCAACCAAGGACTACAAGATGGTCAAGGAACTTGAGCAGGACAAGGCTGACCTCCAGGAGAGGATTACAGCCCTCAAGACTGATTTCGACAACCTCACCTCCGACTATGACGAAATCAACAAGCAGCTCGATTCTTCCCGCGAAGAAGTTGCACTGCTCGTTGACCGCATCAAGAGGACCGAGGCTACCAACCGCCAGAAGATGCGTGCATACGAGAAGGAGCTTGGCACCCTGCGCAGCATCATGAAGAGCTACGTAGTCCAGATTGACTCCCTCAACTCAGTAAACCTCAGGCTCTCTACCGAGCTCAGCAATTCCCGTCAGGAACTTGCAGAGGCAAAGGGCCAGAACCAGGAGCTCACCAGCAAGGTCAACGACCTCGCAAGCAAGGTGGCTACCGGCTCTATCGTAAAGGCAAGGGGCATCGCAGTTGAAGCTTACAATGCTTCCGAGAAGAAGACCGACCGCAGCAGCCGTGTCAAGAGGCTTGCAGTTTCCCTCAGCCTGGTCGAGAACGACCTTGCAAAGAAAGGTCCTATGACCGTATATGTAAGGGTACTCGATCCTGACGGAAATATCGTTCTTGACGGCACAAATGCTTCCTTCTACTTCGAGGGCGAGGCTCTTCAGGCTTCCGCTTCCCGCGAGGTTGACTACGAGGGCTCAGAGGTTGATATGATTATCTATGTCAACGATGTTCCTGAGTATGTAAAGGGCCTCTACACAGTTGAGGTTTACTCCGCTCAGGCCAAACTCGGCAGCGCAGAGCTGATGCTCAGGTAGGATGATTTATGTCCACGTCCCTTTCTGCAGGAGTTTCTGCAGGTACTGCGACTTCTATTCGGAAATCGCCTGTCGGGGACGGGAGAACTTCGAAGACTACATCCGGGAGCTTTGCCTTGAGGCACAGTCCCGCAAAGCAGAAATAGAGGCGGCTTCAGCCGTCGATACACTCTACATAGGGGGAGGCACGCCGTCGGTGATGCCTCTCCCTTTCTTTGAAAGCCTGCTGGAAGCCCTTGACGCAAAGAACCACAAGTTCAGGGAGTTTACCGTTGAGGTCAATCCGGACGATATTACCGGCCGGGGGCCGGACTTTGCGCGTGCCCTCAGGGACCTGGGGGCGAACCGCATAAGTATGGGTGTGCAGTCGCTCGACGACGGGATGCTGCGCTGGATGGGCAGGCGCCATAGTGCGGCCCAGGCGGCCATAGCCGTCTCCATTCTTCGTCAGGCCGGCTTTGACAATATCAGCCTCGACCTGATATTCGGGGTGAACGGGATGGACAATACCATGCTCGAAAGTACTCTAACCGGATTTCTGGCTCTACAGCCGGAGCATATTTCCGCTTATCAGCTGAGCATTGAGCCCGGGAGCGAGCTTGCCAGACAACTCGAAGAAGGGGTATATACTGAACTTCCCGACGAGCAGTGCCGGGAGCAGTATGAGCTGATTTGCAGAAAGCTTCGTGAGGCGGGCTACAAGCACTACGAAATCTCCAACTGGGCAAAGCCGGGCCGGGAGGCCATTCACAACAGCGCATACTGGACCAGAGCTCCCTATGTCGGACTGGGGCCGGGCGCGCACTCGCTTGCCATCCGTGCGTACGGCAATCAGCTTCGCAGCTGGAATCCTCAGACCCCCGCAGGATGGCTGCGGGTGCGCGCCGCCCATCCGGAGGACT
Organism: uncultured Bacteroidales bacterium; assembly: GCA_945487035.1. Taxonomy (GTDB): domain Bacteria; phylum Bacteroidota; class Bacteroidia; order Bacteroidales; family UBA932; genus Cryptobacteroides. The sequence continues at coordinate 75,924 of CALYTI010000003.1, forward strand.
ATCAGGAACTTCTCACACCCGAAGAAATTGAAGAAGAACGCATAATGCTGGGGCTTCGCACGGCACGCGGCACAACAATTGACGGACGCATGGTGCGAATCCCCGAAAGCGACTGGTTTATCGCCGATTCCATCATACAAAACTACATTTAAAGTGCTATATTTGCTTTATGAAATACATCCTCAGATCAATCAAGTACTTCGTGTATCTGGCGATTATGCTCGCCATATTTATTGCAGCGCTGCTCGCACTCGGCTTCATCGAAGGGCCGATAGACAATATCTTCAAAAACGGAGCAGACTCCCTTTGGCAGATGGCCCTCATCGTAGCCGCCTTCGCCGCAGTATATCCCATGCTCGGCTACGGCAAACGCAATGTCCGCATCTGGGGAGAGCCAGAGCAGGTATGGCCTGAAATCGTGGACTTTATGAACGGACGCGGCTACATCCTCGCTGAAGGAAACGCGCAGAACGCCAAGTTCCGCCTTGCCTCGAAGCTCAAGCGCATACTGCGTATGGGAGAAGACACCATCTGCTTCACCCGCACCATAGGAGGTTATACTCTGGAAGGCAGAACAAAGGAGATAGTTCGCCTCGACACCGGTCTTACTCAGAAGTTCGAACGGAAGGACTGAGCAGTTCCAGAAGGCGGCTGCCCAGCAGCTGCTTTTCCGATGAATTGGAGAACTCCACTTCAATAGGCACCATCAGAAGGCGCCGGCGAAGCTCGGCAGGGAAATCCTGCATCTGCAGAAGCCGTGCGCCGTCTTTTTCGGTAGTAATGAAAGCGGCAACAGGGTACTCCTTCGCTGCGGCAAGCAGTTTCTTTATATCCTTAGTGGAATATTCGTGATGGTCTGCAAAGCGGAAGTGCTTCACAAGCCTGAAGGAGCACTGCACGTGATGCCTGAGCGCACCGTCTTTCGCAATGCCGCTCATCAGCACTGCCTGCTTCGAATAGACATAGCGGTGATCCCCTTCGGGGAATACCGGCACAGCGGGAAGATACTCTATGTGGCTGAACAGCAGCAGCACTTCGCGCCCGTCAGGGGTGCGTGCGGTGCAGCGGGAAGGGTCATAATCCGACAGTTTGAGTTTCACCGCGAAGGCGCCTTTTTCGGCATCGCTAAGAGTCTCAGGACATTTGCTGACAATCAGAATGTCAGCTTTGAATATGCGCTCAGGCAGGTCCCGGAGGCTCCCCAGCGGCAGCAGACGGTCCTGAAAAACCGGCCTGCTGTAGTCGATAAGTACTATGTTGAGGTCTGCTGCGAGCCTTCGGTACTGGAAGGCATCATCGAGCAGCACAGCCTGCGCGCCCTGCTCCTGAAGGCGCCGGCAGCCTTCCACCCTATCCTTATCTACCGCAACCTTGACGGCCGGGAACTTGTGGGCAATCTGTAGCGGCTCGTCGCCGAAATCCGCGCTGCTGCCCTGCGTGTCCACATCCAGGTAGCCCTTGCTCTTGCGTCCGTAACCGCGTGAGAGCACCGAGAGCCGGGTACCCGGGCAGAGCTGCGCCAGAAGCCTCAGCAGCAGCTCGGTATGCGGAGTCTTGCCCGTTCCGCCCACCGTCACATTGCCTACGCAAATGCTCGGGATGGGGCTGGAGCAGACCTCCCTGCGGCCGCTGTCGTAGCCGCGGTGCCGTATCTTAAGAATCAATCTGTGCAGCATAGCGCTCTTCTATCTCATCGAGTATCGAATATAGCTCCGCCACGTCCAGCGTGGTCACCATACGCATACGCGTTTCCTTGAAGTCCGGCAGGCCCTTGAAATAGCAGCTCAGGTGGCGGCGCATCTCGAAGATGCCGCGAGGCTCGCCCTTCAGGTCCAGGGACAGCGCAAGATGGCGCTTTGCGAGCGCAACCTTCTCGCTGACCGACGGCTCCTGCATCAGCTCGCCCGTATCCAGGTAGTGGCGTATTTCCCTGAAAATCCAAGGATGCCCGAAGGTCGCGCGGCCTATCATAACCGCGTCCACGCCCCAACGGTCGAAGGCCTCCTTCGCCTTCTGAGGGGAGTCGATGTCGCCGTTGCCTATGATGGGGATATGCATGCGCGGGTTGTTCTTGACCGCCCCGATAAGGGTCCAGTCGGCCTGCCCCTTGTACATCTGGCAGCGGGTGCGTCCGTGTATGGTAAGTGCTTGGATGCCGACATCCTGCAGCCTTTCCGCAAGCTCAACTATTATCTTGGAACTGTCGTCCCAGCCAAGGCGCGTCTTCACGGTAACAGGCTTGTCCACCGCTTCCACTACGGCCTTGGTGATTGCCACCATCTTGTCCGGCTCGCGCATCATCCCGGATCCCGCGCCGCGCCCGGCGATTTTGCTTACCGGGCAGCCAAAGTTGATGTCGATGAAGTCCGCCCCGTGTCCGCCTACGAGCTGCGCGGCGCGGTCCGCCATTCTGGCGGCCTCCACCATAGACTCAGGTATATGGCCGTAAATCTGAATGCCCACCGGCGCTTCATCCTCACGCGTGCGCATCTTCGCAAGGGCCTTGTCCGCATCGCGGATCAGCCCGTCGGAAGGGATGAATTCGGTATATACGGCGGAAGCCCCCTGCTCTCTGCACAGAATGCGGAAGGATGCGTCGGTGACGTCTTCCATCGGTGCCAATAGCAGGGGGCTTCCGCCCAGATCGACGTTTCCGATCTTCATCGGAAGCTGCGATTAGAGAATATTAGGTGCCTGGATGAATGCGTTTACAGCCGTAACGACGAACATCAGGCAGATGAGAGTAGAGAAGATAACGCCGATTACCTTAACTCTCTTGAACCATACTGTTCCGTTCCAACCCACTGTCTGGAACATTGACCAGAAACCGTGAACGAGGTGGAACCAGAGGGCTACGAACCAGATCAGATAGATGGCAAGCATCCACCATTTTCCGAATACGAGGCTCAGAAGGATGTATGGGTTGTTTTCGAATGTTCCGATGTGTAAGAGTTCAGGCATCTGCATCTTGGCCCAGAATCCGGTGAGGTGGAAGATGATGAGGCCGAGGATGACGATTCCCAGCACGCACATATTCTTTGCTGACCAGCTGTCTGTTGCAGCCTTGGAAGCCACTTCGTAGCGCTTCACGCCGCCGCGGGCCTTGATGTTGCGCACGGAAAGCCAGATTCCGTAGATGATGTGCACTGCAAATCCGAGTGCGAGGACAGGGACCATAATGCTGATGACAGGGGTGGACATGAAGTCGCAACCCAGCTTGAACAGTCCGTCTCCTTCAGAGAAGAGGACATCGTCCGCAGCAACGCAACCGTACCTTCCGGTAAACCAGCTGTCGATTACAGAAAAGAAATTGATAGTCGCATGAAGGAGCAGGAAAAGGATGAGGAAGGCTCCTGAAACAGCCTGAACGAACTTCCTGCCGATTGAAGATGTGAAAATAAACATATTCCGTGTGTATTTATTAGCTTCGTAATAGCGTGCAAATATAACCCTAATCTTGCAAGTTTCATAATTTTCGGATAATTTTGCTCCATGTACAAAAGAGTTCTCCTCAAACTTAGCGGCGAAAGCCTCGGCGGTCCTTCAGGCAAGGGCCTCGATGAGCAGAGAATTGCCGCATATGCAAGCCAAATCGTAAGTGCCGTACGCTCAGGCCATCAGGTGGCTGTAGTCAACGGCGGAGGCAATATCTTCCGCGGACTTCAGGGCTCCGGAAAGGGCTTCGACCGTGTGGACGGCGACAAGATGGGAATGCTTGCAACTGTTATCAATTCTATGGCCCTCGCCCAGTTCATACGCGAACAGGGGGTTCGGGCTGAAGTATTTACCGCAACTCCAATGGAGCCTATCGCGCGTTACTATGTAAGGGATGCGGCCGTGCGTCTGCTCGAAGAGGGCGGAGTCGCCCTGATTGCCGGTGGAACGGGCAATCCTTTCTTCACCACCGACAGCGGCGCGGCGCTCCGGGCTCTGGAAATCGGAGCCGACGCAGTACTCAAAGGTACGCGCGTGGATGGAGTCTATACCGCAGACCCGGAAAAGGACCCGACTGCCGTGAAATATGAGGAACTTACATTCAGCAAGGCCCTCGCCGACCATCTTAAGGTTATGGATGCCACAGCCTTTGCGCTTTGCGAGCAGGGAAATGTGCCGATAGTGGTGTTCAATATAGACCAGGACGGAGCCCTTGCGGATCTGCTTGAAGGAAAAAAGGTCGGAACGACCGTACACGCATAAAAACAACTAACCAGCTATGCTTACAGAAAAGACAAAGGAAATCCTCAATGCCGCTGATGCGAAGATGAAGGATGCAATCGCTTTCCTCGAGGAAAGCCTCAAGAATTATAGAGTGGGAAAAGCCAATCCTGCTGTCTTCAACAAGGTACTCGTAAACTACTACGGCACCCCGACCCCAATCCCTCAGGTGGCTTCCGTCACTACTCCTGACGCGAAGACTCTGGCAATCCAGCCTTGGGAGAGGTCTCTGATTCCTGCCATAGAGAAGGCGATTATCGACTCCAACATCGGACTCACCCCGTCCAACAACGGAGAGACCATCCGCTGCTCAGTGCCTGCCCTTACCGAGGAAAGGCGCAAGGAGCTCGTAAAGAGCGCCAAGGCGGAGGGCGAGAACGCCAAGGTTGTTATCCGCAATGCCCGCAGGGATGCGGTGGATGCCCTCAAGAAGGCCCAGAAGAACGACGGACTCAGCGAGGATGCCGAGAGGGAAGGTGAGGATGAGATTCAGAAACTCACCGACAAGAAAGTAAAGGAAATCGATGCTCTTGTAGCCGCCAAGGAGAAGGATATTCTCGCAGTATAGCGGAAGTTTTTGCAAATCGGTTTTTTTTGATTATCTTTGCGACCCCTTTGTAATGGAGGGATCGCAATTTTATTAGTATTAACCCATTAAGATCGAACAATGGACACACTCAGTTACAAGACAGTATCGCTCAACAAGGCGACTGTAGACAAGCAGTGGTTGGTCATTGACGCGACAGATGTCGCACTTGGTCGTCTTTCATCCAGGGTTGCCCTTATCCTCCGCGGTAAGAACAAGCCAGGATTCACTCCGAACGTGGATTGCGGTGACAATGTTATCGTAATCAACGCCGAGAAAGTTGCTCTCAAGGGCAAGAAGATGACCAACCGTGTGTACACACGCTACACTGGATATCCAGGAGGACAGCGTTTCACCACACCTCGCGAAATCCTCGCCAAGAGACCGGCAGAACTCATCAGGAGAGCAGTCAAGGGTATGCTCCCTAAGACACGTCTCGGTGACAAGCAGCTCGGAAACCTTTACGTTTACGCAGGACCGGAGCATCCTCACCAGGCACAGAACCCTAAGGAAATCAAGTTGAACGAAATTTAAACAGAGCAAATGGAACAGACACACGCCCTTGGAAGACGTAAGACAGCTGTAGCTCGCGTTTATCTCACAGAAGGAACAGGCAACATCGTAATCAACGGACGCCCTCTTGAGGATTACTTCAAGGAGGAGACTCTCCGCTACGTTGTTCTCCAGCCTTACACCGCAACTGAGACTCTCGGAAAGTTTGACACAAAGGTTACCCTCGTAGGAGGCGGTACCAAGGGTCAGGCAGAGGCCGTACGTCTCGGCATTGCACGTGCACTTTGCGAGATTGACAAGGAAGCATACCGTTCTGTACTCAAGGCAGCAGGATTCCTCACCCGCGATGCTCGCGAGGTTGAGCGCAAGAAGCCTGGCCAGCCTGGTGCACGCCGCCGCTTCCAGTTCAGTAAACGTTAGTTATCAACCTGTTTTATCGCACAGTTGTGGTTTCTAAACCATCCCTTTTGGAAGGCTGCCACACTGCGGAAAATCTCCCGGACCGGTCCAGGACCGCTACCGTGGGATTGATGAAAAGAGAACAAACAAAAAAGAAAACAGACAATTATGTCAAGAACAAATTTCCAAGAATTGCTTGATGCAGGCGCACACTTCGGACACCTCGCCCGCAAGTGGAACCCTAAGATGGCTCCGTACATCTTCGACCAGAAGAACGGCATCCACATCATCGACCTGCACAAGACAGTCGTCAAGGTTGACGAGGCTGCAGAAGAGATGAAGGCCCTCGCTAAGAGCGGCCGCAAGATTCTCTTCGTAGCCACCAAAAAGCAGGCTAAGGAGATTGTCTCCGAGAAAGCCACCGCTGTTGGAATGCCATCGGTTACAGAGCGCTGGGCCGGCGGTATGCTTACCAACTTCCCAACCGTCCGCAAGGCCATCAAGAAGATGTCCACCATCGACAAGATGAAGGAGGACGGCACCTACGAAAAGCTCGCAAAACGTGAGCGTCTCCAGATTGACCGCCAGAGGGCCAAGCTCGAGAAGAACCTCGGTTCCATCAGGGACATGAGCCGTCTTCCGTCCGCACTCTTCGTGGTTGACGTAATGAAGGAGGCCAACGCCGTTAAGGAAGCCAATCGTCTTAACATCCCGGTATTCGCCATTGTTGATACTTGTTGCGATCCTACCCCGATTGATTACGTAATTCCGGCTAATGACGATGCGGCAAAGAGCGTTGAGTGTATTCTCAATGTGGTTTGCGCAGCTATTCAGGAAGGTCTCGACGAGCGCAAGCTCGAGAAGGAGAAGGAAGCTGAGGCTGAGGAGAAGGAAGGAGCAAAGCTCTCCGACCGCAAGCTTCGCGCCCGCAAGGGAGCAAAGCAGGTGAACGTTGAGGCTGAGGCACCGGCAGCAGAATAATCCCATTTGTAAAACTGTTTTAGAAAAATAACTACTATGGCAATTACAGCAGCAGACGTAATGAAGTTGCGCAAGATGACTTCAGCCGGTATGATGGACTGCAAGAAGGCTCTTGAGGAAGCTCAGGGAGACTTCGACAAGGCAGTGGGCATCATCCGCGAGAAAGGTAAGCTTGTAGCAGCCAAGAGAGCTGACCGCGAGACATCTGAGGGTGCCGTAAAGGCACGCGTATCCGGAAACAAGGCAATACTCGTATGCCTCGGCTGCGAGACTGACTTCGTTTCCCGCAACGAGGCCTTCCAGACTCTTGCTAACGCTATCGCAGATGTAGCCATCGCCAACTGCCCTGCAGACCTTGAGGCTCTCAAGGCTTGCAAGATGGAGGACGGTTACACAGTAGAGGAAGCCGTTGAGGCTCAGACCGGAAAGACCGGTGAGAAGCACGTGCTTGCTTACTACGCACTCGTTGAGGCACCGTTTGTAACAGCTTACATCCACACCCTCAACGGCAAACTCGGAGCTCTTTGCGGATTCAACAAAGAGGTTCCTGAGGACATCGCCAAAGGTATCGTAATGCAGGTTGCATCTATGAATCCGGTGGCTCTTTCTGCAGCAGACTGCCCTAAGGAGGTCGTAGAGAACGAGCTCCAGGTAGCTATCCAGAAGACCAGGGATGAGCAGGTGCTCAAGGCTGTTGAGTCCGCCCTCAAGAAGGCCGGCATCAACCCTGCACACTGCGACAGCGAGGATCATATCGAGTCCAACACAGCCAAGGGCTGGCTCACTCCTGAGCAGGCTGACCAGGCACGCGAGATTATCAGGACCGTCTCAGCAGAGAAGGCTGCAAATCTCAACGAGACTATGATTCAGAACATCGCCAATGGCCGTCTCCAGAAGTTCTTCAAGGAGCAGACCCTCGAGGAGCAGGAGTATCAGATGGGCGAGAACCACATCTCCGTAAAGGACGCTCTCAAGGCTGTCGATGCGGAGGCAAAGGTTGTCGTATTCAAGAGATTCTCCCTCACCGACTAATCTGCATCCCCAATTTTTTATCAAGGGTGACCGGAAGTCCTGCGACTTTGAGGTCACCCTTCTTGCGTTCCACGGCTATATTTATTAAATTTGTAGCTATGAAACGAATAGCTATTCTTGCAGCATCGCTGCTTCTGGGCGCCTCAATCTGCGGCGCCGAAACCATCCCCGCTTCAGATAGCAGGGCGACTTGGATAGGTAGGACGGAAATCTCTGAAGACGGCTCAGTCAGCTTCGACTGGAGCGCCACTACCGTAAGACTCAAGTTCTCAGGAACCACTCTTAAACTCAAATGCAAGGACACTCACGCCGACTGGTTCAACCTTTGGGTTGACACCCCTCAGGGCCCTCAGGCGACAAGTGTTTTCAAGGTCGCCGGAGATACTACCCTCACCCTCTTCAAAGGAAAGAAGGGCGTACACGAGGTAAGCATTCAGAAAAGAACAGAAGGAGAGCAGGGAACAGCCTTCTTCGAAGCTTTCACCACCGACGGCAAATTCCTCGATGCTCCCCAGCCTCATTCCCGTCTCATCGAGTTCATCGGAGATTCATATACCTGCGGGTACGGCACCGAGGCTCCGAACCGCACCGATCCATTCCTCCCGGAAACGGAGAATCCGGCTCTTACCTACGCTGACATAGTAGCCCGCCTGTTCGATGCGGAAGCCGTGCATATCAGCCACAGCGGCCGCGGCATCGTGCGCAACTATGGCGATTTCAACCAGCACGAAAATATGGTCAAGCTCTATGCCCAGACCTATGACCAGCACTGCGAAAAGGCCTGGACTCCGACCTACACTCCTGATGTTGTAGTTATCTACCTCGGCACCAACGACTTTTCCACTGGAAAACAACCGAATCTTGACTATTGGTGCTCTGGCTATGCCACTCTTCTGAGGCAGGTGCGCGCCTTTTATGGAGAGCAGGTGCCTATCATCCTTATGGCTTCCAAGGCTAACGAACTGATGGGGACTTATGTTATGACCGCGGGCGAGCGCAGCGCAGTGGGTAATCTTCACTACTGCGTCATTCAGCCTTCTGCCCACAATCACGATGGTGACCTTGGAGCATCCTGGCATCCGAACTACAAGGGACACCGCAAAATCGCAAGCATACTCGCCCCTTATATTGCAACCGTAACAGGTTGGGATTTACCGTTCAAGGCTTATGAATAGACATATAATCGCTTCCGTCTCCGCCCTTCTTCTGGGTGTAAGCGCTTTTGCGCAGAATTGGTATGACGCCGCTAATCTTCCGCTTTACGGCAAGGCGCGTCAGGATACGAAGGAACTCTACGAGAGGTTGCCTGCCGAGTTCGAAGGACGCAGCAGGGACGCCGTCTGGTATCTCGGGCGCAACAGCGCCGGGCTTTATGTCCGTTTCTCTTCCAATGCTTCCGCGATATGGCTCCGCTGGAGTGCAAAATTTGGCAACCATATGAACCATCAGACCCTCACCGGTACCCGCGGTCTTGACCTTTACGTTCTCACTGACAAGGGGGAATGGCGCTTTATGGCCTCTGGTCGCCCTACCCTCGATTCGAAGGACTGTGAGCAGAAGGTGATAGGTGCTATGGAACCGAAGTGGCGGGAGTATATGCTTTATCTCCCGCTTTATGACGGCTTGACCAAGCTCGAAATAGGCGTTGACAGGGAGGCCGTGGTCGAAGCCCCGAAAGTGGACCTTCCGCGCTGCGATAAGCCTATCGTAATGTACGGCACTTCCATTCTTCAGGGAGGCTGCGCCAACCGTCCGGGTATGGCTCATACCAGCATTCTTTCGCGCCGCTTCAACCGCGAAGTCATCAACCTCGGCTTCAGCGGCAACGCTCTTCTCGACCTTGAAATAGCCGAACTTATGGCCTCTGTCGAGGATCCTGCTATCTATGTCTTTGATTATGTTCCGAATGCTTATGACTACCTCATAAGGGAGAAGGGTGAGCAGTTCTTCCGAATCGTGCGCGATGCCCATCCGGACGTTCCTATTCTCTTCCTTGAAGACCCGTACTTCGGACACTATGAGTACGATGCGGGCATCAAGGCTGAAGTGGACAAGAAGAATGCTGCCCAGTGGGAACTCTTCTGCAAACTCAAGAAGCAGGGGGAGAAAAACATCTGGTACCTCAAATCGGACGATATGGTAGGCCACGACAACGAAGCCTTTGTGGACGGCATTCACTTCACCGATCTCGGTATGATGCGCTACGCAGACTGGCTGGCGCCTCATATACGCAAGCATATGAAGAAATAATTCCATCTATGCCCTTTTTTGAGTAAATTAGAGGCCCAAACACAGAAATCGATAATGAATAAAACAATGACCACCCTGGCACTCGCGATTGCAGCCCTCCTGACTGTATCGTGCGGCCATCGCTGCGAGTTCACGGACAAGCAGTTTGAGACTCCGGACATTCCTCAGGGAATGCAGATTCACGCTACCTTCCTGGACGAAATCAGCTGGGACATTCCGCACCAGAACTGGGGCGTCAAAGAATGGGATGCCGATTTCAGGGCAATGAAGGATATGGGTATCAACACCGTAGTGATGATCCGTTGCGGCCTCGGCCCTTGGATTGCCGCTCCGTTTGAAGCGGTGCTTGAGGCTAAGCCTGACTGCTACTATCCTCCTGTTGACCTCGTCGAGATGTTTCTCACCCTTGCCGACAAATACGATATGAAGTTCTTCTTCGGCCTCTATGATTCCGGTTATTGGTGGCACGTGGGTGAGTTCCAGAAGGAAATCGATGTGAACAACAAGCTCATAGACGAAGTTTGGGAGAAATACGGCAAGAAGCACAAGAGCTTCCAGGGCTGGTACCTTTGCCAGGAGGTCAGCCGCCGCACCAGAAACATTTCCAAGATTTTTGCCGATATGGGACGCCACGCCAAAGAAGTGTCCGGAGGCCTGCCTTGTATGATTTCCCCTTACATACACGGCATCAAGACCGACCAGGTGATGGGAGGCGATACTGCAACGACCTACGAGGAGCACGAGCGCGAGTGGGACGATATCCTCAGCAACCTGCAGGGTGTAGTGGACATTATGGCCTTCCAGGACGGACAGGTTGACTATTGGGAGCTTTACGGCTACCTCTGCATCAACAAGAAGCTCGCCGACAAGTATGGCATCCACTGCTGGACCAATCTTGAGAGCTTCGACCGCGATATGCCTATCCGCTTCCTTCCTATCAAATGGGAAAAGATGCTCTACAAGCTGGAGCAGGCCCGCAAGGCCGGGATGGAGGACGTGATTACCTTCGAGTTCAGTCACTTTATGAGCCCGAACTCTTCCTACCTGCAGGCCGGTCACCTCTATGACCGCTATTGCGACCATTTCGGCATTAAAAACAAACATAAAAGCAAATTACCATGCGAAAGATAGTTCTGATGATAGCAGCTGCTCTGGCGCTAGTTTCCTGTAACCCTGAAATCCGAAGCGCCCGCGGTCTCGCAAAACGAATCCTTGGAGAGAAAGCTTCTGCAGTGCGTTTCGAATTGCTTGAAGATACTCAGAAGGACACATACGAACTCGAAACCGTAGGCTCCAAGGTGGTTATAAGGGGCAACAACGCCAATTCTATGGCTGTCGGTCTCAACCGCTACCTGCAGGAATACTGCCTTGCAAATGTGAGCTGGTACGATTACAATCCTGTGGAACTGCCTCAGACTATGCCTTCCGTTCCATCCAAAATCCGTGTTGAGGCTGCCGTGCCGCAGAGGTTCTTCCTCAACTACTGCACCTTCGGCTACACTATGCCGTGGTGGAATTGGGACCAGTGGGAGCGCTTCATTGACTGGATGGCCCTCAACGGAGTCAATATGCCGCTTGCCATCACCGGTCAGGAGGCAGTCTGGCAGAAGGTTTACCGTAAGCACGGGATGAGCGATGAGCAGATTCGCGAGTTCTTCGTGGGACCGGCCCATCTGCCTTGGCAGAGAATGTGCAACCTTGACCGCTGGCAGGGTCCTCTCCCTCAGGAGTGGATAGATGGCCAGGCAAAGTTGCAGAAACGCATCCTGCAGCGCGAACGCTCTTTGGGTATGAAGCCTATACTTCCGGCTTTCTCCGGCCACGTGCCTGCCGCCCTTGCCGAGACTTGCCCGGAGAAGCTTGACACCTTCCGCGTCAGCTATTGGGGAGGATTTGCAGACGAGTACCGCTGCACCTTCCTCAGCCCTATGGACCCTCAGTTCGCCGTCATCCAAAAAGAATTTCTCGAAGAGCAGACCAGGCTTTACGGCACCGACCATATCTACGGTGTTGACCCTTTCAACGAGGTTGATGCCCCGTTCTGGGACCCTGAGACTCTTGCAAAAATCTCCAAAGGCATATTCGATTCAATGACGGCTGTGGACCCGGAAGCAATATGGCTGCAGATGGGCTGGCTCTTCTATGCCGATGAAACCCATTGGACTGATGAGAACATCAAGGCCTATCTGACGGCGGTGCCGCAGGGCCGTATGACCATACTCGACTACTTCTGCGATTTCACCCAGATTTGGAAGCGTACCGAAAGCTTCTACGGCCAGAATTTCATCTGGTGCTACCTTGGCAACTTCGGCGGAATGACCGAAATCGAAGGGGATTTCCACCAGAACGAGGCCTGGCTGCGCGAGACTATGGAGAATGCCGGTCCGGGCTTTGTCGGAATCGGCTCCACGCTCGAAGGCTTCGGTGTGAATGAGCCTGTGTATGAGGCCGTTATGGCTCAGGCTTGGGATACCGGCATCAGTCTGGACTCCTACATCGACAACATCGCGGACCGTCATCTCGGCCGTGCGGATGCGAACTATCGCGCCTTCTGGCACAAACTTGCGGATGAGGTCAGCGTTTCCCACCCTTACACCGGAAGTGCCACAGTCATCAATGCCCACCCTACCCTCACCGGCAAATGGCATTGGACCACGGATATCCGCAAAGGCTACGACATCTCCAAAGCCGTGGAGGCTCTCGAACTGATTTCCAAGGTGGAAGGGGAGTCGAACTATCTTGATTATGACCGCGTCAACATACACCGTCAGGTGATAGGCAACTGCGCTGCCGCAGTGCGCGACCGTTTTACGGACTGCTACCGCAGGGGTGACCGCGACGGTATGCTGAAGGCCAAGGCCGAGTTCCTTGAGCTCTGCGATTCTCTTACCTCCGTGCTTTCCACCCGCCGGGAATTCTCACTTCAGGACTGGATTGACGATGCCCGCAGATGGGGAATCACAGAAGAGCAGAAGGACTATTACGAAATGAACGCCCGCACGCTCATCAGCGTATGGGGCGATTCCTTCCACCTCTGCGACTATGCAAACCGCGATTGGGACGGCCTTGTGGACACTTACTACAAGCCGCGTTGGGAGATGTTCTTCGATGCGGTCATTGCCGCCTTCGATGCAGGTGAGGAATTTGTGGACTCAAGGAGCACCGGCTATGTGGGTTATACCCCAGGCGGCACTGATCCGGGCGTGACAGGTCCTGCACTTGATTATGACAATGATATTTGGGATTTTGAATGCCGTTGGGCACAAGTGAAAGAATAATGAGAAAAATTGCAATAATCGGCCTTGCTGCGGCCTTGGCAGCATCCTGCGCCCGGTCTCAGGAACCGGTGGTGACTTCTCCGGACGGAAGCCTTCAGCTGAGGATTGATGACGAAGACGGAGTCCTCAGGTATTCCGTTTCCAAAGATGGAGAGTGCATAGTGCTGCCCTCCCGTCTCGGTTTCGAGCTTATGGGAGGCAATACGCTTGGCGACAGGACAGAAATCCTGTCTGTTGAAAAAGAAAAGACCCGTACCAGTTGGGAAACCGTATGGGGAGAGCAGAGAATCATCGAGGACCGTCACAACGGAATGACAGTACACACTGCGAATCTGGATATTGAAGTCAGGGTATTTGACGACGGACTAGGCTTCCGCTACATTTTCCCAGAGCACTTGGGGGATATAGACATACGCGAAGAATTGACCGAGTACCGTTTTGCCCGGGGCGACCACAAAGCCTGGTGGATGCCGCGCAGCGAGCCGTATTACGAGGCTTATGCCGAGCATACCGGCTTCGCAGATATCACCGAGGCTTACACTCCGGTGACCATCACCGGTGCTGACGGCAGGTTCTATTCCATCCACGAGGCTGCCCTTCTGGATTTTGCAAAGGTTAACCTCATCCCCGAGGACTCGGGCACGCTCAAGACTTCGCTTACCAAACTCAGCGACGGGGCTGCGGTCCATATGACCCTGACCCGCACCTCCCCTTGGAGAACTCTGCTTGTGAGCGATACCGCAGGCGGCCTGATAGAGTCCCGCGTTATGCTCAACCTCAATGAGCCTTGCAAGATTGAGGACACCTCCTGGATCAAGCCGGGCAAATACATTGGAATCTGGTGGATTCTCCACAAATACCTATACACCTGGTACTATGACGCGGAAAATCCGCAGGAGCACGGGGCAACCACCGAGCGCACCAAGCGCTACATCGACTTTGCAGCCGAAAACGACATCCAGGGTGTGCTGGTTGAAGGCTGGAATGTCGGATGGAACGGCGACTGGATGCGCAATTCCGAGAACTTCAGCTTCACCGAGGCTTATCCGGACTACGATTTCGACGAAGTGATGTCCTATGCCCGCAGCAAGGGAGTGCAGATGGTTATCCATAACGAAACCGCTGCCAATACCGAGCATTACTTCAGCCAGATAGATGAGGCTTATGCCAAGTACCGCGATGCCGGAATGCACTATGTGAAGACCGGCAACGTGAATCTGCTTATGGACGGCAAGGAAGAGCACGACAGCCAGTACGGAGTGAACAAACTCCACGAGATAGTCGAGAAGGCGGCCGAGTACCAGATTTGCATCGACGAGCACGAGCCTTGCATCCCTACCGGCCTCTGCCGTACCTGGCCTAACCTGATGACGGGAGAAGCTATACGCGGCCAGGAGCACGACGCCTGGGAGCGTGACGGAGGCAACAAGCCTGAGCACCAGACGGTATGCCCGTTCATCCGCGGCCTTGCAGGTCCTATGGACTATACTTTTGGAACATTCGATTTCTCCAATCCGAACAGTCCTTTCAGCCGCGTGCGTACTACCATTGCAAAGCAACTTGCGCAATATGTAGTGATATACAGCCCTCTGCAGATGGCAAGTGACGACCCTTCAGCCTACGAAGGTGTGAAAGCCTTCGATTTCATCCGCGATGTGCCTACCGATTGGGAGCAGACCAAGGTCGTAGATGCGGTAATCGGAGACTACATCATCACCGCCCGTCAGGAAAGAAACGGCAGCGACTGGTATCTCGGAGCCATCACGGACGAGAATGCAAGAGACCTTCAGGTGCCGCTCAGTTTCCTGGGCAAGGGCGAATGGCTGGCCCAGGTCTATGCCGACGCTCCTGACGCAAGCTATGAAGACAACCCAACAGCAGTCGCATACTCCGAGATGGAAGTGACTGCAGCCAGCACCCTCGACCTGCATCTCGCAACTTCGGGCGGATGCGCCATTAGATTCATACCAAAAAGCAGATGATGAAAAAGATACTTGCAACCATATCCATCTTACTTGCCGGGCTCAGCATCGCCCAGGCAAAGGACTACAAGCTTCTTTCCCCTTCGGGAAATATTCAAATTACCGTTTCCGAAGGCAAGTCCCTGACCTGGTCAGTGAAAGCCGGAGACGAAGTACTGCTTGCCCCGAGCGAACTTGCTCTTGAAGTCAGAGGCAAGGGAGTGCTCGGCCCGGGAGCCAAGGCCCGCAAGGCCTCCCGCAAGAGCATAGACGAAATTCAGACCGCCGTAGTTCCGGTCAAGGCCCGCACCATACGCAACCGCTGCAACGAGCTCACCCTCAGCTTCGGCCTCTGGGCAGTCCGTTTCAGGGCTTACGACAATGGAGTGGCTTATCGCTTCGAGACCTCTATGAAGGGCAATATCGAAGTGCTCGGCGAGTCTTCCGAATGGAATCTCCAGCCGGGCTGCCACGCTTTTTGGGCAAATGAGACCAATCCGGACTATATTACCCATTGCGAGGCCGATTTCCGCGACCTGCCGATTTGCAACATTGCCGCCGAGAAATATTCTTATCTTCCGGTAAGCCTTGCCACCCCTTCCGGAGTGCGCGCTGTGATTACCGAATCCGACCTCAGCGACTATCCCAATATGATGCTGCGTGCCGGCTACGGTGACTGCCTCAAGGCCGAGTACCCTCACGTCATCGACGCCTATGAGCTCAAGAACGACCGTGACGTGCGCATTACCTCCCTTGCAGACTGTATTGCCCGTACCCGCGGCACCAGGACCTTCCCTTGGAGGCTTATGACCATAGGCACGGATGCTGAGCTTCTGGAAAATACCCTCATCTGGCAGCTCGCAAGCAAGGAAGACGACCGGGACTGGAGCTGGCTCAAGCCGGGAAAAATCAGCTGGGAATGGTGGGCTGCGCTCAATGTGTATGGCGTGGACTTCGTTGCCGGCGTCAATACCGAGACCTACAAATACTACATTGACTTTGCTGCCGAGTACGGACTCGAATACATACTGCTCGACGAAGGATGGTCCGCATCCACCCTCAATATCAAGGAACCAAATCCTGCCCTCGACCTGCAGGGTCTTATCTCTTACGGCAAGTCCAAGGGAGTGGGCGTGGTTCTCTGGACCCTCTGGACCCCTATGCTTGCGGATATGGAGAATATCCTCGACATCTATCAGGAGTGGGGTGTGGAAGGCATCAAGGTGGACTTTATGCAGATGCAGGACCAGAATATGATGAATTTCTACGAGAAGCTCGCTGCCGAGTGCGCAAAACGCCATTTGGTGGTGGACTATCACGGAGCCTTCAAGCCTGCAGGCATTCAGCGCAAATATCCTAATGCTATGACTTACGAGGGTGTATATGGTCAGGAGCACGACAAATGCTCCTACGACATCAGCCCTGAGCACGATATGCAGCTTCCGTTCACCCGTATGGTGGCAGGCCCTATGGACTACACCCCGGGCGCTACCAACAACGCCACGAAGGACGATTTCGCCATCCGCTGGAATCACCCTATGAGCCAGGGCACCCGCAGCCATCAGGCCGCTCTCTTCGTAGTATTCGAAAGCCCTCTGGAAATGCTTTGCGATTCTCCGTCCAACTACTACAAAGTGCCGGAGTTCACCTCCTTCCTTGCGCAGGTTCCTACCGTTTGGGAGGAAACCGTTGCCCAGGAAGCGGTCGCCGGAGACTATCTTCTGATGTCCCGCAGGGCTGCCGACGGACGCTGGTTCAGTGCCGGTCTTACCGACTGGGACGAGAGGGACCTGGTGCTTGACACTTCTTTCCTCGGAGAAGGCGAATGGACTGTGCTCATCCACAGGGACGGCGTCAATGCCGACAAGTGGGCCGAGGACTACAAACTTGAAACAATAGAGGTGAAGGCTGGCGACAGCATCCCTGTCCATATGGCCAAGGGAGGCGGCTGGGCTGCCATCTTCACCAGAAAATAAAACTGAAGATGAAACGAATCATTCTTGCATTGGCTGCAGCATTCTGCTCTCTTAGTCTTGGCGCCGTACCGCTTAGCGTCAGCGGACGCGTGAGCAACGACAAGGGTGAAGCCCTGCAGGGAGTCAAGGTGACGGACGGCTACAGCTTCGTTCGCACCGACTCACTGGGAGCTTATACGCTTGATGTCCATCCGGATGCTGCTTTTGTCTATCTGACCATTCCTTCCGGATATCAGGTGCCGGAGCGCAACGGTGCTCCGCTGTTCTACCGTGAGCTTGACCGTCAGGCTGGAACTCAACAGGCTGATTTCGAACTTGCAGCGACCGGAGAGGACGAGACCCGTCACAACTTCTTTGTCTGGGCTGATGTCCAGGTTTACAACGAAAGTGAGCTGGATTATGTCCGTCAGGCAGCTGCCGACGCTGCCGCTTATGCGGAGCAGTCCGGCCTTCCGTCCTTCGGCATATCCTGCGGAGACATAGCAGGCGAGTGGTCCAGCGGTCTGATGCCGGAAGTGCACAAGAGCTGTGCGCAGTCAGGTTTCCCTTTCTTCGCGCTTATGGGAAACCACGACTACCGTGGTGACGCAAGTTGCAACGAAGATTCCAAGACCTTGTATCATAGCACTTTCGGCCCTACCTGGTACTCTTTCGACAAAGGGCGTATCCACTATGTAGTGCTGGATGACGTATTCTACTTTGTCCGTCATTATCTGGGCTATCTGCCCAAGCATCAGCTGGATTGGCTCAAGGCCGACCTTGCGGATGTCCCTGAAGGGGGAACGGTGGTGCTTTTTATGCACATCCCTACCTCAAGCCCGGCAGCGCGCAAGGGGGACTGGAAGAGTGAGGAATACAACAAAATCCTGACTAACCGTCAGGCGCTGTATGATATACTCAAGCCTTACAATGCACATATCTGCTCGGCCCACGAGCATTATGCCGAGAACTTCTGCCTTGCGGACAATCTGATGGAACACGTGCACGCGCCTTTGAGCGGCCTGTTCTGGAACTCTCTGCTGAGCTGCGACGGCCTGCCTTGGGGCTACTACATCTACGAGGCTGACGGCGACTCCCTGAGCTGGCAGTACAAGGCTGTGGGCCTGAGCACTGACGTGCAGATGAGCGCATACCGCACCGGCGAAGACCCTATGAAGCCTGAATGCGTAGTTGCAAACGTATGGAACTACGACCCGCAGTGGAAAGTGGAGTGGAGCGAGAACGGAGAGCCAAGGGGAGAGATGACCCGGTTTGCGGGCTATGACCGCAATATCGTGGATGATGTCGAGAACCGTCGCGAGAAAGAATACCATTGGAAATATATCGGAGCCGGCAAGACCGAGCACCTCTTCTATGCCCAGCCGCAGAGCAGCGATTCCCGCATCGAAATCTGCGTCACCGACCGCTTCGGAAGGCAATATTTCTGGAACAGCGACAAGACTGTCTATACCAGCAGGAATTTCAGCATCAACTCTTCCGATGTCGAGTGGAAGGGCTCCCGCTATGAGGCTCCGCAGATTGCTTCCAACCCTGCCTACGGCACGGTAAAGGGAGCGAATACCCTTGAAACCGCTATTTACGACCTTGCGGTTGCCGAGATGGTGAAAAACATCGAAGAGGACGGCACTTTCCGAACCGGAGAGAAATGGTCCGGAGTCTGGACCCGCGATATCTCATACAGCGCTATACTCTCTCTTGCCCACCTTGAGCCTGAGGTGGTGAAGACCAGCCTTATGAGGAAGGTTGACAGGAAGGGCAGAATCATTCAGGACACCGGCACCGGTGGCGCCTGGCCTTGCTCTACCGACCGCGAAGTCTGGGCCATTGCAGCCTGGGAGGTATTCCTTGAGACAGGAGATTACGGATGGCTGCGTCAGGTTTACCCTATCATCAAACGCAGCCTTGAGGATGACTTCGAGACTGCCTACAATCCTGAGAGCGGACTCTTCCGCGGGGAGAGCAGCTTCATCGACTGGAGGCAGCAGAGCTATCCTGACTGGATGCAGCCTGTTGACATAGCCCAGAGCGAATGCCTCGGCACCAACGCTGTTTTCTACCGGGCTCTCGATGTGATGGCCGGTATGGCCAAGATGCTCGGAAGCAGCAAAAAATCTGATGAAAAGAAGTTCACCCAAAGGGCTGAGTCACTTAAGAAAGCCATAAACGACAACTTCTGGCTTGAGAAGGAAGGATATTACGCCCAGTACCGCTACGGACGCAATGCCAAGGTCCTTTCTCCTCGTGCCGAGACCCTCGGAGAGAGCCTCTGCATACTCTGGGGCATAGCCTCCGAAGAGCAGGCTAGGGATATTCTCGAGAATGTGCCTGTGTGCGAGTACGGCCCTGTCATCTTCACTCCTCAGATTTCCTCCCAGCAGAGCTATCACAACAATGCCATCTGGCCTTTCGTGACCTCATTCTGGG
The DNA here is from genome assembly GCA_945487035.1 of uncultured Bacteroidales bacterium. Taxonomy (GTDB): domain Bacteria; phylum Bacteroidota; class Bacteroidia; order Bacteroidales; family UBA932; genus Cryptobacteroides. The sequence goes on from CALYTI010000003.1 coordinate 95,539, forward strand.
GTAAGGCTGCCGCAAAGACTGGCAACAGGACCGCCCTGATGCACGCCATCGCCTCCAACGAGAGGGCTGCCGCCGCCTTCGGTTCCCATATGGAGAACCTTGTGGCTGAGGACGGAAGCACAAACACTCTGCTCGATTCACCCCGCCAGTTGTGGAGCATTGCAGGCCATATCGGTCTTTTCCGCGAGGCCCTGCTCGGTATCCATTACGAGACTGACGGCATACGCTTCCAGCCTTGCGTGCCTGCACAGATGAAGGGGCTTCGCAGCATCAGCGGCTTGAAGTACAGAAATATGACCCTCAATGTCAAGGTTTACGGGGAAGGCCCAGTGATGAAAACCTTCCTTCTTGACGGCCAGCAGGCCGAGCCGTTTGTGAGCGCAAGCCTTGAGGGTGTGCACGATGTGGAAATCCGTATGTGCAGCGACTACTATGCAGCAGATGACGGCGTAAACAAGCTGCCTGTGCAGTGGGACCTCGAAAGCCCTGAAGTCCGCTATGAAGACGGCTTCCTCAAATGGAACTCTGTTCCGGATACCGATACTTATCTGATTCTTTGTAACGGCAAGGCGGTTGAGGAAATCGAGGACTCCGTCTATGTAGTCAAGAGTCCCGGCGAATATGCTGTGATTGCCCGCAACGAGGGCGGGGACTACTCCTTTATGAGCGAACCGCAGCGTGTCCGCCTTGAGGAATACGAATTCCCTCTCGAAGCAGCCCTGAGCACCAAGCTCGGCAGTCAGGCCAAGATTGAAATCGAAGTCCCGAAAGCAGGCACCTGGTATATTGACTTCGACTACTCCAACGGCAATGGAGACATCACCACCTTCAACAAGTGTGCTACCAGAACTCTCTATGTTGACAGGAAGAAAGTCGGGGCCATAGTTCTCCCTCAGAGGGGTGACGACTGGAACGCCCGCGGATGGACAAACTCCGTGCAGGTCGAACTCTCAGCCGGCAAGCACACTTTCGAGTTGCGTTACATTGACGAGAACATCAATATGAACATAGATGTTGACAATGCCCTTACACACAAAATGAGATTAACATTAAAATAATAATCGCTATGAAAGTAATTATCAGAAACAACAGCAAGGAAGGCTCAATCTGGGCCGCTCACCACATTGCAGAGAAGATTAAGGCCAAGGCTGCCGTTACAGACAAGCCATTCGTGCTCGGACTCTGCACAGGTTCTACCCCTATCGAGACTTATGCCGAACTCGCAAGAATGGTTCAGGCGGGAGAGCTTTCTTTCCGCAATGTGATATCCTTCAATATGGATGAGTATGTAGGTCTGCCGGAGGAGCATCCGGAGAGCTACCATTCCTTTATGCGCACCAATCTTTTCAGCAAGATTGATGAGCCTGAGGAGAATATCCACATCCTCAACGGCAATGCGGAGGACCTCGATGCCGAATGTGCCGCTTACGAGAAGGCAATAGAGGAAGCCGGCGGATTCGACCTCTTCCTCGGAGGCATCGGTGAGGATGGCCACATCGCATTCAACGAGCCTTTCTCGCCTCTGACCAGCCGTACCCGTGTTGTTACCCTCACCGAGGATACCAGAATCGTGAACAGCCGCTTCTTCGGAGGAGATATGAACCTTGTTCCTAAGCAGGCCCTGTCTGTAGGTGTTGCTACCGTTACCGATTCCAAGGAGGTTGTCATCCTGGCTTTCGGACCGAAGAAAGCCCGTGCCATCCACGATGCAGTCGAGGGCCCGTACAGCCATATGTGCACTGTATCCGCACTCCAGAACCACCAGAACGGCATCATCGTAGCTGATGAGGCTTCCGTTGGTGAACTCAAGGTTAACTCATACAAGTATTTTAAGGCCGTTGAGGCAGTCGAAAAAATCTGAGATATGAAAAAAAACATTATCGCAGGCGCTCTAGTTGCGCTCGCAGCACTTTGCTCATGTGAAAAACAGCATCAGGTAGGTATTGTTGCGCATCGCGGTTATTGGCAGTGCGAGCAGGGCGGAGGAGCCCACAACTCCATCGCAGCCCTTGCAGCAGCTCAGGACCTCGGTTTCTGGGGAAGTGAGTTCGATGTCAATATGACCAAGGACGGCGAACTTATGGTTTATCACGACAGCGAGGTAAACGGAATGTATTTCAAGGACTACAACGCTGCCGACTTTGCGGATATCCGCCTTTGCAACGGAGAGAAAATCCCTACTCTTGACGAGTACCTGACCCAGTTCGAGAAAAACAAAAAGTGCCGCCTTGTCTTTGAGCTCAAGTGGCACGCTACTCCTGAACTCGAAAGGCAGGCTGTGGAGCTGAGTATCGAAAAGCTCAAGGCTCACGGACTCTTCAATCCCAAGCAGGTAATTTTCATCTCCTTCTCCTTCAACCAGTGCAAACTCTTCAGCCAGCTTGCACCGGGCTTTACCGTACAGTATCTGGGCGGAGACCAGGAGCACAATCCTGATGTATGTTTCGAGAACGGCATCAACGGTATCGACACAGGCTACTGGATTATGTATAAGGATCCGAGCTGGTACCAGAAGGCACGCAGTCACGGTATGAGTGTCAATGTCTGGACAGTTGACAGCATAGACGATATGCGCAAGTGCATCGAGATGGGCTGCGACTATATTACCACCAACAAGCCGGAAGAGTGCCGCGCCCTCCTTAAGGAGATGGGCGTCAAGGAGCTTAAGGCAGGAAAGAATCTATAATTTCAATAAGATATGAAACATTTCTCATTGCCTAAAGATGGCGGTCTTATCGAGAAAGGTCTTCCTAAAGACATTCTCCACGGAAGAGAAAGAATTTATACTGAAATAGGTGAAACTCCGTTCTCTGTCAGTCAGGTCATCTGTGACCGGATACTTGAGATGGTTGCTGATTTCCGGAAAGAGAATCCGGGAAAGCTTTTCCGTCTCGGACTTTCTTCCGGCACCTCTCCGGAGCCTCTTCTCAAGGACCTTCGCGAGGCTTATGCCGCAGGAAAGATTTCTTTCAAGGATATTGCTGTGTATTCGACAGACGAGTATTATCCGGTTTCAAGAAATGCCCAGCAGAGCCGCAATTACAAGCTTCATCACGATCTTCTTGACGAGGTGGACATACTTCCTGAAAACATTCACATTGCGGATGGACTGGTGGAGGAAGACAAGGTCAGTGACTATTGCGCACGGGCCGAGGAAGGACTTCGCAACCTTGACCTTCTTGTGATGGGTATAGGTGAGCACGGCCAGATAGGTTTCAATGAGGCCGGTTCGCTCAACACATCCAAGACCCGTCTTGTGCTCCTGCCATACAAGTCCCGCAGGCGCCAGGCCCACAACTTCAACGGTGATATGGCAGCTACTCCAAGCAAGGCCATCACTATGGGCGTTGCCACTATGCTTTCAGCCAAGAAGGTGATTCTTATGGCCTGGGGTGAGGACAAGGCAGATATGGTTCAGCAGATTGTGGAGTGCAAGAATACTCCTGACTATCCTGCATCCTTCTTCCAGAAGCATCAGGATGTCACCCTCTATGTGGATGAGAACTCATCAGCGAAGCTTACCCGTGTGGTAGCACCTTGGCTCATAGGCCCTTGCGAATGGACCCAGAAGTTCCGCCGCAAGGCTGTGATCTGGCTCTGCGAGCAGGTTCACAAGCCGATTCTCAAACTTGGTTATCAGGATTATCTACAGAACGGACTCGGAGAGCTCCTCGAGAATTTCGGGCCTTATGACAAAGTCAATATCGAGGTCTTCAACGAGCTGCAGCACACGATTACGGGCTGGCCGGGAGGAAAGCCGAATGCGGATGATTCCACCCGTCCGGTGCCTTCTTCACCATATCCGAAGAAGGTGGTCATTTTCTCACCTCACCCGGATGACGATGTGATTTCAATGGGAGGTACTTTCATCCGCCTTGCCCATCAGGGACACGATGTTCACGTGGCTTACGAGACTTCCGGCAATGTCGCCGTTCACGATGATGTTGTGCTTCAGCATATGGATGCGGCACGCGAACTTGGCTTCGGCGACCGCTTCGACGAGGTGAAGGCTCTCGTTGCCTCCAAGGTTTCCGGCGAGCCGGAACCGAGGGCCCTGCTCGAGCTCAAGGCCGCTATCCGCCGTTCCGAAGCCAAGAGCGCGTGCCGCTCCTTCGGGCTCAACGACGAGACCAATGTCCACTTCCTCAATCTTCCGTTCTACGAGTCCGGCGGCATTAAGAAACTGCCTCGCTCACAGGCCGATGTGGATATCATCAAGAATCTGCTTCAGAAGATTCAGCCTCAGATGGTATTTATGGCCGGAGACCTTGCCGACCCACACGGCACCCACCGCGTCTGCACCGAATGCGCCCTTGAGGCACTTGATCAGCTGCGTGAAGAGGGTGCAGCCTGGATTTCCGACTGCCATGTATGGATGTACCGCGGAGCCTGGATGGAGTGGGAGTTGTCCCGAGTGGATATGGCAGTCCCGCTCAGCCCGGACGAGGTTATCGAGAAGCGTCACGCCATCTACCGCCACCTGTCCCAGAAGGACATAGTTCCGTTCCCGGGAGACGATTCCCGCGAGTTCTGGCAGAGGGCGGAAGACCGTACCCAGAATACCGCTAACAACTACAACCTGCTCGGTATGGCAGAGTATCAGGCTATGGAGGTATTCCTCAAGCTTTGGTAGCAATATGAATTCATTCGGAACCCATTTCAGAGTCTCAATCTTTGGAGAATCGCACGGTCCGCAGCTTGGAGTAGTGCTGGACGGTGTCCCTGCAGGCCTTCCTTTGTGTGAGGAGGACTTCCTGGAGGACATCGCCAGACGCGCTCCGGGTGCCCCCGGCACTACTCCGCGCAAGGAAAGCGACCTTCCGCACCTGCTTAGCGGAGTGTATGAAGGCCATACGACCGGAGCTCCGCTTACAATAGTTTTCGACAACGCAAATACCCGCTCCGGGGACTACAGCCAGTTCGCTGCCCAGCCGCGTCCGGGCCACGCGGACTACACTGCAAACGCAAAGTTCGATGGCTTTCAGGACCCGCGCGGCGGTGGCCATTTCTCCGGCCGTCTGACCATAGGCATAGTGGCGGCAGGAGTTGTGGCAAAGAAAATTGCAGCAGCTGCGCGTTTCAGTGCCCGGGTGATTTCCATAGGCGGATGCACCGAGCCTGAGCGCTGGCCGGAGCTGCTTGCTGCCGTACAGCAGGAGGGGGATTCGCTCGGAGGTATTGTGGAGTGCAGGGTGGAGGGCCTCAGGCCCGGGCTGGGCGAGCCTTTCTGGGACAGCGTGGAAGCGCTTGTCTCCCACGCTGTATTCTCCATTCCGGGAGTGCGCGGCATTGAATTCGGTGACGGATTTGCTGCAAGCGCGATGAAAGGGTCCGAACATAACGACACGTTTACCGCCGAAGGCCCCGCCAAAAACGGGGCAGGTGGGGTGAACGGAGGCATCACCAACGGTGCTCCTCTGGTCTTCAGGGTGGCCTTCAAGCCAACCTCCACCATACGCAAGGAGCAGCTTACCTACAATTTTACAAGCGGCCGGCAGGAGAGTCTTTGCGCAAAGGGAAGGCACGATGCTTGCTTCTGCCTGCGCTGCCCGGTGATAGTTGAGGCAATGGCAGCGATAGTGACCGCAGATTTATTGTTAAGATAATTATGAAACAAGTTTACATCGTTTACGACTCGGCGGTAGGCGGGTTTGCAAATCAAATCAACCGCGAATGGGCCAAGTCCGGCTACGAAGTGCTCGGGATGATGGCAATCCCCGCTGACGAGGAGCACAAGACTCTCGCAACCGTAGATAGCATAGTTCGCGCTCTGCTCGGTGCCGGTGCGGGACGCGGCACCCTGCTGCTTGCTGTGGGAGGCGGAGTCACTACCGACATCTGCGGCTTTGTTGCAGCAATCTATAAGCGCGGTATGGCTGCAGAATATGTCCCTACCACCCTGCTCGCACAGGTGGATGCTGCTATCGGCGGCAAAACGGGTGTGAACTTCGATGGCGTAAAGAACGCGGTGGGTGTCATCCGCCTTCCCCAGAAGGTGCATTTCCGCAGCGAGCCTCTGGCAAGCCTTCCTGCCGCCCAAATCCGCAGCGGAGCAGCTGAACTGCTTAAAACATTTGCCCTTTTTGACGAGCAGCATTATGATGAGGCAGTCCGCCTCTTCGCCCAACTTCAGGCAGCATCATACAAGGGCACGGTAGTGACCGATGCTCTCCCGAAGATTGTCGAGCTGGCCTCGCTTGCCGCAAAATACAAGGGAAAGGTGGTTGCAAAGGACCTGTTCGATACGGGCAAGCGCCATCTTCTCAACTTTGGACACACTTTCGGCCACGCCATCGAGTGGTGGCAGAGCACTGAGGAGGGCTCCGCAGCCCTTCCGGCCAAGTATTCACACGGAGAAGCGGTTGCCATCGGAATGGTGCGCGCAGCCGAGCTTTCCGAAAAGGACGGGATTGCCGCAGAGGGCTTTGCGCAGAAGCTGCGCGCCGACCTCAAGGCTTGCGGACTCCCGACAGAGCTGCCTTGCCCGCAGGAGAAACTCATACCGGCAATACTCAACGACAAGAAAATTGACGAGGGAGGCAAGCTGGATTTCATTTATTTGAAGAGGATAGGAAAGCCTGTCCTCAAAAAGCGTCGCATCAGCGACATTACCCTATAGCAGATGATCTGTACAAGCATACAGCACAAGAATTTAGAACAGATATTGACAATACTTGACGACCCCTTCGTGGAGATGGCCGAAATCCGGCTGGACCTCTGCGAACTGGACGTCCCGCAGATAAAGGAACTTTTCGAATCCTGCGAGAAACCTCTGATAGCCACCTGCCGCAGCGGCAAGGATGCCAGCGCCAGGATGGAGGCAGCAGTCGAGGCGGGAGCGCGCTACCTGGATCTGGATATCAGCGCTCCGGTCGGAGTGAGTCAGCATTTCCAGAAGCTTTGCCGCAAGTGCGGCACGGAGCTCATCCGCTCATTCCACGATTTTGACGGAACTCCATCGCTGGATTATCTTCAGCAAATAGAGGCCCGCTGCCGCCGTTATGGTGCGGATGTGGCAAAAATCGTGGTTACAGCCCGCTCGGAGCAGGATTGCGAGACCGTACTCTCCCTTTATGACGGCACGCGCACGAGTCTTGTAGCCTTTGCAATGGGCGAGCAGGGTCGCAGCAGTAGGCTGGAATGCCTTCGCAGGGGCGCACCGTTTTCCTATGCCTCCTTTGACGAAGCGACCGCTCCCGGCCAGATTCCCTACGAGCAGATGCACAAGGAGGTATATGGCGAGTTCCGCGGCCTCTACCGTAATGATTTCACCACCCCCGCATCCAAGAGCTTCGCGCAGCGTGCCATCATAGCTGCAGCTCTCGCCCAGGGCACTTCGCATCTTCGCGGCTACACTCCGTGCGATGATTCCGAGTCCGCAATCAGCGTAGCCAAGCAGATCGGAGCCAAGGTCACAAGGCGCGGTACTACGCTGACTATCAGCGGAATCGGGCCGCTCGAAGAGGGACAGCTATCGCTCCAGTTCCTCAATGTCGGGGAGTCCGGCCTTCTTACCAGGCTCAGCATCCCCCTTCTCGCCGCCCTCAATTCCGGCAGCACTCGCGTTGAAGGAAAAGGCACTCTGCCGGGCAGACCGCTGGGCTCTGCTTCCGACATAATGGCCGCCTTCGGCGTAATCCTGCGCAGTGAAGGCGAACACCATGACCGCGAGGTCTATGTCCCGCTCACCATAAGCGGCAAGCTCATTCCGGGTACGGCTGATGTCCCCGGCAAGGGCGGTTCGCAGCTCATCTCCGGTCTTCTTATGGCCCTGCCGCTCTGCGCCAAATCTTCCAAGCTCTATGTCAGCGAGCCGAAGAGCATACCTTATATGTTCATAACCCTCGACGTACTGCGCAAGTTCGGCGTGCAGGTGGGCAACGAGCTCGAAGGCCCTATTGAGATGCTGGAGCAGCAGGATTGGTCATATTGCAGCGGCATACGATTCAGCGTGCGCGGCGGTCAGCACTACACGGCGGCCGATATGGAGCTTGAGGGCGACTGGAGCGCAGCTGCCAACTTCCTTGTGGCAGGGGCGCTATATGGCTCCGCAGAGGTCTCCGGGCTCGACCAGAAGTCCCTGCAGGCAGATATTTCCATACTCGATGTACTCGTCGCAGCCGGTGCCTGCGTTGCAGGTGACGAGGATGTGATTTCGGTTCGCAAGGCTCCGCTGGAATGCTTTGATTTCGATCTGAGCCATTGCCCTGACATATTCCCAATCACGGCCGTGCTCGCCGCCTTCTGCGATGGCACTACCACTCTTGCGGGCGTGGGAAGGCTCAGGAGCAAGGAATCCGACAGGGCGGAGGCTATAGTCTCTATGCTCACGGGCTTCGGGGTACGCGCTTCGATAGACGGGGATGTGATGTCAATCGAGGGTGAGACCCTCGTTTCAAGACTGATGAACGGCAGGCTCCTGCACGGCGGCCAGTTCACCAGCCGGCACGACCACAGGATGGCTATGGCCCTGAGCGTTGCGGCGCTCGGTGCGGACGCTCCTGTCGTTATCGACGACACCGCCTGCGTAGCCAAATCATTCCCGGATTTTTTCGAGCAGTTTTAGTATCTTTGTGCAGCAATGGACAAAGCGCTTAAAGAAATAACCTCGCAGGAATACACTCAAGGGTTTGTTACGGAGATCGAGCAGGAATTTTTCCCTAAAGGTCTGTCCGAAGACATCATACGCCGTATTTCTGCACGCAAGCAGGAGCCTTCCTGGCTTCTCGAATTCAGGCTGGACGCCTTCCGCCGCTGGCAGAAGATGGAGCAGCCGGACTGGGGCCATCTCCAGCTCCCTGAGATAGACTATCAGGATATCATATATTTCGCGGCACCCAAGAAGGATGCCGACCGTCCGGACCATATTGACCCCGCCCTCGAAGAGACCTTCGACAAACTGGGCATCCCGGTGCGGGAGAGGGAAGTGCTCGCGGGCGTGAAGGGCAGCTCGCAGGTCGCTGTGGATGCGGTATTCGACTCTGTCAGCGTTTCCACGACCTTCCGCAAGACCCTTGCGGACAAGGGCATTATCTTCTGCTCCTTCTCCGAAGCGGTCAAGGAATATCCGGACCTGGTGCGCAAGTACCTCGCTTCGGTGGTGCCGGTGGGAGACAATTTCTTTGCTGCGCTCAACAGCGCGGTATTTTCCGACGGGTCGTTCTGCTACATCCCCAAGGGCGTGAAGTGCCCTATGGAGCTGTCCAGCTACTTCCGCATCAACGCGAGCGGCACGGGGCAGTTCGAGCGTACGCTGATTGTGGCGGACGAGGGTTCGCAGCTCAGCTATATGGAAGGCTGCACCGCCCCTATGCGCGACGAGAATCAGCTTCATGCAGCGGTAGTCGAAATTGTGGTCGAGGCGGGAGCTGATGTCAAATACAGCACCGTCCAGAACTGGTATCCCGGTGATGCGCAGGGCCGCGGCGGCATACTCAACCTCGTGACCAAGCGCGGTATCTGCAAAGGCCGCGGTTCGCATCTGAGCTGGACCCAGGTGGAGACGGGCTCCGCCGTGACCTGGAAATATCCTTCCACCATACTCAAGGGCGATGACAGCGCCTCCGAGTTCTATAGCGTGGCGCTGACCAACAACTACCAGCAGGCGGACACCGGCACGAAGATGATTCATATAGGCAAGAATACCCGCAGCCGCATAGTCTCGAAGGGCATCAGCGCGGGCCACAGCCAGAACTCCTACCGCGGTCTGGTGCAGATGAACGGGGGCGCGGACGGAGCGCGCAATTATTCGCAATGCGATTCGCTGCTGATCGGTTCGCAGTGCGGTGCGCATACCTTCCCGGTAATCCGCAGCTCGAATCCAAGCGCCGTGGTGGAGCACGAAGCTACCACATCGCGCATCAGCGAGGAGCAGCTTTTCTATTGCAACCAGCGCGGTATCCCGGCCGAAGAGGCCGTGGGCCTGATTGTCAACGGCTATGCCAAGGACGTACTCCAACGCCTTCCTATGGAGTTCGCTGTCGAGGCGCAGAAGCTTTTGTCTGTATCTCTGGAAGGCTCGGTAGGTTAGTATGGATTGGATGAATTTTACTCTCTTTTCGCTTGGCGGCGCGCCTGTGCTCCTGATTGATGTGCTCACATCGGTCCTGGGCCTGCTTTGCGTATTCCTCGCGGGAAGAAACAGCAAATACAATTTCTGGGTGGGCTATCTCTACACGGCGGCCCTTTTCGTGATGTTCTGGAACAAGAACCTCTACGCAAGCCTGCTGCTCCAGCCCGTGTCCCTGGTCATCAACATTGTCGGCCATTACCGCTGGACCCATCCTCACGCGGATGAGCGCAGCAGCAGGGACGACAAGGCTCTCAAAGTCTCCAAACTCACGGCAGTGCAGAGGGTGCTTGCAGTGGTGGCTGTGCTTGTGATTGCGGGTGCGTGGGGCTGGCTGCTGGATGAGCTTTTCCCGGCAGACCCTCACCCTTATCTGGATTCCTGCGTGACCGTGCTGATTCTGGTGGCCCAGTTCCTCAGCGCCCAGAAGAAATGGGACTGCTGGATTGCCTGGCTGCTGGTCAATATCACACAGATTATCCTTCATATTTCCGTAGGCCACGTCTTTATGCCTATTGTTTGCGGTCTTTATCTGCTCAACGGCATCTGGTCTCTGGTTACCTGGTCAAAACTCTACAAAAACAAAGCTTAGTACAATGGACAACAATATACTTCTGGAAATCAAGGACCTGCACGCAGGTGTCGAAGGCAAGGAGATACTTCACGGCGTGAATCTTACCATCCGCCGCGGAGAAGTTCACGCGGTGATGGGCCCGAACGGAGCTGGCAAATCCACACTCAGTGCCGTGCTTGCGGGCAAGCCTCAGTTCACAGTCACTTCCGGCAGCATCACTTTTGCCGGACAGGATTTGCTTGCGATGTCTCCTGAGGAGCGCAGCTGGGCCGGCATTTTCCTGAGTTTCCAGTATCCTATAGAGATACCGGGAGTGAGCATTACCAATTTTATGAAGGCGGCAGTGGCTGCCCGCCGTAAGGCCGCCGGACTTCCCGAGCTCAGCCCTGCGGAGTTCCTGAAATTGTTGAAATCCAAGATGGCCCTGGTGCAGATGCGCGGGGAGTTTGCAAAGCGCGAGGTGAATGTGGGCTTCTCCGGAGGAGAGAAGAAGAGGGCGGAGATTTTCCAGATGGCTATGCTGGAGCCTGTACTGTCGATTCTCGACGAGACTGACAGCGGTCTGGATGTGGATGCGCTCAAGATTGTGGCTGACGGCGTGAATGCGCTGCGCACCCCGCAGACTTCGTCCATTATCATTACCCATTACCACAAGCTCCTGCAGTACATAGTGCCGGATGTGGTGCACGTGCTCAAGAACGGTGAGATTGTGCGTACGGCAGGCCGCGAACTTGTGGATTTGATTGAATCGGAAGGATTTGAGAATATCAATGGATAGGAAGGTCTATACAGTCGGAAAGGACCCGGTGCCTGGGAAACTTACACTTGGCGCAGGGGAGAGCTTCTTTGCCACTTTTGTGGTGGAGGAGGGAGTCAGCGCCGATGTGACTATGGAGGTGGACCTGGTAGGAGAGGGCGCTTCGCTGGATTTGGCGGGGGTTTACCGCTGCAGTGCCGACGAGAGGGTGGCTTTCCATCTGAATGTGAGGCATTTGTGCGGGGGATGCACTTCCCGTCAGCTTTTCAAGGGCATAGTGGGGGGCCGCTCCCGTGTGGTTTTTGACGGCCTGATTCACGTTGCTCCGGATGCCCAGAAGACCGAAGCCTATCAGGAGAACCATTCGATTCTGCTTTCCGGTGAGGCCCAGGTGCAGACTTCTCCGCAATTGGAAATATATGCCGATGATGTGGTTTGCTCCCACGGTGCGACCATAGGCTCGCTCAGCGAGGATGAGCTTTTCTATATGCGCTCGCGCGGCATCCCCGAGGCCGAAGCCCGTCAGATGCAAATCCAGTCTTTCCTTTCCCCGGTGCTCGGCAGACTCGGATAGTATTCGGAATTGATTTGGAAATAATGTATTTTTGTTTCGGTATGAATATACTCAACACAAAAATACTATGAGACAAAAATCAATCAGGATGGCTTTGGCTGTAGCCCTTGCCATCGCAGCAGTGTCAAGCTGCACCACTGTGGATTCGGCTTCGGTCGGAATCCGTTTCAGGAAATGGTCCTCCAACGAGAACCTCAGGGGAGGAGTAGAGGGTACCTGCCGCGGCTGGGTGTGGTACAATCCCATTACCGAAAGCATTTTCCAGTATCCTACTTTCATCCAGCGAGTTACCTATGAACCGTTTACTGTCAACCCTAAGGATGCGGCGATTTTCTCTATGACTCCGACTCTGGCATACCAGATTGACGAGGCGAAAGCTGCTGATATTTTTATCAAGTACCGCAAACCTGTTCGGGAGCTGGAGATGGGCTATATCAAGACTTGCATTTTCGAAGCATATCGCACCTGCGCCAACAACTACACCTCAGATGAACTGATGGCCAACCGTGCAAAGTTCGAGGCTGAGGTCAGGGCGCGTCTGGACGAATCGATGAATCAGGAAGGCTTCATTGTGCGTGAGTTCACCACCAAAATCGACCCTCCTGCATCCCTCACCGCCGCCATCAACGCCAAAAACGAGGCTAAACGTATGGTCTGCTAAGAAGAAATTCTTAGTATCAATCCCTTTAATTTCTGGAAACTCCGGTCCTGCAACTGCCGGACAATCAGAAGCCAATCACTTAGGTGAAGGTTCAACGACTATCTCGAAAGAGAGTACACTGCAAGCTAATGGCGGTGGAAATGGGGGACCCTTAGCGGGTAATGCCGAAGGTGAAGATATAGTCTGATCTATATAGCAATATATAGCAGCCCGTTGGGCGCGTGTGAAGTTGCGAATCACACGGAACAGTAAAGGTACAAAATGCACTTAAGGCGGAGAATAAGGTGAAGGAAGCTGAGGCTGAGGCGAAGATTGAGATTGCCAAGGCCGAAGGTGTTGCAAAGGCACTTAAAATCAAGGGTGACGGAGAAGCCTACTACAATAAGGTGGTATCCGCCTCTCTCAACAGGTTGCTGGTAGAGCAGTATGCCATCGAAAAGTGGGATGGCAAGCTCCCGACATATTCTGGAGGTGATGCAGTGCCGTTCATCTCACTCTCCAAGTAAGGTAAGCGTCTCCGCGATGACGCATTGACTTGAAGGTGGGATAAGGATGATGTAAGTATCTGTATATCAAGTACCAACGAAAAATCTGGTGCCCTTTCGAGGCGCCAGATTTTTTGTAGATAACTATGTATCAAATAGTTATGTTTCTCTATCCTAGTGCGGGTTTACTTGCAGCACTCTGATTTTGCTTCGCAAGACTCTTTCTTCTTGCAGCACTCTGACTTTGTTTCGCAAGACTCTTTCTTCTTGCAGCACTCTGACTTTGTTTCGCAAGACTCTTTCTTCTTGCAGCACTCAGACTTGTCGCAATCAGCTTTCTCTTTGCAGCACTCAGACTTAGCTTCACAGGCTTTCTCCTTGCAGCATCCGGACTCTGCTTTGCAATCAGCCTTCTTCTTGCAGCACTCAGACTTTGCTTCACAAGCTTTCTCCTTGCAGCAGCTTACCGTGTCACAAGCTGCTTTTTCTTTGCAGCACTCAGACTTTGCTTCACAGGCTTTCTCCTTGCAGCACTCTACCTTTTCTTCGTTGGCGTTGGTTTTTTTCTGGCAACAGTTCTTGCAAGATACTGCACCGAACATCATCAATGCTGCTGACAAAAACAATACAACCTTCTTCATAATCGATAATATTTAAAGTTACACTTCTGAGCAAAAATAGCAATTATTCGTACAACATATTCTCCTTTTTGTATTATTTCCGGATTGCTCTCACTAACCCTGTTGTCAATTCGTTTCTTCCTACAATTCACCGCGCGTCGGGCACTGTTGATTATCAGGGAGTTACGTGGTACTTCAGCGCGCGGTGCAGCCAAATTGGTCTCACCGCGCGACTTTGTGAAACATAAGCCTCTGACAATCAGCGACCTGTATTTTACCCACTCGCGCGGTGAATTTCAAAAAGTAAAAGGGAAGTCCTGGCATCCCTAAGCTACACACAGCACACTGTATATAGGTTTTCGGTCGAATAGGGCCCGGCTTCGGAAGGGTTCAGGCGAAATTTTTTAAAATTTTTTCAAAATATTTTTGCGAAATAAAAAATAATGTCTACC
>CALYTI010000004.1 GCA_945487035.1 uncultured Bacteroidales bacterium
ACCAGAATTCCTGATGTGTGACATCAGGAACAAAAACACCCTCCCACACACTTTTCCCTCCTAATGTGCAACATCAGGAAAAAGTACAAAATGTTTTGGCAGTTTACATCGCTGAAATCAGAAATTGTTTTCAGAATTTTATAAATTTGCAGAGTTATGATAGTGGATTTCAGACTGAAAGTTTTTGAGGCTGTCGCAGAGCTCGGGAGTTTTACTGCCGCAGCAAGAAAATTGGGGATTAGCCAACCAGCCATCAGCAATCACATAAATGAGCTGGAAAAACAAATGCAGACCAAGTTGGTGGCGCGAAGCCGTGCGGAAGTCAGCCTGACCGAAAACGGGCGAAAGTTCCTCAGTTATGTCCACCAGATACTTCATTGGTACGATGCCGCAAACGCTGCTTTCGGCCTTATCCCTGACACTGACTCCTCACTGAAACCTCTGACCCTCAAATTGTCAGAAAACCGCCAGGCCCAAGTCTGGTCCCACGACGGCGATATCCATATCACACTCAAATAAACAACATCTGGAAGCCATATCCTGCACCAAAGACTGGCAGGCTTGTATCGCCGGTGCTGCTGAGAGCCGTTGAGAGCAATTGAGGGCCGTCGAGAGCAGTTGAGAGCCGTTGTTCCAAATCGTTTGGTGCCCAATGTGCCCTGGAGGGCGTTCCAGAAGGGGTACTTTCACCAAACTCCGGGATTTCGGCGAGTTTGGTGACTCACCCGCCTTCTACGCACTTCTGTGAGGGTGTGTTTCACCAAACGATTTGGAACAACTACTCCCCACAAACTACAACAATTTTGATGCGCAGGGTGAAGCCGACTAGGCGCGCAATGTCGAAAGGCAGGGGGACTATTTCGTTTGTGATAATAAAGTGTTTTTGTATATTTGCGAAAATGTATGAAACTATGACCTATCACGAAATAGTGTTAGAATCCTGCAAGATATTGGATTCACTCAACCAACGAATATGGGAAACAGGTTTTAATAAAAATACATTGAAAGAAGTTGAGACAATAGCAACTGAAATAAACAATGGCACCAAAGTACTTGAACGAATTCCACAAGGCCAACAGTCAGGCTTGTCGAAAGGATCTTCAATCCTTACGTCAGCGGGGATTATCTGTCGAGGATGTCCTAGAACAGAGTCGGAAGTTCGGGAGATCTACGATACAGATGATCTCATCGGAGAAGGCATTATCCAAGAACTCTTAGTTGAGCAATGGGCTAAAAAAACTCATTGCTGGTGGGATTTCCCCGAGCGGTTTCTCTCATCCCTTAGCGAAATGAAAGATTTCGGAACAGAGAGTGAAGTCTATTTTGATGTTAATAATCAAACTGTAAGGAAACTGATTTCATTAAAGCACTATAATGTTCTCCGTATCGCTCTTGACAGAATTATTATTCATAATGCTTTATTCCCGGATACTTGTTTGAAACTGATTGGATTTGGGAGGAATGAGAAAAAGGAGTTTGTTCTCATTGTGGAACAAGCGTATTGTAAAGGGGATGTAGTTTCTGAGCAGGAAAGACAAGACTTCATGCATAGATTAGGGTTCAAAGATGCGGGGATGGATTATGGGATGCATTTGAACTATTGTACTGAATTCTTATATGTTGGTGACCTTAACGAGTATAATCTTATTAAAGGAGAGAACTGCATCCACGTAATTGATGCAGATTGTCGTCTGAATACCAAAACACTAGGCTGTGGCGGAAGTTACGTCATCCCAGAGCCCAATATCGATTTCTCCAAAGATTGCTTCCTGCAGAATAAAGTTAAAATCTTTTGATTGCCTGCTTTGAGGCTGTGATTCTTTATTGCACATCCACCATCCTGTACAAATCCACGGCAGCATTGCAAGAATCAGGAGAAATACTCCGTTTCATTTCCGAGAGCCCATACATTACGACTACAGAAACAGCCGAGGCATACAACTTGAGCGAGAAACAAATCGTAGAATTCTATTAAGCGTCAGTCCCTGCTGATAGTAGTTGTTCCAAATCGTTTTGGGATTGATGTGCCCTGCAGGGCCTTCTGTGAGGGGTGAATCTCAAAACGGGGAGATATCACGGGTATTTCGGGATACACCTGCCTTCTGCGCATCTCTGGGAGGGGGTGAATCCCAAAACGATTTGGAACAAGGGGTAATGAGGGGTATGACCAAACAACTTCTTGTCTATCATATATTTGCTTATGCAGGAGATTGAGAATAGACAGAAAAGGCGCCCAGCAGGACGCAATAAAAGAAACTATTTCTTAAACAAGTCGGAATGAGTTCCGGTATCAACAAAGACCAGTTCCAAGATTGTATCATTCTGCCGCCAGACGAGCAACCAGTCCGGTTCCAGATGGCATTCCCAGCACCCTGCATATTGCCCCTTCAACCGATGAGGGCAATAACTTGCAGGCAAAGAGCCTTTCTCCTGTAAGATAGTAACGGCTGCAGTAAGCAAAGAAACGTCCAAGCCCCTCTTGACGCAGCGTTTAAGAGACTTCTTGAACTGATTGGTATAAACAATGCTGTACATCAACCAAGAATCTGAGCAATCATATCCTCGGCATTGGCAGCATGATAGACACGCCCGGCCTCAATATCTTCAAGGCCCAGCTCAACACCACTCTTCTTTGTAGAAGTAATGGTCCAACCCATCCCCTTCGCTATCTTGCGAAGGAAAGGGAGATCCGCTTTCGGGATATTGATCTGAACATTAGATGCTTCCATAACTCTTTTCTTATCGATGCAAAAATAGCAAAAAACCAGCCAAGTCACAAGATGTCATTGACTTTCTTCTTTCCGATGCAACGTAAGCATCTGCGTTTTTGCAGGTGCTTTTTTGTGAGACCAATCTCTTGACGACATTGTGCTGCAGTCAGAATACTGCAAATCCGTCCCATTTCACCCGGTCCGTACACCAAAGGAGTTCTTCATAGAAACTAGGAGAAATGGATATCTATTATGCTCTCAATCTGGGATACAATCCATTGATTCTATGATTCTAAGCAACTCTGCTGGAGTGACCACAATCGGTGTGGCAGGAAAATGCTTTGTGTTCCCTGTCACAAGATAGGCCCCCTCCTTGGATAGAGCTATTTCGTAGAACACGACATCCTTAGAATCTGTAAAGATTTCTTCTGTCTTTGTCCTTTCCAAACAAATGCCTTTCTGACGAATTACATTCAAAAGGCTAGTGACCAGGTCAATGGGAAAATGGAATTTTGGCCGAGAAAGGACATCTTGGTATTCATCGACAATCTCTCCATTATAGAGTGGAACAATGGTGCCGTCCATAATCTTCTCGCGAATGATTACGGTTGCTGAATTTGGATGGACTGCCAAAATTGCTGACACAAGCACATTTGTGTCAATCACTGCATATACTACCATCACTTTCCCTCCCTTGCCAGAGCTATCTCTTTGTTGATTTCCTCAAGGCTCATCCCAGAGAGTCCGTTTTCGGCTGCTATTCGGCGCAGTTCGTCAAATGCTGCTTTTCCTTTGTTTACGACTTCTTCATTGTTAGATGCCTCGATTACAAAGGGAATCCTACGGTTACGTACAACGGCGCGGGCGAATATATTGAATGCTGTGTTGGTACTCATTCCAAACTCGTCACATAGGGCATCGAACTGCACTTTGAGTTCACTATCCATTCGAATTGTCATTGCTGTCTGTGTCATAATAATCACTTTTTACAAATATAGTAATTTGCAATCATTATGCAATCTATATACCATCTATTAGATGATCTTTTTGAGTAATGGCAAGCATCCGAAGATTATCATTGAATAGGGGCGTGTCATCTCAACATCCATTGGAGCTACAATGAAACACACTTGCAATAATAATAGCGTTGAATAACACACTATTTTGACAAAGGATTTGACAAGCTACAATATCAATTCATTGATTTTCAAGAATAAAACCTTTCTATTATAATCGTAGAATTCTGCGTAAGCGCCCGCCACTACTGATGGCAGTTATTCCAAATCGTTTGGTGCCCAATGTGCCCTGGAGGGCGTTCCAGAAGGGGTGAATCTCAAAACGGGGAATTATCACGGGTATTTCGGGATGCACATGTCTTCTACGCATCTCTGGGAAGGGGTGAATCCCAAAACGATTTGGAACAAGGGCCACTTGGAGATAACGCTTGTGGGACAAAGGCCATTGAGGGGTAGGGTATATTCACGGATTTCCGGGAATTTCGCTTATCTTTGTCCAGTTGGGCCTTTTCAACAAGAAACCGCAGGAGTGCAAGACCTTGCTGGATAAGTGACTGTACATTTTCAAGCAGTCCGAGTTTCTTTCCGAGCAACCTTTTGAGATTGAAGATGGGTTGGTTGAAAAGTTTCTCTACGCTTGTGAAGTGGCCAACTTTAATGAGAAGAAACGAATTACTTATTTCGAAGACAAGATGAGCGAAATAGATTACCGTTACGAAATGGACAGCGAGCGCGCCGAGGGTCGTGCCGAGGGTCGTGCCGAGGGTCGTGCCGAGGTGGCGAAAGCCATGCTCACGAAGGGAATGGACCCTCAGATTGTTGCCGAGTGCACAAAGTTGAGCTTCGAGCAGGTTGAGGAACTTAAGAAGGGCCTTTAGTTCCGGGAGCTTGCGTATCAGTTATTGAGCATCTGCGTTTTTGCAGGTGCTTTTTTGTGAGACCAATCTCCTGTAAGGAGTGCGGAGGGGGCTTAGTCCACGCGGATGTCTTTGACGCAGCGGGTGGTGCTGGCTTGCATCGCTTTATCCAAAGTGATATTGGAAGAATAACCATAACCAAATTTGGTGGGAACAGTCTTCGAACCATAATATCCAAAAGAAAATGCCGTTCGGCTCATCATTTTTCCTTTGGATGTACCGTTGTAGTAGTTGAATTCACTACCGTCATAGAGCTTGTTGTAGGCCATAATCGCCATTTCCCTTTGGTTTGGGGTACGATAGCCCTCCGGGCAGTACGGATTGTGGTCGCCTTTGGAAATGGCTGTGGTAATGGCTTCATTAAAGCCCTGAAACTTACGTGACTCACTTGAGACAAACTCTGTTGCAACCTCAAATTTTTCAGAAAGATAATTCTCCTTTTCGTTCTCCAAGTGCAGAGGCAGTTCAATAGAAGAATAGTCCCTCAGGGAAGCCTTATTTACAAAACTGAGATTATACACCGTAGCGCCATTTTTCGGATTCAGTTCCTTCTGCACATAGTCTTGAGGAAGATCCTCAAGGCTGTGGTTAGCATCCATACCGAAGTTCCTGACACAGCGAACCGACATCTCTGCACGAGCTCCCTCCTGGTTGGCACCATAAGAACCTGTGGAGATACCCTCTTCTGCCCACACAAGAGCTTCTCCTCCACTTTGCCAGGTTGAAGAGCACACGTGCTGCATCCATTTTGCAGGAGTATCTTTATTATCTCTATCCTCAGGGCTTCTGTTATACAGACGCGAAGTAGGAGATATCACACCCTCTCCAACATAGATACCGATAAGCTGACGGATGGAAGCGGCGTACCAGCGCACCTCGTCCCTATCAATCTTGCCGTCACCGTTATTGTCACGGTTTCTGGTCATACAGGAATATCTCAACTTGTTATGGGTACCGTCCACCTTGAGCTGAGGTGTATCGTTGTTCACCTCTATGTTCATATAATCAGCCCAGGAGATTCCCGTATTGAATGTGGTTGATGACTCATCGCACAGCCCCCACAGTTTACAAGTATTCAACATTCCGTTAAACAAATCGGTATTGCCAGCGGAAGAGTTGTCACCCCATTGCCAAATATCAGGGAACTCATCCGCATGTTCCAAGCCCCAAGCGGTCAGCAAGGCAGTCTCATCCTCCTCAGTATTGAAAAAGGACTGGATACTGTGCTGCTGAATTGTAACAACCGAGCCTGTTGTGCTGGATTCCAAATCCTTGCTGACACTGGAATCGGAAAGAATATGCATAGTCCTGTCCGCCTTGTTGACAAACTGTTTCCAAAGCGTCTGGCTCTTCACTCCGGTAAGCGGATGCTCGTCATAGTAATACTCATCCACGAAGGCAGTTACGCAAATTTTCGGACCTTCCGGGTCAGTCGCACCGTTCACCAGGCCGTTGTCAAAATCTCCGGTATAGGTACCTACGCCTCCGGCATTATTGTAATCCACATAGAGTTTAGCCTGTTCCTTGATATACTTCACCAAATCTATGATATCCATCACACCATCATTGTGATAGCCCGCAAGTCCCGGGGTGCCGTCATCCTCCTCATTGTCATCAGCGTCACGATATACTTCGGAGTAGGCAAACGGACGTGTGGTGAATTTACGCCTCTGGTCAGAATAATATGAACCGTCTGCGGCCTTTTTGTTCAAGCGGAAATGCACCCATTTGTAATCCAAACCTTCAGGAATATCGATTCCGTTTTCGATTCTGGGAGAGCCGTTGCAGAATGGGGTTTTCACTTTCCAGGTAAGAGTATTGGAAATATCTGTCATAGAGCCGTCCATTCCAACCTTAACAAAGTTTTTTGCGTGGAAGGTCATAGTCTTGGAGACATAGTGTGCATCGCAGACTGCAATTTCCTCTTTGGCAATGGTAACCATTCCGGTTGCTCCGGGCTGATTCTCCGTGGTGTCAGTCTCCACCTCAACCCGGATATTGTTTACGGAGTTGATTGTGACGGTGTAGTTATAACTGTAATTTCTCTTGATGGCAAAATTGTTCACATCTTTGTAATAATCATCTGTGTATTTACCTGGAGCAGTAGCGATGGTGGCATTCCAGTCTCCGAGGTGAATAAGATAAACCACATCAGCGCCAAGGACCTTACCCTTGTCATCATCGTGAAGGTCCATTTCGACGCGGCCCTCCACAACTACATAGGTAGAAAAGTCGTTGGCGTTGACAAACTGCTTGATATTCTTGCTCACATTTCTGCCGCGCTTGTCAATATAATCGACGTGTACATTTGAGTTCAGACCAGAAGAAGTTTTCACCTCTCGGCTACGGTCGTTGTAGGATTTGAAAGAAGTGTTTTTCGGAGTCTGCCGATTCTCCATCATGTAGAAGGAGAAGGACATATCCTTGGAGGACTCGGCACTTTCATAATTTACCCAGTCTGTATCGAAGAAATACTGCGCTGCTTCGGCATATTGCTCCGGGGTACTCATCTTCGGGTCAGCCATATAGGCATCCTTGTCCTGGTCCTCGATTACACGCGAGGTGACAGGGACATTCACCACCTTCCACTGAAGGGCCTGGAATGATTTTGCGACCTGGCCATTTTCGTCAGGACGGGTACCGGTGACGAATTTGAAGTTGATTTTGGAGTCCAGGCGTTTGAGTTTCAGTTCATATTTACTATTCAAATCTTGATTTGTACCTGTCACATCGATGCCTTTCTGGCTTCCGCTCATAGGGAAATAAGCGTTTCGGCTGACGGTGTACTGGTTGAGTTGCATAGTGAACTCCTTCAAATCCTGCTCGTTGTTCACCGACGATGCCAGAAGGTCAGAGGAGATTTTGACCATATCTGCATTCAGGTTGGTAATGAGATAGACTGTCATATTCTGTCCGGCCGGGACTTTGACTTTGAGGCAGCCCTGGCTTGGAGTGCCTTCAGTTGAGGTGTTTGCTACATACCAGCATTTGTCGAGAGAAGAAGCTCTTACCGCATCCTCGGAGTCAAGGCGGTCTTCACTCTGAAGCCAATTACCGAAGACTTTATTTCCCTTACTATCGAAGATGAAGACATAGATGTTGAGAATCTGGTTTTCGGAGGCATAGCCCAAGGTGGCCTTGGTGGAGATTTGTACGGCATCCTTGGCTCCGAAGTTCATATACAGCCAGCCCTCACCGTCTTTGAGGACAGTGTCCGGTCTGAATTGTTCTTTTACGCAGCCTCCCAGAATCAGGGTTGCAATTGAGAGGAGTATTGCTATATGTCGTTTCATCGTTAATCGAATGTTGTTTCGTTTTTGTCATCAACCCAGTCGCTCGTTTCGAAGAATAGCACTCCGGAGTTAGGGTTGTAGTGTATGTTGACTACTATCTGGACGTCCTGATTGCGGCGGATCTGCTCCAGCGGCACAGGGATTCCGTATTTGTTGATATAATTCAAGGAAGGGATGTTTTTGTCGAAATAGACGGAAGCACCTTCAAGCTGAATGTCGTTATCATCAACAAGATCCTCCTTAAGCTGAAAGACTTTCCAATAACGGCTATCATTAGTTTTACTACTACTAGATGCAGCAACTTTTGTTGAATTTGCATACATGTAATAATTGCCAGAATAGAATCTAAAACCTTTGGAACGAGTATAGCCATCATTTGAAACTGAGGTTCCTGAGTCCAAAGTCACGTTTGTACGATTAATTATAATAGTATTAGCTCCTGATGCACAATTTGTTATTACATTATTTGTCGTACCAGTGAAAGTCCAAAGATAATTATCGAAATTACTTTTCGCTAAGATCTCATCTACAGTCTCACTGCTAAGACTTAATGTACCATTGTTATTATACAGGTAATATTTGTTACTATATGATTGAATTAAACAACGGCCTGCAGAAGACAACGAACCCCGAGCAGTCACTTCTGCACCTCGGGAATATACAACATTGTCCTGAACCTTCGCACTGGTCGTACCATTCGGAAACAACCCGCCGACAATCCGGAAGCCGAGGTTAGCGGCGCCTTTGGTGGCAGTTTCATACATATACTGCTGAAGATAAATACGTTCACCACCTTGAGGGATAGTATCAGTGACTGTTTCTCCAGCCGAATGAGCATAAGGCCTAAACTCACCGAAATCAGCAGCCAAAGGAATTGAATAATCAGATTGCTCAAATAAATAGCCAATATTCGGATTTCTCTTTGAAAGAATCAAATCCTTCAGTATTATCGTATTGTTCGTAGTATTATTTCGGACAGTAATGGTGAGTTTCGCGCAGGTTCGCACAAGTGCGGCTGAAACCTTATTGGTTCCCGCACCGACTGAAAGGCTGACAGAAGTGGACAAAGGCATACCCTGGGTGGAATCTCCATACGGAGGCTCGTAATTCACAACTGTCGGAAGCACATACTTCAAAAAAGCATCATCAATTGCCTTGCCGCCAACGCGATAATCAGTCGGCAAAGTACTGTCCACCGGCAGATTAGCCACCAGGTAAAGCGTGCAGGCACCGCGAGGGATATTCTTGAAAGTAGCGGTAGCCGTAGATCCGGTACCCGAGATAGTGCACTCAGCATCATCCTGACAAAGGTAGCCCTCAACCTTAGTACCATATACCAGCCAGATATGAAGATTCTTCATCACATCCCCGTCAGAAGCCGTCCCAAGCTTGGTTTGAGGCTTTGCAGAGATATTGATGGCAATATTTGAAGGACCAGTCGCCTCCTCCCTGTCTCCCTGAAGTTCATTCAGACAGGACGTGAGGAAAAGAAGGCCAATGGCCAATATGTTGAGACATTTTTTCATAAGATATGAATATCTTCATTGATTTCTACAGGCTCCCAATCCTTAATCGTAATTTCCACATCAATCTTTGACTGAGAAATGATAAAGGTATAGCTGTAAATGACACCGGGTTCCCATTGCACTTCAGGAAGAGTAATCTCATTAACAGCATCCCCGCCCTCACTGGTAGTAAAAAACACCTTGGTCGGACCCTTGGCACCGCTGCTGCTCTGAGGGATAGCCATCACAACATTGTCTGGTCCATCAAAAATAGGTGTCGCAGCATGAGCTTCATCAAGTTTATAGAAAGGCTTGCTTCCGGTCCACTGATAATACTTTGTGGATGCATCATAATTCTCTGCAATCCAAATCATCGTAGCCGCATCAAAATCCCCGTCAGGATGGGTATAAAGCACCGTTCCGTTAGGTATAATGCCACTCACAGCAAAAGAAGTGACATTGTCTGTACGTCTGTCATCAACATCCGGGCTATTTTTGAAACCTATACTGAAACTCAGACCTGCCAGAGCGTGGGTGAAAGACATCGGAACCCTATGGGAAATGACAGCCTCATTAGCCTGTCCCTTCCAGAACGCAAACATAAGGTCTTCGTTACCGGATGCAACCTTGTAGTCAATACTTATCAAATCCACCGAAGAAGAGTTGAGCACATTGAAGGCAGAGCCGCTGTAAGGATGATAGGCCCTGAAACGGTAGAACTGGTTAATGCTCCAATATGCAAGGTTGTCATACTCCCAAGAGTCTGTCCGGTAAGAGACAGCTACAGCATCGGTAGAAAGGAAAACATTGGTACCGGTCTCAGAGCGCGGATCCTGAGCATACAGCCCGTAAATACCGAAAGGCTTGGATCTCATATTTTCCGTAGTGGACAGGACAGTGTTCTCCCCTGCGCCTGCCTTGGTAGATACAAGCGCACTTTGAGCTGTGGAAGCGAAAGAAATAGCGACTCCACGCTGCTGCGACGGCTTTTGGCAGGCCGCCAGAGCAAGCAGAGTCAAAGCCAATGACAAAAACTTATCCTTAAATCCCATCTCTTTCAATCTTAATGTTGAGATCACCCATAATGGTAATCTTGTAAACTGCACATTTCCCACCTCTCAAAAACAGCGGCTTTTCCGCCTTCAGTACCTGATTTTTGAGAACGGATTCACCGGTCTCTATGTCACAGGTCAGTTCCCATACAGCAAGGCCGTTCTGAGGAATGAGGTACCGGGCAGGAGACAATTCAATTTCTCCGTCAGTGATGAGGGCATCATCCTCCCAAAATACCAGTTCTCCGCTTTCTGCTGCCTCGGACCACTGCACAGAAGGGTAAGAAGCAAAACTGGCCTTGGAAGCGATATTGCTAAGACTCAGGCTCTTTACTCTTACGTTGGTGGAGAAGGTCAGATTGGTGCGCACATAAACCCGCAATGAAGCCAAGGCGTGCTCAAATGAAAGCGGGAGTTCTATCACTTTGCTTCCCTTTTCCAAATCCACCCTGGACACAGAGTAGAGCAAATCCACATCCTCATCCAAAGCATAATCCGAAGCGCTGATTCCGCTCTGAGGAGTAAAACTCATCCTTTCAGCAGGGCTGGCTGCATAAAAGGTCAACTCCTCATTGCTCCTTTTCCAAGCCAAATCTTCAGCGACTTTCCACAATCCGTCTCCGATAGGATAAGCATCAACACCGTTCAACAGGCTCTCACCCTTGGAATTGAAAGCCCAAAGGCGGATAATCTGCTCTGCCGGGAAGGCCTTGTCCTCCGAATCGGCTATTTTGGTATTCGGGAGTACAACAGGCCTGAAGAGAATCTCCAAAGTGTCAGTCTGAATTGCAGGATTATTCTTGATGCAGGACAACAGGCAGCCTACACCAAGAATAACAGCAGCTATTTTCAACACTTTGCTTCCCATAGCAATAAATCAATATATACTTATTCTATCTCTATGCCGACACCATCAGCAAAAGTCCAAGTACTTGCAGATGCATCAAACAAAATCGGGAACATACCGGCACCGACTTTGAGTGTATAGGTAACGTGGGTTCCCATAGACCAGATACCCGAACGGAAGTCCTTTACGAAATAGAGAGTCACAGGGCCTTCATTATTGACGGTAGCATTCTTAAAACTCTTGTAACTGATGGACAGATACGCCTCTGAACGGATGGACTGCGGTATCATCACTTTGTCGATTACCCAGAAAGCATCAGTCAACTTCATTCCCTTGCTGTCCTCATAGATTACATAATCGGATGCGGGATTTGAAAGATTGGACCAGCTTTCAGCAGATGTACCTCCCTTCTGATAATCTCCCTTGGTATAGTAACCTCCTATTGCAAGTTTGGTGACATAGATTGAATCAGCATCGGAGAGGTCAGATTCCGCAATACGGAAAGTAATCTTGCTGAGCTTCTGCCTGAAATGTGTAGGCACACCGGTAAAACCTGCAAAGCTTTCGTTCTTTACCTTGTCCTTGGCTATGTCGGCAACCAGGATAAGCTGATCACTCATTCCGCTTTGGGTAATGTCCCAACCGCTAACACTAACGCCCTCATTAGTAATCACTACTCCCTTATCTTTGAGAGCAGCAGGAGAATAAGAGAAGAAAGTCAGTTTCTTGCCATCTTCCCAGAAGTATTTTTTCTCGGTGGACCAATAGGTATCTTTGAACTTAACCTCTTCAGGGCCGAACTTGAGAGTTGAAGAAGCATAGTCTGTATCCCAGTCCTTACTGGAGTCCAATTCATAAGCACTTGACATAAAGGTGCTTGTGGTAGGGAATGCAGAAGCGGCCTTAGTCTGGGCGACAGGCGAAGACACCACGTTATAGGCTACGCGACTCCGTTCTTCCCATTCCCGGACTTCGTTCTTGGTACAGGAAGCGGACAAAGCGCAAGCTAAAATCAAATATGTCAGTACTCTTCTATTCATAACAATCAAATAATCACACTGAATTCCGAATCGCTCCACTCTTCCTGGTCCGGTGCCCAGGTAATGAGGTCAGCCTGACGGTTGAAGGTGATTCTTACCTTTATCTGGCGATTGATGTTTATTTTGTTCGCACTGCTCTGGAAAAGGTCATAGAGACTTACATAAGCGGTTTTCTGAACATCGCTGGTACCGCCAGAAGTGTAAGACCTTTGCGTATAAACCAGTTTCAGATGCGGCACTGTGCTCGGATCGGCTTCGCCGGGATTCGCGAAGGTCTGAGGCAGGAGCATAATATGGGAGAGGCCTCCTGTTACCGGAGTCATCGATGATGTGCTGTATAAGACCTCCTTTCCGCTACCATTGTACCAGGTATATGATGAGGCGACGGCGCTTCCGTCCGGAATCCAGGCTCCGATTTTGGCAACTGCGGTTCCTACATCGTAGGATGAGTAGTAAGTGCCTTTCTGGATGAGCTTGCAGATTTGTATTTCATTGACTATGAAGACAACGTCTCCGTCCTGATAACTTCCGTTGTGTCCGTTGGCGTAGTCTTCGAAGGTGTTGAATTCGAAGCCGACAATCTGAGAGAGTTTGTGGCGGAATATGGTCGGGACTCCGGTGTAGAGACCGACATTCTGGTTTGAGGTCTGTTCTGTCTGCACATCGGCGACCATAATGTCGATGTTCTGGTTGGCGTTCACATCCCAGCCGGTGATGGTTATACCGGTATCTTTGTCTATTTTGGTTTTTGGCTGAATTGCCGCAGGGCTGTAGGAGAGGAAGTTGAGCTTTCCTGTGTGTGGCCAGTAGTAGGAGCGGGTGGCGTCTTTCCAGAGGCCGTCAACATAGGAGATGGTGGCGTTTTCGATGTAGGCTTTGGCTTCGGAGTGGTTTGCAGCCCAGGTTTTTCCGTCTTCAAGGTAGAATGCGCTTGAAACGAATGGTACATTGGTAGGATATTCTCCTGCCGCTTTTGTTTGGTTGTATTGGACGACATTATAGCAGATCTGCGCCTGGGTAGGCTCTGACTGCTCTACCTTGGTGCAGGAGAGCGGCAGGGTTGCGAAGCATAGGCTCCAAATTGCTATTTTACCGAATCGTTTCATCTCTTTCATTTTTGGACCCATCGGGACGGTCAAGTCCCGGTGGGTAAGGGGATTAGTTGATTTAAACCCCTGTTGAAGTAACATCATCCCAGTTTTCAACTGAAGGAGCCCAGTAAATCTGGTTGAGGTCAACAGTAATAGTGAAGGAATATTTCTTGTTGATCCCCCAAGATTGAGTTGCAGAATAAATATTGAAACTCTGAACTACAGTCTCATCAGAATAATCTGATGCAGAAGTGTAAGAACGGATTACATAGGTAATCTCGATCTTCTTGTTATCATTTTCTGCAAAAATCTGAGGACGAACAAGAAGGTAACCGTTTGTATTGATATCTCCTGAGCTTAATGCAACTGCAGTGGTATTGAACTCAGAGGCATTTCCCTGAGCAAGAGTGGCCTCTTCATTATTATACCAGGTATAATCCGTTCCCTCAGAACTTGTAAGAGGAAACCAAACACCAATGTTAATATTTGAAGGTTCAATTCCAGAAGAGAATGAACCTTTGGTAACAATTTTCTGAAGCTCAATCTTCTTGAGGAAGAAGAGCTTTGAACCAGCCTGAGGGAGGTTATTTTCATCAAGATTTCTGAAATCTTCTTTTGTTTTGATAGAGAACTTTACAATCTGAGCAAGTTTGTGACGGAATACTGTAGGAACTCCGGTATAACCACCATGGCTTCCGTTAGCAGTTTGATTATCAACCCTGTCGGCAATCATAATATCAACTTTCTGGTGTGCATCAACATCCCAATTTGGAATCTTGATTTCTGCCATTGCATCATCTGCAGGGGCGCAAGTCACTGTTTCACTCAATTCAGCATATGGACTATAAGACATAAAAGTCAAATATCCCTGCTTTGGCCAGTAATACTTAGGATCGGTTGTCCACGCAGAACCATTGGTCGCTGAAGTTGGATTCGACACCTTAGCATTGTCAATATACTTAGGAGCCGCTTTGCTATAACCATCTTCAGTGGTGTAGAAGAAAGCAAAAGTACCGAAAGGTCTGTCAGTTGGATACGTGGCACTATTGTCAAAAGTACCCGCTTTCGTTGCAGCCTTGTCTACAACAGCCTGGAAAGTAATTTCCTGATCAATATTCACAGGCTTCACCTCATTTTTCGTGCATGCTGCAAGTGCTACACAAGCAGCAAGCGCAATAATGATGTTCTTTTTCATAAGCATTATTTGTTATATTATCTTTGGACCCAACGGGACGGTCAGGTCCCGGTGGGTAAAATTTTTATTAGAAGGAAACTGTTGTTGTAGAGCCGGACTCCCATTCAACAACTGAAGGTGCCCAGTAAATCTGGTTAAGAGACACTGTGATGTTGTAAGTGTACTTCTTGTTGATTTCCCATTTTTCTGAGACTGACTTAAGGGCAACGGTCTGCTCCACAGTCTCGTCTGAATACTGTGTTGTCTCAGTTCCCCAGAAGGTACGGATAGTGTATTTCAACTTCAGATACTCTACGCTTGTATCCTGAGCAGAAGCACTAGCTTTCTCTGTCATTTCCTGCGGAAGAACAAGGAGATAATCGTTAGCTATAGTCTTAGGAGAAGTAAACGCATCTGCAGCAAAAAGACTCTCTGTATCAGTCGTTGATTTATACCACACATAAGGTGTATTAATCCTGTCATTAGTCTTTTCCCAAGTACCGATATTGGATTGACTTGGCTGGTTTGTACCGTTAAAAGAACCTATGTAGGCAATATTGCCTATTTCAATCTCATTAAGATAGAAGAACTTGTCACCTACAGCGGGAGCACCAGGAGTGCCGGTTGAATAAGCCTTGTCTGTCTTGATAGTGAAGTCAACCACCTGAGCAAGCTTATGACGGAAAACAGTCGGCACACCATTGTACCCTGAACCATTTGCATCGGTAGTGTTGGAAGTCTGGTTATCAATTCTGTCTGCAACCATCACATCAACAGTCTGATTAGCATCCACATCATAGTTTGTAATCTTGAAGCCATCGCTAAAATCACAAGACACAAGATTATTGAGCGTTTCGTATGGACTGTAAGAATAGAAGGTCAATTTACCCTGCTTTGGCCAGTAATACTTCGGACTGGTTGTCCAGTTGTTTCCATCTGATCCGGCAGTGTAGCTAACCTCGGCATTGTTGATATAACGGTTAGAAGTGCTGCCAAAAGAGGTTGTATAGAAGAAAGCAAAAGTACCGAAAGGAGTTTCTTTAGGATATGCAGTTCCATCTACAATCGCTTTCGTTGAAGCTTTGTTGACTACCGCCTGGAAGGTGATCTGCTGATCAGCCACAACAGGCCTAACCTCGTTCTTTGTGCAAGCTGCAAGTGCTACACAAGCAGCAAGAGCAAGAAAAATAGATCTTTTCATAAATGATAATAGTTAATTGTTAATATTGTTAATGTTTTATAATAATTTCAATTACAATTCAATTTCGTGTTCCTCTCTCTCCCAATCATCCACGGTCGGGTCAAATCCCCCACCGCTACCCCCGCTCTCCGGCGGTTTAGGCACCTCAATCTCATCATCAATCAGCAGCCAGTGGTGCAGGCGGCAGGCCTCAGACTCAAACAGTTCATTGAGCGAATACTCCCTCTCCAGAATCCTTCCGTCAACAGTCTTCAGATTGAATTTCACCGACAGCTGATTATCCCTATCCGGAATCCTTCCGAAAGTATTGAACACATTGCACACCACATCATCCCCCTGGTCCGTACTCTTCAGCAAATCAATATAAATCGACTTGCAGTCATTCATATCCGCCTCGCGGGTATTCAGCTTGGCAGAACCAGCCATACCCGTCAGCACCGCCCTCGCACTGGACACATACTCCAGACCCTTCACCCTCACCTGCAGGTAGTAGGACTCCACAACCGACCTCGCCTCCGCCTCAATAGTATAAACTCCCGTATGGTACGGAATGCTCTCCAGCTCACTTGACGCAACCAGCAGATGGTCAGGCTGATAGCTGATCGGCTCATCCCCATCCGCCTTCAGCGAAAGTGAACGCAGCGCAGCCTCCGAAAGATTGGAAGTAAACGCCTTGCTCTTCTCCCACGAATCGTAATTCTCAATCTGGGTTGACTCGGTACCGAAAGTATAAATAAGCATCCTGTAGTCACCAGGCATAATCGAAACCTTACCCTTGATGCCCATACGCCCGCTTCCCGGGTCGGTATAGACATCGTAAATGAAGGAATCTCCCAGCAGCTTGTCCTTCTGAGTATCGTAGAACAGCACGCGGAACACCTCCGACTCGATAGGAGGAATAGGAATCAGCTCATTGTAGATATCGCAGGTCACATTGAGCACAGCATTGATATCCACAGCCACCTGAATATCGGTCTGGAACTCCATATCCTCAAGAGGACGGAACTGGCAGCCTCCCAAAACGAGAGGCAGCAAGGCCAT
Source organism: uncultured Bacteroidales bacterium (assembly GCA_945487035.1). GTDB lineage: Bacteria > Bacteroidota > Bacteroidia > Bacteroidales > UBA932 > Cryptobacteroides. Next base: position 16,889 of record CALYTI010000004.1, read on the forward strand.
AAGCCCTATGAGCTTACACTTCTTCATTCTACCTCTTGTTCTTTTTCAGATAAATCGGATAAACCAGAGAAACCGTAACTCTCGTCGGTCCCCAGTAATGGAAGGTTCCCGCCCCGAAATTGTCCCTGATAAGGATGCTGTAGTCCGGAGCCGGCACGTAATGCTGATAATCTATTCCCATATAACCCAGAGTCATACTGAACTCCAGATTGAAATGCTCTGTGAGCGGCAGGCTGTAGCCGTAGCTTATGCCGGCCTGCCTGTAATAGCACTGGTAGCAGCCTTCGTGGTCCCACTGTATGTCAAACTTGCCGCCGCTACCCTGCAGGGCAAGATAGTGACCCTGAAGTTTCTCCTCTCCCGGAGCGAACCACCATCTGAACTCCCCTTCTGCATTCAATATCTGAAGCGCATACTTGTTTCCGTAAGGACCTGCTGTCCACCACGGGAACATAAAGTGAGCATTAACAGAGAAGTCATTCCCGACAGGAACTTCCAAGCCAAGATTGACAGCCGTTACCACGTCGCCAAGCAGATTGGTCTTGGCAGCGAAGGTAAACTCGGAAGAAGGCTTGCGGACAGCCTCCACCTTCCTTCCCAGCCCAACCGGCGGAGGGAGAAGGGTGTCCTTCATCGGCTCGAGCGGCATAATGGCACCGACACTGGTCCACACGCAGACCCAGGTGGCGCTGCGCAACTGCTTCATATAGTGCCGCTTGAGGTAATTCCAGGTATAGCCGCCATCCAGATTCTTAATGCTCCACTTGCGGGTCTCCTCCCCAATTCCTTCCGCATGCAGAATCCTCAGCAGCCTGTCGCGGTTAGGCAGACGGTAGTCCCTCTCCACCAGTTCAATCAGTCCCGGCCAGTTCTCCGCAAGAGGACTTATCTTAATCTTGCCCTCATTGAGCCTGGTGGTATCAGCAGCAAGCTCCAGCAGCAGTTCCTTTGCCGCAGCGGCACGCTTCTCCGAAAGCCATACATTGTGCGGGTAGCCTCCCTCAGGAGAAGCCCAGGCATAAACCGTAATGCTGTCGATATGCACCGAATGGGTAAGGCAGAAACGAATCGTATCTATGGTAGCGGCATTGTCCATATAGGTGGAATCGACGTCGATTTTGTCGAAGCGGTAATGGATGGCAAATTCACGCTTTTCCTTCGGCTGGGCAAGCGCAGTCGAAGCACAGAAAAGCAAGCCCGCGAGCATCGCGAACATAATGAACTTATATGAACTTTTACTTGACAAAACCACTCTTATTTCGTATATTGCGAATTAGCCCGCAAAATAGTAAAAAAACATCTATAAATCAAGTCAATAGATGAATTTTTATACTACCCCCCCCCATTCACCAGAATTTCTGCGCAAAAGCGCACTTCCGGCGTACACGAATCAAATATTTCTGTATTGGAGTGCTCCCTGGCTTAGGTCAAAACAGGAGCGTGGGGGGAAATGTTTTGCAAATGTACTACAATTTTTGGAAATCAATGCGAAAAATTTAGAAAAATAGCTTGTTATTAGTAACTTTGGGTGCTTATGTCTGTCAAAAAAGGAATAATTCAAGCATTGATGGGAATTTTCTCCGCGCTGCCGCTCGGAGTGCACGAAGCGAATGCCCATCTGGTGGGCTGGATTGCCATGCATCTGGTGCGCTACCGCCGCAAAGTGGTGGAAGAGAACATAGACCGCAGCTTTCCGGATGCACCTGCGCAATTGCGCAAAAAATATGTAAAGGATTTTTACCTTCATTTCGGACAGCTGGTGTGCGAAACCATCTGGTTCAGCCATACCACCCCGCGGAGGATGGCCTCTTCCAAAATAGTCAGCGTTGTGCATCCGGAGGAGACTTCCAGGCTTCAGAGCGCAGCTCCGGGCACCATAGTTCTTGCGGGGCACTATGCCAACTGGGAGATTCTGTTCGGCTTCGAGCATTTCGACCTTCCGCCGGGAAGCGAAGCGTGCTATGCGCTCAAGCGCAGCAATGTGGCAATGGTTTACAAGAAGCTCAGTTCCCCGCTGTGGGATGAAATCTTCAGGGAATGCCGCCTGCGGCTTCTCGGCACTGATTTTGAAAACTACATAGAGTCCGCAAACATTCTGCGTCACGTGGTGGAGCACCGGGGCGACGGCTATTTCTATTTTTTCGACACCGACCAGAGGCCTTATGCGGGCGCGAAGGCGGTGATGGATGTGGAGTTTATGGGACAGAAGGCACAGACTATGTATGCGGGCGCGGGAGTGGCGCACAAGTACGGCCTTGCGGTGGCATATTTTTCGATGCGCCGCAAGCCTTCGGGCAGGGGCTACGAGTGCGAGATGAAAACAATTTGCGACAACGCCTCCAAAATGGAGGTTAAGGATATAATGAATGAATTCTACCGGCTTCTGGAAGAGGACATACGCAGGGACCCGGGCGGGTACCTTTGGTCCCACAGACGCTGGAAACAAGTGAACAAGAGAACAATATGATACTTGCATCAGCAATTCTTGCAGCCGCCCTTGCGGCGGAGCCCCAGACGGTGAGCTATTCGCTCCCGCAAACGGTAATAGTTGTGGAAATCAGCGCGACCCGCGAGCAGTGGGAGGCGGGCCCGTATTCGCAGTGGGCCTCAGAACTGCTCGGCATCGAAGCAGTAGAGGCGGATTCCACTGCCTACAGCATCAGCGGCATAGACATACGCTGCGAAGCTGAAGCCGACCAGAGCAGGCGCTACAGCCTGCGCCTGAGCGAAGGGGCCAGGCCCGTATATCTTTCGATGACAAGGCAGGGACTGGTGGCAGGCAAGAATCTTCAGCTGCGCAATGGTTCCGCTATCAACAGGCGCCTGAGCCCTGTGGAAGCCCCCCGGCTCGGAGCGAAGCTGCCGGGTTCGGGCAATATGAAAAAGGAGGCCCAGGCGGCAGCAAAACGCATCGCGGAACTGCGGCAGGCGCGCTATGACATACTCATAGGCAATACCGACGCGACCTACAGCGGAGATGCGCTGAGGGCTGCCGTGGAGGACCTGCGCAGGATGGAGGACGAGCTGATGCTGTATTTCACAGGAACTTACAGCAGTACAAGCGAAAACTATACCTTCGAAATCGTGCCTTCAGCCGAGGGCACTGCGGTCTATGAGGCGTTCTGCCTGCTTCCGGGCGAAGGAATCGTGCCCGCAGGCTCGGTGGACGGCATTCCTTACTACCTGGAAGTGGATGCGGAGCCTGTTGCGACAATAGAGCGCGACCCCGAACCGGAGCCGGTAGAGGAAGAAAAGCCGAAAAAGAAGAAGAAGAAAAACGAACCAGAGCCGGTGCTGCCTTCCCAGTACATCACCTACCGCATTCCGGCAATGTGCCAGGTCAGGCTGAGCGACGGGGAGAAGACCATTGCGGAGCTGCGCCTGCCCGTTTATCAGCTCGGAATAGAAGAACAATACCCGATATACAATTAAAAGACAACAGAATATGACCATCAAAGATTTGACCCCGGCCGTAGTGTGGAACAATTTCTACGGCATCACCAGAATCCCGCGTCCTTCAAAGCACGAGGAGAAAATACGCAAGTACCTGCTCGACTGGGCAGCTGAGCATAAGGTCGAGGCCTTTACCGACAAGACCGGCAATGTGATTATGCGAGTTCCGGCCACCCCGGGCTACGAGAACCGCAAGGGAGTGGTGCTTCAGGGACATATGGATATGGTTCCGCAGAAGAACAGCGACTCCAACCACGATTTCCTCAATGACCCTATAGAGACCCGCGTGGAGGGCGATTGGCTGAAAGCCTGCGGCACCACGCTGGGCGCCGACAACGGACTGGGACTTGCACTCGCAATGGCAGTGGCCGAGTCAACGGATGTAAAGCACGGACCTATAGAGATCCTCGCAACCTACGATGAGGAGACCGGAATGACAGGAGCCGAGGCTCTGGAGCCGGGCATCCTGAAGGGAGATATACTCATCAACCTCGATTCCGAAAGCGAGGGCGAGCTCTATGTGGGCTGCGCAGGAGGACTCGATGCTTCCGCTACCGGCACATACAAGCGCTGCGAAGAGCCTGAGGGCTACAGCTGTATGAGCCTTGCAGTGAAGGGCTGCCAGGGCGGACACTCAGGTATGGACATCATCCTTTGCCGCGCCAACGCCAACAAGGTGGGAGCGCGACTGCTCTATGCCCTGCTCACAAAGTGCGATGCCAAACTGATTGACTTCGAGGGAGGTACGCTGCGCAACGCGATTCCGCGCGAGTTCTTTGCTACCGTCTATGTGAAGGACGAGGCCGCTGCAAAGGCAGTGGTAGAGGCCGAGGCAAAGGCAATCATCTCCGAATACAAAGAGACAGACCCTGATATGAGCATCAGCCTTACCCCTTATGTGGAGAGCGAAGCCGAGCCTTGCGACCACGAGGACTGCAAATATGTTGAGGATGCCGATGCGCTCCGCATCGTGCGCGCCGTACTCGCCTGCCCTGACGGAGTGGAGAGGATGTCCGCTTCCGTTCCGGGCCTTGTGGAGACTTCCAACAATATGGCAATGGTGGGCCTGAGTCGCGGACAGTGGTTCGTGAAGTGCCTTATGCGCAGCTCTGTAGATACCGCAAAGGCAGCTCTTGCCGCAAAGATGGAAAGCGTGTTCAAGCTTGCGGGCGCCGAAATCGAGTTTACCGGAGGCTACAGCGGCTGGGCACCTAACCCGGATTCCACCATACTCAAGGTGATGAAGGAGGTCTATGAGAAGATGTTCGGATGCGAGCCTAAGGTAATGGCAATCCACGCAGGACTGGAGTGCGGAATTCTTTCCGGTGCTTACCCTAACTGGGATATGGTTTCCTGCGGTCCTACCCTGCTGAGCCCTCACTCACCTGACGAGCGCGCCTACATTCCTTCTGTACAGAAGGTATGGGACTATCTGAAGGAGGTACTGGCCTCAATTCCTGAGCGCTAGGATGCTGCCGCAGACAAGACAGCTGCTTATCGACAGGGCCGAAAAGTACAACGACCCTGTCTGGTTTGCCGAAGACCCGATTGCGTTCCCGAGACAGATTCTGGAGCGCGGAGGGTCGCTTCAGGACATAGAAATCGCGGCAGTGTTTGCCGCGCATTTCGCCTGGGGGCGCAGGGCTATGATAGTGCGCGACTGCACCCGCCTTATGGACGAGATGCAGTGGAGGCCTGCCGACTATGTGATGGCGGGCGAGTGGAGGGATGACGATACGAGCATACACCGCACGGTGAAATGGAGCGAAGTGGCGCGCATCTGCGCCAATCTTCGCGGGTTCTACCTCTCGCAGCCCAGCCTCGAAGTGCTGAGCCCCGCGCAGATGCGCACCCGGATTTACGGCCAGAAGGAGGACCCCAAGGCCGCAAACAAGAAAATCAATATGCTGAGACGCTGGATGGCAAGGCGCGACGGCAAGGTGGACCTTGGGCTGTGGAAGAACACCGACCCGGCCTCTCTGGTGATTCCCCTTGATGTTCACGTTTACAACCAGGCCTGCGAACTCGGCCTTACCGACAGAAAAGCCAAGGACATCACAACTGCCCTGCAGATTACCGATGTCTTTCGCGAAATATGGCCGGACGACCCTCTGCTGGGGGATTTTGCACTGTTCGGCTATGGAGTGACACAACGCAATGCCTAAGTTTTTCATCATTTCGGGATGCAACGGTGCAGGCAAGACCACCGCATCATACTCCCTGCTTCCGGAGCTTCTGGACTGTCGCGAGTTCGTCAATTCCGACGAGTTCGCCAAGAGCCTGTCCCCTTTCGACCCGTCCGCAGCTTCGGTGTCGGCGAGCCGCTTTATGCTCAAAAAGATTTGGTACCTGCTTGAGCGCGGGGAGGATTTTGCGCTGGAGACCACGCTTGCAACCCGTTCGCTGATGAAAATCATCCAGGCGGCCCGGCAGAGGGGGTATTCCATCACCCTTCTGTATTTCTGGCTCAATACCCCGGAGCTTGCAATACGCAGGGTCAAGGCGAGGGTTGAAGCCGGAGGACACAATATCCCCGATGATGTGGTGCGCAGGCGCTATGTGATGGGGCTGAAATATTTCTTCGAGGACTACAAGCCGGAGAGTGACCACTGGATACTCGCGGACAACTCGAAGAGCCCTTTCGTGGTTGTTGCGGAAGGGAGCAGGACAGAGACTATAATAAGAGATGCAACCAAATACGAACTTATCAGAAACATTTGCGCTGAGCAGCCGTGAGCTTGAAACGCTGGTGGCCGAGGCCCTGCGCTGCGGCGGGAACTGGTGCGACCTCTATTTCGAGAACACGACCATTTCCAACCTGATGCTGCGCGACGGACAGGTTTCCTCGGGCGGACATCATCTGGATTACGGCTGCGGCATCAGGGTGCTCAGCGGAGAGAAGACGGGCTATGCCTATTCGGAATCCACCGATATGCCCTCGCTGCTGAAGGCGGCAAGGGCGGCAGGAGCCATTGCGGAAGGCAGAAGCGCTGTGGCACCCGCTTTCGGACGCAGCACTGTGTGCGTGCAGAAGCAGGACTTCTACCCTATGCGGCAGAGCTGGAAGGGCTGCGACCCTGCTGGCTTCGTGCCGGGACTGCTTTCGATTGAGAGCGCAATCAAAGCAAAGGACAGCCGCGCAATCAAGGTTATCGCAATGCTGGGCTGGTCGCTGAGCGAAGTGATGATGTACAATTCCTTCGGGGAGCTGTGCTGCGACCTCAGGCCCACGGGGAGTCTCAGCGTTTCGGTGATATATTGCGACGGCAGGAGCACCCAGACCAAGAACGCTTCGCGCAGCTTCCGCCAGGGGGCCGAGTTCTTCTGCAAGGAGAATATCGATGCCGTGGTGGAGGAAGTTACCCGAGGGGTGGACGCCCTGTTCGAGGCACGCAGGCCGAAGGGCGGGCAGATGAGCGTTGTGATGGGAGCCGGAGCTTCGGGCATTCTGCTGCACGAGGCTATGGGCCACGCTTTCGAGGCGGACTTCAACCGCAAGGGGCAGTCCATTTTCGCCGGGCGCCTCGGTGAGCAGATCTGCCGCAAGGGCATCAACATAGTGGATGATGCTACGCTTCCCGCCTGCCGCGGAAGCCTCAACTGGGACGACGAAGGAGTTCCCGGACAGAAGACCTATATGGTGACGGACGGAGTGCTGACCAGCTACCTGCACGACCGAATCAGCGCCGGCTGGTACGGGGTGGAGCCTACGGGCAACGGGCGCAGGGAGTCCTTCCGCTACAACCCCATCCCGAGGATGAGGGCGACCTATATGGAGAACGGCAGCGACGGTAGCCTGGAGGACCTTATCGCCTCCGTCAACCGCGGCATCTATGTGGACGAGTTCTCCAATGGTGAAGTGAAAATAGGCGAAGGAGACTTCACCTTCTATGTGCGCAGCGGCTTCCTTATCGAGGGCGGGCGTCTCACCATGCCGGTTAAGGATATCAATATCATAGGCAACGGTCCGCAGGCCCTTGCCGACATAAGGGCTGTGGCAAGCGACCTTGTGGTCGATCCCGGCAAATGGACCTGCGGAAAGGGGCAGAGCGTCCCTGTAAGCTGCGGAATTCCGTCAGTGCTCATAGACAACCTTACAGTCGGAGGAGAATGATAAGCAAGCAGGAAAAAGAACTGGCGCTGCAAAGCCTTGAGCTGGCGCGCCGGGAAGGTGCGCAGCATTGCCGCATCTGCCTGAGCAAAAATGTTACCGATATGGTGGATACCCTGGACGGGGAGGTGGACAAGATTACGCATTGCCTTGACAGGAGCCTGAGCATCAGCCTTTTTGTGGACGGTCGCTTCGGCACTTTCTCCACCAACAGGCTGGATGGGCAGGAGCTGCAGGGCTTTATCCGCGAAGCTGTGGCGATGACCCGCCTGCTCGCAGAAGACCCTTGCCGCAAACTGCCGGCCCCTGAGCGTTGCTGCCGCGAGGCCACGGAGGGCACTGAGATGCAAACTTATGATGAGAGTTATGAGTCTTTCGATGCTGAAAGCCTTCGCACTTTGGCTCTTGCGGCTGTTGTGGACAGGACCGGCTACCAGGGCTTCAAGGTGGTTTCCGAGGAAGGCGAAGCGAGCGCTTCGGAGTTCGACACCATCACCGCGGACAGCAACGGACTGATGTGCCGCCTGCGCGAGACCAACTTCGACTACTCCTCACAGGTGACGGTGGAAACCCCCGACGGACGCAAATACAGCGGCTACTGGTGGGAATCCACCCCGTTCCTGGGCAAACTGGATATCAGCGGCACAGGACGCGAAGCCGTAAGGCGTGCCGCAGCACAGATAGGCAGCGCACCGGTTGCAGGCGGAAGGTACAATATGGTCGTCAGCTCCGAGATGGGCTTCAAGCTGGTATCCCCGGTGCTGAATGCCCTTGGAGGCTACTCCCTTCAGCAGAACAACAGCTTTATGGCGGAGAGCCTGGGCAAGCAGGTCTTCAGCGGAGGACTTACGGTCATCGATGATTGCTGGAGGAAGGGAGAAAGCGGTTCGCGCCTGTTCGACAGCGAGGGCGTGGCAAGCAGGCCGGACGACATCATCAGAGACGGAGTCGTGAAGAAATATTTCATCAATACCTATATTGCCGGCAAAATGGGCCTCTCCCCTACCATAGAGGAGCCCGTGAGGGCAAGGGTGATGCCTTACCCCGAGCCGGGACTCGACAGGGATGCGATACTGCGCAAAGTGGGCAGCGGCATCTATGTGACGGGCTTCAACGGAGGCAACTGCAATTCGGCCACGGGAGACTTTTCCTACGGCATCGAGGGCTTCCGCTTCGAGGACGGGGTGCTCAGGGAGCCTGTGAGCGGAATGCTGGTAACGGGCAATTTCCTGGAGCTGTGGAAGCATTTCCTGTATGCGGGCGACGATGCCAGGACCTGTATGTCCAAACTCATTCCTACCCTGGCCTTTGCCGAGGTGGATTTCAACGGATAATCAATTAATTTTCAAATAGATATGAAAGTAAGCAAAAATTCAGTTGTAGCAATCAGCTACGAACTTATGGTTGACGGAGGCCTTGCAGACAAGGCCGTGGCCGAGAAGCCGCTGGAGTACATCCACGGCACAGGTATGCTTCTTCCGCGTTTCGAGGAGGAACTCGAAGGCAAGGAGCAGGGAGATGATTTCGCATTCGTGCTTTCCCCTGAGGAGGGCTACGGTGTGCACAATCCGGAGTATGTGTTCGACCTTCCGATTGAGGCTTTCGCAATCGATGGGGAGGTACGCAGAGACCTGCTGCAGCTGGGACGTACGATTCCTATGCTCAATTCCACCGGACAGGTAGTGCAGGGCACCATACGCGAAATCCGCGAAGAGGCCGTGACTATGGATTTCAACCACCCTATGGCAGGCAAGACTCTCAATTTCTCTGGAAAGGTGGAGAGCGTGCGCGAGGCTACCGAAAAGGAACTCACCGAGGGACTTCACGGAGAATACCTCCCTCAGGAGGGCTGCCACTGCAAGGGCGGCTGCCACAAGGGAGAAGAAGGCGGCTGCGAGGGTGACTGCAAGTGCGAAGGCGAGTGCGAGGGCGGCTGCAACTGCGGGAACTAGTTGAAGATACGCTCCACCTTCCGGGCGCTCTGAGGGCTGGTGAAGATGACCACGCGGTCTCCTGCCAGCACCTGGGTGTCGCCTACGGCTATGAAAGCGTCATCACCTCTGGCAATGCCTCCTACCAGGGCATCCCTAGGGAAATCGACATCGCGAAGAGGTGCTTTCGTAACAGGACTGTCAGGCGCGGCGGTGAATTCCATCACCTCCGCGTCTATCACATTCATATAGCGCACGAAGCGTGCGTTCTCGCTTAGCGTAAGCCTGAAGATGCGGTTGGCTGACACAGATTTCTTGTTGACCACGCAGTCCACGCCCATTTCCTCTGCAAGACGCACATATTCCATATTTTCCACCTCTGCAACGGTCCTGCGCACGCCGAATTTCTTGGCTGCTACGCAGGCGAGTATGTTGACCTCGTCATTTCCGGTAACGGCAACGAAGGCATCGTATTCGTGTATTCCCTCTTCGTAGAGGAAGTCAGAATTGCGTCCGTCCCCGTTGACCACGGCAACCTCGTCCGGGAGCTTGCCCGAAAGGGTCTCGCATTTGTCGAGATCCAGCTCTATCAGCTTCACATCCTGGATTTCCTTTGAAAGGCTGAGTGCTGTCAGGTAGCCGACCATTCCGCCTCCCATTATCATCACCTTGTTGATTTCGATGTCATCCACTCCCATAAAGTCGGTCATAGCTTTCAGTTCGTCCGCACGGATGGTGATATATACCACATCGCCGTAGCGGAACTTGGTATCGTACTGAGGGATGAAGCTGGAATTGCCTCTGGAGACAGCTATCACGCGGAAAGCGACATCATTGTCGGTGGAGAAGAGTTTGGTGAAGTCCACGAGGGTCATATCGAGCAGGGGGCTGTCCTCGCCTACGCGGTATGCCTCAATCTGAAGCTTTCCTCCGGCAAGGTCCAGGGTGTCCGAATCCACTCCCCGGCGGAGCTGGGAGACGATTTCGTCCGCACCGAACTTCTCCGGGCAGAACGCCAGGTCTATGCCCATATCCTCAACGATGGGCTGCACCCCTCTTGAGAGCAGCTCGACATCCTTGATTCTGGCCACCACCTTGCGCGCTCCCATCCTCTTGGCCAGCATTGCAGCCACCATATTGACCTCCTGGTTGACATAAGGGTAGGTCGCTATAAAGAGGTCAGCCTCGTCCACACTGGCTTCCTTGAGGGCGCTGACCGAAGCGGGTTCACCCTCTATGGCCTCAATGTCGGTGTAGGCGGAGACGCCTTCCAGCCTTTTGCGGTCATTGTCTATTACCGTAATCTTGGCCCCTTCACGGGCAAGCATTTTCGCAAGATGGGAACCAACTTCACCGGCTCCGTCAATCACTACGTTCATCTGTTCAGAAAATTAAGTAAAATAAGTTTTCCGCTGAGCACCCGGGGTCTCGGCCCGGTGCACCCGCAGGGCTCTATATGCCTTCGGGAAGCATCCCTGTGGGCCTGGACGACAGCTTTCGCAAAGTCGGGACGGCCTCCGAGAAGATACACCAGCGCGGAGCCCCAGTCCAGAAGGCGGCGTGCAGTCAACTTGAGAAAGGCCCTTGCGGGGCCCACCGTAGAGGGCAGGTTACGTCTGAGCATCCAGAGCGAATTGCGGAAATTGAGTTTCAGCTTGAAAGGAGACTCCTGCGGCAGAGTGCCTCCACCTATGTGCCATACAAGGCTTTCAGGGACCACATCCACCGTCCAGCCGCGCAGCTGTGCGCGCCAGCAGAGATCTATCTCCTCCATATGGGCAAAGAACTCGCCGTCAAAGCCGCCGAGGCTCTCCCAGGCGCTGCGCCTTATCATCAGAGCGGCTCCGGTCACCCAGGCTACGCCTGAAGGAAGGCTGTCATATTGCCCTTTGTCCTGCTCTACCTTTTTGAGAATGCGGCCGCGGCAATAAGGGTAGCCCAGCGCATCCAGGCAGCCTCCCGCAGCACCTGCGTACTCGAAGCGGCCTGTGCGCACCCACCCGTCCGGGCCCTTGTCCAGGGCGTGGAGCTTGGGACCGCATATCGCGCAGCCCGGGTGCTGCTCCATAAAGCCGACAAGAGGCTCTATCCAGCCCGGCTGCACCTGAACATCCGAGTTGAGCAGCAGATAATACTCCGCCTTCAGGGAGGAGAGCCGCCCGAGAGCGAGGTTGTAGCCTTGTGCGAAGCCGTAGTTGCCCTCGAGCGGGACCCGCAGCACCTGAGGCCAGTTGCGCTCAAGGTATTCGAGAGAACCGTCGGTAGAGCCGCTGTCAGCCACTGCCAGCGCGTCTTCGCTGCCCAGGGACTCGAGAATCCCGGGCACGAAGTCGCGCAGATATCCGACCGTGTTCCAATTGAGTACGACTACGGCTACACGCATAAGCTATCTTTTGACCTTATGTCCTGCGACGAAGCGGCAGAAGTCGTGATAGAGCTGCTGGTCTACAGGGTCGGAGGAGTTCTTCAGATCATTGAGGCTGTTGCCTCCGAGATAGTATGAGAGCTCGCGCTTGCCGTAGAGGTCGAGCTCGCGGCAGATTTCCATATAGCGGTAGAAACGCTCGCGTGCGCTGTCGGCACCTGTCCTTCCGTTCATCACGCTGCCGTCAAGTTCGAGCTCCATAGAAAGGCCGTTCTTGCGCACGCTCTCCTTGTATGTATCCATCGAATACTCCGGATGCCACAGGTAGTTCGGCTGCATCATCACATAGTCCAGATGAAAGTCCTGCCATTTGTTGTAGCCTCCCGCGTGGTTGTACGGTATCCAGGACATAGTGTAGCCGAGGCTGTGCACATAGTCCGAGATGGCCGGGTACAGCTGGTCGCTCTTCTTGAGTTCGTAAGACCAGCCGTTGCCGGGAGTGACAATATCCTCGGTGAAGCAGTAGAAGCCTTCGAGCACGATGTTCCTGTAGCCTGCAGCCTTCCAGCGCCTGATGGCCTGGTCGATAAACCAGTGCACTGCGGCGAGACGGTCCTCACCCTTGCTGAAATCCAGCTGCTTTCCGTCCAACTCTCCCCAATAGACTGTAGATGAGAGGGTATCCTTGTAATCCTCGTAGATGATAGGGTCCGGCACTGAAATCACCACCTTGCGTTTGGTAGCGGGACGGCCTATTCTCTTTTTGGCATCCTCAACAGCCTGGTCCAGAGCATCGAAGCCGTTGCCTGGGGTGAACCACCAGTCGAGAAAATGCTGCCAGGAAACCCTGTCACCCGACTTGTTGCCGTAGCCTGTGCCAAGGGAGCGCACCCGGTTGCCGTCTGTTCCCTTGTCCCAGATTTCGAGTGCCAGAAAAGCATCGAAAAGCCAGGTCTCATTTCCCTCTGGATCGGTGTAGGTAACGTGGCTGGCAAGTCTCTCCTTTGTCCAATCGGAAGGATTTCGCTGAACATTGCCTCCGTAGAGCAGAGCCATGTTGTCATAGCCCTTCTTCTCCGCACATCCGGTGAGGAGAAGCGCGGCGCCAAGGCCGATAATGAGTGAACGTAATTTCATATTACTTGATCAATTGAGCTTTGAGTTGTTCAATCTTTGCATCAGCGTCTGCACCCTTGGCTCCGAAGTAGAACTTGATCTTCGGCTCGGTGCCGGAAGGACGTACGGAAACCACATCTCCGGCTTCGGTGAAGAACTGCAGCACATTGGACTTAGGCTGACCGGTCTTCTCCGGCTCAAGGTAGTCAACCACCTTTACGACAGGGCTGCCGCAAAGCTCGGCCGGAGGGGTGGCACGGAAATCTGCCATAATCTTCTGGATTTCCTCTGCTCCGCTCTTGCCCTTGCGCACAAGGCTTACGAGGCCTTCCTTACGGTAGCCGTACTCCTTGTAGATGCGCTGCATAAGCTGATAAAGGGTGAGGCCCTGCTCAGCTGCCCAGGCGGAAGCCTCCGCAACCATTGCGGCAGCAATCTGGGCGTCCTTGTCACGAACGAACTGGCCTACATTGAAGCCGTAGCTCTCTTCTCCGCCGCAGATGAATTCACCTGTGGCTTCGTTGCGCTTGACAACCTCTGCTATGTATTTGAAGCCGGTGAGCACATTGTAAACAGGAATGCCGAAGCTCTCGCAGATTTCGCGGATGAGCTCGGTGGTCACTATGGTCTTTACGACATATTTGCCCTCGCCAAGGGTTCCGAGTTCCTTGCGGCGGCACAGGATGTAGTAAGTCATAAGGGATGCGGTCTGGTTGCCGTTGAAGAGCACCATACGGCCCTCATTGTCGCGCACTGCTATGCCCATACGGTCGGCATCCGGGTCGGTTGCGATTACAAGGTCTGCACCGGTCTCTTCCGCTTTGGCGATAGCCATCTTAAGGGCTGAAGCCTCCTCAGGGTTAGGAGAAACCACTGTCGGGAAGTCTCCGTCATTGATATCCTGCTCAGGGACGTGGATGATGTTCTTGAAGCCCATACGGGACAGGGTTTCAGGCACGAGCTTGACGCCGCAGCCGTGCAGAGGGGTATAGACAATCTTGATGTCGCTGTGCTTTGCGTCCAGCTCAGGGCTGAGGGTTAGAGAAAGTATGTCGCGAAGGTAGCACTCGTCCTCGGCAGCGCCCATCATCTCTATGCATCCGCGGCTTTCAGGGTCGTGGAACTTGACCATTGAAGGGGAGGTAATCTTGGCAACCTCGGCAACGATGGCGGTATCCACAGGCGAAGTAATCTGTCCTCCGTCACTCCAGAACACCTTGTAGCCGTTGTATTCCTTAGGGTTGTGGGAGGCTGTCACCATAACTCCGGCGGTAGCGCCCTTGAGGCGTATGCTGTAACTGAGTTCAGGAGTAGGGCGTATGCCGTCGAAGAGGTAAACGTGAAGTCCGTTTGCGCTGAGCACATCTGCGGTAATCTGTGCGAACTCGCGGCTGTGGTTGCGGCTGTCATAGGAGATGCAGACCTTGAGGTCTTCCCCCTTCACATTCTGGAGAATGTAGTTGGCAAGTCCCTGGGTGGCCATTCCGACAGTGTACTTGTTCATTCTGTTGGTGCCGACTCCCATAATACCGCGAAGTCCGCCGGTTCCGAATTCGAGATTGCGGTAGAATGCATCCTCGAGCTCGGCCTGAGGGCCTTCCATAAGGGCTTTTACTTCGTTTCTTGTCTGCTCGTCGAATTCCTCGCTGAGCCAGCTTTGTGCTGTAGTCCTGTAGTCAGTCATAATGATATCGTTTTGCGTGTTAGTTGTTCAGTTTCAAATGCTTTGTCCAGAAAGCCGCATCGGCGGCCATATCGTGCTGTCCCTGAGCTCCGCGGTAGCCGTGCATACCGTCAGGGTAAATCATCAGCTCGAACTGCTTGCCCGCCTGCTGCAGGGCGTCGATGAGCTGAAGGGTGTTCTGGAAATGCACATTGTCGTCCCCGGTGCCGTGGGTAAGCTTGAGGCAGCTGCGGGTATCGTCATAGCACTCCACATAGTTGAGCACACGGGCTGTGGCGTAACCCTCAGGGTTGCGCTGCGGAGTGTCCATAAAGCGCTCGGTGTAGTGGGTGTCATAGAGTTCCCAGTCATAGACTCCCCCGCCGGCGATGCCGCAACGGAAGATTTCCGGATGGGTGAAGACCAGCATTGCGGTCATAGTGCCTCCGAAGGAGAAGCCCTCGACTCCTATCCTTTCGGCATCCACATAAGGCAGGCTCTGGAAATAGCGGCCCCAGGCGCAGAAATCCTCGACCGGCACGCTAACGAGGTCCCTGTAGATGAGGTCTATGTCGGCGCGGCCGTTGTGCCCTGCCGCCCTGCTGTCGGCTACGACTTTGATTATGCCGTTGTTGTAATACCAGAAATCGCGCTGCGAAGGGCCCCTGCGCCAGGAATCATAGACATAAGGCGTGTCCGGGCCTCCATATATTTCCATCACCAGAGGATACTGCTTTTCCGGGTCGAAGTCCTTCGGGAAGGCGATTTTTGCAGGCAGGGAGGTGCCGTCCCCAAGGGTGAGGCGTATGATTTCCCATTGCGGGCGCTCCTCCTCCTGAGGGGCTGCCTTCTTTTCTATATGGCCCCTGGCTTTTCCTGTCTTGAAGCTGTATCTGACAGGTGGGGTGTTGCAGGTGGAGAGGTCTGCCTTGAATTTGGACCAGTCGTCGGAGAACTCCACATTGGAAACGGAGAAGTTCGGATTGGTAAGAGGCTGCACGGCTCCGCTGCGGTCCAGGCGGTAGAGGGTGCACCTCACATCGCTGTCCCTGTAGGCGGTGAAATATATATCGCCCCTGGCGCTGTCCATTCCGAGCAGCTTCACCCTCCAGTTAGGGCCGTCGGTAAGGCGCTTGAAGATGCTGCCGTCGTAGGAGAGGAAATAGAGCTGTTGCCAGCCTGTCTCGAAATCGCGCACCATCACAAGACCCTCAGGGCCGAAAAGCATATCTTCCATCCACTTGGTCCAGGTATGGTACTCTTCGGTATATATGCTTGAAAGCGAACCGTCCTGCGCACTCACGGCAAAGAGCTCGAGCTGCTGCTGGACACGCGGCATCCTCTGCACAAAGAGCCGCTGCGAATCGTCACCCCAGAACGGGGTGCCGAAATACTGGTCCTGGGAGTAATCAAAATCTGCCCATACCGTCGTCTGAGGCTCGTCAAGGGAGATGATGCCGATGCGGCAGCCCGGGTTGGTGTCTCCGGCCTTCGGATAACGGGTCTGCGAGAGGCTGCCGTATTTGCCGCAGGCGCTGTAAATCGGAAACATAGCCACCTGGCTGTTGTCGAAGCGGTAGAAGGCCAGCTTGCGGGAGTCCGGACTCCACCAGAAGGCCCTGTAGTTGGACTGACGTCCGAAGATTTCCTCATAATAGACCCAGGAGGCATAGCCGTTGAGTATGAGCTCTGACCCGTCGTCAGTGAGTCGCAGGGTGGCACCTGAAGCGAGCTCGCGCACATAGAGGTCGTGGTGAGCGTCGGTGAAAGCTTCCCATTTGCCGTCAGGCGAAAGGGTGTTGTTGAATTCCTGAGCTCCGGCCATAAGGGCGGCAAGCAGGCAGGCAAGTATCAGTATTGTCTTTTTCATACGAAGAATCTGTCAGGGAAATTGACGAGGTAAACTTTTTCCACCGCCCTCGTCAGTGCGGTATAAAGCCATTTGAGGTCATCGGGGCTCTGGTCCGGCATCCAGAACGGACAGTCGATGAAAACGCATTTCCATTGCCCGCCCTGCGATTTGTGGCAGGTGACGGCCTGGGCGTATTTGAGCTGCAGGGCGTTGTAGTACGGGTCTTCGCGCACGGCATTGTAGCGCTTGCGCTTGGAGCTGATATCGGCATAATCCGCATCCACCCCTCTGTAGAGAGCGTTCTGCAGCTCTGCGCTGAGGCTGGCGGACTCGGACTCCAGGGTGTCGAGACAGACCTTGGCGTGCACCTGCTCGTCATCGTAGTCCGGAAAGCTGAGAACCGCATCGGCGAAATGCAGGCCGTAGCGCTGCTCGTAGCCGCCTATCCTGCGCAGCTCGGCAATATCTCCGTTGGCAATATAGCCCATCTGTGAATCCTGCTCCAGGAATTGGTAGCAGTTCTTGACTATCATCAGTTTGTCTCCGCGCAGCAGCCTTTCCTCCTTGAACTGGACCGTGGAGCGTATGCCGAGGTTGTAGCGTATTGCCATCTTGTTGGAGCGGCAGAGGACTATGGTCTCATCCTCCCCGTAAGTCTCGTAGGCGGAGGAAAGCGTGTCGATGAGGCGGTCTCCGCTCACCCTTTCCACATCGGAGCAGCCGCGAAGGTCCAGCTTTATGCTGCCGGCCAGAAGGTCGCGACGAAGGATGGTGGCATTGCGCAGAATCCCGGAGCTCTCGGCCTGGCGCACTACGGTGGAAAGCTCCTCGAACATCACTCCCCCATAAACGGAAATGAAATCCTTTGCAAGTGCGGGACTTTCGTCCATTCCCACTGGAGGGAGCTGGGCGCTGTCCCCCACGAGCACCAGACGGCAGTCCACTCCCGAGCGCACGAAGCTTATCAGGTCGTCCAGCAGATTGCCCGAGCCGAAGATGGAGGAGACATTTTCGAGGGGAGTATCAATGCCTATGAGCGAGGCCTCATCCACAACGAAGAGGGTGCTTCGGGCTTTGTTCGGATTGAGGGTGAAGTTGCCTACACCTTCGCTCGAGACCCCTTTCTGGCGGTATATGCATTTGTGTATCGTCTGGGCGGGGGCGCCCGCAAAGCCGCTGAGCACCTTGGCGGCGCGTCCGGTAGGGGCGAGCAGCACGGAATTGATTCCGTAGTCCTTCAGGGAATTGATGACAGCGGCAAGAGCCGAGGTTTTTCCGGTGCCGGCATAGCCGTTCACTACCAGGATATCGGCATCATCTCCGGCAAGGAACTCTCCCATAGTGTGGAACAGTCTTGCCTGGCACGGGGTGGGTTCGTAGCCGAACTTCCCCAGGAAACCGTTTTCGAAGAAGGCCGCCCTGTCCATATCATTCAGTCTTGCTTCCCGATTTCAGGGCTGTGATGCGGCGGCGCAGCTGGTCGTTTTCTTCGGCAAGCTCGCGTATGCCGTCATTTATCTGCTTTATCTGGTCGTCGCCCTCGAAGTCCACATTGTATTTGCGGTTCTGGGTGGAATGGCGCTTGAGGGCTGCCGCTATCCTGTAGAGCGGCTTGACATAGTAGAACTGCAGGAAGAAAAGCAGCATCAGCACAAGTACCAGCCCCACTCCGGCAGTCACGATTCCGGGCATAATGCTGCGGTAGTAGCCGCTGTCGAAGTCCTCCGACTTGCCCCGGAGATTCTCGTATATGGCCTGTGAAAGCAGGTCTATGGAGCGCCTCAGCCTCTGGTAGCGCGGCTGCAGACGGTTGAAGTACCACTCCCTGGTGTCGATGAAATCGGAAGAATAGACCTCCGGAAGTTCAAGGGAGGTAAGCATATAGGCTGCATAGGAATACTCTACGGAGTCTGCGAGCGCCAGGGTGGAAGCATTGCTCTCCTTCAGTGCGGTTCGGAGCCTGTCGCATTTGTCCATAAAGGACTCGGCATCGAACAGAGGCATCTGCTGCCCGCTGCCGTCACCAATCAGGGCAAGAAGGTCAAGATTGTACTCGTTGGCAACATCGGAGAGCTGCCTTGCCACATTGATGCTGTTGATATCTTTGGAGATTCCATCCGAGACATAGCGGCTCATTTTGGAATACTCCATTACCGAAATTACGCTTGACAGAAGAAGAACTGTCGCAATAGCACCGAGACTCAGGGAGAGTTTCGGACTTATTCCCAGCTTCAGTTCTTTTTTACTTTTTTTCGCTTTCGCGGACGCCATTTTTAAATTTTTTGAAAAAATTTCTAAAATACCCTCAAATATACGAAATGTTTTTAATAAATTTGTGAGTTAATACTATATCAAAAGAATAAAAAATATGACGAAGTTGAAGCCTATAGAAAAAGACATTCTGAGGCTTTGCATAGAAAACGATACCTACAGCATCGCGGATTTCAGCAAGAGCCTCAATGTCAGTGTTCCTACCATAACGAAGACCGTTCTGGATATGATAGAACGCGGACTTCTGCAGGATGAGGGCAAGGTCGGCACCAAGGGCGGACGACGTCCCAGCATTTATGGGCTCAATCCTGATGCCGGTTATTTTGTAGGCGTTGACATTTCCAGGCAGCATTTCCATCTTGCCGTCTGCGACTTCAAGGGCAATCTGCTGGCTTTCATCCCGGAGATTCCTTTCGTTCTGGAAGCAAATGCCGATTCTTTCAAGAAAATCTGCCAGTGCGTCAAGGACGAAGTTGCCAAAACAGGCATACACTGGGACAAGGTTCTGGGAGTAGGCGTAAGCCTCTCCGGAAGGGTTAATCCGGAAAAGGGCTATTCGCTGACCTATTTCGTAAGCGACGATATTCCTATGCGCATTCTCTTCGAGCAGCAGCTGGAAGTGCCTGTGAACATCGAAAACGACTCCAGGGCGATGACCTACGGAGAATATATGCATCTGGGCAAGGATGCCGACAAAAATATGATATTCATCAACCTCAGCTGGGGCTTGGGCATGGGAATGATACTTGGCGGCGAACTGTACTACGGCAAGTCCGGTTTTTCCGGAGAGATAGGCCACTTCCCCGTTCTCGACAACAACCTTATCTGCCGTTGCGGCAAGGTTGGCTGCCTGGAAACCGGCGCATCCGGAAGCGCTCTGCACCGGATGATATTGGAGAAGATTTCTTCGGGGCGCAAGTCATCGCTGGCCAAAATATTTGCCCAGAAGGGAGAAATCCACCTCAACGACATTCTGGATGCAGTAAAGAATGAGGATGTGCTTGCCATCGAGTGCATTGAGACAGTGGGTTCCACTCTCGGACAGGGTCTTGCAGGTGTTATCAATATCTTCAATCCGGGGCTGGTGGTAATCGGCGGACGCCTGATTGTGGGCAAGGATTATCTTATGCTCCCTATCAAGACTGCCGTCAACAGGTATTCCCTTTCCAAGGTCAGCTCGGATACCCGCTTCAAATTCTCCGAACTCGGTCTGAAAGCCGCCGGTGTGGGAGATTGCCTGCTGAGCCGCTCCAAAATACTCGGAATTTAAGACCCGCATATAATGAAAAGATTGCTCTTCTCTCTTGCAGCCGCCCTTATCTGCATTTCGGCGGCCGCACGCTTAAGCGTTAAGGAACCTTGCAGTGACGGTATGGTGCTCCAGCAGCAGACTTCCGCCCTCGTATGGGGACACTGCAGCCCGGGAGCCAAAATCAGCGTCAAGGCTTCCTGGGACAACAAGACCGTCAAGGTAACGGCAGACAGCAGCGGTACCTGGCGCGCACGGCTCCAGACCCCGGAGGCTTCCTATACTCCCTGGACCATTGAGGTGAAGGGTGACGGGGAGCGTATGCTGCTGCGCGATGTGCTGGTCGGTGAGGTATGGCTCGCAAGCGGCCAGTCTAATATGGAAATGCCTATGCACGGCTACTCTTCCAGCACCGTTGAAGGGGCCGCAGACGCCATTGCACTGTCCGTGAAGCTGGTGGGCAAGATGCGTATGTTTACGGTCAAAGTAACTGAGTCAGAGGAGATTCTGGATGATGTTGCAAACGGCACCGGCTGGAAGGACCCGCTTCCGGAGAACACCCGATGGATGAGCGCTACCGCCTTCTTTTTTGCCCGCAGGCTGCAGGAAGTGCTGGATGTGCCGGTAGGCATCATTTCCTTCGCACGCGGAGGGGCCCGGGTCGAGAGCTGGCTTCCGAAGACTGTGCTGGAGGCATACGGGGACGAGGATTTGTCTCCCGAAACGGTTGCCGCACGCCAGTGGGGCAAGCCTTATATGATGTACCACGGGATGCAGCACCCGATTCAGGGCTATACCGCCAAGGGCTTCATCTGGTATCAGGGATGCTCCAATGTGGGGCTGCACGATACTTTCGTTCAGAGGATGAGCGATATGGTGGCCCTTTGGAGAAGCGACTGGGGAGACGAGGACAATGCTATGCCTTTCTATCAGGTTGAGATTACTCCTTACGACTATGCCAACGAGCCGGGCCAGGGCGGCCAGGCCTGCCTGCTGCGCGCAGCCCAGCTCGAAAGCACCAAGGTGATTCCGAACTCGGCCATAGTGATTACGGACGATCTGGTGAAGCCTTGGGAGTATGACAACATACATCCTTCAATGAAGGAGCCGGTCGGCTGCAGGCTTGCCGCCCTCGCCCTGAACCGAGACTACGGCTTCCCGGGGATACGCATAGACTACCCTCAGGCGCAGGGTGCCAGGATGCAGGCGGACGGACTGGTGAAAGTGAGTATGAGCGGAGCCCGCAACGGCTTTGACAGGTGCCATATGATAGAGGGCCTGGAAGTGGTGGATGCGGCAGGCAGCGTACACAAAATCAGCGATATCATCTACGACTGGAACGGCAACATCCTGGTGGATGTGAGAACAATAACGGACCCTCGTGAGGTCCGTTACTGCTGGGGAGATTTCGTGCCGGGCAATCTCCACAATATCGAGGCCAACCCGGTAGCCCCTTTCTGCTGCCCTATAGAATATTAATTCTCAGGCTTATAGGAATCCTTGAGCGTCACGGTTCTGTTGAAGACCGGATGCTCAGGGGTGCTGTCGGCATCCTTTACATAGTAGCCCACGCGCTCGAACTGCACTGCAAGGCCTGAGGCGTCTTCGAGCAGTGCCGGCTCGGCGTAGCCCTTCACTACCACAAGGCTCTCAGGATTCAGGAAGTCCTTGTAGTCCTTATCCTCAGGCACCTGGCTCATATCCGCGAGGGTGAAGAGGCGGTCGTATTTGCGCAGCTCGACTTCCTTCATATAGGCTGTGGATACCCAGTGGATGGTGCCCTTGACGGAGCGCCACTCGCCGCTGCCCGGCCTGGTTGAAGGGTCGTAGGTGCACTTGAGCTCTACCACACGGCCATTTTCGTCCTTGATGACCTCATTGCATTTGATGATGTAGGTGTATTTGAGACGCACTTCCCCGTCCGGTTTGAGGCGGAAGAACTTCTTAGGAGCATCCTCCATAAAGTCCGCCCTGTCGATGAGCAGTTCGCCTGTGAAAGGCACCTTGCGGCTCGCACCCTCAGGGTCTGCAGGGTTGAGCGGGCAGTCGTACCATTCTACCTGACCTTCAGGCCAGTTGGTGAGAGTCACCTTGATTGGGTCGTCCACTACCATATAGCGGTTGGAACGGGCATTGAGGTCCTGGCGCACGCACCATTCGAGGAGCTGCAGGTCAATGAGCTGGTCACGCTTGGTGACTCCGATTTTGTCGCAGAACATCTTGAGGGACTCGGCGGTATAGCCGCGGCGCCTTACTCCGCAGAGCGTAGGCATACGGGGATCGTCCCAGCCCGATACGAGGCCCATCTGCACGAGTTCTAGGAGCTTGCGCTTGGACATCAGGGTATAGGTGAGGTTGAGTCTTGCGAACTCATACTGGTGGGACGGATAAATGCCGAGAGTCTCGATAAACCAGTCGTAGAGCGGACGGTGCACATCGAACTCGAGGGTACAGATGGAGTGGGTGATATGCTCTATGGAGTCGCACTGGCCGTGGGTGTAGTCGTACATAGGATATATGCACCATTTGTCACCCGTGCGGTGGTGGTGTGCGTGCTTGATGCGGTAGAGAAGCGGGTCGCGGAACATCATATTCGGATGTGCCATATCGATTTTGGCGCGGAGCACCTTCTCGCCGTCGGCATATTTGCCCTCCTTCATCTCACGGAAGAGACGGAGGTTCTCCTCGACGCTGCGGTTGCGGTAAGGACTCTCGATGCCCGGCTTGTCCACGGTGCCGCGGTGTGCGGAGATTTCCTCCTGGGTTTCGTCATCCACATAGGCGAGACCGCGCTTGATAAGCTCCTCGGCCCACTCGTAGAGCTGGTCGAAGTAGTCCGATGCGTAGCACTCCTTCTCCCACTGGAAGCCGAGCCACTTGATGTCTTCCTTGATGGCATCAACATATTCGGTGTCCTCCTTGGTAGGATTGGTGTCGTCGTAGCGCAGGTTGGTCTTGCCACCGTACTTCTGGGCAAGTCCGAAATTTATGCAAAGGCTCTTGGCGTGTCCAAGATGGAGATATCCGTTCGGTTCCGGAGGGAAGCGGGTAAGAATGGAGCTTACTTTTCCGGTTTTCAGGTCATTTTCAATAATCTCTTCGAGAAAATTGAGCTTCTTTACTTCTTCTTCCATAAGGCTGGTTTAATAAAATCGGACAAATATAGTATATTTGCGGCAGTTTTTAATACTCTTGCAATGGTAAAATCAATGACAGGCTACGGCAAAGCCGTCGCAAATCTCGAAAACGGCAATCTTACCGTAGAAATCCGCACCCTCAATTCCAAAAATGCAGACATCAACCTCAAGAGCAGCCTGCTTCCTAAGGACAAGGAACTGGGAATCAGGACCAAAATCTCAGGCGCCCTTCAGAGGGGAACGATAGATGTGTTCCTGACCTGGGAGCCCAATGCGGCAGAGAACGCCAAGCTTGTGAACATGGCTCTTGCAAAGGAGTATTTCAGGCAAATCAGTGAGCTGGGAGCCGAAATCGGTGCCCGCAATCTGATGCTGGACAATCCCAACGAGCTGCTGGCAAATATCCTGAGGATGCCGGATGTGATAGATGCCCGCAAGCAGGATGTGATTACCGAGGAGAACTGGCCTTCAGTGGAGGCAGCCTTTGACCGCTGCCTTGAGGCTGTGAACTTGTACAGAGCCCACGAGGGAGAGGTGCTCTACAGGGATGTGACGAGCCGTGTCCACAAGATTGAAGCCATCTACGACGAGGTGGAGACCCTGATTCCGGAACGCGTTGCTGCAGTCCGTGAGAGAATACTCAAGGCTGCGGAGGAGCTCAGCCTCAAACTGGACGGCGAGAGACTGGAGCAGGAGATGATTTTCTATCTTGAAAAACTGGACATCAACGAAGAGCGGGTACGCCTGCGCCAGCATTGCAAGTATTTTATGGATACCATTGACGGCGAACCTTACCCGGGCAAGAAGCTCGGCTTCATCATCCAGGAGATGGGAAGGGAAATAAACACAACCGGATCCAAGGCGAATCACGCCGGGATCCAGAATTGTGTTGTGCGTATGAAAGACGAGCTCGAGAAAATACGCGAGCAGTCGATGAATATCCTTTAGAAGCTTACCGTTACCTCTCCGACTTCAAGGCCCCAGCATCCGTCGGTTACCACAGGCACTTTCTTGCCTGAAGCGTCCTTGGGATAAACCAGATCCTCCACAAAAGTGTGGGTATGACCTCCGATTACAAGGTCAAGCCAGCGTGTCTTCGGGACGAGTGCAAGGTCATCCTCATAGCCCAGATGGGAGAGGAAGATGATAAGGTCGCACTTCTCCACTTTGTGCAAATACTCGGCCCACTTCCCAACTGCCTCCGCGGTGTCTATTTGGCGGATACGCTGTGATATGCTTGCTGCCACATTGGAACGCAGATCCGGCGCAGCACCTATGATTCCTATCTTCTTCCCCGCCTTTTCGATTATGGCATAAGGACTTACAAGGCTGGCAAGAGGCGTTCCGCCGAAATCCACATTGGAGCAGACCACCGGGCATTTCACCCTTTCCAGGCGAAGCGCAAGGTCTTCGATACCGTTGTCGAACTCGTGATTGCCGAGGGTGATGCAATCATAGCTCATGGCATTGATAACATTAACTTCAAGATACCCTCCCAGCTTGGTGTAGTAGGATGACCCCTGGTTGAAGTCTCCCGCGTGCACAAGCAGCACATTCTGCGGGCCGCGTGCGTTGCGCACGCTGTCGAGAATTGCAGCCCTTTCTATGATGCCCCCTTCAGGAGGATCAGTGCGCAGGGCTTCGTGATGGCTATGGGTGTCATTTAAGTGCAGAACGGAAAGTTCCTTACGGACGGCGCAGCTGCAGAGTGCAAGCGCGCAGGCTGTTATGCATAATATCTTTCTCATTTGCTGACTTTGACCCTCCCGTCGGTCTTGTATTCAAAAGGTTTTGATTCTTCGGTGAAGCGCTTTACTGCAGGAAGTATTGCATCGCGCAGCAGCAGCTCGGACTGCACCAGTTCTATGGCATCCTTCCCCAGATAATAGTGGTCGCCTCCGCCCAGAAGGAAGTCTATGGAAACGAGATTATAAACTTTGTCATCATCCAGAGGCTGCCCTCCGACTTCTGCGCTCACCAGCTGCCTGTTTTCTATGGCTATTCTGGCTCCGCCTATGATCTGAGGGCCGGTCTGTGCCATTTGGGTAAATATTTCCCTGAGCCTGCTGCCTTTCACCCTTATGAGGCAAAGGCAGTTGTTGAACGGGAACATTGAAATGATATCGTCCAGCAGTATGTCTCCTTGCGGCACATCGCACCTGACTCCTCCCTTGTTGAGTATGGCTACATCCATCTTCTCACCGAAAAGTGCGGTTCCAGCGTCGAGTACAGCGTCTGCCGCAAAGTCGTAGAGTTCGCATTCCGGGCTGGTGCGCAACATTGCCTTCGGAGCATAGCCTATCACCTGCTTGAGTTCACGCATTTCAGGCTGCGCCTGAATGAGCAGAAGGGCCACATCCGGAGTACAACCGCCTTCGAAGAGTGTTCCGTTGGGGGCGTGGTAGCTGCCGGCTTCCACCGTGCCGAGTGCTTCGGTCACATTGTCTGCCGTGGTTGCCGTGACTCCCGTGCGGTGGCTGTCAGCAGGAATTGCCTTCCAGCTGTAGCTCGGGGCGCAGGCAACAAGTGAGAGAGTTGCCGCAAAGAGGGCTGCTGTTCTTTTCATATCTACTTCATTCTTAGCCACTTCCAGAGGTCCTTGAAAGTGGATTTCTTGCCGAACATAAGGATTCCGACTTTATAGATTTTGGCACTGAGCCAAGCCATTGCGCCTGTGGTCAGAAGCAGAAGCACAATGGAGAGGGCAATCTGCCAGCCGGGCACTCCGAACGGAATGCGGGCGAGCATTACGATAGGGGAAGTGAACGGAATCATCGAGCCCCATACCGCGAGGGCACTGTCAGGAGCATTGAAAGCATACAGGGCTATGAAGTATCCTATCATCAGAGGAATGGTCACTGGCATCTGCAGCTGCTGGGTGTCCCCTTCGTTCTCAACTGCCGAGCCTATAGCCGCGAAGAGCGAAGCGTAGAGCAGGTAGCCGAGGATGAAGAATATTATGAAATAGAGCACTATAGCTCCTATGTTGATGCCCTGGATGGTGGCGATGACGCTGCCCAGCTCGCTGTTTTGGCTGAGGGTTTCCATCATATCGGAAGCGGCGTTCATACCTTCCACCGACTCCATTCCTCCAGTCATCTGCCCAAGCATTTCGGTAGGGTCGGCTTCGCCCATAAGTTTAGGGGCGATTATGCCCATACCGGCACCGACGAGCACTCCGGTGAGGAGTATCCAGAGGATGAACTGGGTGAGGGCTACTGCGGCTATTCCTATGATTTTGCCGAACATAAGCTCTGTGGCGCGAACGGAGCTGATGAGCACCTCCACCACGCGGCTGGCCTTTTCTTCGATTACTGCCGACATTACCATTCCTCCGAACATTGTGATGAAGAGGAAGATGATGATGCCGAGCACCATTGAGAGTATGGAGTTGACTCCGGCGTCAGAGGCCTTTTCTTCTCCGGATTCGGTGTCTATGGTGTAGC
Source organism: uncultured Bacteroidales bacterium (assembly GCA_945487035.1). GTDB lineage: Bacteria > Bacteroidota > Bacteroidia > Bacteroidales > UBA932 > Cryptobacteroides. The sequence goes on from CALYTI010000004.1 coordinate 43,483, forward strand.
TGTTGATGTGTATGTCAGCCTTGACATCCTTCATTATCTTCTCCAGGCCGTCAATGTTGTAAGTGCTTATCCTATAAGCTTCTACTGCTTCTTCAATGCGACCGGAAATAAGCTCGGTAGTGGTCATTCCTATAGGCTTGAGCGAGGTGAAGTCGGCGCTTACGCTCTTTTCGGCATTGATTGGGGAGATGCCGAGCACTGCATCTAGTTTGTATTCCTCAAGATGGGCTTTGATGCTGTCCAGGGGCATATCGGACATATCCACATAGCGTATGATGTCGTTGCTTTCCAGATATGGCATTACGATGCCCGAACGGTCCACTACGGCTACGCTCTTGGTGTCTTCCTTCGAGTTCATCATCATCAGGATAGGCACTACGCAGAGTGCGGCCATCAGAATAGGCACCACGAAGGTGGTGATGAGGAAGCTCTTTTTCTTTACGCGGGTGGAGTATTCGCGCTTGATTATTATTCCTATTGTATGCAGATTCATAGTTTACCTCCCTTCAGTTACGAGTTTGATGAAAATGTCGTTCATTCTAGGCATCAGCTCTTTGTAGGAGTTGATGGTGACACCTTTTGCGATATAGCTCTCGAGGGTGCTGGTGCCGTCGGTTTCTTTCGGGAGGACAAGTTCGTGACGACCTTGGTCATCCGTATAGATGAGTTCGACATTGTTGTTGCCGTATTCGCGGCGGATGTCGCTTACGCCTCCGGTGATTACGAGCTTGGACTGGTTGATGAGGGCTATGTTGTCGCAGAGTTCCTCGACGCTTTCCATATTGTGGGTGGAAAGGATGATGGTGGCTCCTTCGTCTTTGAGCCTGAGAATCTCGTTGCGGATAATTTCAGCGTTGACCGGGTCGAATCCGGAGAAAGGTTCATCGAGTATCATCAGTTTCGGCTTATGGACTACAGTTGTGATGAACTGGAGTTTCTGGGCCATACCTTTGGAGAGTTCTTCGACTTTTTTGTCCCACCAGCCTTCTATGCCGAAGCGGACGAACCATTCTTTGAGGGCCTGCTGCGCCTGGGATGAGCTCATCCCCTTGAGTTGGGCGAGATACATTGCCTGTTCGCCGACTTTCATTTTGCGATACAGGCCGCGCTCCTCAGGCATATAGCCTATTTTTTCGACATCGCGCTGGGTGATTCTCTTTCCCTGAAAGAGGACTTCCCCGCTGGTCGGGATGGTGATTCTGTTGATGATGCGGATGAGGGTGGTTTTTCCCGCTCCGTTCGGTCCGAGCAAGCCGAAGATTTTCCCTTCGGGGATTTCGAGGCTCACATTGTCGAGAGCCACCTTCGGTCCGAAGGTCTTGCTTACGTTTTTGATTTGGATGATTGACATAGTTTGTTATTTGTTTATCTGCTGCCTCCGCGTTGCTGCGGCTTGGCAGTTGCTGTTGCTGCTGCTTGGCCTGGCTGCTTTGGCTTGGCTGCCTGGCTTGGCATGGCTGCTGCTTGGCTTGGCTGCTGCTTGGCTGCTTTGGCTTGGCTGCCTGGCTTGGCATGGCTGCTTTGTCGTTTGCGGGGCGCACAACTTACAAATATACAAAAATATTGCAAAAACCATCGGAAGACATGCGGCTGCTGGCTTCTTCTCCCAGCCCGCGCCGGCAGGCTGTGCCCTCCAGAACCGTCTCGCTTCGCTCGACAGGCTTGCGCCTGTCGCAAAACTTCTCAACCCCAGTCAGCTTTGCTGACAGCCCCTTTCAGGGGCACACGGCCTTCACGATGTTGCGGCCGGTGGCTCCGCTGCTTCGGTTTTCTACGAAAACCTCGCTGACGCTCCACCACGACCGCTGACGCGGTCCCATCGCGCCTCAGCGCGACGGCGGAGGCCGGGATGTAGCGAAGCGGAATCGGTAGGCCGGGAGCCGCAGAGGATGGTGCGGAGGCGGAGCCTCTGCCAAAAGTGCCGAGGGTGGCACAGGTTCTCGGAGGGCAGCTGCCTGCCGTCTCTCCGAAGTATCCCAATGTGTCACATCAGGAACAAAATCGGCCTCTCACGCACTTTTCTCTCCTCTTCTCACACATCAGGAAACCACTAACCTGCCCGCGGTGCAAAAAACAGGGCAAAAATTGCTTTTGGGGCGGAAAAACCGAGTCAAAAGCAAAAAATGAGGCAAAAATTGCACCGTGGGGGATACTGTGAGTAAATTTCCAGAAATCCATCCCGAAATTTGACACAGTCGGGAATTGTTGCGATATTTGCCGTATGGCAAAACAAAGTACGGACGCTGCGGCCCTGAGCCGCCAAATGATTGATGACATCAAAGCCGGCAGTTTCAAACCGGTATATCTGCTGATGGGAGACGAGCCCTATTACCCGGACCTCGTTTGTCAGGCCATTCTCGACAATTGCGTTGACGAGATGGCACAGGACTTCAACCAGACCGTGTGCTATGGCGCTGATGTAACTGCCGATTCGGTTGTAAGTGCAGCCAGGCAGTATCCTATGATGTCCGACCACGTGCTTGTAGTTGTCAAGGAAGCCCAGCTGATGAAGACTCTGGAGAAACTCAGCGTCTATACCGAAAACCCTCAGGACACAACCGTACTGGTAATTCTGATGCACGGAGCCTCAGCAGACAAACGCAAAGCCCTCTACAAATCCATTCAGAAAAGCGGAGCCGTTCTCGAAAGCAACGCCCTCAGGGACTATGAGATTCCCCGCTGGATAGACAATTATTACAAGTCCAGGGGCCTCACCATCGAGCCTGCCGCTGCAGCTCTTATGGCGGAAAGCATAGGCACAAGTCTTTCCACCATAGTCGTGGAGACCGACAAGATGCTCAAGAATCTGCCGGAAGGAACCACCTCCATCGGTGTTTCCGATGTAGAGAAGAACATAGGAGTCTCCCGCCAGTACAGTATTTTCGAACTCACCAAGGAACTCTCGGCACGCAATTCCGCCAAGGCGCTCAAAATCGCTTCCCACATAGGCAACGCCGCAAAATTTGCTATGCCTATGGCCGTCAGCGCATTATATACCCACTTCAACAGGATTCTGCGCTATGGTGCACTGCTCTCCCGCGGCGGCTACCCTTCGCCTGAAGACAAAGCCAGGGCCCTCGCAGGAGTGAATCCTTATTTCTATAAAGAATACGACCAGGCCGTCCGCAACTACTCCGTGCGACAGGCTATGGAAGCCGTTACCCTGCTCTGCGATTACGATTATCTGGGCAAGGGTGGCGATGGAGGCAATCAGAACCCGGGGGAACTGCTGGTGGAGCTTACCGCGAAACTGCTGAGCTTGTGAAGCCCCTCTTGCCGTGGTAGCCGTCTGCGCATCCCACGCGCTGCACGGTAAGTTGTTTGCTTACAGGGTCATATGTAACCAGATTGAAGGCGTCGGCATTCTCGCCGCTGCGGTCGCTGTCCAGCATATAGCGGTCCAGCTCTCCCGCCTTGTCCACCAGAATCTGCAGCTGGCGCCCGTGATTCTTCACATAGCCCACATAGTCATTGTGGTTATGGCCGCTGAGCCAGCATACGAAGGTACCTCCCTCATCTATAAACTTGTCCACCGGGTCGAAGGCGCAGTCGGGCATACTCTCGATCTGCACCGCTCCCGGGTTGGATGAGGCCGGATAATCCCTGCCGTCCGGAGTGAGGGCCGGATCGAAAGGTACCATACCGAACTCCGCAGGATAATGGGTAACTGTAATGACAGCGAGGCCAGCTTCCCTGGCAGAGGCCAAAGTGGCGGTAAACCAGTCAGCCTGGGCATCGTCGTAATGGATGCAGTCCAACACAATCAGGCGGGTGGCGCTGCAAGGATAGTCTTTATAATAATAACAAGCTTGATAATCAGGCGACTGCGCATCATTAACCCCCGCAGGCTGGCACACTCCCCATCCGCTAATGGTAGGATGCTGAGGGTCCGGGCCCACGAAGAAGCGCGAGTAGGCTTCCTCCTTGGTGGCATCGTAAGGCTTGTCGGTCTGGGACCATAGCAGATGGCCCTTCCAGCAGTCGTGGTTGCCTATTGTGTTGAGGATGCGTCTGCCTCCGGGCACGCTTTCGAAAACATTTTCATCATCGTAATAGCACATCACTCCGTCTCCCGTGTGGATGGCGTCGTCCACATCGTGGCTGTCCATATATTCCACTATTCTCTGAAGATGGAGCGCCGAGCCGTGAAGGTCGGAGAAATGAAGCAGCTGCAGGGGTCTGAGCTGCCCGGCGTCTGTGCCGTGGTTGCAGGCGGATGCCGCGATGCAGGTGAGTGCAGGGCTAATGGCGGATGCAGGGCTAGTGGCGGATGCCGTAAGCAGGGCGGCGAGGCAAAGTCTTAGTGTCAAAAGCATAATATTTTTCTTATATACTGCAAATTTAAGGAATTGTATTCTTATTTTTGCAAATATGGAAAAAGAGATTCTGCAGATTCTTGCCGAGGAGATTGTTCCGGCAGAGGGTTGTACCGAACCGATTGCACTGGCATATGCCGCTGCGCTGGTTAGTGATGCACTCAACAGCAACAATAGCACCACCAGCACCAAAGCACCGTTACTGGACAAGTGGCCGCAGATGGATGTGTATCTGTCCGGGAATATGATTAAGAACGTGAAGAGCGTACATATTCCGAATGCTGAAGGGAAGGTGGGTATTGAGACGGCAGTGGCGATGGGAGCCTTGCTGGGTTGCAGTGCCAAGAAGCTGATGGTGATTGCGGACGTGGACCACAGCCGGCTGGACGAAGTCTATCAGTATGCAGAATCGGGACTTATCAAGGTGCATTTCCAGAAAGACTGTCCAAAGCTTTACATCCGCATCGAGGCGGAGGATGTGCTGGTTGAGATTACCGATTTCCATACTCACGTCAACAGGTACAGCCGGGCCGGAGTGTCACTGCTTTCGGAAAGCGATGCATCTTGTTCGGATAGCGTCAAGAAAGAGGAACTCACCGACCGCAGTTTCCTCACTATCGATAACATCTGTCACACTGCCGACACCATAGCACTGGAGAAAATCGAGCCCCTTTTCAACAAGGTCATAGAACTCAACACGGAGATTGCGCGCGAAGGTCTTCGCGGAGACTATGGAATCTCCATAGGCAAGACCATTCGCGAAGGAATAGATGAGGGAATCTACGGAGCGGATCTCAAGAATATGCTCTCCTCCTTTGCTGCAGCTGGCAGCGATGCCCGAATGAACGGTTGTCCTCTCCCGGTTATGACGACCAGCGGCAGCGGAAACCAGGGTATGACCTGTTCCCTGCCGATTATCGAGTTCTGCCGGATGCGCGATCTGCCTCACGAGAGACTCATCCGCGGGCTCTTCGTTTCCCACCTCATCACGATTCATATCAAGGAAGTAATAGGACGCCTTTCGGCATATTGCGGCGCTATGGCTGCGAGTGCTGGAGTGAGCGGCGCGCTGACCTATCTTGACGGAGGCGATGCCAAGCAGATAAAAATGGCCGTAGAGACGACTCTGGCCACGGTTTCGGGAGTAATATGCGACGGAGCTAAGAGCAGCTGCGCAACTAAGATTGCCACCGGCATCAGCGCGGCGGTCGATGCTTTCGTTGCTGCCCGCAAGGGACGCGGACTGAGCTATGGCGAAGGCATTGTCGGCTGCGACATCGAGAAGACCATTGACCACGTCGGCACCCTCGGTTCCGACGGAATGCGCCTCACCGACGATGTCATCCTCGACATAATGCTTCACGAATAAACTCTATCCTCCCATTCCGTACAGGAGAAGGGTCTCTGGTGTACAAACCGGGAGAGAACCTGGCCAATCGCGCCTCAGTACCTTCATCGTGCAATTTTTGCCTCATTTTTTGCTTTTGACTCGGTTTTTCTGCCCCAAAAGCAATTTTTGCCCTGTTTTTTGCACCGCGGGCAGGTTAGTGGTTTCCTGATGTGTAAGGTAAGGAGAGAAAAGTGCGTGAGAGGCCGATTTTGCTCCTGATGTGACACATTGGGAAACTTCGGAGAGACGGCAGGCAGCTGCCTGCCGGCGGTTATATGGGAGAAGAAGCGGGCTGCTACCAGCCGGCGGAGGGCTTCAAAGGAGGGCGGAGCGCAGGTCTGCGGCGAACTGGGCGGGGCCCCGGAAGAGTATGGCGGTCATTCCGACGGAGCGGGCGCCGTCAATGTTTTCGGGGCGGTCATCGGTGAAAAGGCACTCGGCAGGGTCCAGGGAGAACTTCTCGCAGAAACGGCGGAAAATCGCCGGGTCGGGTTTGATGAGCTTCTCTTCTGAAGAAATGAGGGTACCGTCCATCATCTGAAGAATATCGTATTTGTCCCTGACTTCATATACCGCCTCGCTCCAGTTGGTAAGGCCATAAATCCCGTAACCCTTGGCCCTGTACTCGTTGATAAGAGACCTCATCCCATCAATCTCACCTATAATGATTTCCATATGCCTGTCGTGGAACTGCTGCAGATGCCACGCAAACTGAGGATACTTGGCCTGAAGTTCGGCAGTAAGCTCTGCCGTATTCTGTTCTCCCTTGTCAAGACGGTTCACAAAATGCTCCCTCTCGGTCATAGCAGCAAACTGGAGCAAATCCTCCTCGCACCCGAAAAGCGAATAGAAAAACTTCTCTATATTGTAGTCCACCAGGACCTTGCCGAAATCAAAAACAAGATTCTTTATCATAAAAAAACTATTGCTGGGCACCTCCTGCCAAATCCAGAATCTCAGCAGTAATCTTGGCCTGGCGTCCCTTGTTATACTCAAGTGTAAGTTCGGAAAGCATTTCGTTGCCGTTGTCGGTCGCTATCTGCATAGCAACGGTGCGCGCCGCGTGCTCGGCAGCATTGCTGTCAAGAAGCACGGAGTAAAGCTTGAGGCGGAGCACCTGAGGAAGCAATTGCTCGAAAAGTCTTTCCCTTCCAGGCTCAACAATATAGTCCTCATAAGTCTCTGCACCGTTGCCGCTGCTCAGGTCTGCAAGCAAAGAAGTATCGAAAGGCAGCAGGGTCTCGACTTGAGGCTTCTGGCTTGATGTCGAAACGAAATGGTTCCAAACCATTATCACTTTGGAAAAGCGGCCGTCAACATAGCCCTTAATCACCTTTTCTGCAAGTTCGCAGGCCTTTGCATAGCCAGGATGATGGGCCATCTCGCTCCAATCCCCCTCACTGGCTATGCCCGCCGCGGCAAAAGACTCGGCCATCTTCTTTCCTACGGCATAGAGCACAACCCCATCCTTTCCGCCACAGAGGTCAACCATTTTCAATGCTTTCTTGAAGACATTGGCATTGAAGGCACCGCATAGCGAAGAGTTGGAACTGAATGCAATAATTGCAACAGGAAGCGACTCAGCCCCTTCCCTGCACAGGGCGGAGAGCGAAGACGGTTTGGCGATACGAAGGATGGAAGCGAGTTCCTGCTCATAGATGGCACAGCGCTCGGAGGCCTGCTGGGCCTTGTGAAGCTTGGTGGAGGCCACCATCTTCATCGCCGAAGTAATCTTCAGCGTGCTGCGTACAGACGAAATGCGCCCCTTTATTTCCTTCAGCGAAGCCATATCACTTCAGTGAACTGCAAACTATTTCGGCTACTTCTTCTATTACTTTTGCCTGTTCATCGCCCAGCACTCCGGCGGCAAGGGCATCCAGCACATCGGAGTGGGAAGCCCTCATAGTCCCGAGGAAGCGGCTCTGGAACTCGGCAACCTTGTCAATGGCTATGGACGACATCAGGGCGTGGGTGCCGCAGTACAGCACTGCCACCTGCTCGCCCACAGGCATAGGGGAATACTGGCTCTGAATCAGGAGCTGATTGTTCTTGCGGCCCTTGTCAAGCGCCATTTCCGTCACCTTGTCCATATCGGAGGAGAACTTGGAGAAGGACTCGAGCTCGTTGTACTGGGCCTGGTCCATCTTGAGGGTTCCGGCAACCTTCTTCATGGACTTCACCTGGGCGGCACCTCCCACACGGGAAACGGAAATGCCCACGTTGATTGCAGGGCGGAAACCCTGGTTGAAGAGGGAGGACTCCAGATATATCTGACCGTCGGTGATGGAAATCACATTGGTCGGAATGTAGGCAGACACGTCGCCCGCCTGGGTTTCGATGATAGGAAGTGCGGTAAGCGAGCCTCCTGCCTTCACCTTGCCCTTCAGAGACTCCGGCAGGTCATTCATCTGCTCGGCGACCTCCTGCTGGGAAATGATTTTCGCGGCCCTTTCCAGAAGGCGGGAGTGAAGATAGAACACATCTCCCGGATAGGCCTCACGGCCGGAAGGACGGCGGAGAATAAGGGAAACCTCGCGGTAGGCCACGGCCTGCTTCGAAAGGTCGTCGTAAACCACCAGCGCGTGCCTTCCCGTATCGCGGAAATATTCGCCTATGGCGGCACCGGCAAAAGGGGCATAATACTGCACCGCAGCAGGGTCGGCGGCAGTAGCAGAAACCACTATGGTATAGTCCATTGCGCCCTTGCTGCGAAGGGTCTCGACTATGTTGGCAACGGTGGAACCTTTCTGCCCAACGGCAACATAGATGCAATAGACAGGCTCTCCCTTGAGATAGTTGTCCCTCTGGTTGATGATGGTATCGAGAGCAACTGCGGTCTTGCCGGTCTGGCGGTCGCCGATAATGAGCTCGCGCTGTCCCCTTCCGATAGGAATCATCGCATCCACGCTCTTCAGACCGGTCTGAAGCGGCTCGTTTACAGGCTGACGGAAGATAACTCCCGGAGCCTTGCGTTCCAGAGGCATCTCACACAATTCACCTTCGATTTGCCCGAGACCGTCGAGAGGGTTGCCAAGAGGGTCCACCACGCGGCCAACCATCTGCTCTCCTACCCGGATGGAAGCAATACGTCCCGTTCGGGATACCCGCATACCTTCCACTATCTGGTCGGTAGGTCCGAGCAGCACCGCTCCGACATTATCCTCCTCAAGGTTCATAGCCACCGCCATCACCCCGTTCTCGAACTTGAGCAGCTCGCCGGCTTCACAGCAGGCAAGACCATAGATACGGGCGACACCGTCGCTCACCTGCAGCACATAGCCCGTTTCTTCCCAATGGAGGGAATCATCGATGTTTTTGAGCTGCTCCAGAAGGATTTCCGAAATTTCACTTGGTCTGATTATCTGCGCCATTATACTATGCGTTTGTTCAATTCATCAAGCCTTCGGCGGATATTCTCCAGATGGCTCCTGGCACTTGCGTCCAGGACCCTGTCATCCACCTCCAGCACAAATCCCCCTATAAGGTCGGGGTCAACCTTTGTAGTGAAGATCATCCTGCCGGCAATTGCTTTGCCGAGAGCCTCGCGCAACTTGGTTTCCAGCTCCGGAGCAGGGACTGCCGAAATCAGCCTTGCCCTGACAACCCCGTTCTGTGCGTAATATTGTTCAACAAAGCTGCGGAGTATGTATTTCACATAAGGGAGCCTTCCGTTCTTGCGAAGCAGGACCACCAGCCTCTGGAGTTCGTCCTCCAGCGGCTCGCAGACGCTGTCCGGATTCTCCAGCAGCGCAGTGGCCTGGGCACAGACGCGCTCGCCGCCTCCGGTCTGGCGTACCAGTTCCAGAAGCGCCTTTGCGTACCTTTTCGAAATGGCTCCGGTATTCATATTCTAACTTTGCCGTTCAATCTTTCTTACCTCATCCACGAGAGTGTTCAGATAGTCCTTCTGGGCCTGGTCGGAGGAGAGCTCCTTGCGCACAACCTTCTCCGCAATACTTACGGAGATGCTTGCCACCTCCCTGCGGAGCTCGCGCATAACGCCTTCCCTCTCGGCCTGAATCTGAGCCCTGGCGTTTTCTATCAGCTTTGCAGCCTCGTCCTGAGCCTGCAGCTTTGCTTTTGCCACTATCTGTTCACTCTGAGCGGAAGCCTCCTTGAGAATGGCAGCCTGCTTTTCCTTTGTTTCCTTGAGCATAAGCTCACATCTGGTGGAAAGCTCTTCGAACTGTTTCTCGGCTTCTTCCGCTTTGCGCAGTCCCTCTGCAATCTTGTCGGCCCTCTTCCCGGCCATTCCCGTAATCACAGGGAAGCCGAACTTCGCCACAATGAAGAACACGATGGCGAAAATCAGCGTCATCCAGAAGATGAGACCGAAATCAGGAGTAATGAGAGACATAGCCTTTTATCCGAGAATACCGAGCAGGCAGACGAGGATTGCGAAAAGGCAGGCACCCTCGACGAGCGCACCGATGATGATGGCGATAAGCTGGTACTTGCCCGCATATTCAGGCTGGCGTGCGCCGGCCTCAAGTGCGGACTTACCGATTTTTGAGATACCGAAAGCGGCTGCAAAGGCTGCCACTGCCGCTGCGATTGCAATACCTGCTTTTCCGAGAGCTGCGCCTGCAGCTGCCTGAAGAATCATTGTGAGTAACATAATCTTGCTATATTAATTGTTTATACTATTCGTGTTGCGGATGCTGCCGCGACATTCCTATGAATACGCTGGAGAGCATCGTGAAGACATAAGCCTGGATGAATGAAACGAGCAGTTCGAGCACGTCCATAAACACTCCGAAGACTACGGACAGGACTCCGAGCCCGCCGTTGAGGGCAGCGCCCAGCTCCGCAGTAAGGAAGACCACCGCGATGACGCCGAGCAGCATTATGTGGCCTGCCAGCATATTGGCAAAGAGCCTGACCATAAGGCTGAAAGGCTTGGTGAACATACCTATGATTTCAATCAACGGCATCAGAGGAAGCGGGACCTTGAGCCAGGTCGGCACCTCCGGCCAAAGTATATCCTTCCAGTAGTGTTTGTTGCCGAAGAGGTTGACGGCAAGGAAGGTGAAAATTGCCATACAGAAGGTGACGGCAATGTTGCCTGTGGTGTTCGCACCTCCCGGGAAGAACGGGAATATTCCCATCAGGTTGTTGATGAGTATGAAGAAGAATGCGGTCAGAAGATACGGGGAATAGCGGCGGTAATCCTCTCCCACGCAAGGCTTGATTACATCGTCTTCTATCATCATAATAATCATTTCCATAACTCCGGGCAGGCCCCTCGGAGCCTCCTTCAGGCCGTCGTGCCTGCGGTACCAGCGCGCCGTGCCCAGCACCAGCAGGATGAGAATCAGGCCGTTGATCAGCAGGCCCAGGGCGTTCTTGGTAAAGCTCAAATCCAGAGGCCGCACCAGAGTGCCGTCCGGCTGAATCTCTGCCACCTTGCCGTTCTCATCGTAGGTGAAACCGTCCCAAGGCTCCCCGTGCGCAAGGTGCGACGAGCTGAAAGCATGCCAGCCCGTGGTTTTGCTTCTTACGATAATGGGAAGGGGTATGGAGATATGGTGCCCGCCTACCGTGGTGATATGCCACTCGTAGGCATCGGAGATATGGCCGAAGATATAAGCGTTCACATCCAGCTCCTCCGCCCGGGCGCCCGCAGGCGTCAGAAGCAGCAGAGCCAGAGCTCCGAGCACTATGCGCATCAACTTCTTCATCCCAATTCCACACAAACCATCATACGGTCAGAGTCAAATTTCACAAAGCCGGAAGCAATCCCTATGGAATGCATCTTCCCGTCCATACGGTAACGGACGGCTCCCCTTTCGAGGGAGGAGACAATAGGGGCGTGATGCGGCAGCACCTCGAATTCTCCGAGGGTACCGGGCAGAAACACCGCCTCAACCGTTTCCAGAAGGATTCTGGCTTCGGGAGTTATGACCTCAAGTTCTATCATTTCCTTGCGGCTTCTTCCATTATCCTGCGGCCCTTCTCAATGGCCTGCTCTATGGTTCCGACATTGAGGAAGGCCTGCTCTGGCAGGTCGTCGAGTTCGCCGTCCATAATCATATTGAAGCCCTTGATGGTATCCCCTATTTCTACCATAACTCCGGGCACTCCGGTAAACTGCTCGGCCACGCTGAAAGGCTGGGAGAAGAATCTCTGCACCTTGCGTGCCCTGTTTACCGTAAGCTTGTCCTCGTCCGAGAGTTCGTCCATACCGAGAATCGCTATGATATCCTGAAGCTCCTTGTTGCGCTGGAGTATCTGCTTTACCCTCTGGGCTGTGTTGTAATGTTCCTCGCCCACTATGTTCGGGTCGAGTATGCGGGAGGTGGACTCGAGAGGGTCCACGGCGGGATATATTCCGAGCTCGGTAATCTTTCGGCTGAGCACCGTAGTGGCGTCAAGATGCGAGAAGGTGGTAGCCGGAGCCGGGTCGGTAAGGTCGTCGGCCGGCACATAAACCGCCTGCACGGAGGTGATGGAGCCGTTCCTGGTAGAGGTGATGCGTTCCTGCATAGCTCCCATCTCGGTCGCAAGGGTAGGCTGATAACCCACTGCCGACGGCATACGGCCAAGAAGGGCGGACACTTCGCTTCCCGCCTGGGTGAAACGGAAGATATTGTCTATGAAAAACAGTATGTCCTTAGGGTCGCCGGGGTTCTTGCTGTCGCGGAAGGATTCCGCAAGGGTTAGGCCTGAAAGGGCAACGCTGCTGCGGGCTCCCGGCGGCTCGTTCATCTGGCCGAAAACCATTGCCACCTGGCTCTTGCAAAGTTCCTTTTCATCCACCTTGCTGAGGTCCCATTCGCCGCGCTCCATCCCTTCGGCAAATGCCTCGCCGTAGCGGATGACTCCGGATTCTATCATCTCGCGAAGCAGGTCGTTACCCTCCCTGGTACGCTCTCCCACTCCTGCAAAGACGGAGAAGCCGTTGTGTTTCTTGGCAATATTGTTGATCAGCTCCTTGATAAGCACGGTTTTGCCTACTCCAGCGCCTCCGAAAAGGCCGATTTTTCCTCCTTTGAGGTAAGGTTCCAGCAGGTCTATGACCTTGATGCCGGTAAAGAGCACCTCCTGCGAGGTCTTGAGATCCTCGAACTTGGGCGGTTCCCGGTGGATGGGGAGTTCCCCTTCGCGAGAAAGCGCTCCCAGGCCGTCGATTGCATCGCCCGTGACATTCATCACTCGGCCCCTTATCTGGGCACCTGACGGCATTGAGATGGCAGCACCGGTTGCGATAGCTTCCATACCCCTGCTCAGCCCGTCTGTAGAGTCCATTGCTACGCAGCGCACCGTATCTTCACCTATGTGCTGCTGGACTTCGATTATGAGCCGTCCACCGTTTCTGCGCGGCACTTCAAGGGCTTCGTGTATAAGCGGAAGAGCCTTTTCGTGCCCTTCTGCCAGTTCAAAATGAACATCGATTACAGGTCCTACAATCTGGGATATGCGTCCTGTGAGTTTCTGCGACATATTATTTCTTGATTAGCGGGTCAATTTTTGCGTAACCGCGAGCGTCTTTTACGATGGTGACCATATATATGATTGCAAATATTGCTATTATCGCCATACCTGCAAGGTCAAATGCGGTAAATACCATAGGGCGGCCCATTATGCTGGTATGCATCCTGAACCGGGTAATGGCAGGAACGCAAATCAGCAGGGTGTTGATGATAATTACAATCAGACGCAGTTCGGTAGGACCGAGTCTGGCATAGGTCAGCTTGAACTCGCCTTTGAGGTGTGCATTGATGGACACATTTACTGTCATCAGAAGGTAAAATATGTGCGCAACCAGCGCAATAGGCAGATACACCAGGTTGGAAAGTCCCAGACCGAGTAAAACGAGTCCTTCACAAATACCGTCCACAGTGTGGTCCAGATAATATCCATAAGTTTTTCTCTGGCAATTGCGCACTCTGGCAAGTGTGCCGTCGAGGGAATCACCGTACCAATTCAGCAGCAAACCGAAAGAGCTCAGCCATAACCAGGCTATATTGAAATCCGACAACCAGTATCCCAATCCGGTAATCAAAGCGCCAAACACTCCCAGATATGTAAGAAAATCGGAAGAAACCCACTTGGGCTGTCTTTCAGCGAGCCAGACAAGAGCTTTCTTTTCAGCTGCATTCAGGATTGATGTCTGTATTCTGTTTGCCTGTTTTATATCTTCATTCATTGCTATATGGTATTAGGTCTTGCGGATACAAAGTTAACAATTTTAATTTTGAAAAAAAGTTGTACCTTTGCGTTGCAAATTTTTCAACTATGTCGTTTGCCGAAGAAAAAATCATTCAGGAAGGCTTGACCTTCGATGATGTCCTTCTGGTCCCGGCGTTTTCGGAAGTTCTTCCGAAGGAAGTGGACCTGAAAACCAATTTTTCCCGAAACATAACTCTCGACATACCGCTAGTGTCCGCAGCTATGGATACAGTGACTGAAGCGCCGATGGCCAAAGCTCTCGCAAGAGAAGGAGGTATCGGCGTTATTCATAAGAATATGCCGATAGAAGCCCAGGCGGCCCAGGTGGCCGATGTCAAGGCCGAAGGCCTGAAGGTAGCTGCCGGCATAGGCATTACCTCCAATGCCCTCGAAAGGGTGGAAGCCATGGTGGCCGCGGGAGTGGATGCCGTAGTGCTTGACTGCGCACACGGGCATTCCCTCAATGTCGGCACCCTGTTGCGCAAAATCAAGCAGACCTGGCAGGGACTGGATGTGGTGGTAGGCAATATTGCAACCGCTGATGCGGCGCGCTACCTCATCGAAGGCGGAGCCGATGCGATTAAGGTGGGAATAGGACCGGGCTCAATCTGTACCACCCGCATCGTGGCGGGAGTGGGAGTTCCCCAACTTTCGGCGATTTATGAATGCTCGCGCGTGGCTGCCGAAGCGGGAGTGCCGGTAATAGGCGACGGAGGACTGCGGTACTCAGGCGATGTGGTCAAGGCCCTTGCCGCCGGCGCTGACTGCGTGATGTGCGGCTCAATGTTTGCGGGCACCGACGAGGCGCCGGGAGTGACCATAAGCGCCGGCGGCAAGAAATACAAGGCTTACCGCGGAATGGGCTCCATCGACGCGATGTTTGCCGGTTCTTCGGACAGATATTTCCAGGGAGATACAAAAGACGAAAAGAAACTCGTACCTGAAGGCATTGTGGGACGCGTTGCCTACAAGGGACCGGTGGGCGCAATCATATATCAGATGCTGGGCGGCCTGCGCTCGGGAATGGGCTACTGCGGTGCCCGTGACCTCCAGGCTCTCAAGCAGGCCCGCTTCGTACGCATCACGGCCTCCGGAATGGCGGAGAGCCACCCTCACGACATCACTATAACGAAAGAAGCACCAAACTACAGATGACAGAGAAGATTCTGATACTGGATTTCGGATCCCAATACACCCAGCTGATTGCACGGCGAGTGCGCGAAATAGGTGTTTACAGCGAGATTCATCCTTTCAACAGAATACCTGCCCCCGATGAGTCCGTGCGCGGAGTCATCCTTTCCGGCAGTCCCGCTTCCGTAAGGGATGCCGACGCCCCCCAGCCCGAGCTCGGCGCAATACGCGGCAAACTTCCTATTCTCGGGATATGCTACGGAGCGCAGTGGCTTGCGCAAAGCGGAGGCGGCAGCGTGGAGAAGTCGGATACCCGCGAATACGGCAGAGCAATATTTTCCGTCAGGGAAGATGATCCGCTGACCTGCGGGCTCACGGAGCAGTCCGTAGTCTGGATGAGCCACGGAGATACCATTACCCGCCTTCCTGCGGGCGCAAGGGTTATAGGCTCCACGGATTCGGTTCATAATGCGGCTTACCGCTTCGTGGATGAGCCTACCTGGGCCATACAGTTCCACCCGGAAGTGCATCACAGCGAATGCGGAACCGCGCTTCTGCGCAACTTCGTGCTCGGCATCTGCGGCTGCAGGGGCGACTGGACTGCAGAGAGTTTCGTCGAATCTACAGTCGCTCAGCTTCGCTCCCGGCTCGGGGACGACAAAGTCATACTCGGCCTTTCCGGCGGCGTGGATTCCAGCGTGGCTGCCCTGCTGCTGCACAGGGCCATAGGCAGCCGCCTGCACTGCATCTTCGTGGACAGCGGCCTGCTTCGCAAGGGCGAATACGGCGAGGTACTCTCTTCTTACGAGGGTATGGGGCTGAATGTCATTGCGGTGGATGCTCACGAGCGTTTCTTTGCAGACCTGGCGGGCGTGACCGATCCTGAGAGCAAGCGCAAAAGGGTGGGCAAGGCCTTCGTGGACGTATTCGACAGCGAGGCGCGAAAGCTCAGCGATGTGCGCTGGCTTGCACAGGGAACCATATATCCCGATGTAATAGAATCCTCCTGCGTAGGAGGGCCATCGGCCACCATCAAGAGCCACCACAACGTGGGAGGCCTGCCCAAGGAAATGAACCTGAAGGTGGTGGAGCCTCTCCGGCTGCTCTTCAAGGACGAGGTCCGGAAGGTCGGCGCGGCACTCGGGCTGGATCCGAAAATTCTCGGGCGCCATCCTTTCCCGGGACCTGGGCTGAGCATACGCGTGCTCGGTGAGGTGACACCGGAAAAGGTAGCTATAGCCCAGGAGGCGGATGCGATTTTCATAGGCAAGCTCCGCGAATGGGGCCTGTATGACAAGATATGGCAGGCGGGCACCATCCTGCTTCCCGTGCAAAGCGTGGGAGTGATGGGTGATGAACGCACCTACGAGCGCACGGCAGCTCTGAGAGCCGTGACATCAGTGGACGGAATGACAGCGGACTGGGCCCGTCTTCCTTATGATTTCCTTGCCGAAGTATCCAACGAAATCATACGCAAGGTCAAAGGAATCAACAGGGTTGTCTATGACATCTGTTCCAAACCACCTGCAACTATCGAGTGGGAATAACTCATTTTCAATAAACAAGTTAGTATGTCAAACCTTCAGAACCAGCCAGTCTATGACGCGCGCACTCTCGGTGCAGGCAAGATGACCCTTCTGGGAGTCCAGCACCTGTTTGCGATGTTCGGAGCGACAGTCCTTGTGCCAGTCATCACAGGTCTGTCAGTGTCAGCCACCCTGCTTTTCGCCGGGCTTGGTACCCTTATCTTCCATCTTTGCACAAAGATGAAGGTTCCGGCCTTCCTCGGTAGTTCCTTCGCCTTCCTCGGCGGTTATGCCACCGTTACCCAGATGGGTATGGCAAATGGTATGACACTCACGCAGGCCCTGCCTTATGCCTGCATAGGTGTGTTCTTTGCTGGTCTGATGTACTTTGTCGTGGCAGCGCTCTTCAAGATTTTCGGTCCTGCCCGCGTGATGAAGTTCTTCCCGCCGGTAGTGACAGGCCCGATTATCATCGCAATCGGACTCTGCCTTTCAGGAAGCGCCATCCAGAACTGCAGCAGCAACTGGTGGATTGCTCTGGTTGCCATACTGATTATCGTGGTATGCAATATCTGGGGCAAGGGAATGGTCAAGATTGTGCCTATCCTGCTGGGAGTGCTCGGCTCCTACATCGCAGCGGCCTGCTTCGGCCTGGTGGACTGGACTTCTGTTGGGGATGCAGCCTGGGTCGGACTTCCATTCCGTATGGAGGACACCGCTTTTTCTGTGTTCAAGAACCCTGACTGGGGACTTGTCGTTGCCGCTATCATCGCTATTCTTCCTATTTCCCTCGCAACTATGATGGAGCATATAGGAGATATGTGCGCAATCAGCTCAACCACAGGCATCAACTACCTTGAGGATCCGGGGCTGCACCGCACCCTGCTCGGAGACGGTCTCGCAACCTCCCTCGCTTCCCTTTTCGGAGCTCCTGCCAACACTACATACGGAGAGAACACCGGAGTGCTCAACATTACCAAGGTCTATGACCCTAAGGTTATCCGTATTGCAGCCGTATTTGCAATAGTGCTTTCATTCTGCCCGAAGTTCTCCGCCATCATCGGAGCTATGCCGGCTTCCACCATAGGAGGTGTGAGCCTTATCCTCTACGGTATGATTTCGGCTGTTGGCGTACGCAACATAGTTGAGAATCAGGTGGATTTCACCAAGTCCCGCAACCTTATAGTGGCAGCCCTCATTCTGGTGCTCGCAATCGGCATCAAGTACGGTGCGGGCGATGCCATCAACATCGGGTTCACCAGCCTCAGCGGCCTTGCAGTGGCAGCCCTTGTGGGAGTAATAATGAATGCCGTGCTCCCCGGCAAGGATTACGAATTCGGTAAAAAATAGCAATCCCTTATTTATAACCAGCCCGAAGCCTACGTGCTTCGGGCATCAAAATCATTTCCTAATTTTATGAAAAAGTCATTCTTTTTCGCGGCTGCTGCGGCAGCTCTCGCGCTGAGCCAGACGGCCGGTGCCCAGACCAACATCCAGACCTTCTACGACTTCGGACGCGGTTACGCTACAACCACGCTCGAAATGTTCAAAGGAGACAGCTGGGGCAACACTTTCTTCTTCGTTGACCACTACTACGCAACCGCAGACCAGCGTGCTGACCAGGGCTGCGCAAGTGCAATCAACGGCAGCTACTTCGAGATTGAGCGCAACATCAATTTCTGGCAGGACAGTGCTCTGGGAGCTCTGAGCGCAATGGTCGAGTACGATGGTTCCACCTGGGGTGCAGGCATTTTCTGCGTGGGTGCAAGCTATTTCCTCCATTCTGACGATTTCAAGAATACCTATACTCTCGCCCTTCTCTACGACCAGCATATCGGCTACGGCAGCGCCAATGTACCTGTAAAGTTCTCAGGTGTTTGGGGAATGCAGGACCTGCTGGGAGTGAAGGGACTTCGTTTCAGCGGGTTCATCGATATTTGGGGCAACAACCAGACTTGTGTCATCAACGCTGACCCGCTCAACTACGAAGCCAAAGATACCAAGTTCTCCATCCTTACCGAGCCACAGCTCTGGTACAATGTAGGCCAGCACTTCGGTTGCGAGAACCTGCACATCGGTGGCGAGGTAGAGCTTTCATTCAACTTTGCCGGACATTACGGCTTCATGTGCAACCCTTGTCTGGGTGCAAAGTGGATTTTCTAAAAGCTGATCCGCAATGAACAAGTTCCTTTCCAAGGCCTTCGGATTCAATCCGGAGGTTCACAAGCTGCGTACTGAAATAGTAGCAGGCATCACCACTTTCCTGACGATGGCATATATCCTTGCCGTCAACCCTTCCATTTTCGCAGCCCTTCCGGGAATGCCTAACGGTGCCGTATTTACCGCTACCGCCCTCGCTTCCCTGCTTGCAACTCTGGTGATGGCTTTCTATGCAAAGAAGCCTTTCGCTCTTGCTCCGGGTATGGGTCTGAACGCGTTCTTCGTGTTCACCGTCTGCCTTACGATGGGCTATAGCTGGCAGTTCGCGCTTACTGCAGTGCTGCTCGAAGGTATCATTTTCATTATCCTTACCGTGACCAAGGTGCGTTCCTGGCTTATCAATGCCATCCCGTACAGCATCAAACAGGCAATCGGAGCGGGAATAGGTCTTTTCATTGCCTTTATCGGTCTTCAGAATGCCGGCATTATCGTTGACAACGGAGCTACTCTCGTTTCACTCGGCAAGATTACCGAAGGCACCGCACTGCTTGCTGTGATTGGTGTTGTTATTACCAGTGCCCTGCTGATACTCAAGGTGAAGGGAGGCATCCTGCTCGGAATACTTGCTACCACCCTTATCGGTCTTCTCATCAAGGACCCTGCTACCGGAGTTGCAATTACCCATTTCAACGGAGTTCTTTCCACACCTCCAAGCATCAAGCCGATTTTCTGCCAGTTCGAGTGGAGCCAGATTTTCTCGCTTGATATGCTTGCTGTTGTGTTCACATTCCTCTTTATCGATATGTTCGACACTATGGGAACCGTGATTGGAGTTTCCCACAAGACCGGAGATGTTGATGAGAAGGGCAATATTCCTAATGTTGAGAAGATATTCCTTGCAGATGCTATCGGAACTGTTGCAGGTGCCTGCTTCGGAACTTCCACCACCACTACCTATGTAGAGAGCTCTGCAGGAGTTGCCGAGGGCGGACGCACCGGTCTTACTGCATTTACCGTAGCACTCTGCTTTGTGCTCGCGCTGTTCTTCTCACCTCTTTTCCTTGCGATTCCGAGTGCAGCTACCGCTCCGGCGCTGATTCTGGTGGGTGTGATGATGATGGCCCCGGTGAAGAATCTCGACTGGACCGACTTCACAGAAAGCATCCCGGCCTTCATCACTATGCTTATGATGCCGGTTGCCTACTCCATCTCCGACGGCATCCTGCTCGGTGTGATTGCCTATGTGCTGGTCAACGCCTGCTCAGGCAAGTTCAAGAAGATTTCCCCGGCAATGTGGGTTCTCGCCGTACTCTTCATCCTGAAGTATATCTTCATCTAGTCAGCATTAAGCTCAAACAAAGAGGGTGGCCTGAACGGTCACCCTCTTTTGATTGAGACTATGTGTACTATAGCGCGCGGTAGCGCTTGCCGTAGTCTAGCTGTTGCTGCAGGAAGTCGTCGCAGTATTCGATTCGGTAATCGACCACCTTGCCGCCGCGCTTTACCGGAACGATTTCAGGATTGATGAAACCGCCGTAAGGCTTCAGTTCGAGGGCTGCGTAGCGCTCCAGGACCTCCTTGTGGAGCACAGGGTCGATATTGACCGCATAGGTCTCTACCAGAGCCTTGCCCGCCTCGTAGTCACCTTCGCTCTTGATGCGCTGGATTTCGGCAAGCAGTTCGCCGAACAGACCGCGGAGCTTCTCATAATCATTGACTACAAAATAGGTCTTTCCGTCCCTTACCTTTTTCTCGATGACATTGTCGGCAGCACCCTTCTCATAGCACCACTCGGCAATGAGCTTGCGGTTCTGCATATGGGCCTCGGTATTAGGACGGCCGAGCTCCACGCGGTTGAACTGCACTAAGATGCCGTTGCGGATGTAGGAGCTGTACTGGGCTTTATAGGCCTCAAGGTCAGGCATAATGCCGAGCTCAACAAGCTTAGGGTCGGCGCAATAGTAAAGTCCGAAAAGGTCGGCGCGGGCTTCCTCAAGAGTAGATGAGTACTCACCCATAGCGGTGCTGCTCACACCCGGAAGCAGCTGGCCGGAGCCGTGGCCCAGGCACTCGTGCAGGTCGGTATGGACTTCGTTCGAATATGCACCGTACTTCTTCTCCAGTTCCTTCTCCTCCTCGGAGTATGCAAACTCGTCGAGCAGATTGCGCGGAGATTCCTGAGCAGCATAGGTATAGGCGTGGGTGATATTGGAAATTGTCACGCTCTTGCTGCCGTACTCCTTGCGGATCCAGTCCGCATTGGGGAGATTGATTCCGATAGGGGTTGAAGGATAGGCATCTCCCATAAGGCAGACAGCGTCAATCACCTTGGCTGATACGCCCTTCACCTCAGGTTTGCGGAAACGCGGGTCAACCGGAGAATGGTCCTCGAACCACTGGGCATTGGAAGACAGGGCTACAGTCCTTTCTGAAGCCTCCAGATCCTTGATGTTGACGTGACCTTCCCACGCGCCCTTGCGCCCGAGCGGATCGTTGTAGTCCTCAATGAATCCGTTGATATAGTCTATGGTGCCTTCGGTATCCTTTACCCATTCGATATTGTACTCATCCCATTTGCGCAGGTCTCCTGTCCTGTAGTACTCCACAAGCAGGCCGAGAGCCTTCTTCTGGCTTTCGCTTTCAGCCACCTCAGCTGCGGCCTCGAGATGCTCTATGATATGGGATATGGCTGCATCATAGATGCCTCCAAGTTTCCATGGCAGTTCAACCACCTTGCCTTCGGCATTCTTCACCACCTTGGTGTTGAGTCCGTAGGATACCGGATGAGGGTCTCCCTTGACTTCGATGGACTTGTAATAGTCTTCCACCTCGGCACGGGTAACTCCCTCGTAATAATTTACGGCAGAGAGAGCCACGATATCCTTGTCCGTTGCGGTAGAGCGCCTCTGCTGCCACTTGGTGGTATCATAAACATAGTCCAGAACATCCTCCGGTGCCCCCAGAGAACGGAAGTATTCCCTTGAGCACTCTGGGAAGAATTTGTCCTCGGCATAGTGGTGGTGCACACCGTTGGCGAAGAATACCCTCTTGGCATATACCACAAAAGCATCCCACTGCTCTCCGCTGCGCTCTCCCCTGTAGTTCTCGAATATGTCTTCAAGGGTGTGGCGCAGCGCAATGTTACCGCTGCAGTTCTGGTCCCAGGCGATGTCGCGGCCCCATTTGGCGGCCTCGCTCAGATGGTACGCATATTCCTTCTGCTGAAGGGAAAGTTTGTCCCATCCCGGGACTGTGTAACGGATAACCTTGGTGTCCGCAAACTCGTCTATGAGGTAGCGGAAGTTCTCAACCTTGTCGTTTTTGACGGTACAGGAAGCCATAGAACAAAGTGCAAGCGCAAAGGCTGCTGCGTAATTGATTTTTCGTGTCATATTATACTAATCCCTGGTCCACCATAGCTCCGGCAACCTTCAGGAAACCGGCCACATTGGCGCCCTTTACATAATTTATATAACCGTCCTCCTCTGTGCCGTACTTGATGCAGGCATCGTGGATATCGGACATAATGCGGTGCAGATACCGGTCCACCTCTTCGGCAGTCCATTTCTGGCGTATGGAGTTCTGAGTCATCTCAAGACCGGAAGTGGCAACTCCTCCGGCATTGGAAGCCTTGCCCGGAGAGTAGAGCAGCTTGTGGGACTGGAAGATGGCAATAGCCTCCGGAGTGGTAGGCATATTGGCTCCTTCGGTCACGCAGAAGCAGCCGCCTTCCACGAGTTTGCGCGCATCATCGGCATCGATTTCGTTCTGAGTTGCGCAAGGCATTGCGATGTCGCACTTCACGCCCCAAGGACGCTCTCCGGCGAAATATTGCGTCTGAGGATACTTCTGCGCATATTCCCTGATACGGCCGCGCTTCGCATTCTTGAGCCACATTATGTAGTCTATTTTCTCCTCGGTAAAGCCGTCCGCATCGTAGATGTAACCGTCACTGTCAGACATGGTTACGACCTTGGCACCAAGGCGCATTGCCTTCTGTGCGGCATACTGTGCCACATTGCCGGCTCCGGAAATCACAACGGTCTTACCCTCGAATGTCTCACCTCTTGTGGCAAGCATTGCCTGGGCGAAATAGCACGCACCGTAGCCTGTAGCTTCAGGACGCAGCAGGCTTCCGCCCCAGTTCTGACCCTTTCCGGTAAGGGTGCCGGTCCACTCGTCACGAAGACGCTTGTACTGGCCGAACATATAGCCTATTTCGCGGCCGCCGACGCCTATGTCTCCGGCAGGCACGTCAGTGTCCGGACCTATGTGCCTCTGCAGCTCGGTCATAAAGCTCTGGCAGAAGCGCATGACTTCGGCGTCGGAGCGGCCGCGCGGGCTGAAGTCCGACCCTCCCTTGGCACCTCCCATAGGAAGGGTAGTGAGGGCGTTCTTGAAGGTCTGCTCGAAGGCAAGGAACTTCATAATGCTCAGGTTAACGCTTGCGTGGAAGCGTATTCCGCCCTTGTATGGACCGATAGCACTGTTCATCTGCACGCGGAAACCGCGGTTGATATGTATTTCCCCTTCGTCATCCATCCAAGGGACGCGGAAGATGATAACCCTCTCGGGCTCCACTATCCTTTCCATTATCTTATTGTCGAGAAGATGCGGATATGCCTCCAGACACGGGGCAACGCTCTCGAGCACTTCTCTTACGGCCTGGTGGAATTCCTTCTCTCCAGGATTTTTGGCTTCCAGTTCAGACATAAAGGAAGCAATGTACTTTTCTGTAAACTTGGACATAGTCGGAAATGATTTAACAAGCCGCTAAGATACAAAAAATCAGAATTCAACGATAATTTCGTCGCACTCGATGCTGGTCCATTTGCTTCCGTTGTCCCCAATTACCCTGACATAACGGGCTAAAGGTTCCTGCGCAAGGGCGATGTACTGGATATCAGTCCAGCAGTCCCACCTGTCGTTGGTGTGACAAGGGCCCTCACCGCTGTAAACAGAATCCCACGAAGTTCCGTCTTCGGAAATGAGGACTTCGAGAGTTTTCGGGAAGAAGACCTTATCCGGTGAATAGTTCAGGAATCGCGGAGCTATGGTTTTGATATTGCGGGACCTGCCCAAATCGACAGTCACATCCATATTGCCCTGGAAACGGGCCCACTCCGGGGCGTTAGGGTCTTCGTCACCGAACTTGCCGTCGGTAAGTTCCTTGCTCCAGCTCACCTTGCTGCCCTTCGCGGGGTTGCGGTAATTGCCGGTGAAAACAGACTCGAGAAGCTTCCAATGAGGGTCTCCGTCAAGCCATTTCTGATAATTGGCGTAGGCTCTTGCGGATTCCTGAGGCTGTCCCAGAGGATGGCGTGCCCCCGGCTTATCATATATGGCATACACCGAAAAAGACATAATCTTCTTCGCTCCGCAGGTACTGGCGCTTACAATCTGGGAAAGATAGCGTCCGAACTCTGCAGGGATGAGGGTGGAATACCAGTTGTTGGTGCCGCGGTCCCAAGTGAAGTTCTCTATATTCACCCAAAACTCAAGGTCCAGATTTTTGTGGATGTCTCCGAGTTTGCGGAAGTTGCGTTTCATGCGGCGCATAGGGAAACGCTCTCGCACGCAGCCCACTTCGTCCTGGTAGGCAATGATGTCCACATCGATTTTGGCGAGCTGTTCCCCGAACTTAGGATTGTCCAGGTCAGCACCGAATATGCCCCAAGGGGCCACCATAGTCTTCTTGCCGGGAGTTACCTCGTGGGCCTTGGCGGTAAGACGGTTGATGCCCTCCACCGAACGGTCCGGCAGATAAGGAATCAGACAGTCCTCAATCGGAAGATACCAGCCCTCGAATGAAGGGCGGTCGCCATACAGAGCTGCAAGCTCTTCCATTATCTCGCACTGCCTGCGGACAACATCCATATTGCCCACATCGTCAAGCTGGTTCTGAGCCCATCCGCAGGACAGATAAACGTGCATTCCGAGCTCGTCGCAAGTATTGAGTATGGCCTCCACCGGGCTGAGACGGCCCTGCGGATAGTGATGTGGCATAATTGTGGACGGGTAATAGGCCTTGCCCTCGTTGGCGACCTGGTCGAATGCAATCCAATCGACTCCGATTTCGTGAAGTTCACGCATCTTGTCGGCCCACATCTGGGGATTGGTGTTCTTCTCCTCGTCCCGGAAATTCATATAGTTGTTTCTTTCATCCTGCCAGGCCAGGTTTATCCAGGTACCCGTTACGGGCATTATGCCTGCAGGCTTGCTTTTAACGCAAGATGGCGCCAGGCTGAGTGCCAGCGCCATCATTGCAAAGAGGTTTGAAGTATTTCTCATTTTTGATTTGCCAAAAAAGTGAATATGCCCTTCTGCAGGCAGTCCCAATACTCGGGATGAAGCCTCAGATGGCAGATGTCGAACACGAAGTAGCCGTCACAGGCATTGATGCAGGCGTCAACCGATTTGGTAACGGCATCCTGCACCTGGGCCTGCGTGAGGTCTCCCACATTCCAGTTGCCCACATCCGGGCCTCCGGATATCAGAGGACAGCCGTTGCCGGCCTTTGCCTTTGCCAGCATGCAGAATCCCTGCATAGTCCATTCGTTTGTACCATAGACATTCGACGGGTTGGCGTAAGCCCCTATCAGCATCTGGTCCATAAGGTCGGCATAGCCGTATTTCATATAGTCCTTGGTGGCCCACTTGTAGGTCAGATGAGGGTCGTAGCTCTGGTCAGCCCAGTTGACTCCCACATCGTAATAGCTGGAATACCAGCCTCCCACATATACGCCGAAACGGATTTTCGGATTCACGGACTTGACAGCCGCGCGTGCCTTTACCATAAAGTCATATATGGTCTTCACACGGAATTCCAGCCACTTTGTAAGGTATGGAGGATAGCTGTCCGGAAGTTTGGTTGTGCCCGGAGCAAGGATGTCGTCAGGGAAATTGCGCACTTCCATCCCGATGTACTCCTCGAAGGCCTTGCGGCTGGTCTCGGAGAAGTCTGAATCAAGACCGTCATAGCGTGCGCGGTCAAGGAAGATTCCGTCGAGATCATACTTGGCAAGGTCCTTCAGCAGATTGCAAAGGAACTCCTGGACCTCAGGATGTGCCGGGTTCATAAACTTCACTCCGGAAGAGGTGGCCA
This sequence comes from uncultured Bacteroidales bacterium, assembly GCA_945487035.1. Classification (GTDB taxonomy): domain Bacteria; phylum Bacteroidota; class Bacteroidia; order Bacteroidales; family UBA932; genus Cryptobacteroides. Next base: position 69,283 of record CALYTI010000004.1, read on the forward strand.
CATCCATAGTGTTCTTGAGGCCGCTCCCGGTGTTGAGCACGCAACCCCATTCCCTTGCCTTCTGTTCGTCGCGGTAGAAGAGTCCGAGTTTGTTGCCCTTGACAAGGCGTCCTCCCACCATTGTGTTCATTGCGGCGTGCACCCTGAGGCCGAGCTTGTGTCCTTCTTCTATGAATACCTGAAGATAGTCCCAGTCAGTTGTCTTCTCCACCTTGGAATAGACTCCGTCCACCCAGGCGTAGAGGCAATTGGTCTGTTCCACTACGGAATTCTTGAAAAGAACGTCTCCGAAAGTAGGGCGCACCTCAACCACGATGTCGGTGAATAACGCATCCTTCACCTTCTGCAGATCGGCAATGATATTCTCCTTGCTGTTGGCATAGTAAGGGAAATTGGCAGAAGAATCTATCCAGATGTAGCGCGGCTTCCGGGTAATAGGGTCCGGCTCCACAGGAGGGTCTATGGGCTTGGTGGTGTCAGCCCCGGTTCCGGTAGTGTCCTTAGGCTCTTCCGGTCCGGGTTTTACGCTTGGCTCCTCAGGCCAGTCCCCTGTAGAACCGTAAGTCGGTGTACAGGAGACCAGCACCAGGGCAGCCAATATGCTGATAAGAGAAATATGCTTCATTAAAGTGAAATCTTTGTAAGACGGGTCTTGAGCAGGTCTCCGCTGGTAAGCCAGATGTAAACATCACATACCGAGCCGTCCTCTGCAATATCGTAATCGCAGGCACCGGTACCGTTTCCGTTTGAAGAAGAGGTGACTGACTCGCTCTGGAATACCAGGAAGCTGTCTATATCCTCGGAAGTAGCAGGAGTGTTGAACTTGCCCGGGTCGGTGACATCCGCGATGCGCAGGTGTCCGTTGACATTGCCGAACATCACATTCCACATAAAGTACTTCGCACCGTTGAAGGTAAAGCACTTTCCGTCAGCGGAGATTCCTCCGTTGCCGGCCCTTACTCCGTCAGCCATAGAGAGTTTGGCATTGCCGTTCTTGTCCACGAGAGTTACATAGCCCGCGGCCTCTCCCTCGAAGGACTCCTGGTCAACAATGATGAAATCGGAATCGGCCGTACCGTCAAGAGGAGTAACAGCCGGCATATAGGTGGACGCAGTCTTGCCTTCAGCTACAGGGAAGCTGAGAACTTCAGTCTCCTGATATACTCCGTCAATGAACTTCATACGGTAGAGAGTAGTGCTCTTTGCCCTAGGAATATAAATGTAGGCAAGACCTGACTTGAGGCTTCCGACAACATTGAACTTGCGGGCTGCATCTCCTGCTCCGGCAAAAACTCCGAGCTTGACAGGGGTTTTGGTCTCGCCGTCAGGCCAGTAGAATACCCTGAGCTCACCTCCGGTCCAAACACTTGCGGTAACGATTACGAGATTGCCCTCAGCGTCCTTGTTGGCATACATACACTGCTGTCCGGTCTCCTCAGGCATTGCTACATTGCCGACATAAGAACCGTCTTCCTTGCTGTAGAGTCTGCTCCTGAAGTTCCTCTCAGAAAGCACGATGTAGTTCTTCGTAACGGTCATACCGCGGAAATTCAGGTCAGCTGTAACCTCAAGCTCATCGCTGTTGCGGCTCCACATCTTCTTGGTGTAGCCGAAGCCGTAGTCGAGAAGAGCAGGTGCCATACGGCGTACAATCCAATCCTTGGTAGTGCCGTCCTGAGCCTTCACGGTGATGGTCTGGTCCACACCGAAATTCATAGGCTTGGTAACATCGGTAACTATGGTAGCACGGTTGGAAACCTGGATCTCAGGAACCACAGGAGTAGCCGCAATGGTCTCGAAGGCATCTTCACCGGCCATATAATATACAATGCTCTGGCCGTCCTCTTCCTTCATTACACCTTCATAGAGGGTTTCGTCCACAGTGAACTTGAAAGAGGTGATTTCCTTGGCCGAACTCTTGCGGACTTCTGCGGTGAGAGTGTAGGTGGTTGAAGCTCCGTTTGCAGCTGTCACCTTGATATCCATAGGGCTGGAAAGGTCGAGAAGACCGCCGAGTCCCGGGGTAATCACGGCGCTTACCGGAATGGATGCAACGACAAATACCTTAGTGATATCCGCTTCGTCATCAAGAATGTCGGACGGATTGAAAGGTACTACGAAGAGTACGGTATGGTTCTCATTGTCGATTTGTCCGGGAACGTCCATATAGACGACCTTGTCATCGAGCTGAGGGACCTTTACCTTCAGTGTTATGCTGTTGAGTGTGCATTCGCCGCTCTTCTCCGGATACTCCACCTCGGCGCAGGAGGCCAGAAGGAGTGCCGGGAGCGCGATGCCTGCCAATATTTTGAATAAATTTTTCATAATGAGTCAACTAATTTTCAGTCCATTCAGGAAGCTGCTCGCACTCAGGATTGTTGGAAATCTCTGAAGAAGGAATAGGGAGGCTGTAGTACTTCTTAGGGAAGAGACGCTGCTGTCCTCCGTCGCAGGATTCGTACTCGAAAGTCTTGGTGTCGCCGGACTTGGTAATCTTGATTCCGTGGCACTCAACATTGCCGAGAGTATTTTCTGCAATACCCCAACGCTTGCAGTCCCAATAGTAGAAGCCTTCGAAAGCAAGCTCAATCTTGCGCTCCTGCATAATTGCAGCCATCACATCATTGAAGTTGTCGGCGCTGACCTCAGGCAGGCCTACACGGCCGCGCACTGCATTAACCTGCTGCATAGCCTTGCCGAAATTGGCAGCTCCAAGGTTTGCGAGGGCCTCTGCATAGTTGAGAAGAACTTCAGCGTAACGTATCATCACATAGCTCTGGGTGCTCTTGTCAGTGGTGATTGCCTTGTTGTTCTCATCGAGCATCTTGCGCATATAGTAACCGGTAACAGTGGTCTTAGGCACACCGTTGGTTGAGCCGTATTTCACATAACCGTCCTTGCCGCCTGCATAGGTCTCAATCTTGCGGCCCTTCCAGTCAGCTCCATCATAGAGCACTGAAGCCTGGAAACGCGGTTCAAGTGAAGCATAGGTAGCGGCGAGCTCCTCATAGGTAGTTACCGCAGTCCAGTCAACCTTGCCGCCTGCAGCCTTTTCGTAGCACTCAACGAACTCCTGGGTAGGAGCAGGGCAGAGAGCCTCGGCATTGGCATCGTCACCTGAAGGGCAATTCTTGCTGTCGAAGCTGTGGCAGTAGTTCTCATTGAGATAGTCCACCTGGAAGATGGTCTCGCTGCTGCGGGTGCCTGCGTGATGCTTGAAGATTTCTGCATAGTCCGGGTCGAGGGTATAGCCTATCTCGATAACCTTCTCGCATGCTGTCTTTGCCGTTTCCCAGTCCTTTGCGAAAAGCATTGCACGGGAAAGCAGAGCTGCTGCGGTAGCCTGGTCCACACGGCCGTCGGTTCTCTTTGCCTGGGAGAGATTCTCCATAGCGAAGGTGAGGTCAGCCTTGACGAATTCCCAGCATTCTGCCTCAGGGCTGTTCTTCTTGGCGCTGTTCTTCCAGTCACCGAGCCCGTCATAGAGAATGACATTCTTGTGGGCGCGGGTAAGGAGGAAGTACAGATAGCCGCGGAAGAAGCGGGCTTCTGCGATGTAGGAATTCTTCTCGGCATCAGTAAGGACTGTACAGTCCTGAATGCCTTCAAGGAACTCGTTCACCTTGCGGATGCGGGTGTAGCAGTCAGCCCAGTATGAAACCGCGTTGGATACAGGGGTAATCTGATTTTCGATGAAGAGAATGACGTTAGGAGTACCGTAACCGGCAACGTCAGAGGAGTACTTCAGCATCGGGGTGAGACCGTCGAGGTTGAAGTGCGAAGTTCCGAAAGCCCTTGAGCCGAACTGTCCGTAAACCTCGGCTGTGGAATAGAGGCTGAGGACATAGGCATCGACATTGGCCTTGGTAGAGAAGGCAACCGCGTCGCTGTACCTGTCGTTCGGAGAATAATCCATTATGTTGCAGGAGCTTGCCACTGCTGCGAGGGCAAGTCCAAATGCCAATTTCTTAATAGTTTCCATATCTGCTTAGAATGTTAGGTTGACACCTGCGGAGAATACTCTCTGCTGTGGGTAGTAACCGTTGTTTACGCTTGGTGCCTCAGGGTCGAGACCGTACTTGGTAAGTCCGGACAGGGTAAGGAGGTTGTTGCCCGATACGTAAACGCGAAGACCGGCAATGCCGACCTTGTCAGTAACGGTCTTAGGAACATTGTAACCGATTTGGGCATTCTTCAGACGGATGTAGTCTCCCCTTCTGAGCCAGAAGCTTGAGCAATATGCGTTCTGGCTGATTGCCGTACGGGTGGTAAGGCGAGGGAATTCGGCATCGGTGTTGTCCGGAGTCCAGGAGTTGGTCACAAGGAAGTAAGGAGTATTGCCGTCAGCCGCGAAAGGCTTCGTGAAATTGGTGGTTGACTGGGTACCTGATGCGTAGTAGCCCTGGAGCGCGATTTCGAAATCGGCAGCTCCCTGCAGGAGCATGGAGAAGTCGAAGTTGCGCCATCTTGCACCGAGGTTGATACCGAAGTTCCACTTAGGGATGTAACCGTCGCTGATTACGCAGGCATCGGCATCGTAAGTGATGATACCGTCACCGTTGATATCCTTGTACTTGATGTCTCCGACCTTGGCGTCACCCTTGAACTTAGGGCAGTTGGCGAGCTCGTCCTCATCCTGATAGAGACCCTCTGCAACCAGACCAATGATGGAACCTACGCAGTTGCCGGTCTTCTTCTGATAATCAGGAATATTGACCTGGTCGTTGTACTGGAGTATGCGGTTGCGGTTGTACGATACATTTCCGGAAATCTCGTATGAGAAGTCGTCGGAAACGGTGTTGCGGTGGCCGAGGGTGAGCTCGAAACCGCGGTTGTCCACCTTACCCTTGTTGATGGTTGAAGGATAGTTTCCTCCGAGGGAAGTAGGCATTGAGCCGCTCATAGTCTGGAGAATATCCCAGGAGTATTTGTAGAACACATCGAACTCAGCATAGAGCTTGCCGTTCCAGAGACTGGCATCGAAACCTCCGTTGATGGTGCGCTGTTTCTCCCAGGTAATGTCGTAGCTTGGCACTGAACCGGTGGTGAGTGCATTCACGAGCTTGCCGTCGATGACATAGGCATTCTTGGCAAGGGAGATGGAACGCATATAGAGCCAGTCGGAGATGCGGTCATTACCGGTGATACCGAAGGAACCGCGAATCTTGAGGTTGTTGAGCCAGCTGCGGGTATCAGCCATCCAATCCTCTTCGGTGACTCTCCAACCGAGAGAAACTGCAGGGAAATAACCCCAGCGGTTGTTCTTGGCGAACTTCACTGAAGCATCCGCACGGACGAGAGCCTCAACGAGGTACTTGTCAGCATAAGCATAGTTGACGCGGGCAACGGCACCGATACGGGCAAACTTGGCACTGGTTCCGGTGACGCTCTTAGGCACAACCTCCTCATCAGGTCCGAGGCTGAGCTCAGGGATGTCGAGCATCTCGTAGTTCATCTTGCCGGCAGCGAAGGAAGAGCTCTCCCTCTGGAGCTGGTCATAGACGAGCTGTGCACGGAGATAATGCTTTCCGAAGGTATTCTCATACTGGATGGATCCCTGCACCGCAAGCTTTGACTGCTCGGACTCGCTCTCCATCAGCACTGAGCGCTGCTGCACAGTATTGGTAACCACATCGCCATTGGCTTTCTGCAGTTCGAAAGGCAGCCTCCAGCTCTTGGCGCGTGTCTGGTTGTAGTCATAGCCCAGGAGGAAGTAGCCGGTAAGGCCCTTGATCTGAGGCACATTGACATCGAAACGTACGGAGGAGCTGAAGAGCATATTGGTATTCTTGTTGAAACCGCTCTCGGTAAGGGAGGCAACCGGGTTCATATTTCCCTTCAGGGTAGTAGGAACTGAGTAGAGTCCGCTCTCATACTTGAGAGGATAAATCGGCTTTGCAAGAGTTGCCTGCCAGAATACTGAAGTGGAGGAACCGCTGTTGCCGGCAGAAACATCTGATGAAGGACGGTCGGTGACAGTGCGGTAGCCGGACATATTGACTCCCATCTTGAGCCAGTCGTTGAGCTTGAAGTCAAGATTGGAACGGAGGAAGAACTTGTCGTAGCTGATATTGCGAACGATACCTTCATTGTTGGTATAACCTCCTGCTACATAGTACTTTGTAGATTTGTTTCCACCTGTAGCGGATACTTCATAGTTCTGGGTGAGACCCTTTCCGCTGAAGACTTCGCCAAACCAGTCGGTAATGCCGTAGCCGTTCTCCCCGTTCTTGACCTGGAGCATAATCTCGTCGGTGTAGAGAGGAGTCTGGCCGTCGAGCTCGCGGGCAAGGTTGTGCCAGCGCATATAGTCGAGGGCATTGAGGAATTCAGGGAAGTTGGTGTTCCTGGAAATATTGACGGAGGACTTGAAGGTGATGGACGGCTTTGCCTCAGTACCACGCTTGGTGGTGATGAGGATAACACCTGAACCTCCCTGCACACCGTAAACGGCTGCTGAAGCGGCATCCTTGAGTACGGTGATATTCTCAATCTCGTCAGGGCTGAGAAGGTCAATCATATCGCGCTGCACTCCGTCCACTATATAAATAGGAGTGTTGCCCCCGGAAGAAGTGGTGGAGTAACCGCGGACCATAACGGTGGAGCCCTCGCCAGGCATACCTGAGTTCTGGATTGCCACTACGCCCGGCAGACGGCCTGCAAGCATATTGGAAACATTGTCCATAGGAACTTTTTCGAGTTCCTGACCGCCCATTGCAACAACAGAACCGGTCACGCTGACCTTCTTCTGTGTACCGTAACCTATGACCACAGTCTCTTCGAGAAGCTGTGCATCGCTGAGAAGGGTAATCTGCATCGGGGTGTTGCCTGCGACTTTCACCTCGCGGGTCTTCATTCCGATGAAGGAGACGATGAGTTTGTCACCGTCTTTGGCAAGGACAGTGTACTGTCCGTCAAGATCGGTCACCGCATACTCGTCGGTTCCCGCCACCTGGACTGTTACGCCCACCAGCGGTTCACCCGATTCGTCGGTGACTGTTCCTTTGACGCTCTTCTGCGCAAATGCCAATGCAGGCACAAGCAGAAGGCCCATAAGAACGAGTTTGAATTTTTTCATATGGTTTTGAATTAATGAATATTGGTCTTATTTGAGAAGACGTCCTGCCCAATCCACATCGACACTTTCGAAAGGATGGAGCTCTGCATCTATGATGCGGGCTGCTTCAAGCCTGGTGAGGACCTTGTCCTCGCTCTCGGCGCAACCGCCGCAGCTGCCGCACTGGCCTGCGCAGGAGCTGTTCTGGCCCTTGATGCCCTGGATGATTTCGGTAAGGGCGTTCCTGGTCAGAGGGGTTTCGTCATCCACGTGAGGGATGCCGTAATATTCGTCAAGATAAAGGTCGCACAGGCGTGCAGGCTCGTCGGTCTTGAACCAGGTCTGGTTAGCCCAGCCCACAGGCTTTCCGTATCCGTGCATAATGCCGGTAGAACCGATTCTCTGAAGTACGAGGAAATCAGGGTCGCTCTTCGGAAGGTCGCGGAACGGCTGGAGATACATTGAAGCGTTGAGGAGTTCGGTCTGAACCTCGCGGACATTGGCCTCACGTACTGAAACTCCGTTGCGTACAGCAACTGCCGCGATGGTACCTGCCACCTGCCCGATCTGGGTTACTACTGGCTGGAGGCGGGTGGCACCGTTGGCAAGGTTGGATACGGAGATGGACTTCTCGGCAACGAGCATATCCTCAACTCCGAGAGGCACGGTCACGCCCGCAGGTACGCTGTATGAAGGAACAGGATAGAAATAAAGCTGCTCGAGCCTCTCCCACTCAGGATGTGCATAGTGGTGGTGGTCAACAGGATAGTCGCCTACTGCAGCACCGGCACGGTAGAAGGTGAAATCGTAAGGCCTTTCCATTGCGTCAAGCACATAGAAAGCTTCGCCCTTGATGCGGCGGGACTCGCGATAATAAGGAATATAGGCAAGTCCGTCCTCAGTGCCGTACTCATCATCGGCAAGACCCCAGTTCTTGAGGCCGAGTCCGGTCTGGATGAAATATACATAGCCCAGAGCTCTGTTGCGGGCAACCTTGAGAGCCTCTTCGCGCTCCTCCGGAGTCATTTCCACCACATTGAGATAAATGTCGTTGCCGGCGATAGGCCAGTTGAGCATTACCTTGTTGTTAGGGAGCATACCGTAGGTAAGCATTTCCTTGACGGTCTTCCAATTGTTCTCATTGCGGGTAGGTGCGATGTTGTGAGGGTTGATGCAGCAGTTTGCATAGTCCTCGATTCGGTATCCCTCCGGCATAGGGATGGTCATATCGGCATCCGGACCGTAGTCCTTGATAGTAGCAACAACGGTGAGGTCCTGGACTATGTTTTCAGGAACATCGTAAGCATTCCACTCGCCGGTATCCGCCTTGCTGTCGAAACCGAGGCGGTAGTCCACGCCTACGGCCTTGGCAACATCACCGAGCTCGGTGCAGTCGATAAGCACCTTGCACTTCACAGTGCTCTGCTTTCCGGTCTTGAGGTCCTCAACGGTTACCTTCCAGCCCTTTGAGAGCTTCTGTGCAGATACATACTTCGTTTCCTTGCGGAGTTCGATATTGGGCTCCGCAGCCACCAGTTCTTCGAACATCTGTTCGCCCACGTGAGGTTCAAACATCACGAGGCTGACCCAGGCTGTGTGGAGTTTGTCCCAGCCTCCGTAGTAGTCAGCGAGTTTCTGTTCGAATTCTTCAAAAATACCGGCACGGAGATTGTAATTTCCGTCAACGGCTGTTACGCCTGCGGATGTGAGCATACCTCCAAGCCAAGGGAGTTCCTCGACAACGAGTACGGAAGAACCGAGTCTTGCGGCAGCAACCGATGCGGAGCACCCCGAGGCGCCTCCTCCGATAATCACGATGTCTTTGCTGGTTGTACAGCCGGCTGCGCAAAGAACCGCAGCAGTAAGAATGGTTAAAAGCTTTCTCATTTAGTCCTGATTTGTAAAAATTATTTTGTAAAGTTAATAAAAAACGACGGAATTAACTATAAATATTTAGCAATGCATGGTTGATTTTGAATTTCTTTTAATAATACTTTCGCAGATGTTTGCGCACAGGACATTTTTTGGAAACAGCTCTTGCGATTTGACAAATTATGTTTATCTTTGCAATCGCCTTGGGGGTATAGCTCAGTTGGTAGAGCACCTGCTTTGCAAGCAGGGGGTCAAGAGTTCGAATCTCTTTATCTCCACTTCCAGCCCTGCAAGTCGCAGGGCTTTTTTGTTCTTACCATTATGAAAAGAGTAGCCATTATCACAGGTGCTTCCAGCGGAATGGGCCGCGTTTTCGCCCGCACCGCTGCAGAACATGTCAAATTCGATGAGTTGTGGATTATTGCCCGAAGGGCAGACAGGCTTGAGGAAATAAAGGCCGAACTGTCCGGGCTGCAGGTGCGCTGCCTGCCGCTGGACCTTACCGACCCGCAGGCAATATCTTCCGTATCCGAGCTGCTCGCGCAGGAAAAGCCCGAGATTGCGCTGCTGGTGAACGGAGCCGGCTTCGGAAAGTTCCAGGCGGTGATGGATGTGCCTATGGAGATTGCGGACAATATGCTCTCGCTCAACTGCCGCGCCCTGATGGATATGTGCTATGTCTGCATTCCCTATATGACGGAGGGGTCCAAGATTCTCAATATCGCTTCGGTTGCAGCCTTCCAGCCTGTGCCTTATCAGGCCGAATATGCCGCCACCAAGGCTTTTGTGCTGAGCCTCAGCCGTGCGCTCTGGAAAGAGCTTCGCCCTCAGGGGATTACGGTTACTGCTCTCTGCCCGTACTGGACCCGCACCGAGTTCTTCAACACCGCAAACGAAAAGTCCGGCAAGGACCGCATTACCTACTATAATGCCATGTACGAGGCGGAAGATGTGGTCAAGCGCGGATGGCGCGACCTTCTGAAGGGGCGCGATGTCAGCACCTACGGCTTTGTGGCCCGTCTTCAGCTGCTCGGCGTCAAGCTGCTTCCGCACCGCTTCGCGATGTGGGTATGGTGCCGTCAGCAGAAGATCAAAAACTAGCATCACGAGCCGATGACTGCCCTGTTTCTGATACTTATAGTCATAATCATACTCACCTGCATAGGACTGGACCAGATTTCAGCGAAAATAGGGATACCGACCCTCCTCGCTTTCATACTTCTGGGTATCATCTTCGGCAATGTGGGAGCCATCCCCATGTACCTGGACAATCAGGTCTTTGCCAAAGACCTGTGCTCCGTTGCCCTGATTGTGATTATGTTCTACGGCGGTTTCGGCACCAGATGGGAAGCCGTGAAGCCGGTAGTGCGCGAATCGGTACTGCTGGCCTCCGCGGGAGTGATTGCAACTGCCGCACTTACGGGACTGTTCTGTCATTTTGCACTGGGTTGGGGCTGGGCACAGAGTTTCCTGCTGGGAGCTGTGGTCAGTTCAACCGATGCCGCCTCAGTATTCTCCATTCTGCGAGCGAAGAAACTTGGTCTGAAGAACAATACCGCTCCGATGCTTGAGATGGAGAGCGGCTCCAACGACCCTTGCGCCTATATGCTCACGGCAATTATGATTTCCGTGCTGAATGCCAGCGCATCGGGCTGGTCACTGGCCTGGATGGTTTTCGCACAGATTGTTTTCGGAGCGGGACTGGGCTTTCTGATAGCGAAGGGCGCATCCTGGGCCCTGCAGCATATGCGTTTCTCGACGGACGGCTTTGATACTCTCTTCGTATTCGCCGTGGCTGTTGCATCCTATGCCCTGCCTGAACTGGTGGGCGGCAACGGTTATCTGAGTGCCTACATAGTAGGTATGGCGCTCGGAAACGAAGAATTCAAGGGTAAGAAGGCTATGGTGGGCTTTTTCGACGGCCTGACCGGACTGATGCAGGTACTGATTTTCTTCGTGCTGGGTCTGCTTGCCCGGCCTGCCCAGCTGCACCACGCGGTATTGCCGGCACTTGCAATATTTGCCTTTATGCTTCTGGTATCCCGCCCTGTCGCAGTGATGTCCATTCTGGCGCCTTTCCGCAAATACCCTATACGCCAGCAACTGCTGGTATCCTTCGTGGGCCTGAGGGGAGCGGCCTCCATAGTATTTGCCATTATGGCTGTCACAGGCTCACCGCTGCTGGATGTTGACCTGTTCAACATAGTCTTCTGCATAGTCCTGATTTCCATTTCCCTTCAGGGTTCGCTCATTCCTTGGACTGCCCGCAAGCTGGATATGATTGACCTCAAGAACGATGTAATGAAGACCTTCAATGACTACTCCGACACCACCGAGATGCAGTTCAGCCAAATCGACATAAGTGAAGGCAGCACTTGGGATGGGAAGCAGGTGATGGAACTGGGACTTCCGAAAAATGTGCTGATAGCTCTTGTGGTGCGCGGCTCCGAGCGCATCATAGTCCACGGAGACACCAGGCTTCAGGCCGGAGACAAGGCCATCATAGTCACCAAGACCTTCGCGGACACCGAGACCTATTTGGTCGAAAAGAAGGTCAAGCCTGACGGCAAACGTGCAGGGCACGCCATCAGCGAATTCTCGGGAGACGGCCTGGTGCTTCTTGTCAAACGCGGAGAGCAGCAGCTGATTCCAAGCGGGGACACCGTCCTTGAAGCCGGAGATATCCTGGTGATTCTGAGGAAGAGGTAAGTGCCGGTTGCCCGCACTACTGCCGGTGTCGGCAGGCCGCGGTGCAAAAAAAGAGGCAAAAATTGCTTTTGCGCGTCTTCAAGGTGCAAGATTTTTCCTATATTTGGTTCACTAACCATAATAACACGATTGCTATGACATTCAAAAGAGGAATGTTGTATCTGATTACCCTTCTGGAACTTCTGTTGGGTGAGGCATCAGCTTTGGCTGCCGACACAGTGTACAGCGGCAAAGTGGTTGACGAAAACGGAAGTCCGGTAATCGGTGCGGGTATCATCGTCAAAGGCAATACTGCCATCGGTACTGTAAGCGACCTTGACGGTGAGTTCCTTCTCGAAGCACCCGAGGGAAGTACCCTGATTATCAGCGCTCTGGGCTACAAAGAGCAAACCATCACCCCAAAGGGGGCAACGGGCAGTCTGACCATAGTCCTTCTCACCGACTCCACTATGCTCGAAGAAACGGTGGTGGTCGGTTACGGCTCACGCAAGAAAGACCATCTGACCGGCTCGGTTGCCACCGTATCTTCAAAGGACCTCGTCAAAGCTCCTGTGGCCTCTCTTTCCAATATGCTCACCGGAAAGGTAGCCGGACTCACAAGCATACAGACCAGCGGCCGTCCGGGAGATGATGATGCGAAACTGATGGTGCGCGGCATCAACACCTTCAACGGAGTCAGCAACAACGGCCAGAACATCGGAAGCAACTCCCCTCTGGTGATTGTAGACGGAGTCGAGAGGTCAATGGGCAACATCAACCCCAATGATATCGAAAGCATATCCGTGCTCAAAGATGCCTCGGCAGCAATTTATGGAGTGCAGGGTGCCAACGGAGTCATTCTCATCACCACCAAAAAGGGCAGTTCAGACACACCGACAATCCAGTTCGACGCCTCTCTGACCGCAACCACCAACACTGCCATCCCGGAGTACCTCAACGCCAAGGACTTTATGCATTACCGCAATCTGGCGTACTCGATGGACGGTCTTACCCCGCCGTACAACTCAACCATACAGAATGCAGTACTTAAGAACGACGGAAGTTCCGTTTTCGGACAGACAGACTGGTTTGACCTTGTCTTCCGCCCCGGAGTTCAGCAGCAGTACAATGTTTCCGCCTCCGGAAGTACAGGAAAGGTAAGATATTACACTTCCCTCGGAATGATGGACCAGCAGGGAACGGTCATCAACACCTCCTACAGCCGTTACAATCTCAGGACCAACCTTGATGTGGAGCTCGCCAGGAACCTCAGTTTCTCGACCAACATCTCCGCCTATACCACTTCAAAGAACTATCCCGGCTACGGAATGGGCGACCAGTACGGTTTTTCGCCTCTCTATATGTGCGCCTCCACTGCGCCTGTTATCCGTTGCACCTATGAAGACCAGTATGTGGGATTCCACGCGGGGACCGGCTATTCCAGCTACTACTACAATCCGGTGCAAGCCCTCACGGAATCCGGTTACACCCGCGAGAACCAGTACAGAATAGATACCGACTACCGTCTGAAATACGAATTCGGCGGAGTGCTGAAGGGCCTGAGCGTATCGTTGTTTGCCGCCTACAACTACGGCCATTCGGTTTACCGCTCCTTCCTTCAGTTCTTCGAAGGCATAGGTCTGGACGAGAAAACGATGGAGACTGTAAACTATACCTCTCCGGGCATCGATTCCAGCCAGTTCAACAAGAGTTTCAACTACAACAACGAATGGCTGCTCCGTCCTGAACTCAATTGGAACATAGAACTGGGACGCCACAGTATCAGCCTCTTCGCTGCCTACGAAGCCACCAAGTTCTATACGGAGAATATTTCCGGAAGCAAAAAGGGCTATGCGGCCTCCGACCCGGTAGATATCAATCTCGGCACCGAATACACGGACGCACCGGTCAACGGCTCCTATGCCTACACCGGACACGCCTCCTACATAGGCCGTCTGAACTATGCTTATGACGGGAAATATCTCCTCGAAGCGGCCTTCCGCGAAGACGGCACCTATGTCTTTGCGCCCGAAAACCGCTGGGGCTTCTTCCCGAGCGTCAGTGCAGGCTGGGTGATTTCCAAAGAGAAGTTTATGGGCCGCACTTCCGCTTGGCTCGACTTTCTCAAACTGCGCGCGAGCTACGGCCTTTCGGGCAACAACGACGCGACTCCGTATCTGTACAACTCCACCTACGCAGTCACATCCTCGGTAAATCAGGTATATGGCACTACTCCGGTAGTAAACTATTATACCACAAACCCTTATGTTTACCGCAACCTTACCTGGTCCACCACCCGCAACATCAACGCCGGACTTGACGGAACCCTCTGGGGAGGGAAACTCAGCTTCGAGCTGGAAGGCTTCTACCAGCTCACTTCAGGAATTCTGGAATATACTTCCGGCAACTACCCTCCGTCGCTGGGCAACTACTATCCGTCCATCACCAACAGCGGAATGGTATCCAATACCGGTTTCGAAATCACCCTCAATCACCGCAACAGGCTGGGCGAACTGTCTTATGCTGTAGGCGGCTCCTTCTCCTTTGCGCGCAACAAGGTGCTTCGCAAAGCGGTGACGGACAATTATCCGAACTACCATCCTGTGCTCGGTGCTCCTATGGGTACCCGTTACGGCTTCCATGCACTGGGACTTGCCCAGACCCAGGAGCAGATAGACGAGTATCCCGGTCCTCCTTCGGGAATTCTGCGGCTCGGAGACCTCCTCTATGAGGACTATAACGGAGACGGAAAACTTGACAGCAACCAGTCCATCAACAACACCGACTATGTCAGAATAGGTTACGGAGCCATTCCGGAAATCAACTTCTCCTTCCATATTGACCTTGATTGGAGAGACTTCTATCTCACAACCCTATGGCAGGGAGTCAGCCACTGCGATTATGTGATTACCGGCTATTTCGATTCCGGAGTACTGTCGCAAACAGCCTATTCGGCCGTTTTCTATGATGGAGGCAACACCCCGTACTATCTGGCGGAAGGGTCTTGGACTCAGGACAACACCGACGCGAAATACCCTCGTCTCTCCACGGTGATGAACGGCAACAACGCCTGGTCTTCCGACTGGTGGGTAATCAACGGAGAGTACCTCCGTCTCAAGCAGGCCCAGCTCGGATGGATTATGCCTTCGAGCTGGCTCCACAAGACTCCATTGAGGAGTCTCAAACTTTATCTTGCCGGCACCAATCTGCTGACTTTCAGCCATTTCAAATATCTCGACCCTGAGTCTCCGTCCATCAGCCAGGGCCTTTACCCTCAGACCAGAACCTTCAGTTTCGGCCTCAATATGACATTCTAAGATGAAAGCACTGAAAAGTATAGCCTTTGCTGTGGCACTTGCCGCCACCGTCTCCTGCAACTCTGATGTGCTCGGACTCAACAGGACTGACGCCTTCTCGGATATTGCCGTATGGAGTTCGACCGACAATGCCGACCTCTATATCGTGGGAGCCTACAACACCTTCCGTGAAACCTCGAATGTCGGAGCCTTCGAGAAGAATTTCACCGACGGCATGTCCGATCTCTTCAAGGACACCGGCTGGTACTCCCACGACAACGGGATGAATATCTCACTTCTTATGGAAACCGGCTTCAACAGTGCCGGAGCCGGTATTTTCGAGTGTTGGGATAACTGCTACAACCGCATCCGCATCTGCAATACAATGCTTCTGGACATAGACCGCTACGGTGCCAAGTTCGGGGAGCAATGGTGCGCGGTGCGCGCTGCTGAAGTGCGTTTCTGCCGCGCGTACAATTACTACAGGCTCGCGAGGGTATATGGCGGAGTGCCGCTTCGCACGGAGCATAGCGGAGCCTCAGGCGGAATAAGCGACGGTGCAGTCGCGGAAGACATCCCTATGGAGCGCGCCAGCGAGCAGGACACTTACCGCTTCATACTCGAAGACCTCAGCCTGGCAGCGGAATATCTCCCGGAGTTCTGGCCTCTCAAATGGAAGGGACGCGCAACTAAACTCTCAGCTTGGGCCTTCATTTCCCGCATCGCCCTGTATGCCGAAGATTGGGACCTGGCAAGGCAGGCGGCCGACAAATGCACAGAACTCGGTGCCGGGCTGGCTCCGGACTACGCGGCCCTTTTCGATGCCACCAAGGGGCAGGACAACAGCAAGGAGGTGCTCTTCGCGACATATTACCTGCAAGGCAAGCTCGCGCACAACTACGACAGGCGTATGCGTCCTATCGGGGATTCGGACAAATACGGCATCGAGTGCTATGCCTACTTCTGTCCTACCGAGGAACTTGTTTCTCTCTACGAATGGAGCGACGGAAGCACTTTCAACTGGGATACCTGGCAGGCGGAAGGCCATCCGGACCCGTACAGCGACAGAGAGCCTCGCTTCCACGCTACCGTGCTCTACCACGGAGCAGAGTGGGACGGGAGGACGATAGATATTACACCTTCGGGAGCAGACCGTTTCTCAGAATTCGAACTGCAGACAGGCAATGTGATGGGCTGCACCTGCACGGGCTATTATACACGCAAATATGTGCAGGAAAGCAATTCCAACTTCCCGACCAAATACTCCGACCAGTGCGACAATGTCATACGCTATGCAGAGGTTCTGCTCAACAAGGCCGAAGCCTGCGCAATGCTTGGCGAAATCAATGAGGGAGCCGCAGCCTTGAACGAGGTTCGGGCAAGAGTCGGCCTGCCTGCAAAGGCTCCCGGCAGCAAGGAGGAACTTATGGACCTTGTGCGCCGCGAGCGCTGCGTAGAGCTGGCGGGAGAAGGTCTGCGCTACTGGGACCTTCGCCGCTGGAAGCTGGCAACTTCCGTGATTGACGGCAAGAATGTCACCGGCATCAAGGTCACCGGCACTCCGGGGGCCTACACTTACACCAGAGTTGATGCAGACGGAGGCGCGAAGCGTATTTTCCCCGAGAAATATTACTATTTCGCAATCCCTGCAGCAGAAACATCCAACAACAAACTTTGCAAACAGAATCCTTTATGGTAAAGACTAAATCGATATTGCTCTGCCTTGCGGCAGCACTCTGCCTTAGCTCCTGCGTCGAGGCTGACCCTGAATTCGTCCATACCGACAACAGGATTTCCACGCTCTACTGCGTGTCAGCCTGCTCCTCCAACCAGTCGGTTTCCGGAGTAATATACGAAAACGAGGAGGAGGGCTACGGACAGATTCTGGTGACAGTGCCTGCCGCCCAGAAGAAATTCATTGACATCACACACTGCAAGCTGCGCGCTGAGATAGGCCTGGACGCCTTTATGGTACCGCCGCTTACAGGCTATCAGGACATATCCGGAGACGGTATCATAGTAACCGTTGTCCAGAAAAGCAACCGTACAACAAGAAGTTACAGAATAAGAGGAAGCTATTGATATGAAAGCAATTGTAAAATTTTCCGCGCTGGCGGCTGCCATTGCATCCCTGGCCGCAGTATCCTGTAAAAAGGAAGAGGACAAGCCTCAGAAAGAGCAGTATGAGGCTGATATCATCATCTCCTTCACTGCCAAGAATCCGGCAGGAACGGTATTTCAGGGCGAAATAGGCAAGGATACGGTTTATCTCAAAATCAACCCTTACCTGGACCCGGAAGAGGAACTCAAGGGCTGTGTTCCTACTTTCTTCATCTCAAGCGGAGCTTCCGTTGTGCCTGATGCCAGCGAGCCTCAGGATTTCGGAGTGAAAGGCGGAGTGAAATATACTGTCACATCCTACGACGGAGCCAAGGTCCACGAGTATATCGTAACCTGGAAGGCTTCCGACAAGAAACCGTACGGCGAGGGTTTCAGCTATTGCGAAATCACAGACGGTGTCAATGCAGACAACAGCAACACTGCTGACGGCCCTATGGGCGGAGTCACCCCATTCAACACTCTCGGCTGGGAAGGCACCCGTATGGACTACTATCTGCCTGACGGAAGCGGAGAAAAGGATTCAAAGCTCTATGGAGACCTGGACTGCTACATCGGCTACTGCGGCAAGCACATTGTGCTCTTCTCACGCAGATATGCTCTTGAAGGCGACACTCAGAATGCAACCAATGTGGTCCACCGCGACCGACTTACCCCGGAAGGAAAACTCAGCCTCGGAAGCATCGATGTCACCCTGATGCAGACTCTTGCCAATGACTGGTACGGACATCTGGTCGCAGTGGTGGACAAGGGAGACATAAATGAGATATACTATTGGACAGATCCGTTCAAGGACCCTGTGCTTCTGGGCACCACCACCGCCAACCTCACTCCTTTTGCCGGAGATAATGAGGATTGCGGCAACAACCTTCAGGTTGCGGGAGATATTACGGCGGATGCCTATATCACCGCGCAGGCTCCACGCAGCGCCGAAGGCGAGCATTATATGCTTACAGTCAAGGGAGGAGTACTGTCTTCTGAGGTTGAAATCATAGCAAGCGGATATGAGAGTGACGATACCGGCGGATGGCAGATGATTTCCATTGCAAGCGACACCATCCCTTGCGAAGAGCCGGACTACATTCTCTGCGACAACACCGGAGAACTTGGTGCCAACCACGGCAACCAAATCTATATCAATACTTTCGACGGCATTACCATAGGCGAGGTAGCAAACCCACTGCTGCAGAACAATCTGCAGACCTGGTGGGTGGGCAACGGTCCTTCTCTCTACCGCACGGGAGCTCACCGTCCTTATGTTTCCGCAATGCTCATCAACGGCAAGCAGTACGCCCTCTTTGTGGGAGGCTCAATGTGGTGGCAGGCTATGGCTGTGCTTGAATATGATATGGACCTGAGCACACTCGCACACGAGAATGCCAATGTGGCCGCCTACACCGGAACCGTGGGCTGGAGCTACGGCGGACTCGGTGCCTGGTATTGGGACCGTGAAGAGGAAGCCGGCTATGTCGCCGCCTGGTGGGGCCGTGCCGGTCTGGTAACAAGAAAGCTCACCTGCTATGAGTAGAAACTCTGCTGCATTTATTCTGGCGGCCGTGCTTCTGGGCTCCTGCGCATCGAAGCAGCCGCCGGAGATTCCGATAATTATCCCCGACATCCCGGTTGAAGTACCCGAGGTGTCGGTGGACCGTTCCGACTATGTCAAGTCCGCCTGGGCCCTTGCGATGATTAACGTAAACAGGCTCAATACCAGGGAGTTGGTTGAGTCCGAGCTGAGCAAGGCCCGGAAGTACGGGCTCAATGAAATCTGGCTCGAAGTCAAGCCTTCCACCGGTCATGCTCTGTGGCAAAGCGAAGTTCTGCCGCGTTTCGAAAGCTGGGGAGAACAGGTCGTTCCTGAGGGTTACGACTACCTGGGCACGGTGCTGGAAGTGGCCAAAGAACAGGGTATGGAGGTGATTGCCTGCGTCAATACCCTCGGTTTTGCCTGCACACAGACGCACAGCGGGCTGCTTTATGAGGACCCGAGCTGGGAGGGGCATACCCAGGCAAAACTCGTGGACGGAGCCGTTGTGGACATAATGGATTTGGATATGCCGGCCGAAGACGGGGCTATGCTTGAGCCTTCATCACCGAAAGTGCAGGACTTCGTGGTATCCTATATTGACGAGCTTTGTGCCAACTATCCGGACCTTAAGGGCGTGTGCCTGGACTACTGCCGCTATGCCGGAGGGGATTTCGGCTTCAGTGAGCTTGCGATGGAGCGTTTCCGCCTTTACAGCGGCAACAATACGGCAACGGTTTCCGACATAATGGATGCCGACGGCAACAAAGGCCCTCTGTATGCGCAGTGGATAGAATTCAGGTCCATGACCATACATAATCTTGTCGAGAGGCTCAGCAAGACGGTGCACTCGCATTCGATGGAGCTTATTCTCTGGGCATCTGCAGATTGGGAGTCCCGATACCTGTACGGGCAGAACTGGGCAAGTACCGAGTACCGTCCGGAGCCTTCGTTCGTTTATACGGCAAGCTACAACAAGACGGGCTTCGCGGAGCTTCTGGACGCTTTCTGCATTGGGGCATACAGCAGCTATCTCTACGCCGACCAGAGCTATTATTCGGTTGAGGGCTATATGGACCGCTACCCCAAGTACATTAAGGATGCCACCAAGGTGTACGGTTCGTTCGCATGCTATGAGTACAAGAACCGTGAGGATATGGCTACTGCCGTGGAAATGTGCCTTACCAAATCAGAGGGTTTGATGGTTTTCGACCTCTGTTACCTCACCCAACTCAAACACTGGTACGGACTCTACGAAGGCCTGCAGAACTCCAATGCGCTGAAAAAATAGGGGTGAGGGATGATACCAAAAAAAGAGGTCGACCGGATGGTCGACCTCTTGTGCGTCCTTAGGGATTCGAACCCTAGACCCACTGATTAAGAGTCAGTTGCTCTACCAGCTGAGCTAAGGACGCAAACTGTCAAGTGACCCGTTCGGGGCTCGAACCCGAGACCCCCACATTAAAAGTGTGATGCTCTACCGACTGAGCTAACGGGTCCTCCGTTCCCGAAGGGGATTGCAAAGGTAGTAATTATTTTGGAAAATACAAACTATTCGAAAAAAATTTCTCAAAAATCATACTTCTTTCCGGTCAGCTGCTCTATGGCCTCAAAACTTCCCAAATCGCTCCACAGCCAATGTGAAGGTGCAACCTTGACGCAATCAGCCTTTTCCATCACCGCATAGTCAATGGAAATCTTTTCGCACTGAGGGAAAAGCCGGCCGAGTTCACAAGCCTCCCTTTCCGTGTAGAGCGAAGGCTGGAGTTCATCCATAAGAGCTGCTATTCCGGGAGCGAATTTACGCAACTGGGAAATCATAGTCCCGACCCGGTACATAAAAATTCCCGCATTCCAGTAGTAGCCACCGGCCCTAAGATACTGCCGGGCAACTTCCACGCTCGGCTTTTCTTTAAATGCTTCGACAGAGACTATCCCCTCCCCTTTCCGGGCCTTGATATAGCCGTAATCAGCAGAAGGTCTGGTCGGCTCTATTCCCACAGTGATGATACTATCAGCTCCGTCGGAATCAAGTTGCCTCAGAGCAGGCCTAATAGTGCCGGCAAATGCCTCGTAATCAGGAATATATGCATCCGAAGGGCATACCACCACCCTCGCAGAAGGGTCGCGCAGCGCTATCTTCCAGCTGACATAGGCAATGCAGGGGGCGGTGTTCCGGCCCACAGGCTCAAGCAACACCTGCCCGGAAGGGATGTCGGGAAGCTGTTCGGCCACAAGGGAGCTGTAGCGCTCGGATGTCACTACCCAGAAATGCGCCTGCGGGTCCACAACCCTGAACCTGTCATAAGTCTGCTGTATCAGGGTTCTGCCGCAATCCGTAAGGTCCAGAAACTGCTTGGGCCGCTCCGGAGTGCTGAGAGGATAGAGCCTGCTGCCCACGCCTCCTGCCATTATCACAATATGAGTGTTTCTATTCTCCATACATCAGTTCAAATCCTTTCTTGAATGATTCGAGGGTCTGAGGAGCGTCAAGGCGCAGGTAGTTGACCGTATTGCCGTCCGAGTCGTAATCGTTGCAGTCGAACCATACCCCGCCCTTGAAAGGTTTGAGGTAGGAATCATAGGCCGCAAACTCCCTGAACATATCGTAAACCCAGGTGGCCTGCTCATCGGCATAACGCATTTCTTCCCCGCTGGTTGCTCCCCCGCTGCCGCAGGCAAACTCGGAAATTATCCAAGGCATTGAGCCGAAAATGGCCGAATTCTCGTTGAATACCTGGCTGTAGCAGCTTCTGAAGGAATTCAGAGGGAGGCTGTTGCCCATCACATAATTGGTTGCGCCGAGCACCTGGACATACTCATTGCCCGGATAATAAGCCAAATCTTCGCCCCAATTGGAATATGGACAGCTGTCTGCTATAGGATTGAATATCCAGATGCAGTTGTCCACTCCTTCCTCTGTGAAAATATCATAAATATGCCTCCACACCTGAATGAAAAGCTCCGGGTCAACAAGTGTCATCATTCCGCAGTAGCTGGTCCAGTCGGAGTTCATCTCATTGTTCAGGCGGAAGAGCACAGGCTTGCCGTATTCTTTGATTTGCGAGCAGAGAGTCCTGAAATAGGAATCGTATTTGCCCTGCAGCACCCCGAACATAGGAGTTGAGACATTGGTGGTGTTGGAAGCGCTCACATTGTTGTTGTTCATCGTAATCTGATAGGTGAACTGGAGCACGGGCTTGCCGTTGAAACCGTCTCCTCCGGCGAATTCCCGGGCCAGGGAAAGAGGAAAATAATGATGGGTACCATACCACCCCAGATGGGTGTAGGTAGGCATTATCTCATAGCTTCTGCCGAATACGGATTCCAGATAATCTTTCCTTTCACGGATTTTGGTCCGCATAGTCTCCAGATTCTCATCGTTGTCGCCCGGCATACTGAAACTGAACACTCCGAAATCGAAGGTCTTCTGGTCGAGCAGTTTCTGATAGTATCTGGCAGTCTCTTCGTTCCAGTGAGGGTTAGGCAGAGGCTCCTGCTGCGGCATATAGTTCTTTGAACTGCCGTAGGTACTAAAAATCGAAAGGGACTGCAGCACAGCATCGAAATTGCCTATCAATTTCTGATTGGCGGCCTTCATCACGATGAAAACGAATTTGGACCATTGCCCGAGAGGCCGCACGAGGGCTATTTTGTAGTAAGGCTTGTCGAGGCCCCTTGCGTTGATCGAATAAATGGTGGTGCTGCAGCCGGGAAGCAAGTCTTCGCTGTCAACAACCCTCTCTTCAAAATAGGCGAAGCCGTTGCTGCTGACATAGTTCTTGTTGGCAATGTAACGGCTTAGCCATTCTCCGGTATAAATTCCGTAATAATATTCGTTGGGAGTATAAGGTTTGACCCTCTCCAGGGTAATCCTTATGCTGAGCTCTTCGGACTCGAATTTCTGGGCATACTTCGGCAGGGTATAGTCCGCTTCCAGACCGAGTGAAGACGGGTAGGAGAAAGCATAGCCGTCGGCTTCCGAAACGAAACGCACATAATCCTCACCCACAAACTCATAGCGGAGGTCGGCGCTCGGCCTGCGCAGGCTCTTGTCATAGCCACCGGCAGGCACTCCGTCAACAAGCCACTTCATATACTTCACATCCGAGGCAGAAGCTATGCTTCCTTCGTGGGCGAATTTGTCCGACCAAAGGGCGGCAACGGATACGGAGTCCGCAAAATAGCCTTCCGGGATCCTGACTTCAGTGGTATCCGAAGGCTCAACCCCGCCTCCCGGCGGAACATCTTCATTCACCGGCCTGCAGGAAAAGAGCAGGGCAAGACAGAGAATGGATACTGTAAAGCTACTGCGCATTGGCTTCTTTGGTTTTTTCGAAATCAATAGCCTCTGCAAGAATGCTGACCGGGTTGAATACCGGAAGTCCGGTGGAGGCCTCAATCTGCCACTTGCAGGTCTCACAATCCGTCACGACAGCCTCAACTCCGGCATTTCTGATATCATCAAAGAGAGGAGCGCCGACCTTTTGGGAGTACTCATAATTCTCCTTCTTGAAGCCGTAGGTTCCGGAAATGCCGCAGCAGTGCTGCTCCAGAAGCGTGAGTTGAAGTCCCGGAATCATCTGCAGCAGCTGAACCGAATATTGCTGCCAGCCCATTTTCTGCATATGGCAGGCCGTATGGTAGGCAAGCTTTCGGCTGTAATCCTCTTTGAATATGAGTTTCACCTTGCCATCCTCAATCTGGCGGTAGAGCCAGCGGGTGGCGAGCATAAGATTGCTTCTGATGTCAGAAGTCGGCAGTCCGAGCACGTGCTCGTATTCGTCACGAATGGTGAATGTGCAGGTCGAGGAGGTGGTAAGCACCGGCGTATCAGCTTTTCTTATGGAAGCGAGGTTGACCAGAGCTGACTTGCGGGCCTTCTCGCCCATTGCGTTTGCTATCATTGCGACTCCGCAGCAGCGCTCCTTTTCAAGCAGCATCACGCCATAGCCGCAGGCGTTCATCAGCTTCACGAAGTCCTTGCCCAACTGAGGATAGTTGTAGTTCACATAACATCCGTGGAAATAGGTAACCTTGCGCGGATACGCATTCTGCTCATGAGCGTGGCGGCGCAGCCAGGAAGTGAACTTGCGGGATGAATATTTAGGGAAAGTGCGGTGCTTGCTGACTCCCAGCACCCCGTCCATTACAGACTTGGTGACTCCAAGCGAGAGCACACCGTTCACTATAGGAGCGAAAGGCGACGCCAGAGAGCCCACGAGGTCGGTGGAGGCAAGCGCAGTGTCGCGCATCTTATGCTCCGATTTGTAGTATTTGAGCTTGTTGACTGCGATGATATCGCCAATCTTCACGCCTGAAGGGCAGGCCACCTCGCAGCGCTTGCAGTTGAGGCAGTACTTCAGGGCGTTGTCGAAGAATGCAGGGTCCTTGAGACGGTAGCGTTCGCCGTCAGGGCCGGCCTGCTTAGGTCCGGGATAGAGGGGATTGACCTCCATCATAGGACATACCTCGGCGCATATATTGCATTTCTGGCAATTCTCGAACTCAGCTATGCTGATATTATTCTCCTGCATATCTCTTCAATATTATCCACACCGCCTGCGAGTATTTCGCCTGCGGCATAAAGGTTGACTATTGCTTTACCGTTTTTGAGAGGATGCCGGTCCTCATCCGTTATGACTCCGAAGGACTCGAAAGGCTGGGGAGCGAAGAAATCCTCCACGCACCACTTGCTGCGGTCGGGCTCAAACTGCACATCAGTTCCGAAAACCGGCTCGCTGATGCCCTGCATATCGGACACAAGTCCTCGGGTGAAGAAGCGTCCGGCAGCCAGCACATAGACCGAAGCGACAAGCCTCTCATCGTCCAGATTGGCGGTATGCACTGCCGCTACACTTCCGTCTTCCGCCCATTCTACCGAAGAGATGCGGTCTCCGAGGAGCAGCACACCTCCGGCTTTTGCAAAAGCGTTTCTGCCGCCTTCTCCCGAAAGGCGTCCTTCGGCCACGAGACAGCAGCTCTTCCCCGCCTGAAGGGCGGCCATTGCTATTTTTACGTCAGCGGAATCCCCGCCTGCTATGATTACATCGTACTTCATTTTCCGTACTCCTTTCTCATATGTTCAGCCTCCCTGAGCTGGTCGCCCCAGCAGACAGGCATTATTCCTTTCCATCTTTCCTGAATGAAATCCTTCAGCAGGGCGTCCGCCTTGTCCGGGGTGCCGAGTTCCTCGGCAAGGACTGCGGCGGCCTTGCGCAGGCAGAAGGTGCTCTGGCAGGTGCCCATCCCGACGCGTGTGCGCCGTCGGAGGTCATCCAAAGTCTTGACATTCAGCTCCTTCACTGCATAGGCAATCTCCGCACGGCTGACCTGTTCGCACTCGCACACAAGCTCGGAACCCTTTCCTGAGAAGTCCATCTCTGCCACGCGTGTCCCCTGCCTGCCGAAGGCGGCCTCAACCACGACGCTGTGCGACGGCTTGCGCTTTTCCTTTTCGGAACCAGGCAGAGGCAGAACAGCCGTCTGGCAGGTCCTCTCGACTCCGAGCTTGCTGCAGAGCAGATCCGTCGTCTTTTCAGCCATAAGACGGTATGAGGTCAGTTTGCCTCCGGTTATGGTGATGAAGCCGAATATTCCATCCCTCTTGGAATGGTCCAGAAGCACTATTCCGCGGCTGACATTGCGGCCGGAAGGGTCATCGTCCGATGCCACGAGCGGACGCACGCCCGCGTAGGCCCTGATGATACGTGTGGTGGCAAGGGAAGGCACGAGTTTGCAGCCTTCGCGCAGCAGCAGCTCCACTTCCTCCTTTGTAACCCTCATATCATCGCACTGGTCGAAAGGCACCTTGTCGGAGGTGGTACCGATTACGCTGACCACATCGCCCGGTACGAGGATATCCGCATTGGCCGGCTTGCGGCAGCGGTTCACCACCATATCGGCGACCCTGTGGCCGAAGACCAGCAGCGAGCCCTTGGCAGGCAGCATACCGATATGCGCACCAGCCATTTCAGCTATTCCGGCACCCCAGATGCCGGCTGCATTGACAGTGTAGTGCGATAAGACGCTCTTAACCTCGCCGGTGTAGATATTGCGGAGCTTTACACCCAGCACGGTGACGGTTTCCTTTATGAAATCGACAACCTCCCATCCGGTAAGCACGTCTGCTCCGTGCAGCTGCGCATCCAGGACATTGGCAGCAGTAAGCCTGAACGGGTCCACCGAGGCATCCGGCACCTTCACCGCGCCGATAATATCAGGGTTGATGGAAGGCTCAAGCCTGAGTGCCTCCTTGGGGTCAATGGCTTCGGCCTTGATTCCCGCCTTGGCGCAGCACTCGATAAATTTCTTCTGATAATCAAGGCCGTCCTCCGGAAGGCTTATGAAAAGGCCTCCTGTAGGCTCCACGCAATGGGACGCAACCTTGCGGAGAATCATATTTTCGACTATGCATTCGTTTGCCGATTCAGGATCGTTTACGGCATAGCGCGCTCCGCTGTGAAGCAGTCCGTGATTGCGTCCGGAAGCTCCGGTCGCAATGTCGTGGCGTTCCACCAGCAGAGTCTTGAGACCGCGCAGTGCACAGTCTCTGGCGGTACCGGCGCCTGTGACGCCACCGCCTATAATCAAGACATCATATTCTTTCATAGATTTGAAGGCAAATCATTTCTAGTGTTCTGCAGTTACGCAAATATACATACTTTTTGTATATTTGCTTGCGTGAAAAGAATTGGAATCTTATTACTGACCCTCACAAGCTTGTTTTTATGCAGTTGCGGTCGAGGGCAGGGTTACCGTAAATCTGCGGCGAACCCGCAAATGAATGCGCCCGTCAGTTTCAGGACGCCCCGGATTCCGGACATAATCAGCGATGAAGGGGACCGTCTCGATTACCTTGTGGCCAACTGGTGGACCGGATGGAACCCGCAGATGGACAGCCTTGAGGCAGAGAAAGCCTTCGCAGAGTGGACTGCGCTAGCCCTGGAACTGCCTCTCGAAAATGCTTCAAAATCCTTGGTCAAGGGCATAGGGCGTGACTCGCTGCGGATTCTTTCTCTTGCGCAGAAATATCTCTATGACCCCAACTCACCCTACAGGGACGAGGATATATATGGCCGCCTGGCTGCGCACTGCGGCCTTAGCTCCGAGGCTGCACTATGTTCCCTGAACCAGCGCGGCAGCGTGGCAGCGGACTTCGTCTATGAGGACGCGAGAGGACGCAGGCACACGCTTTACGGCACTCAGGCTCCGTACACGGTGCTTTTCTTCAGCAACCCCGGCTGCAGCGCCTGCAAGGAAATCATTGACGCGATGCAGACGGACCCTAAAGCCGGCTGGGCAGTGGAAAAAGGGCTGGTTGCGGTGGTCAATATCTATATTGACGAGGACCTTGAGGCCTGGAGGGAATATCTTCCGAACTACCCTGCAAAGTGGCATTGCGGCTTCGACCCGCTTTTCACTTTAAGAGACGACAATACCTATCATATCAGGGCCATCCCTTCCGTCTATCTGCTTGACGGAAGCAAGAGAGTACTGCTCAAGGATGCGCCTGTACAGAGACTGTTGGACCTTTTGAACAGAATGTTATGATTCCCTACGTACACGAAGTCAAGTATTATGAATGCGACAGGATGGGCGTGACCCACCATTCCAATTATATCCGCATAATGGAGGAGGCTCGCGTCTATGTCCAGGACCAGCTGGGCTACGGATTCGAGAAAATGGAAGCGGAGGGAGTGGTATCTCCCGTAACTGCTCTCAGCTGCGAATTCAAGAAGACCACTACTTTCAAAGACCGGATTGAGGTGAATCTCAAAGTCAAGGAGATGTCCCCACTCAAAATCACTTTCTCCTATATTATGAAGGTCGGGGAGGCCATCGTTTTCAAGGGCACTTCCACCCATTGTTTCATAGACACAGCAACAGGCAGGCCTGTGGTTATGCAGGAAAGGTGGCCGGAGCTGTTCGCAAAACTTCAGGAGCTATGATGAGGGAAGAGACGGTATTCGGCCCGATATTCAGCCGCAGGCTGGGAAACTCATTGGGTATCAACCTTTTGCCCACCAAGGGAAAGATATGCAACTTCGACTGCATCTACTGCGAATGCGGCTGGAACGCCGACGGGCGGGACGACAGGACGCTGCCTTCTGCAGCCCGGGTGCGCTCCTGCCTTGAGGACAAGCTTGCGCAGCTTATGCTCGATGAGGTCAGGGTGGATTCCATTACCTTTTCAGGAGATGGGGAGCCTACGCTCAACCCTGAGTTCCCGCGCATTATAGATGACACACTGCGCCTGCGCGATACATATTTCCCGAAGGCAAAGGTTTCGGTGCTGTCCAATGCTACGCGTGTTCATATTCCCGAAGTGCTGGCTGCACTTCGGAAGGTGGACAACCCTATTATGAAAATCGATGCGCCGACCGACGAACTGGCGTCGCTCATCAACAAGCCCGCACCCGGCTACAGCGTGAGGGCGACGGTTGAGGCCCTGAAGGGCTTCGGAGGCGATTTCGTTCTGCAGACTATGTTTCTGCGCAGCCCCCGGTTCGACTCCTCCTCCCCCGAGGTGCTCACAGGGTGGATGGAGATAGTTCGCGAACTGCGCCCGAGGGAGATTATGGTCTATACCATAGACCGCCCTACCCCTCAGCAGGGGCTTGAGGCCTTCAGCGAGCAGCAGATGCGCGAGCTCGTAAGGCCGCTGCTGGACGAAGGATTCAATATTCAAATAAAAGGCAAGAAATGAAAACACTCCTCAGAGGCATCCAGCTCAATGGAAAGCCGACCAACATCCTGATCAACGGCAACCGCTTCGAGTCGGTGAATGCGCCGGACAATGCTTATGCCAATACCGCCATCGAGTGCCACCGCTACGCCATTCTTCCAGCGTTTTATAATGCCCACAACCACGCAGCGATGACCATACTTCGCGGCTACGCGGACGATATGCCGCTGCAGACCTGGCTGGAGGACCATATCTGGCCGAAGGAAAGGGCTATGGGCCGCGCTGAGGTTTATGAGGGCAGCGTGATGGCCATCAATGAGATGATTTCCAGCGGAACGGTCTTCTTCAACGATATGTATTTCTCCATGAGCCGCACCGCTACGGCAGTGCGCGAGGCGGGCATCAGGGCTGCCATCGGGGTGACCTATATGGACAGCTACTCGGACAAGATGAAGGCGAGTAAGGAAGAGCGCATCTGCAACTGGATGGAGGATCAGGACTCAATGATTCAGATTACTGCAGCCCCTCACGCGGTATATACCGTTTCGGGAGAGAATCTGCAGAAGCTCTACCGGCTCGCGCGCGACCACGGAAGGCGATTCCATATCCACGTATCCGAGACCAGGAAGGAGGTAGAGGATTGCATGAAAGCCTTCGGAATGACGCCGGTGCGCTATCTTGACAAGCTCGGCGTGCTGGGGCCGGATGTGATTGCTGCGCACTGCGTGCACGTGGACAGGGAGGAATGGGATATTCTGGCGGAGCGTGGGGTGACGGTGGTTCATTGCCCTTGCTCCAATATGAAGCTCGGTAGCGGGCGCTTCCCTTACGAAATGGCCATTGAGAGCGGCGTGCGCGTTACTCTCGGCACCGACGGATGCTCATCCAACAACAATCTGGATATGAGGGAGGAGATGAAGTTCGCGGCCCTGCTGGCAAAGCTCAACGGCGACACTTCCCTGCTGTCAGCTCCGGAGGTGCTCAAATGGGCTACGGTCAACGGCGCGGAGGCTTTCGGCATCGATGCGGGTGTGATTGCGGACGGCAAGCTTGCGGATGCGATTATCGTTGACCTGGCATCCCCGCGTATGCGTCCTTGCTACAATCTGAT
Organism: uncultured Bacteroidales bacterium; assembly: GCA_945487035.1. Taxonomy (GTDB): domain Bacteria; phylum Bacteroidota; class Bacteroidia; order Bacteroidales; family UBA932; genus Cryptobacteroides. The sequence goes on from CALYTI010000004.1 coordinate 98,638, forward strand.
TTCCAACTGGGTATATGCCGCCGACTCCTCCTGCATCAGGATGGTGCTGTGCAACGGCAAGATTATCCTCGACAAAAGGTCTTAGAAGTGTTTGTATCCCATATAATCCCGGCTGCCGCCTTCCCAGGTGACGGTCGGGTTTGCCGTTATTTCGCCTATGACGGTATAAGGGATGTCGGGGGTTTCCTGCGGGTCCATAGTGAAGAGCAGTTCGTAGTCTTCCCCACCGCTGAGTGCGAGTTCCTTGGGGTCCCAGCCCTTTTCGCTGCAAAGGGCCTGCAATTCTTTGGAAATCGGGAGCTTGCCGGTGTCTATTCTTGCGCCTACCCCGCTTTCATCGAGTATGTGGCGAAGGTCTGAGCCTACCCCGTCGGATATGTCCATCATTGCGTGGACGCCGGGCAGGCAGCTGAGGGCAAGGCCTTCTTCCACGCGGGGGGTCGGGGTGTAATGTCTGTCCATAAGGCGCGGCGCGGCCCCTTTCAGACCGCTGAGGATGAGCTTGAGGCCGGCAGCGGAGTCGCCGAGCGTGCCGGTTACGCAGACCAGGTCACCGGACCGCGCCGCGCTTCTCAGTTTGGCTTTTCCACGCGGGCAAGTGCCGAGTACGGTGACATTTATGCAAATACGGTCCGGGGAGCAGGTGGTGTCGCCGCCAAGAAGGGCGGCGCCGTATTTTTCGGAAATCCCGTTGTAGCCTTCCATAAATTCCTGCATCCATTGTTCGGGCAGGGTTTTGGGAAGTGCGAGGGAGAGGAAGGTGGCGATGGGCTTGCCGCCCATTGCGGCTATATCGGAGATATTGACCGCAGCGGATTTCCAGCCGAGCTGCCGAGGGGATATGTCTTCCATCAGGAAATGGGTGCCCTCTACGAGCATATCCGTACTTACCAGAAGGTCTGAGGCGGGGGCGCCGCCCGTTTCGGGGCTGAGAGGGATGACCGCACAATCATCCCCAATCCCCACCCAGGACGGGTCCGGGACGCTTGTCATTTTGCGTATCCTGTCGATGAGGCCGAATTCTCCGAGCTGCTGCATTTTCATATCTGCAAAGATATCCGTTTTTCTTGGAAATGGGGTTGCAATTCTGTTGAAAATCCCTAACTTCGCGTTGGTACATATTAAATCGCACAGGCATTATGGCACAATTTACTGAAAAACAACAACTTGCAATTCTGAAAATCGCCCGGGACATTGTCTGGAGGGATGGTGAGTTTACAGAAGAGGAACTCGGGACCATTCTCAAAAAAGCGTCAAAATGGGGACTTGATTCTGTAGATGAGTTCAAAGAAATGTGGGACCAGACTTCTGCCCTGTCGTTTTTGAGAGCCGCTGCCATTATCGAAGAATTCGACGAGCAGCAAAAACGCATTGCAAGCGCCTTTTTCCTCTCCCTTGTTGCCGACAATGGAATCGAGGCTGAAGAGCAGTCCCTTTACGAGACTGTCCGTGATGCCTGCAGGCTTCCTGCCCTCTCACTGAACGAAGCCATTGATATAGACGATGCAGACAACGATGCAGGCCAGATGCGAAGAATCAGCTTCAACGGAGGATACTATGAAGGAGAGACGAAAAACGGACTGTATCAAGGCAAAGGCCGTATGGTTTGGGACAACGGGCAATCATTCGAAGGAGATTTCGAAAACGGAAAACGAGTTTGCGGCACCTACTCCTGGCCGAACGGAGAGAAATACACGGGACATTTCAGGGATGGCAAGAGGAACGGTTTCGGCAAGTACTATTATGCAAATGGAGATATTTATGAAGGTCTTTGGCTTGACGGCCTGAAGCACGGATTCGGCATTTACAGTTACTGCTCAGGTTTTTACGACCTTGGAGAATACAGGCACGACAAACAGCACGGAAGTGTTTTATGGGTGAGTACAGATCAGAAGACTTACAAGGTCCGGCATTACTCCGAAGGCACTCTGGTGAGTGAAAATGTATATTCTTTCGAGTAATTCTTAGTTTTTATAGGAAAAAGATTTGCGAAGTTCAAAAAAAACACTACCTTTGCATTCCCAACGGTGCTGTAGCTCAGATGGTAGAGCAAAGGACTGAAAATCCTTGTGTCGGCAGTTCGATTCTTCCCAGCACCACAAAAAGCGACCTTATCGGGTCGCTTTTTTGGTTTTCCAAAGAACCAACTGGCAGTCATCTTCCTTTTTATCACGAAATCAAGGCAAAGGAAAGAATTTTAGCTGTCTCCGCCCTGCCTTATTCAAACACGAAACTGTCGCAGAGGAAGGGTAGTGTTTCTTCGAGTGTGTCAGGAGCGAATTTATTTCAGTTTATGGTAGTGTTTCAACGGGTGTGTCCTGCTGAACACGGGAATCTGTACGGGGAAAAGCCCAGCACCTCACCTGCTCTGGCGGTGCAACTGCGAAGAATCCGGAAACTTTGACCGGCCGGCTATGAAATCCGTGCGCAAAACCGCCCTTCCTGCGCACCAACTGCAATATTTTTCAATTCCGTGCGCAAATAAGGCGTTTCCGCGCACCGAATACTTTTGTCTGGAATTGATTTACTACGGACACACTCGATGAAACACTACCATCATTGGGGCTGCGTCGTATTACAGGAAACAGAGGTTTCGTCGTCCGAATTCCGGCAGGTAATCGTCCTCGAAGTGAGGGATTGTTGACTCATAAGTTCACTTATCTATCCTTAAATTCACGATAAGCAAGCGCCTCCGCCCTGCCCTATTCAAACACGAAACTGTCGCAGAGGAAGTCGTAATGCGAGGAACTCGGGAAGCCGGTGGCAGGGTCGAGGGAAATGCGTATCTTGGCATTGTGTCTGGCTCCGCCGTCAAGCACATAGGTAAAATCCTGAACGGTCTGCCGCTGTGAATAGCTGCTCAAGGCAATCTGTTGAGGATTGCTCCACCTGGTATCCCCGAATTCGCAATATGAAATGGTAGCCTTAATCCAGAATTCGGACATATAATAGCGGAAGCTGACTTTCGAAAGGCCTTCGAGGAAGAATTCCATCTTCAGATGGCCGAACTGCTCCTTGTCGTAGTCCTCTTCCTCCTGATATATCCTCAACTGCGCAGACTGCCCTCCTTCGATAGGATTCTGCCAGGAGAAGGAGCCGTACCAGGTACTCCATTGCAGGTTTTCGCGCCCTGCAGTAATCCCGTATTTGTAGTAGCTCGGCTTGTCAGTGGTAGGGAACCCGTCCTCAAAAGTCTCGGTGAACGGGAAAGAGACACGGACAAGCGGGCCGTATTCCTTTGCGCTCTGATGGAAATCAGACTCAACGAAGCCGCCCTGATATTCGACCTTGATATAGTCCATTTCCCATCTGAGGGACTGGTCCGTGCCCATACAGTATATGCAGACCTGGGAGCAGTTCTCAGCTGCGTTGATGACATATTGCTCCCCTGCCTCAAGGGAGGTATTGTCCGATTTTGCAGCCTTGCCGTCAAGTGAATGTGCGAGAACGGTTTTGCTTGCAGTTCCGACGGTTACGCTACGCAGGACTGCGCCATTGTGGGAACGGATGCGTATGTAAGAACCTCCTTTGTTGGCATTGGAACCCTGGTAGAAGCGGATGTGCCCATTGTCAAGAACAATAGGCCAGGCAGTGCCATTGCCCTGAGAGCATACATAATCTATATTTTCATAGAGGTCGAGCCAGTCCTGAACCGGATTGAAGAACTCGTCATACTCCACTTCGTGAAGCAGTTCGGGGTGCTGAGGGGTGAAGGTCTGACCGTCGTCCGGGGTTTCACCGGGGTCAACGACTTCGATTACAGGGTCCGGTTCGGGTTTAGGTTCAGGCTCCGGGTCCGGTTCAGGTTCGGGAGTCGGGTCTTCGGGCTTGTCGCCGGGGCCGTCCCCGTTCTGTTCCGTATTGTCCTCAGGCAAATTTCCGGGAGTCTTTTCGCAGGAAACTGCGAAGAGCATAGTTATGCAGCAAATCGCCGCCAGAAGTCTATTGAGTTTATGCATTATCAATCAAATGTGAATCCGTTTGCAAAGATAGGCAATATTACAATACGGTCGGGACGCTCCGCAAGGAATCGAGATAAAAATCATATCTTTACGGAAAACGCGATACGGATGAGATAATCAGTTTGGTTCTATGTCAAGTATAAAGGATTTCAGTGTCAGAGGAGTCTGTGCAGGTGCTGCAATCGGCATCGCGGGATTCGCATATCTGGCGGTAGGGGGCATTTTCGGTGCACTGCTGTTCAGTTTCGGACTTGTGAGCATCTATGTGCTCCAACTCAAATTGTTTACAGGCATGGCCGGAAATGAAACGCTGGATGCCGGAGGGCTTGGGCGTCTGCTCGCAGTGCTTGCTCTGAACTTTCTCGGAGCCTGGCTTGTGTCATTGATTGGCAGAGTCTCTCCTTTGGACATCCAGAGCAAGGCTATTGGGATTATCTCCGGACGGCTTGAAACCGGATGGTGGCAGTTGCCGGCAACTTCATAGGTTGCAATCTCCGCCGCCTGCTTGCGCTGTGAAAAAAAACGGCCAAAAATTTCACCGGGAGGCAAAATCGGGCGCCAAAAGCAAAAAATGGGCGTTTTTTTGGATAAGGAAGTCAACGTATTCGTTTTTGTGGCGGCGAGGAGCGTCTGCGACTGGCCGTGTGGCAGTTTTCCCTGCTGGCGCTGATGGTTGTGTGGCTGCTATGCGCCGCCGTGGTGCTGTATCACTACCTCAAGGCCGCCAGGATGAATCCGGCGGAGACGCTGAAGAATGAATAATCGCCATTCAGACGCAGGGAATTGCGTTTTTTGATTATATCTGTACAAAAATTTGAATGATATGATGAGAAAGGTTTTCTATATTTTCTGAATATTTCACGCCAATGTACCTATAAATCCTGATGCTCGACCTTGGGCTTGGCGGGACGGCCGCGCCGAGGGCTTTACATTAATACGGGCGAATTGTGTCGAAAAAACAATGCATTTCGCCCGCTATAGGAACAAATCGGCCATCGTGATGGTGTTGTTGGCAATGTCTGAATACCCGTTTCGGGAGAGGCCATAGGTGGTGATGAGTGTGAGGAAAATGCCTTTTTTGGTGCCGGATTCACGGCGGAAGACTTCGCTGCGGTTGGATAGTTTCATGAACTCATCCTTGGATATGGAATACTCGCCGGTAGAATACTTGACTTCGCAAAGGTTGATGATGCCGTCGGCTCTGTCGATGACAAGATCGACCTGGGCGCCTTTCGGGGATTCCGCGCTGCGCCAGGAGTAATATTGCGTGAGGATGCGGTCCACTCCGATGGCTTTGAGGATTTGCGGGATGTGGGACATGGCGACACGCTCGAAGGCGAGTCCGTACCAGGTGTTCTGGACTGGGTTGTTCAGGGTAGCGGACCAGTAATGGGCGTCTGTTATGTGCTTTGTAAGGAAAGTCTGGTGGAAGATGGAATAGAAGTCGGTGAGCTGGTAAAGGCCTCCGGTTGAGCGGACGGTTTTCCCCAGAATATTGTAATAGCGGATGAAGTCACAGTTGACAAGATCTTCCAGAATGTCGCCGAAATGGCCGTTGTTGTTTACTTTCAGTTTGGTGGCCAGTTCGGCACGCGTCATGCCTTTCCGGCTGGTGGCCAATGCTTTGATGACGGCTTTGTACTTTTCCGGAGTGTTGAAGATGGATTTGTACAGACGGTCGAATTCACGGGAGAGCTGTGCATCTTTTCCGAAGAAGAGTGCGTCAATGTTCTCCGGGAGGCTTTTGTTCCTTTCAAGCAGATCCAGGTAGAAAGGTACACCACCGAGAATCATATAGGCCTGGAGGATGCTGATGTCGGTCCAGGTGAATCCTCTTTTGTGGAGGTAATCCCGGGTTTCTCCGAGCGTAAAGGGGAAAAGGTGTTTCTCGTGGGTGATGCGGTTGTGGAGGCCGCCTTTGTCGTCGATGATGTTGCGTATGATCCAGGACGTGGCGCTCCCGCAGACAATCAGGAAGATTTCCTTGTGTTTACCCGCCCAATTGTTCCAGAAGCGATCAATGGCTTTGACGAGACTGCTTTTGGGCGTAGCCAGGCAAGGCAGTTCGTCAATGAAAATGACCATACGCTTTCCCGAGACTAGTTTGCTCTCAAGAAGCGTCCGCAAGGCCTCGAAAGCTTTCATCCAGGACCTGGGTTTCTGACCTTTGTAGCCATAGCGGCGGAGGTCTTCCGTAAAGGCGGCCATCTCTTCCTCCTGGGTCCCGCCGATGATGCCGGATGTAGAGAATGCATACTTCCCGTCAAACAGGCTGTCGATAAGGAATGTCTTTCCTACGCGCCTGCGGCCGTAAATGGCCACGAATTCTGCTTTCCCTGATTCGTAATATCTTGTGAGTTCGGCAATTTCTTCCTGCCGTCCGAAAAGGTTTTCCATTGCTTTATTTTTCTCAAAGATAATCATAATTACATCAATCCGGGCGAAATTTGCGAGAAAATAACGATAAATCGCCCGTTTGAATGTAAAAATGTACAGACGCAAAAAGTAGACATGGACATATACATTTGCTGTGCTACACTTACAAGCGGGTTCTTTGCCAGCAAGACCCTTGGGCGAAGACCGCCTGAGAGTGTGCACGGAGGAAGTGATGATTTGGCAGTTATTCTGTCACAAGAGAGTAATTTGTGCTTCGTCCGCCTTCGTCGTTTTTGCGAAGGATGCCTTTTTTGACGAGGTCTTTAATATCGTTTAGCGCCGTATCTGTTGAGCATTTTCCGATCTTGGCCCACTTGCCGGAAGTGAGTTTACCGAAGAAGCCGTCGAATTGCATGTTGATGATTTTGCGCTGGCGATCGTTCACTACCAGGTCGCGGTGGCTCTCCCAGAAGCGGGCTTTGGCGAGGACGGAGGCGAGCGTTTCTTCCGTGGAGGATAGAGCCCGGTCGAAGCAGTCCAGGAACCAGAGGAGCCAGGCGGTGATGTCACCGTCACCCTTCTGAGTTTTCTCAAGCACGTCGTAGTATTCCTTCTGCAGGATCTTCATCTCGTTGGACATACTGTAGAAGCGCTTGGCTGAGTGTTCACTACGGGCCAGTAGCATATCCGTGATGGCGCGTGTGATACGACCATTGCCATCGTCGAAGGGGTGGATGGAGACGAACCAGAGGTGGGCGATGCCGGCTTTGAGGACGGGGTCTGTGCCGTTATCGGCATTTACCCAGTCGATGAAGCGGTGCATCTCTTCTGGCACGCGCTCCGGCTTGGGAGCCTCGTAGTGGACTATTTCGTGGCCCATCGGCCCGGAGACCACCTGCATTTCTCCGGTGCGGTACTTGGCCACTTCTATGGCGTAGAAGCCGCTGCGCCCCGTGGGGAACAGGACGTTATGCCAGCCGAAGAGGCGGTCGTCGGAAAGGGGCTTGTCGTAGTGCTGCGTGGCGTCCAGGAGCATTTCCACGATGCCTTCAACGTAGCGTGATGCAGGCACCAGACCGGCAGTATTGATGCCAAGACGGCGGGCGATGGAGGAGCGGACTTCCGTGAGGTTGAGGACTTCTCCCTCTATCTCGCAGGAACGAACGAGTTCCAGTGACATCGTGGTGAGCATGGCTTCGTCCTGAAAGTCGAAGCCGAGGGACAGCATTCTGCCCAGCATGAGGCCTTGCTTAGCCCTGACGGGGCCGAGTTTGTTCATCACGGCCTCTTTGTCATAGCGGAATTCCCACCAGTTATTTCTTTGATGCAGGTACATAGTCTTGCGCTGTTTGGATGCAAAACTACTGTATATTCGGCGAAAAAGCAAGATATTCACCGATAATTATTCGGCGAATATCTGCTTTAATCCCCGAATATTTCTTCTTGAACGCCTCCTCCATCTTCTTGATGGCGTCTTTCTTGGCGGATTCTGTGATGTCCATGTAAGGCTTCATGGATTTGTAATCACAGTGACCGGCGGCGGGCTTGACTTTTGGCTTCTTCTCCTTGACCTCCACGTCAGAGGAATCATCAACTATGTTCATTCTTCCTCTCGTTAGTTTACACGAAAAGCCTTATATTCGTGACAGATAAACAGTGCTATGCGTGGCCAAGTCTCACAACTTAGCACATAAAAAAGAAGCGGAGCTGCATCGTCTTGGCGAAATGCCTCTCGTGGGAGTCGATGAAGGCACGCACTCTGACAAGATCTTCTTCCATATTTCAGCTCTTAGCGAATTCCATCAGGAAACAGGTACTGAAAGCAGCGGGCACCCACGGTTTCAGGAAAAGCATCGATATCGGCGTTGGCAAAGACGTTACCTTCAATGGTTATGCTGTCACACTGCTCCGGGAACAGGCAGTGGTTGTCGAGGACAAAGGCGTATCGACCATTGTCGGTACCGGGCTCTGTGCCGAATGTACTCAGCGGGAAGTGATATTCTGCGCCACCGCGCTTGATGTGGCAGATGTCACCGGTATAGATATCCTCACCTTTACTATCTTTGAGGCCTGTCCGGACTCCGGCGAAGATGGCCTTGCGGCAGTAGCCACGGTCCCAGCATTCGTCGCGGAAATAGTCCAGGACGATGTTCTGGAGATGCTCCGATGCCCAAGAGTCGTCATAACCGAAGACGTAGAAGTTCATTCCACAGAAGAAATAGTCTCCGAAATTAACGTAGTTGAATCTACCATCACCAAAAGTATAGCGGACTTTAGCAGTCGGGAGTTCAGTCACAAGACCAGCTCCGATGATATATTTATTCTCTTCGCAAAGTGCTTTCAAGATGTTCTCGTCGATTACCTTGGGGCTGGGCACTTTGTCACTTTTGGGCGCGCACCAATAGACCAGCGCAGGCAGCCACTCCTCTGGGACTGCTATATTTGGTATGTCGAGGGCTTCAGCGAAAAGCTTGGCCATGTCCTCATCCTTGAAGCCAGCAATTCCGCACCCCACCCTAGTGAGGAGGAATCTGTTCTGTGGATGATCTTTGGCGTACTGCAGGAATTCATCGACATAGGGCTTGATCTCTGAAAGCGGGCCGTGCATTGTAGGGATGGCGTAGCACTGGCCCTGCGGGCCTACGCCCTGGCCCCAGACAGCACCGAATTTGTCGTAGGCTATTCTGGCAGCACCGCCAAGATGTTGGCCTTCCAGATTGCTTCCTTATGTAAACGTTTACATAAGGTAGCGTATGTAAAGTCTGAGATTATGTAAAGATTTGAAACTTCTTCCATTGGATGTCTTCTTCCCAGACACTTCAAATACTTGTTTGGGAGCCAAACTTTACATAACATGAGTTTTCAAACAATTTGTACAAATAATTGCTAATTTCCTGATAATTTGG
>CALYTI010000005.1 GCA_945487035.1 uncultured Bacteroidales bacterium
AGCATCCGCCCACATAGTATCTCTATGATTCGGAATTTTCGTTGATAGATCCATTAACATTGCGATACCACGATACTGTGCTACCATGCTGTTTTATCAAATCTGGAGCACTGTCTCCATCAATATCAGTAAAATAAAACAAATCATCTGATTCGGAAGTATAAATCATCTGATTTCTATTTACAAAAGTACCCCCAGTATAAAAATAAAAATTCCATTGAGAGGAATCTTGCTCGTGGAAAGCAAAATCCATATAGCCATCAGAGTTGATATCTGACACTAAGGCACTTGAAAGACTTTTACTTGATGGTAATCCCGACAGTGTTTTTATTCTTGATAGACTACCCGACGATAAATCGAAACGGTAAATATGTAATGATGTACCATCTTTTCTAACCAGATCTGTCTTTCCATCGGAGTCCATATCAATTGCAGCGATATTGCCATAATCCTCGTAAGAAATATCAAATGGGCTAACCTGATGGCATAATAATTCTCCACTATTAAGATCTATTATGGAACAATATGAATGGGATGGTCCTAGTGTAGATTGGTTACTACTGATAGTCATCAGTTGTTTTTTGCCATTTCCAAGAAAACTACCAAACAAAAAAGAGCACCCTATTGGACTATATATGTCGTGTCCAAGTTGAAGCCGTTCTGGAATTACAGCTTGGACACTTATGGAATCAACCGTCCAACAGGAAGAAACGCCGGAGAACTTGTAAACTTTACTCTCTATCCTTGTACCGGAATTGTCAGCATTCAGGTATCTGATTTTTACTGCTTCATCAAAACCATCTCCATCAATATCTGCAGGAACTAGTTTCTGAAATCCATCTTCAGCTTCTATTTCCAAATATGATGCGTTGGGTCCGATTTTGGGAGTAATAAGCAATCGAGAATGCGAATCAAAATAATTGCCTTGAATGGGGTCATTTTCATACATTATCATTCCTGATGAATATGAATCCCTCAAAAAAGTCCCAGACAAACAGATCCAATTTTGTGGTGAGGAGACATTGAACGGCAAAGTAAAAAAACCTCCAAATAGCAATACATCATCCCCAGTTTCTGAATAATAAAAGCGAACAGGATTGAGATATTCCTCTTCATTTATGCAATTTATGGATGTTAATACCGTAGTACCATTATGCGAAGACCTCGTAAAAGAATAACGCATCAACTCTCTGCTCTCATCATAACTTGCAATTGATGTCAACACAAGAGGATTTGAAATTGCTATGCCCGCCCTATACTGAACAACGATATCTTCTCGATTCTCATATGTAAAAGAAATTGATGCATGGCTATTCCCATTATTATCAAAGCCATACTCTATAGTTTTGATGTAATCATGATTACCCTGTCTTTCGTAGTTAAAACAAATCCGATTACCATCTGCATCTTCAATCTCAACCAAAGGAAAAGAATCAGACACTTGGCGAGGATTAATCTGTTTGAAAACCGCTTTTCGTCCATCTGGATATGAAACATCAAATCTATCAAATGAATATCCTACACTCGTATCAAAAGGACGACTATGATGAACAAGTATTCTACTTCTAGCAGTTTCCAGCTCATAATATGTCGGGAGCGTCATTCCTTGGACCAACCTTTCTCCATCCAATTCGTACACACAATCACTTCCGCTTGTTGCTGCAGGTTTTGCATCTCCATCGAAATAAAGTGTTTTATTACATATTTTAATACGTGAAATCCCCGAAATGTTCCATCCCCAAGCGACATCGCCTTCTCCGGACTGACTATTATATACTATTGATAAAGCCGGAACAAGATTATAATCTGAGGCAACGGGAATATTCAAACTATACACCTTCCCGCCACTTTCGGTTACCATAGTCTGAATAGGAATAGAGCCAACCGATGCTCCTTCATCTAATATATAGCTAATGTCATTTGATTCATTGATAGCAGTTCTTACTCCACGCAACCTCTCATCCTCAAGAACCATTCTTCGTTCAATTCTATTTCCCGCCTCATCATAAAAATACCCGTGCTTAGATTGAGCAAAGGAAGAAATAGAAAACGCAATAGCAAATAGAGTCAATTGCAGTTGTAGACAAAACCTTTTCATAAATCACATCATTTTATGCTTTCCACTTTAACCTGTACCGTTCCGTCAGAGAACAAAATCCGCAGCGTATCGTCAGCGGAAACATCAGAAGCAGACTTGACAATATGCCCACCCGAATCAACTATCAACGAGTAACCCCTTTGAAGGACTTTGCGGGGGTCGGCTTCGCGGATGCGGCGCTCCAGTTCGTCAATTTTGGACAGGCGGGAGGAAATTTTATTTGCAAAAGCGAGCTTCAGCCGGTTGGCAAGATAAGTCAGGCGTTCATCCTCCTGAGCATAAAGGTCAATGAATTCATCCGCAAGGGCGGTAGGAGTCTTCACAAAGGCGTGCGCCACCATATCCGCAACCGAATGGTCCCGGTCGTGGCCGATGGCGGTATAGACAGGAATAAGGCAGCGGGCGATGGCAGCCGCCATATCGTAATCATCAAAGCAGGCAAGGTCAAGCCTGGAGCCTCCGCCGCGCATAATCAGCACCGCATCGAATTGCTTCGGGTCAATTGCAGATAGGGCCTCGCTCACGGACTGAGGGGCTGCCGCCCCCTGCATAGTTGCCGGGAAAAGAGTCACCTTGAACACGAAACCGTATCCGTTCTCTTCAAGATGACGGCAGAAATCCCCGTAGCCGGCAGCATCCGGAGCGGAAACCACAGCAAGGCTGTAAGGCAGGGCTGGCAGCTCAAGTTCTTTCTGAAGCTCCATAAGGCCCTCCTTCTCAAGCCTCTCTATGGTCTGGCGCTTCCTGAGCTCCGCATCGCCCACGGCAAATTCCGCATTGATATCGTCAATCACCAGACTGAGGCCGTAGAGCTCGGAATAATTGACCTGGGCACGGGCCATGATCTGCTGACCTGCGGCAAGACGGGTCCCCGAAGCCTGCTCGAAAAAGGCCGACAGGAACTTGAAACGGGAGCTCCAAATCATAGCCTTGACCTTGGCAAGCTGCACTCCCCTCTCGCTCTGGACGAGTTCGAGGTAGCAATGACCGTTGGTGCGCACCTGCATCGAGGCAATCTCCGCCTTAACCCAGACCCTGTCCGGGAAAAGTTCGAAGAGACCTTCCCTGATCTCTCTCTGAAGCGTCAAGAGATCGTAGCAGTCCATTATTTCTGGCGGAAGAATATCTGAATAGGGCAACCGGTAAGGTCAAAGTTCTCACGCAGCTTATTCTCCAGGAAGCGCTTGTACGGCTCCTTGATGTATTGAGGCAGATTGCAGAAGAACGCAAATGCCGGGAAGCGCGTAGGCAGCTGGGTGATATATTTGATTTTCACATACTTGCCCTTGATTGAAGGAGGCGGGGTCTCCTCGATTATCGGAAGCATTGCTTCGTTGATGCGCGCGGTCGGAATCTTCGTACTGTAGTTCTCATATACCCTGGTAACAGCGTCCAGCACATCCTGGATGCGGGTCATCTTAAGCACGGAAGTAAAGATAATCGGCACATCGGTGAACGGTGCCAGGCGGGAGCGGAGGGTCTGCTCGTAAACCTTGAGCGTATTGCTGTCCTTGATGAAAAGGTCCCATTTGTTGACCACCAGTACGACTCCCTTGCGGTTCTTGAGGATAAGGTTGAAGATATTCATATCCTGAGCCTCCATTCCGGTGGTGGCATCAATCATCATAATGCACACATCCGAATGCTCGATGGCACGGATGGAGCGCATCACGGAATAGAACTCCAGGTCTTCGTGAACCTTGGCTTTGCGGCGTATGCCGGCAGTATCCACAAGCATAAACTCGTGGCCGAACTTGTTGTAATAGGTCTCGATGGCATCGCGGGTGGTGCCGGCCACCGGAGTTACGATGTTGCGGTCCGTGCCGAGCAGGGCATTGGTAAGCGAGGATTTGCCCACATTAGGCTTTCCCACTATCGCTATTCGCGGAAGTCCCGCATAAGGGTCCTCGGTCTGGACATCTTCCGGAAGCACCTTCACTATGGCATCCAGCAGGTCGCCCGTGCCCGAACCGTTGGCTGCGGAGATGCTGAAGAGTTCGCCCAGTCCCATAGAATAGAACTGATACGCGTCATACATCTTCTCTCCGCTGTCCACTTTGTTTACGGCAAGAATCACAGGCTTCTTGGCCCTGCGGAGCACATCTGCGATTTCGGCATCGTAGTCCGTCACTCCTGTCGCGGCTTCGACCATAAAGAGAATCACATCCGCTTCATTGATGGCAATCTGGACCTGCTCACGGATGGCAGCCTCGAAAACATCGTCGGAATTGGTGGTGTAACCGCCGGTATCCACTACCGAGAATTCGCGGCCGCACCACTCGCAACGGCCGTAATGGCGGTCGCGGGTAACGCCCGAAATATCGTCCACAATTGCCTGGCGCATGCCGACAAGACGGTTGAAAAGGGTTGATTTGCCGACATTAGGCCGGCCTACTATTGCTACCAGACTCATTTTTCTTTCTTTTTTTCATCAAACAAACCGCACTCCTTGCAGGCTTCGGAATAGTTTCCGTCGCAATGCTTTTTGTGGAGGGCGGCATCCTCATCCTTGAAACAGCGAATTCCGCGCTTGCGCATCTCAGGGTTCGAGCCCACATCGTACTTCGGGAACTCCCCGTCCTTTTTCAGGACGAAGACAAACATTCCCAGCACGGCAAGGCCGAGAACCACAACGGCGGCAAGGACAGTCGTCAGCATCAGCGGTCAAATTCGTCACTGATTGTTTCGTAATTGTAAACCTTGTGGATGATGGAAGCGAAAACCGGAGCCATTGAGACTATCTTGATTTTCTCATCGTCCGCAAGTTCAGGATGCGCAATCGTGTCGGTGATGAAGAGTTCCTTGAGGGCGGATTTATGGATGCGCTCCACAGCCTCTCCGCTGAGCACTCCGTGGGTGGCCACGGCGCGCACGCTCGAAGCGCCCATCTCCATGAGAAGGTCGGCAGCCTTGCAGAGGGTGCCGGCAGTGTCTATCATATCATCCACAATCACGATGTTGCGGTCCTTGATTTCTCCAATGGCCGTCATCTTGGAAACCACATTGGCGCGGGCCCTCTCCTTGTGGCAGATGACCACCGGACAGCCCAGGCGGCGGGCATAGAGGTCCGCCCTTTTGGTTCCTCCCATGTCAGGGGCGGCTATTGAGAGATTCTCGATATTCATCGAAGCAAGCACAGGCAGGAAGACCTTGGAGCCATAGACATGGTCCACAGGGATGTCGAAGAAGCCTTGAATCTGCTGGGCGTGAAGGTCACAGGTCATCACGCGGTCTGCCCCGGCGCTGCGCAGAAGGTTGGCAACGAGCTTGGCGGCAATCGAAACCCTCGGACGGTCCTTGCGGTCCTGACGGGCCCAGCCGAAGTAAGGAATCACCGAAATAACCTGGTCGGCGGAAGCCCTCTTGGCGGCATCGATGCTCATCAGCAGTTCCATCAGATTGTCAGCGGGAGGGGTGGTGGACTGAATGATGAAGACCTTTGCGCCACGCACGCTTTCATCGTACTGAGGCTGGAATTCCCCATCACTGAAAGGAGTAATCGAGAGTGCACCAAGGTGCAGCTGCGGTTCATCCTGATAGCGGATTTCATTGAGTCCATCGATTACTTTCTGAGCGAAGACCTTGGATGCCCGGCAGGCAAAGACTTCCATTCTGTGGCTGTGCTGCATATTTATAGTGTATTAAGTATTGATTCTATATATGAGAGTATTTCTTCCCTTCCGGCCCCGGTTTCGGAAGAACTGGTAAACATAGGAGGCAGTTCCTCCCAGTCCTGCGAAAGAATACGGCAGTCGGCCTCGATCTGGGCCTTCAGCACATTGGGTCCGCGTTTGTCGCATTTGGTAAAGATGAGCGCGAAGGGAACCTCGTGTATGGCCAGGTTGTGGATGAAGTCAAGGTCAATCCGGCCTATGTCGTGACGGCTGTCCACCAGAACGAAGAGGCAGGTAAGGTCCGGACTTTCCATTATGTAGTCATTTATTACCTTTGCTATAGCCTCGCGCCCCTTCTTCCCTACATTGGCGAAACCGTAGCCCGGCAGATCAACGAGATACCAATTATCGTTTATCAGGAAATGGTTTACCACCTTGGTTTTGCCCGGGGTGGAAGATGTCATTGCCAGCTTGCGATTGGCGCATAGCATATTGATAAGGCTGGACTTCCCGACGTTGCTCCGGCCTATGAACGCAAACTCCGGAAGACGCCTTGCGGGTCTTTTATCGGGGCTGGTACTGCTGCCGGCAAATGTGGCACTCTTAATCTTCATCTTCCTCCTGCGTAAGCGCCGCAAATATAGCAAAAAACTTCGTTGAAAGCAATCAGAGCTTAGGGTACTGAATCGTGAAGCAGGCGCCACCCAGCCTGAAACTGCGGCTGTAGCTGATGGAAGCTCCGCAACGCTCCAATATGCTGCGGCAAATGGACAGACCCAGTCCGCTTCCGCTGCTCTTGGTAGTGAAGCGAGGGGTGAAGAGTTTCTCGACATTGCTTTCGTCCACGCCCGGGCCGTTGTCTTCGAAGACTATTTCATAATAATCCGGCTGGGCTCCATTGCGAAGGGATACGGCAATCTTTGCGTCCTCCCTGCCTTCGCAGGCCTGCACCGCATTGTTGAGCAGATTCACAAAAACACGCACAAGCTGAGGACGCGGGCCGCTGATGACTGTACCAGGAAGACCGAGATACTCGAATTCCACACCCGGACGCGAATCATACATTCCGACCTCCTCCTGCAACAGCTCATCAAGCTTGATTTCCACAGGTTCCTCCGCATAGAGGCGGGCAAAGTCCGAGAACTGGTTGGCGGTGTCGGTAAGTACCTCGATGTGGTCGAGCAGGACCTTTGCCATCTCGTCGAATCGCAGCTGCCAGTTAGGATCTCCCAAGGCTTTAAGTCTCTGCACCCTCTGGATTTGCAGTTGCATTGGGGTGAGCGGGTTCTTGATTTCGTGGGCTACATTGCGGGCCATCTCACTCCAGGCCTTGTCACGCTCAGCCTGGGCAAGGCTGCGTGAACTTGCCACCAAGTCATCGACCATACGGTTGTAGGACTCCACCAGAGGCTTGAGCTCATCATCGTGCTCATAGACCAGATGTTCGAGCCCGTTCACATCACCGGCATCCATCTTGGTTCTCATCTCGGACAGAGGCTTGAATATGCGGTCAACCAGCAGGGAAACCAGCAGGGAACTGAATATCATCAGCACGAGATACATCACCACAATCGAAACGGTATGCATAACGGCATCCCACTCGAAATCGTAGGTCGTATCGACATAAGGCGAGGCAAAGAGGCAAAGCACTTCGCCTTCAGCATCCATAATAGGCGCATACATAGTGTAGATGCGCTTGCTGCCATAACGCTCGCGGAAGATGCTGAAGCCCCTGTTGTGGAACATTATCTCATCATAGGCATTGCCGTTCATCCGGCATCCCACTATCATCCTGTCGAAAATCTCAGGAGTAGTGGACATAAACACCCTTCCGTCAGGGCGGAAGAGGGAGATATCGGACATAGTATTGTCGGAGACACGGCGCAGAATCAGCATAGTCTCGCGGGAGGTCAAATCATCAGGAGAAGAGATATTGCGCAGACTGCTCTGCAGCATATTGCGAATGGAATTGGCCTTGTCAGACATCATTCTGCGCGAATTTATTTCATTCCTGTTATAGACAAAGGTGACGCTGACTACGGCCAGGGTCGCCATCGTAATGCTGAGAGATACCATCAGCACAATGGAAACCACAGTCTTGAAATAATGCTTTTCGTGTGTCTGTTCCCGTTTTCCTCTCTTCGGGAAAAAGCTAAGGATGAAATAGAGCATCATCGCTACCACGATAATGGCAAGTGTGTTGCGCAAATCACCGTGGTTGATTCTGGAAATCACAATATACTCCTGTTCTCCTACCGTATTGACATAGTGTATATATCCGCCGGAAGAGAAATGGCAGAGTTCCCCGCTTGCAAACTTCTGTTCCAGGTCGGGAGTCAATTTGCTCGGATAGGCATAGACTCCCTTGTAGTATTGCCTTTCATTGCCCTTGTATTTGGCATAGCTGAAAAACGCCGGAATCACATCCTTCCCGTCCTCAGGGGAAAGCACCGCCTTGAAGGCATCCCTGTTGCCCATATCCTTTGGCTCCAGGCTTATGTATAAAGTATTCTGCCCCTTGTCCGGAGTAAAATAATGGAAAGCGCCCACATAACGGCACCTCTGCCCTGACTGGGGAGCATAATAGAAGCGCGAACCGGGAGCAATCTGCACTCCGTCATTCAGTCCGAACTCCACTGCATTCCCGCCAATCTGGACATTCATATTATAGGTTTTGAGTATGCGGAAGAAATACTTGTCTGCAAGCTGCTGCAGAGCCACAGGTGTATATTCCTCGGATTCGGCAGCCCTGGCGAGCTCGTCGTCATAAGCTATCTGCCTTTCAACCCTCCTCAGATGATTCTCCAGGGTAAAGTCGCGGTCGTTGGCAAGAGTCTCAGCCCATTGGGAGATAATCATCTCTTCCTTCTGGAATCCCAGGTATGAGGTAATGCTGACCAGATAGATTGCCACCAGAGTTGATGTTATCACTTTTCCCAATATGGTAAAAACATTGAAAAAGCGCAGCAACTGGACCAGCAGGACCAGACCGGTAAACATCAGAAGGAAGGAAATATAAACTATACCCGTCTCTACGCCTATCTGCCCTATCTTGTAGAGCTGCATAGTGATATGGGTATAGGTTATTATCTCGGAAATATTGAAATATGCCAGAACGACAAAAACCAGCACGGCCAGAATAAGGACTATTCTGAATATGGTCTGCGCCTTGACTGTCTTCAGGCGTCTCCATATGTCCTCCCTGGTTTCGTACAAAGCCATAGCGACAAAGAAGACCATAAGGTTGAGTACCAGCACAGGCAGTATAATGGTGATTTCACCTTGCAGCACAGGATGACGGTTAAGCGCCCAGGCCATTGCGCCAAACATCAGTGCAATGTCAAGCAGGCAGCGCTTCAGAGTCGGCATTGACGAGATGGAAAGCAGCAGACCGGAACAGAACAACAGGAAGGCCAGCCATACCAGATTGGCCGGCAGGGCGCTTTTGACCGGCATAGCGTCAAATATGACACTGAACCGCGGTTCGCCATTAATGACTACAGGACTGCCTTCCCCGGTCGGAAGAGGCACAATCTTGTAGCCGGAATCAATTCTGTACCGCTTGTTGTCCCCCACATTCAGCCCGACTAGCACCTTCACATTTCCTTGTGTTATCCGCTTTACCAGATAGGACTTGGAGCCCATCCTCAGCAAGGTATATTCATCGCCAACGGCAGCCAGAGGAGACTTCACCCTCGCTCTCGGGTTGGCCAGACGATGGTAGGAATTGCTCGGTATGATTTCGTCACTGCTTATCGGGAACTGGTTGACCCAGGACTGGAGACGGTCGGAGACATAGCGATACACCACCATATCCTCCGGGACCTTGCCCAAATCCAGCCACTGCTCAGGGTCGGCTTCCAAAGCCTGAACGGCAAATTTGTCAAGTTTCTTAAGTCTGGATTTGACTACATTTTCGACCCTCTTTGCTGCCAGAGAGGTATCTCCCTTCATCTGAGGCAGGAAGAAAGAGACTACGACCAGCAGCATAGCCACTGTAATCAGTATGCGGGACAGGACGGTTTTGTGTTTCATTCGTGGTGGTATGACTCACCCCTTATGATGGTGAAGGCACGGTAGAGTTGCTCTGCAAAAATCGTGCGAACCATCTGATGGGAAAAAGTCATTTTGGAAAGGGATATTTTTGAGTTTGCGCGCTGATAAACTTCGGGGCTGAAACCGTATGCCCCGCCTATTGCGAAGACAAGGTCTCTGGAATCGGTGGTCATTCTCCTTTCGAGCATAGAGGCGAATTCGATGCTGCGCAGCTCCTTTCCGTGCTCGTCGAGCAGAACCAGTTCATCGGAATCCCTGAGATTCTTGAGTATGAGTTTTCCCTCGGCTGTCTTTATCTGCTCCCGGGATAGGGAGGAGACATTCTTAAGTTCAGGTATTTCCTTGATTTCAAAGGATATATAGTGGCGAAGCCTGGAAGCATACACTTCCAGGCCTTCGGCTACCCACTTTATGTCGGTCTTTCCGACCGTAAGAAGAGTTATACGCAAAACTTTATACTCTCTGGCCGTAAGTGCGGTCGGTAGTATTGACGGTGATTACGTCTCCCTGATTGATGAACAGAGGAACCATAATCTTTGCTCCGGTCTCGAGGGTTACTTCCTTGAGAGCTGAGGTGGATGCGGTATTGCCCTTCACTGCCGGCTCTGCGTATGTCACTTCAAGAGTAACATAGGTAGGGAGTTCGCAGGTAAGGCAGCGCTCCTCGTCTCCGGTCACAAACATCATCTCGACGTGCTGGCCTTCCTTCATAAGGTCTGCATTGTCAACCACATCCTTAGGAAGGGTAATCTGCTCGTAGGTCTCCTCGTGCATAAAGTTGAAACCGTCCTCTTCAGCATAGAGGAACTGGTAAGGACGACGCTCTACATCGATGGTCTCAATCTTCGCACCTGCTGTAAAGGTATTCTCAAGGATACGACCGTTCTCAAGGTTGCGGAGTTTTGTCTTTACGAAAGCTGGACCCTTGCCCGGCTTCACGTGCTGGAACCATACGATCATACAAGGCTTGTCGTTGTACTTCAGGTAAAGTCCGTTTTTGAAATCAGCTGTTGTTGCCATAAATATCTGTTAATTGTTGTTTCAGAAAATCGTGCAAAGTTAAGAAATTACTGCAAACTTGCAATATGTGAGGCCACCTCTTCGAGCAGCCAGCGAGGAGTCGAGGTCGCACCGCTGATTCCGACCCGGTCTTCCGGACGGAACCATCGGGCCTGGATTTCCTGAACGGAACCCACGTGGTAGGTACGGATGTTGACCTGACGGCAAAGCTCGCAAAGCACCTTCCCGTTGGAACTGCTTTTGCCTGATACAAAGACGATTACATCGTGATGCCTAGCAAAGTCCTCAAGGTCACGGTGGCGTGTTGCAACCTGCTTGCATATAGTTTCGTGCACCTTCAGCCCCGGAATTGATGCCTTGACAAGTTCGCACACCTGAGCATAGCCGGTCGGGCTCATCGTGGTTTGTGAGAAGATTTCGCAATTGTCCGAAGGACGGTCATTTTCGAGCATCTGATATGCTTGGATCTGGTCTTCGACTACCCTTACGCGGCATTTGGCGTGGCCCACAAGACCGAGGACTTCAGGATGTCCGTGCTTTCCGTAGATTATCACATCACCGGTCGCCTGACTGATTTTCTGCTGAATCCCGAGAACCACAGGACAGGTGCAGTCGATGATTTCAAAACCCAGATGCCGGAGCTTCTCAAAGGTTTGCGGAGGCTGTCCGTGCGCACGCACAAGAATAGTCTTGCCTTCAGCGGAAGGCATCTCATCCAAATCTTCGTAATCAAGCTGGACAAGGCCCATTGCTCCGAGCCTTTCCAATTCGGAGTCGTTGTGGACTATGGCTCCGAGAGAATAGAGGATGCTGCCCGGATGCTCACTGAGAAAGCGCTCAGCGCTTCCGATAGTGCGGATGACGCCCGGACAGAAACCGGCTGTACTGTCAATCTCAACGTCAATCATATATAGTGTATTTTCCTCTAATCAAGCCTTTTACCCACTCGACCTCCTCCTTAAGTGTCATATCGGAGTTGTCGAGAAGATAAGAATCGGCCGCACGGCATAATGGAGAGGTTTCCCTGTGCGAATCGATATAATCCCTCTGGCGAAGATTCTCCACCACTTCTTCCATTACCGGGTACTCGCCCTTAGCCACAAGCTCATCGTAGCGGCGGCGGGCACGCACCTCCTCGCTTGCGGTCATGAAAATCTTCACTTCCGCGTCCGGGAAAACGGTGGTTCCTATATCGCGGCCGTCCATCACTACCCGTCTGGCAGCGGCTGCCTCGTGAAGCTTGGCATCGACGAAGGCGCGCACGTAAGGGACGGCCGCGATAGGGCTGACCTGAGCGGACACCTCCATAGTGCGTATTTCCTTTTCTATGCACCTGTCCCCGATAAAGGTACGGTTGTCGGAGTTGAAACGCAACGGAAGGGTCTGCAGCGCCTCCTCCAACTCAGGACGGATAATATTCATCCTGGAAATATAGTGCTCCTCCTGTGCAAATAGGGTGACACCCCTGTAGAGGGCACCGGAGTCGAGATAAAGGAAGCCCAGTTCCTTTGCCAGCAACTTGGCGAAGGAACTCTTTCCGGTAGATGAACAGCCATCGATGGCGATTACGATATCTGGAATCTGCATATTCTATACATAGTCTTTAACATTCTGGGCGGAGACCACCTCATCACCGAGTATCAGCAGCCTTTCCACCACATTGCGGAGCTCGCGTATGTTTCCCCGCCAGCTGCGCTCCTGCAGAAGCTGCACGGCCTCCCGGCTGAAGGATTTGCGCGGCAACGCAGTCTCATCAGCTATCTGGCTGCAGAAATAATCGATGAGCAGAGGGATGTCGGCACGACGCTCGTCAAGAGAAGGCACTTTGATGACTATCACGCTCAGACGGTGATACAGGTCCTCCCTGAAGTTGCCGGCATCAATTTCCTTGCGCAGGTCCTTGTTGGTTGCGGCAATTACTCGCACATCCACCTTGATGTCGGCATCGCTTCCCACACGGCTGAGCTTGTTCTCCTGAAGCACGCGCAGCACTTTGGCCTGGGCAGCAAGCGACATATCTCCTATCTCATCAAGGAAAAGAGTGCCTCCATCCGCCTGCTCGAACTTGCCCTTATGCTGCTTGATGGCTGAAGTGAAAGAGCCTTTTTCGTGGCCGAAGAGTTCGCTCTCGATAAGTTCTGAAGGAATCGCTGCGCAGTTGACCTCAATGTACGGGGCCGCTGCACGGTCACTCTGCGCGTGGAGGCTGCGGGCCACCAGCTCCTTGCCGGAGCCGTTGGGACCTGTGATAAGCACTCGGGCAGGGGTTGCAGCCACCTTGGCTATGATGTCGCGTATATGCTCCATCGGCTCCGACTCCCCCACCATCTTAATTCCACCGAACACCTTTTTCTTCAGGAGCTTGTTCTGGGAAGTGAGGGCGGCCTTGTCGGTAGCGTTGCGTATGGTAATCAGCAAACGGTTGAGATCCAGAGGCTTCTCAATGAAATCAAAGGCACCGTGCTTGATGCAATCCACTGCCGTAGCGATATCCGCGTGGCCGGAAATCATCACAATAGGTGTGTCCAGTCCTTCGGAAACCAGTTTGGCAAGGACCTCAGTGCCGTCCATTGCCGGCATCTTTATGTCACAGAAAATGACATCATACCTGGTTGCAAGGGCGGCCTGCACTCCGGCAGCTCCATCCTCGGCAACATCCACTTCATAACCTTCGTCTCCAAATATTTCACGAAGGGAATTGCGGATTGACCGCTCGTCGTCAATTATGAGAATTTTCATACTCCTGTTGTGCTCTCTGTACGCTTACGGAGCGCTTCAGCACGAAGCCGGCTCCAAGGTACTTTGTTCTTACATCATCGTCCGCAGCAAGTTCCTCAGGGGTGCCCTGCTGGAGAATAGTTCCTTCATACAGGAGGTAAGCCCTG
This sequence comes from uncultured Bacteroidales bacterium, assembly GCA_945487035.1. Lineage (GTDB taxonomy): Bacteria > Bacteroidota > Bacteroidia > Bacteroidales > UBA932 > Cryptobacteroides. The sequence continues at coordinate 13,674 of CALYTI010000005.1, forward strand.
TCGGTAATGGCAAGGGTCTCTCCGACATTGTGGTCGGTGATGATAACACCGATATTCTTGTATTTGAGTTTTGCAATGATATACTGGATATCCTCAACCGCAATAGGGTCAACTCCGGCAAAAGGCTCATCGAGAAGTATGAACTTGGGATCGATGGCAAGAGCACGCGCAATCTCGCAACGGCGCCTCTCGCCTCCGGAAAGCTGGATTCCAAGGGACTTGCGCACCTTGGAAAGGTTGAATTCGGAAATCAGGTCCTCCAGGCGCTGCTCCCTGACATCTTTGGGATAGCCTTTCATTTCCATTACGGAGAGAATATTGTTCTCCACCGACATCTTGCGGAAAACGGAGGCGTCCTGAGGAAGATAGCCCACACCCATCTGAGCCCTCTTGTACATAGGGAGCTTGGTGATTTCGGTATCGTCCAGGAAGACGTGCCCGTCGTTAGGCACAATCTGACCGGTAATCATATAGAAACTGGTGGTCTTTCCGGCACCGTTCGGACCGAGGAAGCCGACGATTTCTCCCTGGTTAACCTCCATAGAGACGCCTTTCACCACGGTACGCATACCGTATTTCTTCACCAGATTTTCGCAATACAGTTTCATATCTTTTATGCATCAAGTCCGAGATCCTGCACGAGAAGTGCGACCTCGGGGTTTTCGACCATCATCCTTTTGGCTTTGTCCTTCTCCAGATACACCACAGGTTTCTGCTCCTCCTGCGGGAGTACATCCACTTCGATTCCAAGTTTGCTTGAACCGGCAATCTGCTTGAATTCCTCCTGAAGGCGGGTCAGCATTGTGCTCTTAATCCAATCGCTCTGGGCATCGGAAAGCACGAAGAACTTCACGATTTTCAGTCCGTTTTCTTCTCGGATTTCAATTTTGGCATTGGATATGGCACTCGCAAGCCTCGGTCGGGAAGCAAAGCGCTCCCCCAACTCAGGCCATTTCTGCTTTATCTGCTCATCGGTAAGCAGCGGGTCTTCGGATTTGACTTCAGTCTCTACACCTTGCCGTTCTCCAGCCTCGGCCAACATACTGCCAAGCGATATGCTGGCGGCAGTACGGCGCACGCGCGAAGGAGTAGCAGCGGGCTGAGGGACTGGCTGCGGGGCAGGAGCCGCGGCTGGCTGCACAGCGGGCTGTGGTACAGGGTCCGGTTTTTGAACCGGTTGAGGAGCCGGGGCAGGCCGGGCGGCTTGCGCTACGGCAGGCTGGGCGGACACCGGCTGGGATGCAGGCACTGCTGCAGGCCGGGTGGCTTCCGGTGCTGCATTGAGGAAGCAGAGTTTCATCAGTGCGAACTCGATGTGCAGACGCTGGTTTGCTGCAGCCTTGTAGCCTGCCTCGCAGGCCGTAGTCACCGCAAGGGCATCATAGATAAACTTCACCGAGCACTGCTCCGCCTGCTGCACATAGCGCCTGCGCAGGCTGTCAGGGAAGTCCAGAAGGCCTTCCAGTCCTCCGGTGCGGCTCACCAGCAGGTCACGCAGATGTTCCCCTACGGAAGAGATGAAATATTGCGCATTGAAGCCTTTTGCAAGAACCTCGTCCAGAAGCAGGAAGGCACTCTTGTAGTCGCCCTTCAGCGCTGCGTCCACTATCTTGAAATCGTACTCGTAATCAAGAACGTTGAGGTTGCGTATGACATCCTCATAATGAACTTCCGTCCCGCAGAAAGCCACGGTCTGGTCGAAAATCGTGAGGGCGTCACGCATCGCTCCGTCCGCCTTGCGCGCAATCACGTGCAGGGACTCATCGTCAATGGCAACATTCTCCTTTGTCGCGATGGAGCGAAGGTTCATCACTATGTCAGGCACGCTGATACGGTTGAAATCATAGGTCTGGCAGCGTGAGAGTATGGTCGGGATAATCTTGTGCTTCTCCGTGGTGCAAAGTATGAAAATCGCGTGTGCCGGCGGTTCCTCAAGAGTTTTGAGGAAGGCGTTGAATGCCGACTGCGAGAGCATATGCACCTCGTCGATGATGTACACGCTGTAACGGCCAACCTGAGGAGGTATCTGGACCTGGTCCATCAGAGCCTTGATGTCATCCACTCCGTTGTTGGATGCGGCATCGAGTTCGCGGATGCAGTAGGAGCGGCCCTCCGCGAAAGACAGGCAGGACTCACACTGCCCGCACGGGTCCATATCTGCAGTAGGATTGGAACAGTTGATGGCTTTGGCGAAAATGCGGGCTGTGGATGTCTTTCCCACCCCACGCGGTCCGCAGAAGAGGTAAGCGTGCGCAAGCTGACCGCGAAGAATCGAGTTCTTCAGCGTCCTTGCAATCATATCCTGTCCGATAAGCGTTTCAAACGAGTCGGGACGATATTTTCTGGCCGATACGATATAATCTGACATAGGTCACAAATATAATGAATAATTTGGTCTTTTTCGTAAATTTGCGGGTATGTCCACAAAGAGACTCAAATACATCCTGGTCCTGGCCTCTCTGCTGCTGCCGATGCTGTGCAGCGGCCAGGTATCGGTATTTACAAAGAAGCAGAGAATAGCTGATTTCGCAGCCAAGACCACCAAAATTGTGCTGACCGACAACGAAGCCTTTGACCTTTGTCTCAAAAGCGAAATCGCAAGCCGATGGAGAATCAGCCCCTACGAGTTCTGTTCGAGAGCCGAATATGAAAACAACAAATCCAGTTCGAAATATTATTTCCTCCACAGTGAAAAGAAAGAGTCCGGGCTTACCGAAATGACCCTTACAAGGGGCGGAGGCAAGGGAGGTTCAAGCAATCTGGACAGCAGGCTGGATGTGGTCAGCGTGCCTGTGGACATACGCTATATGTCCATTATCATTGACGTCATCCAGAACTATGTGGAAGATGCCAAAGTCAGCGAAACCAAGGGGCTGCTGGGATTGAAATCCTACAACGGCAACCTGCGCAAGGCCACACGCAAGAAGATTTACTATGCTAACCGCGAGGACGAATATTTTACCGACAGCCTCATCAGCAATTCGGCGCCCTGCCTGGTGGCCTTCAGCATTACTCCGGACAAACCTTCCAAGAAGGCAAAGGCCGCGCTGTTCATAGCCTCTGCCGACACCCACGAACTGTATTATTACAAGAAACGCAAGTTCAGCGTCGAGGCGGACAGAAACTTCTCCGAAAAGGAGCAGAAGGATCTCGAAAGGGAGCACGGTCATTCATTATGAGGAGCGGAAGAACAGAATACGGACTCAAATATGCAGTTAAACGCAGTGCCAGCAAAGTAGGCTACTGCTCGCTTGGCGTGCGCTGCGGCACAAGGGCAGAAGCGGAGCTTCCCGAGGGAACCGCCCATCTTGTCGAGCATACTTTGTTCAAGGGGACAAAAAACAGGAGCGCGGGACGCATCAACTCCTACCTTGACCGCTTGGGCGGTGAACTCAACGCCTACACCACCAAGGAAGAAATCGTGCTGCACTCCACAGTCCTGAAGGAGGATATATGGAAGGCCTGCGGTCTGCTGCTTGACATTGCAACCTGCGCCACTTTCCCGCAGCACGAGGTGGAAACCGAAAAGGGAGTGGTGCTGGACGAGATAATATCTTACAAAGACAGCCCTTCGGAGGATATCTACGACTGTTTCGAAAGCGCATTTTTTGGCAACCATCCTCTCGGAAGACTTACTCTCGGCACCCGGGAAAGCGTGGAAAATACAGGTCCTGAGCAGTTGCGCGAGTACTACCGCAGGTGCTTTGTCCCTTCCCAGATAGCCCTGTGCATTGTGGCTGACGAAGATGAAGCGCTGCTCGAAGCGAAAGCACTCAAGCTATGCGAGGCTGCATTCGCAGGAATAGGAGGGGAAGGAGGATTCGCCCTCAGCACTCCGGTCCCTCATATTTTCAGCCGCACCGAAGACAGGGACAACCACGAGGCAAATGCCGTAATCGGAGCCCTGGCTCCTTCGCTTTATGAAGAAAAGGAAAGGCTGACCGCGGTGCTGCTGTCAAACATTCTGGGAGGTCCGGCCTCCAACAGCCTGCTCGGAGCCGAGCTCAGGGAAAAGCACGGCTGGGTCTATGGAGTGGAATGCGGATACACCCAGTACAGCGATGCCGGACTTATGTCCATCAGCATAGGCTGCGACCGCGCGAACTTGAACCGCTGCCTGCGGTCCACCCGAAGAATAGTGGACCGAATCTGCTCCACCCCACTTGGAGATACCAGGCTGAAAGCCTGCAAGAAACAGCTGCTCGGACAGCTTGCGATAAGCTCTGACAGCGGGGAGAACCAGTGCCTTTCGATGGGCAAGAGCCTGCTTGCCTTCGGGCGCATAGTTCCCGATTCCGAGACCTTGGAAGTGTTTCACTCCATCTGTGCAGAGCAGCTGAGGGCAATGGCCGAAAGGGTCTTCGGCGAAGGAAAGACCTCCGAACTCATATTCATTTGATGGAAAGCGCAAGCGACAAGTATATAAGGGAACATTCCACACCCCAGAGCGAGGCCCTGGAATGGATAGAGAAGCAGACCAATATTCACACAAACTATCCGCGAATGCTGTCCGGACGTGTTCAGGGCAGGTTTCTGACTATGCTCACGGAGCTGTGCGGAGCCCGCGAGGTGCTGGAGATAGGCTGCTTCACCGGCTATTCAGCCCTGTGTTTCGCCTACGGGGTGGGCGAAGGCGGCCGGGTGGATACCCTGGAAATCAACGATGAGCTGGAGGAACTTACCCGACGCGGCTGGGAGAGGTCCGGGATTGCGGACAGGATTACACTCCATATCGGAGATGCCCTCGACACTCTGAAAACACTGTCCGCCGAGGGACGCTGCTACGACCTTGTGTATATAGACGCAAACAAGCGGGAGTATCAGGATTATTACGAAGCGGTGATGCCGCTGCTCAGGCAGGGAGGGCTCATCCTTGCTGATGACACTATGCTCGGAGGGAAGGTCTGCCAGGACCCGGTTCCGACGGACAAACAGACTCAGGGGCTGGTGCGTTTCAATGAAGCATTGGCTTCCGACAGCAGGGTCGAGTGCGTAATGCTCCCGATCAGGGACGGACTCACGCTTGTGCGCAAACTCTAGGAAAGGCTGGTGCCGATTTCTTCGGAAACTGACTCTACCGCAATTCCGTGCTCACGCAGAGACTCGGCGAAGAAGCGCTCGAAGCTGTTTTCCACTATGTTGCGGGTCATCCAGAGCACTATCTTTCCGTCATAGCCTACGCAGCTGGCGGCTCCGCTGGTGCCCCTCTGCCTTCCGAGCACGAAATCCATACTCTTGACATACGGGCGCATCTGCTCCGGAAGCTTCACGGCTCCAAGGTTGGAGATGGTGTAACTGCTTAGCTTGTCGCCCTTCAGACGGCAGATGGTGTCGATTGCAAAGCGCTTGATACAGCGCGGGATGACCGAAATGGCCATATTGTCTTCGAGAGCCACATTTGCTGCAATCTTCTTTTCCAGCTCGCTAGGAAGGGTCTTCAAGGCCTTCTGGGCGGATACTATGTGAAGAAGCTCCTCAAAGGAATAATAGCCGTTGGACACATCCACTCCAAGGTTCACATAGGAGGAGTAGTTGCGCAGAGTCTCTCCTTCGAAGAGTCTGCGGAGGTCCACAGGAACATTGATTTTGAGATTGTTGCGCTTGTGACGCCTGCGGTTGTGCTTGTGCTCCTGCTGCAGGGCATCAAGCATTGCGGCTGCAAGGAAGTCGGTAACGGTATAGCCGGTGCCGGCAACAGCTGCCTTAATGTCCGCAGCGCTGAATTCCAGTCTTTCTCCCTTAAGTGCCTGACAGCAAATTTTCTTTCCTCTTATGTGGTAGGCGGTTTCGTCCTGCTCAAGGGCACCCTTCTTTCCGGAGAAGTTGCGGAAGCTGTCGTCGGTTTCACTTGTTTTGGGTGCCTCGGCCGGGTCGAGAACCAGAGAGTCGTAGCTGATGGTGGTGCGGTAACGCATCTTTATGTATTCACCGGCGAGGGTGAGAAGGAAGGTCTGCCCGCCGTGACCGTCTGCGATGGCGTGGAAAACATCCAGCACGATGCGGTTTCCGTCAGCCATTACCTTGAAGAGGAAACCGCCGTGGAAGCGGAAGCCGCGGACTCCGATTCCGGTGTATTTGGAAACCACCGGCATCTTGTCCAGAGTGGTCAGATACCACCAGAAGAAACCGTTCTTGAGAGTGCATCCGAAGGTAGGGATGCGCTTCACGGTGTTGACCAGAGCCTGCTGGAGAATATTGACATTTATCGGCTCTGCGAGAGTAACGCTGAGCCTGTAGATGGAGGCATAACGCTTGGTAAGCGAAGCCGGATATATGTTGGAGGCATTGTCAAGCCTCAAGCTTAATTTCGTTTCCATACCGCAAAAGTAGCGCGGCCTGCGGCTTTGGAAAAGAAACTGCCACCAAGTGTGACTAAAAGTGGGTAAAACGCCTATTCTGGGACGAAAGTGGCGTTTTTAGGGACGAAAAACAGTTCGTCCCGATTTCGTCACAGACGATTTCGGGACGAAAATCAGCCGATTTGGGCTCCGTTGGCAAGGGCTTCCTCAGGGGTGATGAAGCGCATCTTGCCATCTCCCTGGCGTGCCATCAGAATCATACCCTTGGACTCGATTCCGCGTATAGTGCGCGGAGCCAGATTGGCGAGTATGCAGATTTGCTTTCCAACCATCTGCTCCGGGGTGTAGTATTCGGCTATGCCGGAGACAATCGTGCGCTTGTCTATGCCTGTGTCAATCGTAAGCTTGAGAAGCTTGTCGGTTTTCGGTACTCTTTCGGCTTCAAGCACCGTGGCGGTGCGTATGTCCATTGCCTCGAACTGCTCGAAGGTGCAGAGTTCCTTTTGAGGAGCAACCTGCTTTGCAGCTTCGGCTTTGGCTGCTTCTTCCCTTTCTTTGCGGATTGCATCGAGTTTGTCGAGCTGCACCTGGATTTCGGCGTCCTCAATCTTGCTGAAGAGCAGCTCAGCCTGTCCTAGCTGATGTCCTTCTTTGAGGATATCGCTCTGTCCGAGAAGCGCCCAGTCGAGAGGAGATCCGAGCATTGTGCGGAGCTTCTCAGCCGAGAACGGGGTAAACGGCTCGAAGGCTATTCCGAGGTCGGCGCAAATCTGGAGGCTGACATTGAGGATGGTGGCTGTGCGGGCCATATCTGTCTTTGCCACCTTCCAAGGCTCGGTGTCGGAGATGTATTTGTTGCCGACGCGGGCGATTGACATTGCATCCTTGAGGGCCTCGCGGAAATGGTATCCTTCAATATTTTTCTCAAGAGAGGCCTTGAGAAGAGGAATCTGGGCGAGGGTCTCGCGGTCCACATCCAGAAGCTCCCCTGCTGCAGGGACCTTGCCGCCGAAATATTTGTGCGTAAGCACTACTGCGCGGTTGACGAAGTTGCCGAAGATGGCAACGAGTTCGCTGTTGTTGCGCGCCTGGAAGTCCTTCCAGCTGAAATCGTTGTCCTTGGTCTCAGGAGCGTTGGCGGTAAGCACGTAACGCAGCACGTCCTGCTTGCCCGGGAAGTCCTGGAGGTATTCGTGTGCCCATACGGCCCATCCGCGGGAGGTTGAAATCTTGTCTCCTTCAAGGTTGAGGAATTCGTTTGCCGGCACATTTTCAGGAAGGATGTAGCCGTCGCCGTAGGCTTTGAGCATTGCCGGGAAGACTATGCAGTGGAAGACTATGTTGTCCTTGCCGATGAAGTGCACGAGCTTGGTATCCTCACTCTTCCACCATTTTTCCCAATCATTCGGCAGAAGCTCCTGGGTGTTGGAGATATAGCCTATAGGTGCGTCAAACCACACATAGAGCACTTTGCCTTCTGCGCCTTCCACCGGGACAGGAACGCCCCAGTCGAGGTCTCGGGTTACGGCACGCGGCTGGAGACCGCCGTCAAGCCAGCTCTTGACCTGGCCATAGACATTGGAACGCCATTCCTTATGGCCTTCGAGAATCCACTCCCTGAGCCACTGCTCATAGTCCTGAAGCGGGAGGTACCAGTGGGTGGTTTTCTTCTTTATCGGTTCGGCACCGCTGAGTTTGCTCTTAGGGTTGATGAGTTCCTCCGGGCTGAGAGTGCTTCCGCACTTTTCGCACTGGTCACCGTATGCGCCTTCAGCTCCGCACTTCGGGCAGGTGCCCACGATGTAGCGGTCTGCGAGGAAGGTTTTGGCTTCCGGGTCATAGTACTGCTCGCTTTCCTTTGTGATGAATTTGCCGTCGTCATAGAGTTTTTTGAAGAACTCGGAGGCGTTTTTTTCGTGCACTTTGGAAGATGTTCTTCCGTAGATGTCGAAGTTGATGCCGAGGCCTTTGAAACTCTCGTCGATTATCTTGTGATATTTGTCAACTATGTCCTGCGGAGTGCAGCCCTGCTGACGCGCTTTGATGGTGATAGGCACTCCGTGCTCGTCGCTTCCGCAGACATACAGCACTTCTTCACCCCTCATCCTGAGGTAGCGTACATAGATGTCGGCCGGGACATATACTCCGGCCAGGTGTCCGATATGAACAGGGCCGTTGGCATAAGGCAACGCGCAGGTTACCAGTGTTCTCTTGTAGTTCTTTCCCATAATCTTAAAAATCAGCCCCAAAGATAACACTAAATCGGCAAATATTCATCGCATCGGGAGCCAATGCGGGATTATTTCCGGGAGATGCTGCCGAGGAGTTTCTGGAGCTTCACGATGCTCTGCATCAGTTCCATCTGCTCCGCAGGGTCATTTGCAGAGGCGAGCTGGCGGGTGAGGGTGTCAAGCTGTACTTCCAGGCGGCGTACGGCGTACATGCTGAGGGTTTTCGGCACATAGTTCACCAGCCAGGAACCCGGAGTGGTCAGCGAATCGGAGAAACTCTTCACCGTAATCTCGTATTTCTCGATAGCGATTTCCGAAACTGCTCCGGCAAGAGCCCTGTCCGGAGAATCCAGCATACTGCGGATAATGGTATCCTGGTCCTTGCCCTGGTCGTACAACTGCAGATAGGTTTCGTAAACCTTCCGGTATAGCGAATTGGAGAAATGGCAGTCATCGCTCTCAAGGGCGCTGCTGATAAACTCCGTAACGGTGTAAGGGTCCTCAACATAGAATTTCGAGTCCGTCTCGAAGAGCATCTTGTCCTGACCGTATTTCAGAAGGAAACTCAGAAGGTCAGCTTCCAGTGGTGCCAGTTTCGGGCATTCCATCACAGTGCTGCTCTGCTCCATCTGCGCTCCTGCGGGTGCCTGCGGAACATCTTCCCTCACGGCAACTGCCTCCTGCTTGGTCTTGTTCTTTCGAATTGTACCGAAAATCCTGGTCTGGACTATCTTCTCGTCAATTCCGAAGCGGCGGGCGCACTCCTGAGCAAACACCGTTCTCTTGGTCGGATCCGGGACAACGGCTACCGTATCTGCAATGTCGTTGATAAGCTCAGCCTTGCGGATAGGGTCTCCCTTTGCCGAATCCAGCAGCAGGTCGATTTTGAAAGAGATGAAATCCTGTTCATTGCGGGCGATATAGTCCTGGAACTCGGCAAGCGAATGCGTGCGTCCGAAGCTGTCCGGGTCCTCTCCGTCAGGAAGAAGGACAATCCTCACATTCATCCCCTCCGCGAGCACCATATCCGTTCCCCTGAGGGCTGCGTGAATGCCCGCCTTGTCTCCGTCATAGAGTATGGTGAGGTTGGAAGTGAAGCGGTGGATGAGCCGTATCTGCTCCACCGTAAGCGAAGTGCCGCAGGAGGCAACCACATTGGAGATGCCCAGCTGCTGCATAGTGATCACGTCCACATTGCCCTCAACCAAGTAGCATTTGTCCTGCCTTGAGATTTCCGCTTTCGCGAAATAAATCCCCAGCAGGGCTTTGCTCTTGGTGTAGATTTCAGTTTCCGGCGAATTGACATATTTGGCGTTCACATCGGACTTCAAGGTGCGTCCGGAGAAAGCGATAACGCGCCCCGAAACCGAATGAATAGGGAACATAACCCTCTCCCGGAAGCGGTCCGACACGCTGCCGTCCTCGTGCTGCACGCTGAGTCCGGCATCGATGAGGTATTCCAGCTTATGACCCGCCGCCAGTGCCGCATCAGTAAGTGCTCTGCGAGATGAAGGCGCCCAGCCCAGTCCGAATTTCTCGATTGTCCCGTCTTCGAGTCCGCGTTTGTGGAAATATGCCATACCCACAGACTTGCCTTCACCGCTTTTAAGCTGGTCGCAGAAGAATTTGTGGGCGAATTCGGTGACAATCATCAGACTCTCGCGACGCTGCCGGCCCATTATCTCCTCCGGGGTGAGTTCGACTTCCTCGATTTCGATATGGTATTTCCTTCCCAGATACTTCAGGGCATCGGTATATGAGCAGTGCTCATACTCCATCACAAAGCCAATGGCTGTGCCGGCCTTGCCGCAGCCGAAGCATTTGTATATGCCCTTGGAAGGGGTGACATAGAAAGACGGAGTCTTCTCATTGTGGAACGGGCAGCAGGCGACATAGCTCGCGCCACGCCGTTTCAGGGTAAGGAAGTCGCCGACGACTTCCTCGATTTTCGCCGTCTCCTCAATAAGCTGAACTGTTTTCTGCGGAATCATAGGGCTATGATGCTACTTCACAAAGGAATTTAAGGCGGCAGAGGCGGATTTCCGTTTCGGAATAATCGCTGCCCAGCGCTCCGAGAGCCTCATCGAGCGTACCCTCAACGGATTCGCTGCGGAACCAGTCAAACAACTCGTCAATTATGAAATCATCTATCTGTGTATTGATGTAATAATTCAAATTCAGTTTGGTGCCTGTGGACACGATGGACTCGATTTCGTCAAGCAGGTCAATCATATCCATATCCATATTGTGCGCAATGTCATCAAGCGCAAGCCTGCGGTCTATCTGGCTGATAATCTTGATTTTCCTGTCGGACTTCCCGGCAGTGGTCTTCACCACGAAATCGTCCGGACGCTCAATCTCGTTCTCCTCCACATATTTGGCAATCAGCGCGACAAACTCCTTACCGTACTTCTTCGCCTTGCCCTCGCCGACTCCCTGGCAATTGCGCAGCTCCTCAATCGTGATAGGGTAAAGTATGGACATATCCTCCAGTGCAGGGTCTCCGAAAAGTATCCACGGCTGAAGCCCGAGCTTATGTGCAAGGTCTTTGCGCAGGTCCTTGAGCAGGGCCAGCAGTTGGGCGTCTCCGCCGCCCCCGCGCATAGCTCCCGCAGCAGCGCTTGCCGCCATCTCGTCATCGTCGTCATCGTCAGTGTCCACGGATGAGAACTGCCTGTCTTCCACCAGATTGAGCGGCCAAGGATTCTCCAGGAACTGCTTTCCGAGCTCCGTCACGTGAATCAGACCGTAGCTCTCTATTTCCTTATCCATCAGGTGCATTATCAACCCCTGGTGGATCACCGCTGCCCAAAAGCGCTCGCTGTGCTCGTCTCCGGCTCCGAAATACTGGATTTTGTCGTGATTGTAGCTCTTCACCATTGCAGTGTCGTTGCCGGCAAGAATGGCTGCAAGATGCTCCAGCTTGAAATGCTCCTTCAGCGAGAGTATCAGGCGAAGGACCAGTTTCATCTCCAGCCTTCCGTCGAAGACCTTCTTCGGATGCAGGCAGTTGTCGCACAGACCGCAGTTGTCCACGAGGTAATCTTCACCGAAATAGCCGAGCAGCAGCTTTCGGCGGCACTGGCTGGATTCTGCATAGGCCACTACCTCATTGAGCAGCTGCTTGCCTATTTCCTGTTCTGCCACCGGTTTGCCCTGCATAAACTTCTCCAGCTTCTGTATGTCCTTATAGCTGTAATAGGTAATGCAGACTCCCTCCTGTCCGTCCCTTCCGGCGCGTCCGGTCTCCTGATAATAGCTTTCCACAGACTTGGGAATGTCATAGTGAATCACAAAACGGATGTCCGGCTTGTCTATTCCCATACCGAAGGCTATGGTTGCCACAATCACATCCACATCCTCCATCAGGAACTTGTCCTGATTCTCTGCGCGCACCTTCGCGTCCAGTCCTGCGTGGTAAGGGAGAGCCTTGATTCCGTTGATTTGAAGAAACTGGGCCATCTCCTCAACCTTGCGGCGGGACAGGCAATATACGATGCCGGACTTGCCGGGGTTCTGGCGTATGAATCTTACTATATCCTTGTCCGCGTCCAGCTTGTCCTTGACTTCGTAATAAAGGTTGGGACGGTTGAAAGAGGACTTGAATACCAGCGCATCCGGTATGCCGAGGGTCTTGAGTATATCGCTCTGCACCTTAGGTGTGGCGGTCGCCGTGAGTGCAATGATAGGTGCGTTTCCTATGGTATCCACGATAGGACGGATGCGGCGGTATTCCGGACGGAAGTCGTGCCCCCATTCGGAGATACAATGCGCCTCATCCACAGCATAGAAGGAAACCTTGATAGTTTTCAGGAAAGCAACATTCTCCCCCTTGGCAAGGGACTCCGGGGCGACATAGAGAATCTTGGTCTTGCCGCTGCGCAGGTCCGCCTTCACCTCGTCCATCTGCTGTTTGTTGAGGGACGAGTTGAAGAAATGCGCCACGCTTTCGTTCCCTGCCACGAAGCCCCGGATGGCATCCACCTGATTCTTCATCAGGGCGATGAGGGGGGACACCACAATTGCGGTGCCCTCCATCATCAGCGCCGGAAGCTGGTAGCACAGGGACTTTCCTCCTCCGGTAGGCATAAGGACAAAGCAATCCTTGCCTTCGAGCAGGCTGCGGATGACCTGTTCCTGCTCTCCTTTGAAGGAGTCGAAACCGAAGAAATCCTTCAGTGTCCTGTGTATGGATTCACTTGTTGCTGTCATAGGTTAAAAAATTGAATAGTCTAGAATGTATGTATGGCCAGGCCTGAGCGGAGCTTAGGCTCGAACCAGGTGGTCTTCGGAGGCATAATGTTGCCAGTGTCAGCAATGTCGGTAATCTGTTTCATAGATACCGGATAGAGTGCGAAAGCAATCTTCATCTCTCCGCTGTCCACCCTGCGCTTCAACTCACCGAGACCGCGAATTCCACCCACGAAATCAATGCGGGAGTCGGTACGGAGGTCCTTGATACCGAAGATGGCGTCAAGCACGTGATTGGAGAGTATGGTGACATCCAGCACTCCGATAGGGTCGGTATCGTCGTAGGTTCCCGGACGGGCCCTGAGCTTATACCATTTGCCTTCGAGGTACATAGAGAAGGTGTGGAGCTCATCAGGAGCCCATATTTCCTCTCCCATACACATCACATCGAACTTGTCGCCGAGCATCCCGATAACCTGAGTCGGCTGCAGACCGTTAAGGTCGCGCAGCACCCTGTTGTAGTCCAGCACCTTGAGCTGGTCCTCAGGGAAGCATACCGCCATAAAGTAGTTGTATTCCTCGCTTCCGTTATGGTCCGGATTCTTCTTCGCCCTTTCGGCGCCTACGCGTGCGGCTGCGGCACTGCGGTGGTGGCCGTCGGCAATGTAGAAGGCGTCAACCTTTTCGGTAAACAGTTCGCTGATTCGCGCAATCAGCGCATCATCCGCAATAACCCAAAGCTCGTGGCCGAAGCCGTTCTCATCAGTGAACTTGTACTCGGAAGGTCCCTGGACGGTCTGAGCTATGATGTCTTCAAGCTCCTGCTGGTGCTTGAAGGCGAAGAATACAGGCTCGATATTGGCACTCTGAATCTCCACGTGGACCATACGGTCGTCCTCCTTGTCCTTGCGGGTAAGCTCGTGTTTCTTGATGCGGCCTTCCACATAGTCCTGCGCGTGGGCGCAAAGCACATAGCCGTATTGGGTGCGGCTGCCCATAGTCTGCGCATAAATATAGTAGCAAGGCTTCTCGTCCCTTACAAGCCAGCCCCTCTGCTGCCATAGGCGGAAATTCTCCACCGCCTTGTCATAGACCTGGGGGGCGTGCTCATCCGGCATAGGGTCGAAGTCGATTTCCGGTTTGGTGATGTGAAGCAGGGATTTTTCGCCTGCCATAGCCTTTGCCTCTTCTGAATTGAGCACATCGTATGGCGGAGCGGCTACCTCGGTAACCAGGTTCTTAGGCGGGCGCAGCGCCTCAAAAGGTTTAACTCTCATAGGACTATTATTTATTGACCTGGAACTTCCTTTCTCCTGTTGCGAAGAAAGCTGCTATCTGGCGTGCAGCCGCAAGGCCGGCGTTCACATTGGCCTCGGCGGTCTGGGCGCCCATCTTCTTAGGGGTAGCGAAAACCCTGAGTCCGAACTTTTCCTGCAGGACAGCATAGTTGTCCGGCATCACGTCGGTGACATACTTCAGGTCAGGACGCTCTTCCAGCGCTTTCTCCAACCCTGCTTCATCGATAACCTCCTTGCGGGCGGTATTGACAAGCACGGCTCCCTTAGGCATAGAGGTTATGAGCTCATAGCCTATAGAGCCTATGGTCTGAGGGGTGGCAGGGATATGCACGGATACGAAATCGCAGCCTGCATAGAGCTCCTTCAGGTCTGTAACAGGCTCAGCGCCTCCGGCGGCAATCTGCTCAGCAGTGAGGAAAGGGTCTATGGCCTTCACATTCATACCGAGAGCCTTTGCTTTGGCTCCTACCAGCCTTCCCACATTGCCGAAGGCCTGGATGCCGATGGTGCGGCCCTCGATTTCGGTGCCGGTTGCAGGGGTGAACTGGTTGCGGCACATAAATATCATCATCGCAATGGCGAGCTCTGCCACAGCGTTGGAGTTCTGTCCAGGAGTGTTCATCACTACCACGCCTGCCTTGGTTGCGGCTTCGAGGTCAACATTGTCATATCCCGCGCCTGCGCGGACTACTATCTTGAGCTTGGTAGCAGCGGCTATCACCTCCGCCGTAACCTTGTCGGAGCGTATGATAAGAGCCTCGGCGTCAGCTACTGCTGCCACCAGCTCGCTTTGCTCTGCATATTTCTCGAAGAGGACGAGCTCGTGGCCCGCTGCCTCAAGGATTTCCCTTATACCGCTTACCGCCTTGGCGGCAAAGGGTTTCTGTGTTGCAAGAAGTACCTTCATAATGCTATTTGTGTGCCTGTTCGAACTCCTGCATGCAGGCTACCAGAGCCTCTACATCCTCGAGTGTGCAGGCGTTGTAGATGGAAGCGCGGAATCCGCCCACGCTGCGGTGGCCCTTGATGCCGATAATGCTGCGGCTCTTTGCAAGAGCGGCGAATTCGTCCTGGAGATGCTCGTAGCCCGGAGCCATCACGAAGCATACGTTCATAAGCGAACGGTCCTCCTTGTCTGCAGTGCCGACGAACAGAGGGTTGCGGTCGATTTCGGCGTAAAGGGTGTCGGCCTTCTTGCGATTGAGCTCATATATGGCCTCGACTCCGCCCATAGACTTCACCCACTTGAGGGTTTCGTTCATTACGAAGATGGAGAATACCGGAGGGGTGTTGAACATTGACTCCTTGTCGATATGCACGCGCAGGTCGAGCATGGTAGGGATGTAGCGGCTTACCTTGCCGAGGGCGTCCTTGCGGATGATGGCGAAGGTGACACCGGCAGGGCCGACGTTCTTCTGGGCACCTCCGTATATCATAGTATATTTGCTGACATCCACCGGACGGCTCATAATGTCGGAAGACATATCCGCGATGAGCGGAACAGGACTGTCGATATCCTCGTGGATTTCGGTGCCGTAAATCGTATTGTTGGTAGTGATGTGGAAGTAGTCCGCATCGGTAGGGATGGTGTAGCCCTTAGGGATGTAGCAGTAGTTCCTGTCCTTGGAGCTTGCCACAGCCACGGCCTCTCCCAGCCCCTTAGCTTCTTTGAGGGCCTTGCTTGCCCATACGCCGGTATCCAGATATGCAGCCTTCTTCTCAAGGAAGTTCATTGCCACATAGAGGAACTCCATAGATGCGCCGCTGGCGAGGAATACGACTTCGTAGTCCTCCGGAATGTGGAGCAGTTCCTTCCAGAGAGCCCTGGTTTCGTCCATGACGGCCTCCCATTCCTTGGTCCTGTGGGAAATGCAGAGCAGTGATACGCCTGTGCCGGCGAAATTGTCGATAGCGGCCTTTGCATTGTCAAGCACTACCTGAGGCAGAAGGCAAGGGCCGGCGTTGAAAACGTGAACTTTGTTCATACTGATTATGGTTAGAAAGTTATTCTTCTTTTTGGTAACTAAAGTTAAGTATATTCTTTGTCTTTTCAAAAAAATCCTGCTCCAGAGTTCTTCGCACCCTCACTTCCATTGTGCAGTCCATTCCGAAATCCTGAGCGCGCTGCGGGAGGGCAAGGTCCTTTACGGCCTTCATCACTTCCGGCATAGCTTCGTATGAAAATTGCAGTTTCATCCAGCTGCCGGCGATTTTTTCGCACTTCTGTGCTTTGTCGAGGGCATCGGCAGTGGCGGTTTTGTAGGCGCGGATGAGTCCGGGGATGCCTAGCTTTATGCCCCCGAAGTAGCGGACAACTATTACTGCTATGTCGCTCAGTCCCGCGCTGTCGATTTGCCCGAGTATGGGTCTGCCGGCAGAGCCTGCGGGTTCGCCGTCATCACTCGCGCGCCAGAGCTCGCCACCGCATCCTATGCGGTAGGCCACGCAGTGATGGCGCGCGTCGTGGTACTCCTTTCTCGCCGCTTCCAGCAGGGCTTTGACCTCGGCTTCGCTCTCCACAGGATAGGCGAGAGCTATGAAACGGCTTCCCTGGTCCTTGAAAAGTCCCTCCGAGGGGGCTGAGATGCTCTTATATTCATCAGAATTTGAAATCATATTGTTCAAATTTAACAATTCTTTTTTATCTTCGCGCCATGATTTATCAATTCCGCGTAACGCTTCCCGGCATAAAGGGGTTCTACAGAATTTATAAGGTCAATTCTGCCAATACTTTCTACAGTTTCCACAAGCAGCTGCAGGCCGATCTCGAGTTCCCTACCGACCAGCCGATTCTCTTCAAGGCCCTCGGCCCGGATGAGAATGTAGTTGCAAGATATGCTCTTGTCGATCTCGGCGCAGGCACAGTGGATGATGTTACTATTGCCAAGGCCATCAAGGACGGAGCTACACATTTCGTCTATTTCTACGATACCAAGGCTAAGAAAAACGTAATCATTGAACTCGAAGAAGAACTTCCGGGCAATGATATTACGGTTCCTACTTTGTTGGATGACTCCAAGGGTCCTAACCCTGCCGCCTTTGAAAACGGTTATGTAGCCTTCGAGGACCTTCCTCAGGAGAAGAAGCGTCTTCCTGGTGAAAAGAAT
This sequence comes from uncultured Bacteroidales bacterium, assembly GCA_945487035.1. Classification (GTDB taxonomy): domain Bacteria; phylum Bacteroidota; class Bacteroidia; order Bacteroidales; family UBA932; genus Cryptobacteroides. The sequence goes on from CALYTI010000005.1 coordinate 30,800, forward strand.
CCTCTCGCAATGCTTCTCGGCGAAGATGATGACGACGAGGATTACGATGACGAGGACGAAGACGATGAGGATGACAAGGATGAGGAGGATGACGACGAGGACGGCAAGGAAATCTACGACGAGAACGAATAGATAACCCTGGTTTTTGCGCTTTCGGTTCCCGGAAGTACAAAGCGGGTAAAAAAATGCCCGGCGGAACCGCCGGGCATATCAAATAATTAAGAATTCACTTACTCCTTCTTGCCGACCTTCTCGAGGCTGACATTGAAGATAAGTGTAGCACCAGGTTCAATGCCGCGGTTGCCGTTGTCACCGTAACCGAGCTTGGCAGGAATGAAGAGTTCGATCTCACCACCTTCGCCGATAAGCTGAAGACCCTCGGTCCAGCCGCGTACAACACGGTTGAGATAGAGTCTTGCTGCCTCTCCTTCCTCAGGAGTCTGATCGAAGACAGTACCGTCGAGAAGCTGGCCCTTGTACCTTACCCAGATGGTATCGGCACCTGCAGGCTTCACATCGTTACCCTCATTGATAATCCTGTACTGAAGACCGCTGGCAGAAACCTTGACACCCTCCTTCTTTGCGTTGGCTGCAAGGAACTTCTCCTCCTTGTCTCTGTTGGTGTAGAGAGTGTAGTTGCGGCGGTTCTCGAGGAAGCCGTTGAAGAGTTCGTTCATCCTGTTAGGATCTACGCGGAACTGCTCCTCGAAACCAGGCTGTCCAGGATTGCCCTTGGCATTGAGGAAATCCTCCATACCCTTGCGAATCTGGGCATAGTTGAGATCACCGAAATTGTAATTCTTGATGAAGCTTCCGAAGTTGATACCTACCAGATAGCTGACATCGTTGAGTTCAGAACGTGAAGGCAGGAAATCCTTGGCTGTCTTCTCCTTTGGAGCAACCTCAGCGGCAGCCTCTGTTGCCGCAGCATCGGTTTCTCCTTCTGCGGCCTGCTCAGCCTTAGGCTGGCAAGCCACTACTGCAAGGCCCATTGCAAGGCCCATAAACAATTTGTTTACTTTCATTTTTATATCTTAAAGTATTAAAGTTCCCAAGCTAGGGCTGATGCACCGAGTATGGCCGCATCAGACTCCTTGAGCTGCGAGAAGAGCAGGTCAACCTTACCCTTCCAGAGCGGAAGCACATTCTCGTTCATCGCCTTGTAGGTCGGTTCATAGATAAACTCCTTCGAACGGGCAAGTCCGCCGAAGAGAACAATTGCCTCAGGAGCGGAGAATTCGATGAAGTCCGCAAGCGAGCGTCCGAGCATAGCTCCGGTGAAATTGAACACTCTGAGTGCAAGGGCGTCGCCTTCCTTTGCCGCCTCATAGACATCCTTGGATGTAATCTTTTCAAGCTCGCGCAGCAGGCTTGGCTCATCTGTCATATCCAGCCACTCGCGTGCAGTACGGGCAACTCCGATTGCGGAGCAATATGCCTCGAGGCAGCCTGTCTTGCCGCAATTGCACTGGCGGCCGTTGTTGCGCACCGCGCAGGTGTGGCCGAGTTCGCCGGCAAAGCCGTCGTGACCATAGACAACCTGACCGTTGATTACGATTCCGCTGCCGACTCCGGTGCCGAGGGTAATCATGATGAAATCCTTCATTCCCTTGGCTGCGCCGTATGTCATCTCACCCACCGCTGCCGCATTGGCATCATTGGTAAGAGAGACAGGGATTCCTCCGAGGGCCTCTGAAAGCATCCTTGAGAAAGGCACGGCTTCATTGGCAGCCCACTCGAGATTCGGTGCAAAGGCAATCTCTCCCGTATAATAGTTTCCGTTTGGAGCACCTACTCCGATGCCTCGGATTTCGCCAACCTTGTTGGCCTTTACTACAAGTTCCTTGATAGCAGCGGCAAGGTCTGCAACAAAATCTGCAGCATCACTGTGTCCGTCGGTACGGATGACACTCTGAACCAGAACGTCACCACGGGCGTCAACTACACCGATTTTGGAGGTCTGGCCTCCTACATCTACTCCTACTACGTATTGCTTATCCATAACTAATCAACTTTTATGTCCTTGTTAACATTTTTGCTGCCGTAAGCTGCATAGAATACGAGATATGCAAGGCAGATGATAATCAGCCAATAGCTCTGAAGCGAGCCGACCTTGTCTGCAAGAAGGTTCTGGAAGAACGGGATGATACCGCCACCGCAAACCAGGGTCATAAAGATACCTGAAGCGGTTGCCGTATATTTGCCGAGTCCTTCGGTTGCGAGGTTGAAGATGGAGCCCCACATAACTGAAGTGCAAAGTCCGCAAGCGGAAACAAGCACAAGAGCAAGAGGTGCACCAAATACTACGATGTCTGCAGGAACGAAGATGATGCCGAGAACCAGCAATGCGGCAACGGCAGCCGTCACGGTAAGCATTGACTTGCTGCTGACCTTGGCACCGATGGCACCTCCGATCAGACGACCGACCAGCATACAGAACCAATATGCTCCGACAAATGAACCTGCGACAGCAGGGCTGAGCACTTCGGAGAAATGGATATTGGCTGTGTTCGGAACTCCCACCTCAATACCTACATAGAAGAAGATGGCAACTGCACCAAGCAGGAAGTGGCGGAATGAGAGCGGTCCGTGAGGATCCTTCTCTGCCTTGCCGGCCAAACGTGCAGCCTTCTCCTCCGGAGTCTCAAGATGAGGCTCAGGGATATTGGTAAACAGGATAACAAGGAATGCAAGAGCAAAAATCACCATTGCAATAATCATCACAGGAGCAGCCTTGGCAACGGATGCGTCAGCAATGCTTCCTCCGACTAGCCAACCCACGAAAATAGGTGCTATGGTTCCTCCGATGGAGTTGCAGGAGCCGCCGAGCTGGATAAGCTGGTTACCCTTGTTTCCGCCGCCTCCGAGAAGGTTGAGCATAGGATTGACAACGATGTTGAGCATACACATTGAGAAACCGGCCACGAAGGCACCGGCAACATAGACTGCAAATGACTCAACATAACCGGAAAGGAACTGGATACCTACGCCCACGAAGCCGACGATAACGGCAGCCAGAGCTGTGAATTTGTATCCTTTCCTCTTGAGGATGATACCTGCAGGAATACCCATACAAGCATAAGCGATGAAGTTTGCAAGGGTACCGAGCTGTGAAAGAGCCTTTGACGCACCGAACTGATTGGTGACAATCACTCCCATTGAGCCTGCAAGGTTGGTGACGAACGCGATCATAAAGAAGAGCGCGAACATCACGATTATTGCAGGAAGATTTTTGTTCTTTGCCATAATTGATTATTGTTTAGTATTCTGATTTTTTCCGATTAATCAAGAGCCTTGAGGTTCTGCGGGTTCACGAGCTGCTTTCCTTCAGGAGTGTAAGCGTACTCGATTCTCTTCTCAAAGTACTTCTCGACCTTGCCGCGAACGACCTTTGCGGTGGAGTTTACAAGTCCGTTGGCCTCGCTCCAAGGCTCTTCGCAGACAACAACGGCAGCAGGGAGCCATTTCTCAGGGAACTGGCCGGCGTGAGCGCCACCCTTGCGGTAGCTGTCGATATCCTTCTGGATGAGAGCGAGCTGAGCTTCCTTGTTGTCCGGAGCCGCAGCACGAAGGGCATCCTTGTTCGGCACTACGAGCACGATGGTGTAAGGACTCTGGTTGTTGTGGAGAATAACATTGTCGATATACTTGGAAACAACTGCGAGGTTGTCCTCATATCCTTCAGGAGAATACTTCTCACCGTCGGAAGAAATGAGCAGGGACTTGAAGCGTCCGGTAACATAAAGATAATCAGGGTCTTCCTTGCAGATGTAGCCGCGGTCTCCGGTATGGAGCCAGCCGTCAACGATAGTCTGTGCGGTTGCCTCTGGATTCTTCCAGTAGCCGGCCATCACGTTCTCACCCTTGACAACAATCTCTCCGGTCTCGCCGTTAGGGAGCACCTTGCCTTCGTCGTCACAGATGATGCACTCCATAGGCCTTACGATACGGCCGGATGAGCCGAAGCGGGCGTGTCCCGGAGCGTTGGAGCAGATGATAGGAGTTGCCTCGGAAAGACCGTAGCCCTGGAAGGTAGGCATTCCGATTGCGCAGAAGTAGCGCTGGAGCTCGATGTCGAGCAGGGCGCCTCCACCCACGCAGAAGCGCATCTTGCCACCGAAGGTCTCACGGACCTTGCTGAAGATGAGCTTGTCGAACAGGGCCATAAGAGGCTTTCTCCAGCACTGGAGCAATCCTCCGCGGTTGTAGTATTCCTTGTTATATGCGATTGCGTTCTTGAGGGCGAAATTGTAGAGTTTCTCAGTGGTCTTGCCCTTCTTCTTGATACCGCTTTCGATGGCCTTCTTGAAGGTGCGGCTGATTGCAGGAACGGTGAGCATCACGTTAGGATGGATCTCCTGCATTGTAGGGATGATGTTGCGAAGCTGCGCAGTCGGGGTCTTGCCAGGCACCGTGGCGATGCTTCCGCCGTAGGACATCATGGTGTAGAAGCCGGCAACGTGAGCGAAGCAGTGGTCCATAGGGAGGATGATGAGCATAATCTCACCGCGTCCGATGTTGATTACGGAAGCGCCCTGCTCCACATTGGCGGTGTAGTTGCGGTGGGTAAGAAGAATACCCTTAGGGTCAGCTGTGGTACCGGAGGTGTAGCTGATGTTGGCGTAGTCGTCCGGTCCTACTGAAGCCATTCTGGCCTCAACCTCGCCCGGGTGCTCTTCCATAAACTTGACACCCATTGCACGAATCTCGCTGAGGGCGATTTCTCCTTCCTGCAGTTCGATATCGTCCATCACGATGACCTTCTCGATTGCAGGGCACTTGCCGATAACCCTGCGCACCTTCTCGATTTCCATCTCTGAAGCCACGACGAAGCGCGAATCCGAGTGGTTGATACGGAAAGAAAGGTCATAATCGGATTCCAGCTTATATGAAAGCGGGACGTTGACTGCGCCCGCGAAGAGAATTCCAAGTTCCGTAATGACCCAAGCGGGACGTGCTTCTGCGATAAGGGAAACCTTGTCTCCCTTGCCGAGACCAAGTGCCATAAAACCGGCTGCGAGGATTTTTCCCTCGTCTCTTGTCTTGATGAATGATGTTTCGGTCCAAACTCCGTCCACCTTCTCACGAAGGAAGGTGTCGTTCTGATACTTGTCAGCGTACCTGTTGACGAAATCAATAATTGTAATTCTTTCTGACATTGTTATTTGAAATTTGGGGTTTTAGTTACTTCTGGGCGAAAAGACCGAACAGCTGTGCGTCAATCATATCGGTCAATTTGGAAAAGTCCTCCGGATTGTTGCCGAACTTGATGTGGTCGGCATCAACGATGAGAAGGTTCCCGTCGTAGGACTCGATCCATTTCTCATATTTTTCGTTAAGTCCGGTAAGATAGTCTATGCGTATTCCCTTCTCGTACTCGCGGCCGCGCTTCTGAATCTGGGCTACGAGATTAGGGATGGAGGAGCGCAGATAAATCAGCAGGTCAGGATTGCCTACCAGGGACATCATCAAATTGAAGAGGTCAGAATAATTCTGGAAATCCCTTGAGGACATAAGGCCCATATCGTGGAGATTGGGAGCGAAAATCCTCGCATCTTCATAGATGGTACGGTCCTGGATAATGACATCGTCGGTCTTTGAAATATCGACGACATCCTTGAATCTCTTGTTGAGGAAGTAAATCTGGAGGTTGAACGACCACCTCTCCATATCCTCATAGAAATCAGAGAGATAGGGATTAAATTCGACTGATTCGAATTTCGGAATCCACCCATAGTGCGCGGCCAGCATTTTGGTGAGCGTGGTCTTGCCGCTGCCTATGTTTCCTGCAATGGCTATGTGCATAACTCTAAAATTATATCCTGCAAATTTAAATAATTATTCGAATAATCCGAAAAGCATAGCATCTATCCTGTCCGTAATGGATGCGAAGTCCTCGGGGCGATTCTCAAAATCCATACCATCGCCGTCGATTACCAGCAGTTTCCCCTTGTACGAATCTATCCATTTCTCGTAAAGGCTGTTCAGACCTGCAAGATAGTCCAGGCTGATGCCCTGTTCGTACTCGCGGCCCCTCTTCTGGATTTGGGACACCAGATGCGGAACTGAAGACTTGATGTAAATCAGAAGGTCAGGTTCCTTTACCAGAGACATCATCAATTCAAAGAGGTCCATATAGGTGCGGAAATCCCTGTCGGAGAGATTTCCCATCCTGTAATTGTTTTCGACAAAGATGTGTACGCCCTCCAGGATGGTCCTGTCCTGTATGATAACCTCGTCGCTCCGGCGGATGTCAAGGATATCCTTGAAGCGCTGAGCGAGGAAATAGACCTCCAGATTGAAGGACCAGCGGGGTATGTCGGAGTAATAATCTTCGAGATAAGGGTTGTATGTGACTGACTCATAGCGGGGAGTCCAGCCATAATACTCTGAGAGCATTCTGGTAAGAGTGGTCTTGCCACAGCCGATGTTGCCTGCGATACCTATGTGCATAGACTACAAATTTAACAAGAAAGTCACTATTTTTGCAAGGTTATGATGAAAATAAAAAGATTTGTCTTCAATCCCTTCCAGGAGAACACCTATCTGGTGGAGTCTCCTCAAGGAAATTGTCTGATAGTTGACCCGGGAGCCTATGACCGGGAAGAAAAGGAAGCCCTTTTAGGTGAACTCCGCGGGAAAGAGCCTGAGGCGGTGCTTCTTACCCACGGGCATCCGGACCATCTGGCAGCGGCGGGCCTGCTGCAGCGGGAGTTCGGGGTGAAAGTTTTCATGCACCCTGACGATGCGGATGTACCGTCGCACATTGCAGGCCCGCTCGCCGCGCATCTCGATTTGGAGTTTGAAACCACCCCGCTCAGCGACGGTCAGGTACTGCAGCTTTTGGGACTGGAATGCAAGGTGATTCACACCCCGGGGCATTCTCCCGGCGGAGTGTGCTATTGGTTCGAGAGCGAGAATGTGCTGTTCACAGGAGACACCCTGTTCCGCGGCACTATAGGCCGGACGGACCTTTACAAAGGGGAATATGACGACCTTATCCGCAGCGTGATGGACAAGATCATGGGACTGCCCGGCTGCACGGATGTGCTTCCAGGTCACGCCGGAGCAACTACAATTGCCGAAGAACGCACGGAGAATCCTTTTCTTCAGCCCTTCAACGAGCCGGAAGAAGACCTCGGATAGAGCGATTGCAACAATAAAATTGTATCTTTGCCCATAACAGAAACCGATGAAGATATGTTGTACCCTATAGGCATACAGAATTTTGAGGATTTGCGAAGAAACGAATTTGTATATGTGGATAAGACTCGCCACATATATCGATTAGCATCTACAGGCAAATACTATTTCCTCAGCCGCCCAAGAAGATTCGGCAAGAGCCTTCTCGTATCCACTATGGAGGCCTATTTCAAGGGTAAGAAAGAACTCTTCACCGGCTTGGCCCTGGAGGAACTGGAGAAAGACTGGATCGAGTATCCGGTATTGCATCTGGACCTGAACGGGAGCAAATATATGAATGCCGGGGACCTGGATGATGTCTTGAACATGAACCTTTGTCGCTGGGAGGCAGAGTATGGGGTCTCTACCATCTATCGTACACCATCAGTCAGATTTCAGACTGTCATTGATACGGCCTATGAGAAGACCGGCAGACAGGTTGTCATCCTCATAGATGAATATGATAAACCCATTGTTGACAATCTTGGGAATCCGGAAGTTGCTGATGACTTCAAAAAAACTCTTCAGGGATTCTACAGCGTACTGAAGGCCAAAGACGGTCAGATACGTTTCGGTTTCCTTACAGGTGTGTCCAAGATTGGCAAGTTGAGCGTTTTCAGCGGATTGAACAATTTGAGGGACATTTCGATGCTGCCGGAATATTCTGACATTTGTGGGATATCGGAGGAAGACATTCACAGATTCTTTGGCGAGAGTGTTGCCGAACTGGCTGATGCAAATCAGTTAAGTGTTGATGAGTGCTTCAAGAGACTGAAGGACAGGTACGACGGATATCATTTCTCGGAAGATTCTGTTGGGATGTATAACCCATTCAGTTTATTGAACACCTTCAGTTCAAACAAATTCAAAGACTATTGGTTTGAAACCGGCACCCCTACTCTTCTTGTCAATGTGATGAAGCAGACAGCATTCGATATCACCACACTGTCAGACAACGTAGAGGTAGCGTCCGACGATTTGAGCGGCATGCAGGATATTGTCAACAGTCCGATACCTTTGTTTTTTCAGACTGGATATCTTACCATCAAGGATTATGACCAGGAATTCAACATATACACGCTTGGCTTCCCTAACGATGAGGTCAAGAGCGGATTCTTGAAGTTCATATTCTCTTATTATGTTCCTGTCAATCCTGCTGAAGGGAATACGACAACTGCAAAACTAGCAAAAGCTCTCAGAACAGGCACACCGGATGTGTTTATGCGTACATTGGAAGCCTTGTTTGCCAATACCACCTACCAGATTCAAGGAGATGCGGAAAAGGATTTCCAATATGCGATGTATATCATAATGGAACTTCTTGGCGAATATGTACAGGCAGAACGGGCAACAAGCAATGGAAGGATTGACCTTCTGCTCCAAACCAAAGACTACATCTATATCATTGAGGTGAAAATCGACAACACCGCAGATGTTGCATTGCAACAGATCGAGGAAAAAGGCTATGCAAAACCGTTTGTGGATGACCCTAGAAAGATCTTCAAAATCGGCGTAAGTTTCTCTACCGAGAACAGACGTATCGAGGATTGGAAAATTGCTGAATAAAATACTCATAAAAAAGAGGGTGGCCGTTTGGCCACCCTCAAATGTTATTTGGAAATTACGATGTTGTCGATGTAGTAGCGATGCTGTCCGCTTGCTTTGAAGTTGCCGTCGAAACCTTCCTGACAGCAAATCTTGATAACAGTGGAAGCATTCACATTTTTAATGACAAAACTTGAATGGGTGAATACCGGCTCTGACTCATGATCGGTCCTGATCTGATCGGCAGGAGTGCTGGACTTGGTTCCATTCTCAAACTCGCCATCACCCTCAATTACCACCTGAAGATGAACTTCATCCAAAGCACTGCCAGTCTGGTGAGAAGCCCAATCGAAGGAGATAGTCAGCTCATCGTAAGACTTGGAGAAAGGCTGGAAGGCCAATCCGTCCTGATTGTTGCCTTTGCAGAACTTCAGATACGGATTCTCCGGAGTTCCCTGAAGATACATACACCAGGTAGTGTGAAGATGGCTGTAACCGACTTCCTTCAGGAAAGCCTCCCAAGAACCTGACTCATTGCCAGAGAGCTTGTCATAATCAGACTGGACATTGAATGAGTTGCTATTGCTGTCCGTGATTCTTGCTTCAAGGTTGTCATAAGTGCCATAGATAAAGTCTGAGCAAGGTTTGCCCTTAACTTCACAGATTGACTCCATAACCGGTGCGAGCCAGTCGAAGTGCTCTTCGAATACGATAGGAGACTCACCTGGAACAACCAGGATATTGTCGAGGAAGAAGCGGCCTGCGCCGAAATTAGTGGTGAAGTCGTAAGTTCCATCATCCTTGATTACATTTCCGTTCACGAAGTCAAGCTTGGTGTTGGAAGTAGCTCCGAGAATGGTAGCCTTTGCCTTGTTCCACAAATAATGACCGGCCTCCTGTACTGTAGTGAAATCAGCCCTCTTCGTTCCGTCTGCGAAAGTACCGTCTCCTACTATCACAACAGTCATAGTACCGCCATCAATAGTGCCGGAACCCTGAACCATCATACAGAAATCGAAACTGAGATCCAGATTCTGAGTGCCCTCGATGTACTTTCCGAGATTAAGCTCCAGACCGGTATTGCCATTTGCTTTTGTCTTGCAGAACTTGAGGTACTCATCCTGAGGATAGATAACCTTATTGCCCGGATAGAGGTCAACATAGCCCTTCTCTGCAAATGCAGCAGCAAATTCCTCCGTATTGAACGGAGCAGTAGTATAGGCATTAGGAGCATTGCTATCGGAACCGTCAGAACCTACAGTGTCACCAATCTTCTTTTCAGGGTTGAGTTCGGCATACTGTGCATTGAACGGTGCGAGCCAGCTGAAGTCATCCTCGAAGACAGCGGCAACGCTAGGATGAACGCCCTGCTCGACGGTAAGCACGGTCTGAATGCCGAGTTCCTCGTTTCCGAAGGTAACGTGGCCGGTGCGGGTCTCGGTCTCGCTTGCATTCTCAAGAATGTAGAGAGTCACCTCTTCCTTGCGGACCAGAGTCTTGGTCTCAGGAGTAAGGGAAATCCAATCCACATCGGAAGAAACTGTGTAGTCAACAGTGGTCTGAACCTTCACTTTGACGGTCTGGCCCTTGTAGCTGACTGACTTGCTGTTGCCATCGATGGAAATCATTGGGTCAAGATCCTGACCTGCCGCACTCTGGATAACAGGAACAGCCTGCTTGCTGGAAGCGGAGAAGATATTGAGTTTGCCCTCACGAAGGTTGGAAGAAACAGACTCGTCGCAAGTAACGGTAATCTCAGTCTTCTCTCCTGCAAGTCCGGAAGTAACATCCAGATGGAGCCAGTCAACAGAAGACTCGATTGTAAAGTCGTAGTCTGAAGTAACTGTAATCTTCTTAGCCTCCTCCGGCTTGCCCTCGAAGGCAAGGTAACCAGGGTTGCAGATAATGTTGGCCATAACAGGGTCAACGTCAGGACGATCCTCTCCGTCACCTTCCTCAACTATAGTAATGGAAGGCCACCACTCGACTCCACCCTCTCCGGTATCTGTTACGGCAAGACGGGCGGTACCTCCGTTGCGGGCTTCCAATGGACCTTCACCGTTTGCCCGCCAGTTGGCCATGCAGCGGAAACGGAACCAGCAATGTTCGGTGTTGTGGTTGTAGGTAACGGTAGTATTGATCTTGATATTGGTGGAACCGTCAGATGCCATCTGATGGGTGTAGGTAATCAAAGTACCCGTTTCATCTGTCTCGTAGGCCTCACCAGCCACCTTCCAGTGGTCACCGTCATAGTACTCCAGCTGCCAGAACTTAGGGTTGGTAGCGGAAACGCGGCTCTCGAACTTGATCTGAACCTTGGAACCCGCCTTGATGGCGCCATCTCCCTTGAGGAGCCAGAAGTCACCCGGCCAGGCACCGGTAATGCGAGGGTTGTCTCCGGAGATATCCCTCTTGAAATTGTCTTTGGAGTTGTCAATGAGAGTTTCCATCTCCACTTTTGCATCCCACTCGGCAAGGAAGTCGAGAGGAGGGTCGCAGGCAGGGATATAGGAAATGGTTCCGAAGCCCTTGATGGCCTCAAGGGAGTTCTTGGCAGCCCAGGATTCTGTGTTATAATTGAGCAGGCCTGCAGTCTTTGCGCCAGCACCGTTAGCCCATACTACCGGGTATGGAATGAGTGTTTCATCAACCCCGGCATCGGTAATCCTGGTAATAATGAGGGCTGGATTCTGCTCATAAACTCCTACATAGTAACCGTAAGCCACGATTTTGTGGAGGTTCAGGGCTGCGAGGTCCTGAGTCAAGAGCACGAGGTCGAGCCTCTTCTCCTTGTCCGCAAAACGCATCTGGGAACCTACAAGCGAGCCTGAAACCTCGAGGTATTCCGAGCTTGCGCCTGCATACTCCTCAACATCGGTGAGAGCCTTAGGCTCCGGATAGGTAACCTTCCCGTCTGTAGCTGTAATTTCGAAGAGCTCGACATCGAGATTGATGGCAGGAATGCCGTAGGTGGAAACGCGGTCACCAGTGAGCTTCACGGTATCACCCGGCTTGATTTCAGCCTCAACAGCACCATAGACAATAATATTGGAAGTGCCGTCCGAAATCACAAAGGCATCCTTTGCGACAGCCACAACGGTGGAAACAGGAATCTGGGCCACGCGATTGTCCTCAAGCGCGAGCGCCTCGGTAACGGTGACATCCTTGGTTCCCTTGTACTTATTTCCCTTCTGGGACACGGTAACGGTAAAATTCTTTCCCGATTTCTCGAGTCCGGCCTTGAGCAGCACCTTGGCCTCGCGAGGGAAGTCAGGCTCTCCGTCAAGGATATTGTCAGTAACGGATACGGTCAATTCCATATTGCCCTGTCCGCTCAAGCGGTCGAGTGTAATCCATTCGGCATCGCACTCGACAGTCCAAAGACCATCGGAGTAAACAGGAAGAACCACTGGCTCATTCTGCTCCACTTCGAAAGTCAGGCTTGCAATCTCTGATCCGACTATGGTCGAAGGCAGGAGTTCTTCCGTCTTCTTGCAGGCGGAAAGCATTCCGAGTGCAAGAAGGGAAGCAGCCATTATTCTGACTATTCTGTTAGTTTTCATTTTCTGTACCCATTAGATTAGTAATCCAGACCGTCAACCCAACCAGGATTCTGTGCGAGTTCCCTGTTAAGCTCACGCTCTTCTGTAGGAATAGGATAGAGATAATCCCTGTTCTCGTTGAATATGTGCTCTATCTTCTCGTGGAAGTGAACATATCCGCTCGTTCCTTCGGTAAGGATAATCTCAGGAGCATCTCCGCCAATCTTGTAAACCTGAACCTTGTCCTTCGGCTTGTCACCTTTTTCGTAAAGGATGAAGTCAACAGCACCGTCACCACTGAGGTCATAGCGGCCGGCACCCTTGAAGTAAGGTCCATAGATGGCCTGCTCGATACACTTTCCTTCCCTCCAGCGCATAAGGTCATCCCAACGGCGTCCCTCCTGGGCGAGCTCAATGGCGCGCTCACGACGGATTTCAAGAATGACACCCTTGTTCTTCTGGGCGGCGGCGAGAATCGGGCTGGTGTAGCCGTACTCTGCACTGAGCAGGTAAGGGTCCGGATTTGCATTGGCTGCGGCCATATCCATATGAGGCATACCGACGCGATCGCGAAGCAGGTTGACGGAAATGTCAAGGTCATCCTGGGTGAGGATTCCGAGCTCAGCCTTGGCCTCGGCATAGATGAGATAGATCTCACCAAGCCTGTAGATAGGCAGGTCGTTGAAAGACATATCGACGCGGTCCTGATTGGAGTTGGCCGGGTCCATCACGAACTTCACAAGCTGGAAACCGGTGCAGGACACACCATAATCAGGAGCAAGGACTTCTGTGGAATTGATGCGGGTGTAGCCCGGAGTGCGGGTGATGCAGGCAAGGCGAGGGTCCCTGTCCTTAACCTCATCATTGAACTCAAGTGTCTCCCAGCCTTCCTGGTCGGTGAAGCGTGAGCCGTCCTTCATAAGGAAGCTGTCCACGAACTTCTTGGTAAGGCCAGGCATACCCTGGTTGGATACAAGCGCAAATGCGGTAGTGTTGTTCCTCCTGTCCATAGCCTGTTCGAAGCGCATTGCGAGAATCATCTCGTCCGTATCGGCTTCAGGCTCAGCAAAGAGCTGGAGGTAATCATCCTTGAGTTTGTATTTGCGGCTGTTCATAATCTCCTCGGCGGCCTGATAGGCAAGGATGAGAAGATCCTCGGAAGACTCGTATTCCTTAGACCAAGGGGTAGCAGGGTCGTGTGAGATGTTTCCAGGATGGTATTTGCGGAAAGTTCCCTCATAGAGGCAGACCTGAGCCTTGAGAGCGAGGGCGCTCCACTTGTTGACCCTGTAAACGGACTTGGCATCGGAAAGGTTGGCTATTGCATAATCGAGATCCTCGATGATATGGTGTACAACCTCCTCCCTTGAATCCCTTGTCTTCTCATAGAGAATAGGGTCATCGTTGTCGATGATATGGTCCAGCCAAGGCACATCGCCGAAGCGCTTCACCTTCTCGAAATAGAAGTTGGCGCGGAAGAAGCGGGCAAGGGCAACATACTTTGTGCGGGCGGCCTCATCCGGGCAGTAGTCAATGTACTCGATGAGAGTGTTGATGCGGCGCAGCATGGAGTAGGACCAGCCGCCGCCGGATGCAGGCACCTGACGTGAATTGGTTCCGCGCATCTGTGCGGAAAGGTCCTTGTTCACGAAATGGTCGGTCTGCTGCTTGTAGAACCCGTCAATATCATTGTAAACGCCGTAGAAAGCATCGGAATACATTCTGAGATTGTCCTCCTGCTTGAAGAAAGTCTCCTTGTCAAGAGTAGCCTCAGGTTTGGTATTCAGGATATTGCAGGATACTGCTCCCACCAGGAGCGTAGCCAGTATTGCAGTATATTTTTTCATATTCCTGATCTCCATTGTTTAGAAAGTAATGTCGATACCGAACATATAGGTCTTCTGCCAAGGATAGTACATCTGGTTGCGCGCGCTGTCGTTGGTGCTGTTCCTCTGGAATGCAGCTTCCGGGTCGAGGTGCTTTGTGACCTTGGTGAGCGGTGACCAGTAGTGAAGATTCTCGCCTGAGAAATAAACCCTTACCTTCTCGAGAGAAAGAACCTTTGTGATTTCCTTAGGGATGGTGTATCCGACAGAGAGATTCTTCAGACGCAGGTAGCGGATGTTCTGCAGATACCTGTCGTTGACCAGCCTGAGCTGACCGCCGGTAGAAGAGTAGGCGCGTGGCCTTGGAAAGTATGCATCAGGATTGTCCTCGCTCCAGCACATTGTGGTGTAGAAGTCCCTTGGGATGAATGATGCATAGGAGTAGGCGTATGGACCCCAGAAAGACATATTCATTCCGGCAGGATACCAGTAGTGGTCACCGGTTCCCTGGAAGAAGACGCTGGCATCAAAGCCCATATAGTCTATTGCGAAGGTAAATCCGTACTGCAGGCTTGCAAGGCTGTTTCCGAGGATTTCCCTGTCTCCTGGTTTCTCCGGAGTGTTATGTCCGATTCCCAGCTCCTTGTCGCCGTCGAGGTCAAGATACTTGAGGTCTCCGGCCATCACACCACCGCGCATACGTAAGGTTCCGATGTATGAAAGCTGATCGCAGACATTGGTGTTGTAGTCTATAGCCTCTTCGTCAGTAGCGAAGAATCCGTCGACCTTGAATCCCCAGATATCACCTATCCTCTGGCCTACATAGTAGTCGCCGAGCAGGTGCTCAGGATTGTTGTCGTACCTGGTCACATAGGTTGAGTAGTCACTGAGAGTTCCGCGCAGGGAGTAACCGAAACGCTCCCCTGCAAGTTCGAAGGAATCCCTCCAGCTGAGTGAGAGCTCATAACCCTTGGTTGAAAGGTCGGCTGAGTTCTCCTTCGGTGCGTCGGCTCCGTAGATTGCAGGAATCTTGCTTCCCTTTACAAGCATGTTGAGGGTGTTGCGGACATACACGTCACCGGTGAACTCGAGCCTGTTTCCGAACAGGGCGATGTCGATACCGAGGTCCAGCTGCTCTGCGGTTTCCCAAGTCAGATTAGCGTTTACAGGAGCGGAGAGAGAGGCATATTTGCCGTTGATACTGCTCTCGCCGAAACTATAAGAGTAATGCTCCTTCGTATTGAAGTTGTAGAAGGACACTGCCTGGAGATAAGCGAAGTCAGCGACTTCCTGGTTGCCGAGGCGTCCGAAGGAAGCCCTGAGCTTGAAGTTGTCGAGAGTTCCCTTGAGATCCTCGAAGACAGGCTCCTCGCTGATACGCCAACCGGCTGAAGCTGAAGGGAAGAATCCCCAACGATGACCGGGAGCAAAGCGGGAAGAACCGTCATAGCGTCCGGAAACCTCAAGCAGGTAACGTCCCTTGTAGTCGTAGTTCGCACGTGCGAAGAAACCGAGCAGGGCATTGCTGGTTGCTCCTCCGGAAACGCTTGACACAACCTCTCCGTTGGCATCGGTTCCGATGAGATTGAGGTCGTTGAGATAAGGGGTGGTGATATTCTGACCTGAAGCGGAAATGGACTTCCTGTGGTAGGTCTCGGCGTTCATACCTGCGGTAAGGGTAAAGTGATGGGCGTCAGCAAAGGTGTCCTCGTATGTTGCGAAGACATTGGCCGACTGCCTTACGTAGGTGGCAACAGTCTCGGTGAGCTCGTTCAGACCGGCTCCGGTTGAATAGGACTCCAGAGCTGAATCAGGATATCTGCGGTAGGTGATAGGATAGAGCCTTCCGGTGTCTCTGTTCTGATAGAGTCTATAGGTGTAGTTCCCCACTATCGAGAGCTGCTCTACAGGCTTGATTGTCAGCTGAGTGGTGTTGGAGAAGTCGGTACGGACCTTGGTGTTCTTGTCTATTCCTTCTCCGAAGATGATCTGACGTCCGTTAGCGATGTTTTTTCCTGCGGCAATCATAGGAGTACCGTAGGTCCAGGTTCCGTCAGGGTTCTTCAGAGGGAAGCAAGCAAGCGCGTGGCGGGAAGCGTAAGCGAATGAGTCCTCGACATCACCTGCGCCGATCCAGTCGTAGCTGGAAGCGTAGAAGGAGGTATTGTTGGAAAGCCTTGCATACTTGTTGATCTTGAAATCAATCTTGCTGCGGAGGTTGTACTTCTGGAACACGTCAGGGTTGACCTTCACCACACCGGTCTGACGGTCATAACCGCCGGAGATGTAGTACTTCACATCCTTGTTGCCGCCGCTGATGGAGACGGAGTGGGAAGTGATAGGGTGCTGGTCATTGTAGAGTTCGTGGTACCAGTCGGTGTTGCAGTAGTAAACCCACTGGTTGCGGCCCTTTCGGAAATCCTCGACTATCCAAGGACGAGAAGGATCCTCGGTCACATCATTGATACGGGCGAGGAGCTGAATCATATCATCGTCCGTGTAGGCGGTGTAATTGGTGCCGCTGTCAGCATACCAGAACTTGTCCACGGTATAGGCTGCCCAGTAGCCTCGGGTCTCGTAGTCGGTGGAGGTGGTAGGCTCTTCCCAGCCCCAACGTCCGCTGTAACGGACTGTGGCCTTGCCGTCATCCCTCTTGGAATCCTTGGTGGTGACAAGCACTACACCGTAGGCACCACGGGCACCGTAAACGGCAGCTGCTGAGGCATCCTTGATAACTGAAATGCTGGCAACATCGGCAGGGTTGACACGGTTGATATCTCCCGGAACACCGTCGATGAGCACGAGCGGACTTGCCGCGTTGATGGAAGTTGTACCACGGATGTTCAAGGTTCCGGTGGAACCGGGATTACCCGTTGAGGTAGAGATATTGAAGCCGGCAACGGAACCCTGCAACATGGTTGACAGGTTGTGAGCCACACGGTCTTCAAGGTCTTTGGACTCGACTGCGGTCACCGCGCCGGTGAGGTTGACTTTCTTCTGGGTACCATAACCCACAACAACAGTCTCCTCAAGTACGGTGGAATCCTCTGAAAGGACTACAGACACAGTCTTTGTTCCTGCAGGGACGCTCACCGTCTTGGACACATAGCCCAGTGAAGTGATTTCCAGGACAACGTCCGAGTCCGGAACCTGGATGGCGAATGAGCCGTCAAGTTCGGTCACGGTACCGTTGCTCGTCCCTTGTTGAATCACTGCCACACCCATAAGGGCTTGTCCGGCCTCGTCCACAACCTTACCGCTGACGGTACGGCCCTGGGCGGCTGCACCAAATGTGCAGCAGACGGAAAGCAGCAGTGTCAAACCAAGAATGCGAAATACTTGCTTAAACATGACTAGTACTTTTGGTTAATAATTATATTGGTTGGTTTATTTGTAATTGTCAACTTTGAAATCCAGAGGCCTTTGCATAGTCCGGGTATAAACCCTGCCTTCATCATCCGTGACTTTGATTTCCACGGTTGAGCTTGCGGAAGATGCCGCAGCCTTGAACAGGTGGTTTGTCTTGCTGGAGTGCCAAGTCACACCGTTGTTCTCCAACAGTCTCGGGATGGTGTAGGCAATCAGGAAAGCAGGGTCATAGGAGCCGCTCATCTGACTGACTGTCAAGGCTTTGCCGTCCTCGAACATCTCCACCTTCCAGGACGGGTCCCAGTCCCACACATTGACAATCACCTCGTTGGCGCTGCTTGCGGTGCGGTATGAGCCGTAGTCCTCTTCAAAAAGTATGGACTCTCTTTCAGGCTGCACGCCGTAGTTTGCCGCATTGATGCAGATGGAGTTGCGGTCGTAGGCGCGGAACTGGTAGTCCTCAGGGCGTCCTATCGCCTTGAAAAGGCTGTTCTGCTCCTTGCCGCTTACCGAAGTGATGCGGTAGCCGTTCGGCGCACCGTCGGTCCCTATGTTGAAGGTAGGGTTATATTTCCCTGCCCACCACCAGGCTGCGCAGACTGCTCCGCTGTTCTGCTCCACATACTTGCTCTTGACGACATTGTAAAGCACGTGGCTGTGGCCCGACACTATGGTGGTGTTGTAATCGTAAATCAGGCTGAGGAATACGGAATTGTTGCCAAGACCGGCATTTCCGTTCCTGTCGTGCACAGGGGCGTGGAGAGTGACTACCAGAGGGGTGGTCTTGGACACGAAGGAAAGGTCCTTCTTGAGCCAGTCCAGAATCTCGGAGGTAAGGTTGTTCTTGTAGGACCTTACGCTGCCGTCCGTTGTGGATGCGGAAGCATTGGTGCACTCGATGTCGTCCAGAACCACATAGTGAATGTCGCCCACATTGAAAGAATAGTAGTTGGGGCAAATCTTCTCCCTGAATTTTGCTACCGTATAGAAGTCTCCGGTAGCATTCATATCGTGGTCGTGGTTTCCTATGGTATGGAAAATCTGCAGGCCCTCTATGGCATTCACATCGTTCAGATACTCGTCAAAGCCGTAGGCGTTGGTGTACCAGAACTGGTCCCAGGTCATATCGCCAAGTGTGATGGCATAGACCTTGGCAGCTGAGTTGGCCTTCATATACTCGTTGATTTCGGAGGTGAAAGTGCGGAACTGGGCCCTGTCCTTGGTGCGGTTGGCCATATGCATATCTCCGAAATAGAGCATAGTGTGGTTGGTCTGGTCTCCGCTCTCGTAGAGGCTGAAGTCTATGCGCTCGCAAACGTAAGCGGATTTGGCGACCTGTTTGTGGAACTGCGGCAGCACTCCGCGGGCAGCGACCTCGTAGCCGCTCGGAACGGAAATGAACACGTAGCCGTTCTGCTTGGCGGAATGCATCTGATAAACTCCCCTGGAGTCTGTAGCAACAACCTCCACGCCGTCTGAAACGACAACTCCCGGAATGCCTTTGCCCTCACAGCTCACCAGGCCCCAGACGGTACTGCCTTCCTCCGGACCTATAGGATTGTCCTCGGAGCCCTGGGAGCCTTCCTGCACATAAGTCACCTTTCCGAAACCCCTCAGAGCCCCGTCCCTTCGAAGGCAGAAGCTGTAGGTGTCGAAATCGAACTGTTTAGGAAGCGTATAAGAGAAGGATGTCTTCTCCAGAGACTTTATCGGCAGGACGACATCGTCCAGGGACTCGCGTCTGAGAACGATTTCGTCAGTTGCCAAAGGGCCATAACCTGAGATGAAGGAACAACTCAGTGTCTGGCCGGCTTTGCACTCAATCGGAGACTTCGGATTGAGTTTTACCTGGCTGAGTTCGACTCCTATCTGCTCATTCGCAATCTTGCTGGTACAGCACAGACAGCAGCACATCAGCAAGGCTAAGGTTGGGATTATCAGTCTGGTTCTCATGTTATTTCAGGTAGTGTTCAAAAAATGTCAGAATTTCTTCGCAGGTATCCAGGTCTGCAAGATGCCAGGAATGCTTTCCGCCCCTGACTTCGTAGAGCCTGACCTCAGCCCCGCTCGGGCTGCCGAGCCACTGGTGGAGAACCACCTTTCGCGAGCGGCTGTCCTTTCTCGGAAGTACGGTGGTCTTTTCGTATTCGCAGCCGCAGGCTGCAACTATGTTCCCTACAGCCACGGGCACTGAGAGATAAGGGCCCCAGCCGCCTTCTCCCTGAGGGTCTCCGTCCCACATCGAAGTCTTGTCGGCAGTGCCGTGCACCTCCATAAAAGGCACCGGGCCGTGAGCCTTGAGTTCGCGTGACATCCATTGGAACTCCAGACCGGCAACAGAAGCGATGGCGGAGAAAGCCTCCGGATGCTCGAGAGCAATGACGTAGGCCAGGTCTCCCCCGTTGGACATTCCGCTGAAGAAGAAGTTTTCAGGATTGAGGGCGAACTTGCCGCAGACTTCATCCTTGAGCGCAAGCATAAATGCCGCGTCGTCAGTAGGCATCTGCGCCTGGGAAGGATATCTCACGTTCCAGCCCGGCTTGTATTTGCCTTCCTCAGCCCAGCCTACAGGCACGCATACGGCAAAACCGTGGGCCTTGGCGGCGGCCAGCATCTCCGGACGATAGCCCTTGGCCTTTCCGCCGTAACCGTGCAGAAGCATAAGGCAAGGCTTGCCCGGCAGCAGGGTCTGAGGCACATAGAGATAATACTCGCGCTGCAGCCCGCCGAATTCGAAACAATGATGCGTAGCCTCTGACCAGAGGTCCTCAGCAGGCTCCCCGGCGGCACTGGCCACCTTCACAATCAGAGCGGAAACCGGTCCCATCGAAATCACATCTCCCTTGGAGCCGGCCTTGTAGGATACCTTTCCGGAAGAAAGTACGGTGCTGAGCACCTTGCGGTCTGCGCAGGCCGGAATCACGACCTTCTTTGCTGAAGAGGTAGGGTTGAGTGCTATCAGATATGTCTCCTTCCCGTCGGAACGCTTGTAAACCATAGGATAAGGCTGTCCCTTGGTCACAACGGGCTCCCAGCTGCTGCTGCCCCAGAAGGCAGGAGTGCTCTTGCGAAGGGCAATAAGGCTCCTTGTCCAATTGAGAAGCGAAGAAGGGTCGGCATCCTGGCTCTCCACGGTTATCATTCCCTTGGAGGTAGGATGCTTTGCGCCCTCGGCCTTCCACTGCCTGTACAGAGGCCAGGAAGTGGCAGGAGTCCATTCAGGGCATATAGGGAGATACAAATCTTCCTCAGCGCAGGTGCTGAAGCCAGCGTTCTGCGATGAATCCCACTGCATAGGTGTACGGGCACCTGCCCTCTCTTTGCCGTTATGGTTGGCGCCCTCCACATTAGGAAGGTCGGCAAGACTGCGCATACCGATTTCATCTCCATAATAGAGTATAGGCAGTTGCTGGGTAAGCACCCAAGCCATCATCACCTTGAGCTGGTCGGCGCTGTTGCGCGCACCGGTATTGAGACGCAGATGGTCGTGATTGCCGGTAATGGTAGCAAAGTAGCCCCAGTCCTTTGTCCAATCTATGCTTTCGGAGTAGCTGTCATAGTATTTGAGCAGCATAGCCTCGGCATCCATACTCCTGTCGATTTTGTCCTCCGGCCAAGGATTGCCGTAGAGGTCCTTAAGCGACTCCTTGCCTCCGTTGAGCGAGAAATATACTCCTCCGTCAGCCTGGTGCTTCTTGTCGAAGTACATACGGCGGTTGCTGGAGCCCGTGGAGTTGAGATACATATCCACATTGAAACCGGCAGCAAGGCAGTAGCGAGGATTGTTCCACTCGGCCATCAGCATCCTGTCCGGATAGTTCTCGTCCATCCAGCCGCGGATTTCGCGCCAGAAAGCGATGATTGCGCTCTTGTCCTTGTCGTTCTTGATGATGCTGTTTGCCATATCCACACGGAAGCCGTCCACGCCCTTGCTGAACCAGAAGGCAAGTATGTCCTTGAGCTCCTGCTTTACGGCAAGAGGCCCCGGGTCATTAACTCCCTGCTCCCAAGGATGGTTGGGATCAGGATTGGCAAAGCCGAAATTCAGGGAAGGCTGGCAGGCGTAGAAATTCTTCATATAGTATTTCGCACGCTCGGCGCCCGGGACCTCGGAGGCAAGCATCCACTTTCCTCTGGTATCCTGGAAAGGATTTTCGGAGGCGAGCATCTTCTGAAGATCCTTCTCAGCCTTCTCGTCAGGGAGCACATCGCTCCAGATGAAGTAGTCGGAGTACTGCTGGTTGGCGTCAGCCTGCATACTCTGCTTGAACCAAGGATGGTCCATTGAGGTATGGCCGGGTACCAGGTCAAGCAGGACTTTGATTCCGCGCCTGTGGCACTCGGATATGAGAGTCACAAGGTCGGTATTGGTTCCGAAACGGCTGTCCACCTTGTAGTAGTCGAGGATGTCATAGCCCCCGTCAATCCAGCCGGACTCGAAAAGAGGATTGAACCACACGACATTCACTCCGAGGCTCTCGATATAGTCGAGCTTGGAGAGCACGCCCGGGATGTCACCGATTCCGTTGCCGTCCGAATCTTTGAAGGAAGAAGGATAAACTTGATATATGACAGCATTCTCCAGCCACTGTGGTCCCTTCTGCCAGGTCTGTTCAAAGGAACCCGGCTTCGGCTGGGCAAATGCGGAAAATACAAGGAGAAGCGACGTCAAGGTCGCAAACAAACGTTTCATAAGGAAAATTCTACTTTCTTGCTTCTTCGAGCAGATTGCCCAGTTCTTCTATGTCACGGCAAATCAGGGTAGGTACCACATCGGAAGCCCGGGCAATTTCCATAGTGGTCTCTCCGCTAAGCACCAGCACCCCGACAGCGCCGGCATTGATTCCGGTTTTCACATCAGTATAAATCCTGTCTCCGACCATAGCTGCTTCTTCAGGCTTGAGGCCCTTTTTGTCGAGTATGCCGTAGAGTATGTCAGGATTCGGTTTGCCTATAACCACATCCGGTTTGCGGCCGGTGGCAGCCTCTATGCAGGCGCAGATGGAACCGCAGTCTACAAGTATTGTCGGCTGGTCGGTAGGACAAACCCAGTCAGGGTTTGTGGCAATGTATGGGACTCCCTGGGACACCCACCAGGCGCAGCGGCAGAGCCTGTCGTACTGCAGAGTCATATCGAAGGCTGCCACGACAACATCAGGCCTGTCTTCGGGCTCCACAGAGCAGGATCGGAAGCCGGCCTGTTCGAACTGCTCAATCATTGAAGGTGTACCGAGAAGGAAAAGACTGCGTGCCTCGGGAAAGTGCGTGCGGATGTAGTCAACAGTTGCTACGGCGCTGCTGTACATCTGGTCAGGCCGACAAGGGACTCCCCTCTTCCGAAGGTTTTCCAGATAGGCATCTATAGATTTAGTAGGATTATTGGTAAGGAACGAATAGCCTATCCCCATCCTGTCGAGTTTCTCGAGGAAAGGTACTGTGTATGGGAACAGGGTGGAACCAAGGTAGATGGTTCCATCCATATCCAATGCAACGTGCTTAACTTCGCGCAATCTTTGTTTCAGCTCGTCAGTCATTCTTTTCGTTGAGTTTTGAGGTAAATTCCCTTGCGCGGTCGTAACCGTCACGAGGAGCCTTCCACATGGCAAGGAAAATCAGGGCTCCGATCAAGCCGACGGCGATGAAGGTGATGAACACCCAATTCCATCCGAAATGGTCAGCAATCAGACCGACACCCAGAGCCGAGAGGGCGGAACCTACATAACCGCAGATACCGGCAAGTCCGTTCGCCGTCGCGGAAGCCTCCTTGGTGGCCTGGTTGGCGGAACCGATTCCGATTAGGGCCTGAGGGCCGTAGATGCAGAATCCGGACATTGCAAGCACGAGGGTGGAGACAACTGTCGGCAGACCCGGAACGAGGGCGAAGATTGCAAGGAAGAGGCAGGCGCCAATCATTGAGAAGAGGCACATACGGTGGCTCTTGCCCTTGAAGATATGGTCGGAAGCCCAACCTGCGAAAATGGTTCCTACTATTGCGGTAAGCTCAAATACGGCAACGGACCAGGCGGCACCGTTGATGTTCATACCCCTGTCCTCGGTAAGGAACTTGGGACCCCAGTCAAGCACTCCCATACGGAGCACATAGACGAAGATATTTGCAATGGCGAGCATCCATACCCACTTGTTGCGGAATACCATATGTGCGAGAAATGCCTTGTGCGCACCCTTCTTGCCACCAGTCTCTTCCTTTCCGGTATGGGTTCCTTCCAGCTCGGGAAGACCCACGCTCTGAGGGGTATCCTTGAGGGCGAGAAGACTGATGGCGGCACCACCTATGGCTACAATGCCAGGGATGATGAAGCACCAGCGCCATGCGCCCACGTGGGCGGCATAGCTCATGACCTTCGCACTCTGGTCGGCAGCGCTCATAGTGTCCCAGCCCTTGATGGTGGCAGCCAGGTTGGCTGTAATGCGGGCAACCACAGAGCTGTCTCCGCTCATGTCGGCTCCCATATTGGTCATGATGAGACCGCAAATCACCACAGCGCTGAATGCTCCTATGGAGTGGGAGGTGTTCCATATGCTCATCTTTGTGGCGAGCTCACCCGGAGCAATCCACTGCGGGAGCATGCGGGCGCAAGGCGGATAGCCGAAGCCCTGGAAATACTGGTTGAGCACTATGGTAACACCCATGACCAGAATGAGCATGTTGACAAACTGAGGACCCTCGTGCACACCGGTAATCAGGTAGCTGAGGTCAACTCCGAAGCCGAATCCGAAATTGGCAAGGGCGCAGAGGAGCAGACCTATAGCCATAAAGACCTTGGTGCTGACCTTCTCCACGATGAAGCCGTTGACAAAACGGCTGAGGCCGTAAATCAGAGAGCCTATTGCAATGATGACACCGAAGCTGGTGTTGGAAATGCCATACTCAGCCGTAAGACCCGGCATGGCAATGGAAAAATTCTTGCGGACGAAATAGTAGATGGCATAGACAATCATCGATACCACGATGGTATGCCACTGCCACGCTTTGAAATTCTTTCTATTCTTACCCATTATATCAGTTTTTGAATTCTTTGTCTCCCAAAATTTCCCTCAGCAACAGAGGCTCGTTTGTGGTAATCACATCCACGCCCATTTCGATGAAATTGCGCATGTCCTTGGCCTTGTTGACAGTCCAGACATTTACGCTCATCCCCAGGTCGTGCGCCTCCTTAACCCACTCCGGATGCTCGTAGAGCACCTTGTATTTGTAGTCTATGCCGTTGATTCCGGCCTTGGCAAGATCGGCAGGTGCAATGTCACCGTTGAGATACTGGTTGGTGAATGCAGGAGCGAGCTTTGCCACAGTCTTGCAACTGCAGTAGCTGAAGGAGATGAAAGCAACCCTGGACGGGTCCCAAAGTCCGTGTTTGCGAATTTTCTTCATTGCCTTGCGTACAAGAGCCTTGTCCCTCTTGTCCGAGCCCTGTGACTTGAATTCCACGACAAGCACGGTCTTGGGCGCCTTTGCAGCCTGGGTGAGATACTCGTCGAAAGTAGGTCGCTTCTCGCCGTTGGCCAGCAGATGGGAGGAGAGCTCGGAGTAAGTGTGCTCCGCTATCACCAGTCCGTCTATGTCGTGGTCGTGATTTACTATGATTTCCCCGTCGGATGTGAGGTGGATGTCACATTCACTACCCCAGAAGGAGTTCTCCTGTGCAAGTGTGAGACTTGCGATACTGTTCTGGCTGTTTACAGCCTGCTCGCATTTCCAAAAACCCCTATGAGCAGCGATGGCTATCTGCCCGTTGTGGCCGGTTTCAGGAAAAGAAGACGACAGCACGGACAGAGCCGCGCAAATTGCTATTAGTTTCTTCATTTTTTTCGTGGCTATGAGGGCACGAAATTAGCACTTTAGCGCATAAAACGCAAATAATTGCGCAAAAAGTTACATTTTTTGTCCAAAGTGTAAAAAGCCCCTCAGAAGCGGTTCTGAGGGGCTTTGGGATATGCAAGAGGATAATTACTCGACGCAGTTAAGCATAAGCGACTGATTACCAATTGCAAGACGGAACTCGCCCGGTTCGAGGGTCCACTCCAGGTCATGACCTACAAAAGCGAGGTCCTCAGCCTTGAGGGAGAAGCTGACCGTCTTGGTTTCACCAGCTTGCAGCTCAATCTTGGTGAAATCGCGAAGGCGCCTTGCCTCCGGAGTGACTGAAGCGGTCAGATCGGAGCTGAACAGCAGCACAGGCTCCTTGCCGGCACGCTTTCCGGTGTTGGTCACATCCACGCTCAGATTGATTACGTCTCCGGCCTTGAACTCGGTCTTGTCAGCCTTCATATTGGAGTACTCGAAAGTGGTGTAGCTCAGACCGTGAGCGAATGACCACTGGGCCTCAATGGTTGCATCGTAGTTGTAGAGACCTCCCATGGTGGTCCTGTTCTCCGAAAGCTTGTAATCGTAGGTGTTGAGCCTGTTGGTGTACTTAGGATAGGTGAAAGGAAGCTTCGCACTGAAGTTCTCTTCCCCGCAGAGCAGGGCTGCAAGTGCATCTCCTCCATAATTGCCCGGAAGAATAATGTCAACGACGGCCTTGGCAAGAGGCTCTATTTCGCGCACGATGCGAGGACGACCCTCACCCAGAACGAGAACTACGGGCTTGCCGGTCTTGGCAAGGGTCTGCACCATCTCGATCTGGTTACGTGAAAGTGTGAGCTCGTTGATGTTGCCCACGGTCTCGCAGTAGGAGTTCTCTCCTATGCAGGCGACAATCACATCGCAGCCTACGCTTGCAGCGAGAGCTTTTGCCATATTGCCTTTCTTCTCTGCCTGGAAGTCTCCGGCAGGGTCGTATTCGAGCACAGGTACATAGGTTACCTTGTCGAACTTCTGCTCAAGAGCCTCGCGTATGGTATTGTACTGGCCGGTGAACTGAGGGTCGTTGGCAGCATCTCCCTGCCAGCTGTAGTTCCAGCCGCCGCCCAGAGGACGCATCACATCGGCATTAGGACCTACGAGCAGGATGCGGGTATCCTTGCTGAGAGGAAGAATATTGCCCTCATTCTTGAGGAGAACCTCGCTCTCAACGGCTGCATTGTAAGCAATCTGGCGGAATTCCTCGCAAGCAAACTTGGAGTAGTCGCCCTTCAGGCCGTACGGATCATCGAAGAGTCCGAGACGGAACTTCACCCTGAGCACGCGGCGGCAGGCGTCATCGATGCGGCTCATAGGCACCCTTCCTTCCTCAACGAGTTCGCGCAGAAGGTCGAAGGCGCGGCAGTCGTACGGCTCCATAATCATATCCACTCCCGCATTGATTGCAAGGCAGAGGGCGTCCTTGTAGTCAGCTGCCACGTGGTCCCTCTCCCAGAGGTTGCGGATGTCTGCCCAGTCGGTCACTATCATTCCGTCCCAGCCGGTAGATTCCTTGGCCCAGCCGGTGAGGAGCTCCTTGCTGGCGTGGAGCATCTCTCCGTCATTGGAGGAAGAATTGACCATAAGGGTGAGTGCGCCGGCTTCGATGCAGGCCTTGAAAGGCGCGAAATATTTCTCCTTGAGCTCGCGCTTGGATACCATTGCAGGGGTGCGGTCCTGGCCGGAGATGGAAGCGCCGTAGGCCATAAAGTGCTTGATGGAAACGGCTACGTGCTCTCCGTCGATATGGTTAGGGTCAGGTCCCTGGAGGCCGAGGGTCTGCTGCACGCCCATTCTGGCCTGCACATAAGGGTCCTCGCCGTAGCTTTCCCACATACGCGGCCAGCACTGGTTGCGGCTCAGGTCGAGGGTTGGAGTGAATACCCAAGGCACATTGCAGGCCCTGGTCTCATAGGCACAGATGCGTCCCATCTCGTAGGCAAGCTGATCGTTGAATGAAGCTGCGAGAGTAAGTTCCTGAGGGAAGAGTATGGCACCGGTGGTATATGACGCTCCGTGAATCTGGTCCAGACCGTAGAGGCAAGGGATGCCGGTTTCCTCAAGGGAAATCTGCTGGATTTTGCCTATGAACTCACGGTAAACCTCAGGAGTGGAGGCAGTGCCGTGAAGAGTGTTGAGAATGGATCCTACCTTGTACTTGCGAAGCACTACATCGGCAGCAGGCGAAAGCTCGGTAGAGCCCGGAAGCAGAATGATGTCGGCATTGATTTGGCCCATCTGGCCGATTTTCTCGACAAGGGTGAGATTCTTCATTACGGAATCGATTCTGCGCTCGATTTCCTTGTCCTGAGGGATGGCCCTCGTAGTTGCCGCCTTGGGGCAGCAGGCTCCGGCAAGCAGAATTGTGCCGAGGAGCAGTGCGAATGCTTGTTTCATATCTTGTTTTCTCTGATGAATATTTCTTTGAGGAAACGTCCGGTTACGGACGCTTTGTCTTCCGCTATTTGTTCCGGGGTGCCGGTAGCGATTACCTGCCCACCCTTTCGACCCCCTTCGGGGCCCATGTCTATGAGGTAGTCCACGCTCTTGAGTACATCCAGGTTGTGTTCTATTATGATTACCGTGTTGCCCTGGTCAACCAGCTTCTGGAGCACTTCCATCAAGGTCTTGATGTCCTGGGAGTGGAGCCCGGTGGTAGGCTCGTCAAGCATGTAGAGAGTGTTGCCGGTGGCTTTGCGGAAAAGTTCCGCGGCAAGTTTCATCCTCTGGCTCTCTCCTCCCGAAAGGGTGACGCAGGACTGGCCGAGATGGATGTATCCCAGGCCCACGTCCAGCAGGGCCTTGAGCTTGGGAGCGATTTTGGGATGGGTCTTGAAGAACTCGTAGGCCTCTTCGACGGACATCTCCAGCACATCATTGATGTTTTTGCCCTTGTAGCGCACTGCAAGGGTGTCTTCCTTGTATCTCTTGCCCCCGCAGGCATCGCACTGGACATTGACCGAAGGCAGGAAATTCATCTCTATCACCTTGATGCCGGCTCCCTTGCACTCCTCGCAGCGGCCACCTTCGACATTGAAGGAGAAGCGCCCGGCCTTGAAGCCGCGCACCTTGGCGTCCTGAGTCTGCTCGAAAAGGGCGCGGATGTCGCTCCATACGCCGGTGAAAGTGGCAGGATTGGAGCGCGGGCTGCGGCCTATGGGGCTCTGGTCCACCTCCACCACCTTGTCAATGTTTTCAATGCCTAGAAGCTCATCGTAGGGCAGAGGCTTCTGGGCGAGATGATAGAACTTGCCCTTGAGTATGGGCATCAGGGTCTCGTTTATCAGGGTGGATTTGCCGCTGCCGGACACTCCGCTGATGCCCACGAGGCAGCCCAGAGGGAAATCCACATCTATGTTTTTCAGGTTGTTGCCGCGGGCTCCCTTCAGAGTGAGGAAACGCCCGCTGCCGGGACGGCGCTGCTGCGGAACGGCCACAGCGCTGCCGAGTTGTCTGGCAGGGCCGCAGTAGCAGAGCTCTCCACCCTTCTCCCCCGCTCCCGGTCCTATGTCCACTATCCAGTCGGCGGCGAGCATGGTCTCTTCGTCGTGCTCGACCACAATCACCGTGTTGCCCTCGTCGCGCAGCTTCCTGATGGAAGCGAGCAGCTTGCGGTTGTCCTTCTGGTGAAGGCCTATGGACGGCTCGTCGAGTATGTAGATTACGTTCACCAGCCTGGAGCCTATCTGGGTGGCGAGGCGTATGCGCTGGCTTTCTCCTCCGGAAAGGGAGGCGGTAGGGCGGTCGAGGGTGAGGTACTCCAGGCCCACATCCAGCAGGAACTGCACCCTGTCGCTGAGTTCCTTGAGCACATCGTGCGCGACGGCGGCAGCCTTGCCGCTGAGCTTGCCTTCCAGAGAGTCAACCCAGGCCTTGAGCTCGGTCATTTCCATCGCGCTTACCTCGGCTATAGTCCTGCCGTCGATCTTGAAGCAGTTGGTCTCTTCGCGAAGGCGGGTGCCGTGACAGACGGGGCATACCACCTTCTCGTCTATGTCATCCACCACTCCCGGCCAGGTAACCATCTCTGTCTGAAGCCCTTCGCCTATACGGAAATAATCATCCGAGCCGAAGACCAGAAGGCTCACGGCCTCGTCCGGCAGTTCCTCTATCGGATCGTAAAGGGAAAATCCGAGCTTTCGGGCTATGGCGCGGACTATTTCGAACTTGCGGGTCTGACGGAGCTTGCCCAGAGGCACGATGCCGCCGTCCGCTACACTTTTGCCGCGGTCGGGGATGATTGTGTCCATGTCGACATCCACTATCATCCCGAGGCCCTTGCAGTGAGGGCAGTAGCCTTCAGGGGAATTGAAGGAGAAGCTGTGCGGAGCAGGGTCGCGCAGGGACACTCCGCTTTCCGGATCTATCAGATGCTTTGAGAAATGCCTCAGCTCCCCTGTTTCGAAGTCAAGCACAGCCACTGAGCCCTTTCCAACGCCCAGGGCATTGGAGACTGAATTGCGCACCCTCAGGGTGTCCCCCTCTTCGGGTTTGAGCTTGTCCACGACAAGCTCTATGAAATGGTTTTTGTAGCGGTCCAGCTGCTCGACTTCGGCCAGTTCGCAAATCTCGCCGTCAATTCGTATCTGGGTGTAACCCTTGCGGCGCATTGTGTCGAAGAGCTCGCGGTAATGGCCCTTTCGGCCCCTGACCAGGGGCGCCAGGAGCAGGCACTTGCGGCCCTCGTACTCTCTCAGTATCAGTTCCACGATTTTTTCGTCGGTGTAGCGCACCATCTCCTTGCCCGTGACGGGAGAGTAGGCGGTGGATGCGCGGGCGAAGAGCAGGCGCAGGAAATCCGAGATTTCGGTTATGGTGCCGACTGTGGAACGCGGGTTGGTGCCCGTGGTTTTCTGTTCTATTGCAATGATGGGGCTGAGCCCTTCTATGCTTTCGACCTTGGGCTTTTCGAGTATTCCTATGAAATGCTTGGCATAGGGGGACAGGGTGTTGAGATAGCGCCTCTGCCCTTCGGCGTAGATGGTGTCGAAGGCGAGAGATGATTTGCCGCTGCCGCTCAACCCGGTGATAACCGTGAACTTGTGACGCGGTATGTCCACGTCAATACCCTTGAGATTATGAGCCGAAGCTCCCCTGATTTTGATGTACTCCATAGCGCCCCTTCAGAACAGAGTTCCAAAGTTAACTATTTTTGACTCTTCATCAAAGTGCAAGTATATGGTTGTTCATCCAGGCAAGGCGTTTGGTGTAGTTCTCCAGCAGCCAATCGACCTCTCCCTTGTATGAGCCGGTTACCTTGTAATTAGGCCATACATAGGTGTTGAGTATGTTCCAGCGGCTGAAATTGCGCGCCGGAGCCTCCCCCATTATCTTCACTTCATCCTCTATCCACTGCGGGATGGTCTGCAGCTGCGGATAGACCTCCTTCCAGCGTGCCTTTACCTCGCTGACGAAGTTCGGGTCCATGAAGAGGCGGTAGTACCATCCGTGGTAGCGGCCGTTGCAGCCCTGGTCCTTGATCCACCATCCTTCCCAAGGCTTGAGGCCGTCGCCGTAATAGTCGCAGTTGCCCATGGAGATGTCGAAATCCCAGACGAAATACATTTCCAGCTTGCCGTCTTTCGGGAGAGTGAGGTAGCTGCTCTTGCGCAGGTTTCCGTCAACGTTTTTGGTAAGTTCCTGGATGATGAAGTAGTCTATGAAGGAGGCCTTGTCGATGTACTGGCTGTACACCTTGGTGAATTCCTTGTTCCAGAGAGCCGTTTCGAAGTCCCTGAAGAACTGCTTTGCGAAGTCGATCTGCTCCTGAGTCGGCTCATCCGGGTCGGAAAACATCATAGGGCAGCCGTGGTCGGTCCACCAGCAGACAATTTCGTCCTGCTGCTGTTCGATTTCAAAAAGTATGTCTCCGGCATCGACATCTATGTTCACACGCTCGGATGAGACTTTCTTGTGCTCGCAGAAATTGTATACTCCGTCATATCTTCCGTTCAGATATACTTCCACCGGGACCATCTTCGGGGTCCAGCTGAAGCCGAGCCTGCGGGAGATTTCCATTGCGGTGAGGTTGCGCACAAGGGATTTGTCGCAGTAGTTGGCAAGCAGGCACCACTCTTTGTCGCTGGACATGTCAAAGAGGCGTGCCTTTTCGTCGAGTTTGATTTTGTAAGGCTTCTTCGGCATTCCCCAGGTGGAGTTGCCGCGGCCGCGTATGCGCATAGTGGCGCTGAACTCTTCCGTTTTCCAGAATTTGTGGTCCGGGTCCTTGATTACTATCTTTCCGGTTTTGTATTCTTCCTTGCTGTAGATGCCGCCGCCGTCATCCGTGGTCAGATAGACCTTGGGGATGTCGCAGAATTTGTAGACGAAGACATTTCCGTTGCTGACATAGACTCTCAGGTCAGCTCCTTCGGCGTAGGTGATGTAGAATGGGATGGCCTGAGAATCAAGCAGTTTGTCATCCTTTGGGATTTTCGTGGAGACGCCTCCCACCATCCAGCACCCTTGTGAATCGACGGCGGTGACTTTCGGACTTGAGCCGCTGACATCCTCTATGAAAATGTTCTCAAGGCTCATCGCCGCGGTAAACGGCTGGTTGGGACCTCCGTCGAAAGCAACGCGTATGCTGTCCGTGCTTACAGAGAGTTCAGAGTACCCGTACCCTGCGGCGTAGGCAGTCTGGAAACGGGAATAGCCTTCCGGCTGCTGAGGTTTGTAGTTGTCCGCTGAGGGATCTAACTGGTCACATCCCGTCATAAGGACTGCCAGAAGTAACAGTATCTTGAAAAATTGCTTCATATATGTGGTTTCCGTTCTTTCCGGCTGCAAGGTACGAATAATTTTCCAAGCAATTGCATTTATTACAGCAAGCCTCCCATATACAGAGGAAAATATATTACACCATTCCAAGGGTTTGATATGGCACATAAATACACCATTCCAAGGGATAAATGCAAACGGCATTGGGATTATATGGGATTATAGTTGAATTTGCTAAATTTGCAGTTTCATTACCGTCTTCATTATGTGGCTGTATCTGGCATTGGGTTCCGCGTTTCTTCTTGGTCTGTATGATGTGGCCAAGAAGCAGGCCGTAAGCAAAAACGGAGTCCTGAGCGTACTGCTGCTCGCAACCGCCCTCTCTACCCTGCTGCTCAGCCCCTGCCTGTTCATTTACAAGGGCACTCTGTCAGAGCATCTTGCGCTGATGCTAAAGGCTGTGATAGTCACTACCGCATGGATTTCCGGAATGGTGGGACTGAAACTGCTGCCGATTACCACAGCCTCGATGATAAAGGCTTCGCGCCCCTTCTTCGTGGTGCTGCTTTCAATTCTGATTTTCGGAGAGCGCCTCAACTGGCAGCAATGGACGGGAGTAGGGCTCGCGCTGCTGAGCCTCACCCTGCTCTCGCTAGGCAGCCGCAGCGAGAGCGGAAGTCCTTCCTACAGCAAGGGAGTGACGGCAATGGTGATTTCCGTTGTTGCCGGAGTGGGCAGCGCCCTATATGACAAAGTCATAATGAGCACCCTGCAGCTGCATCCGCTTTTCGTGCAGAGCTGGAGCAATTTCTATATAGTCATATGCCTTGCTCTTTGCATTGCGCTGCGGCTGCTTGCGGGCAGGCGCGAGAGTACTCCGCTGCGCTGGGACTGGACTCTGCTGCTGATAGCGGTGCTCATTACAGCGGCAGATATGCTATATTTTGTTGCACTGCGCCAGGAAGGTGCGCTGCTCTCCGTCATTTCGCTTCTGCGACGCTGCGCCGTAATTGTAACATTTGCCGTAGGCGCAATATTTTTCAAGGAAAAGAAAATCAAGGCCAAGGCCTTCGACCTTGCGATTCTGCTTGCGGGTATGGTCTTCCTTCTGCTCGGTTCGCGATGAGACAGAGCCTCGAATTCATAGTGCTTGCCGCTACGAAGGTGGGCGAAAGCTCGATGGTCCTGCATACGCTAAGCTCCGGGTTCGGCAGGCGCAGCTTCATCTGCTCCGTGGGCAAGAGCACGCCGACGGCGCTGTTCCAGCCGCTGAGCATACTCAGCGGAGTATATACCGAAAACACCAAGTCGGAACTATGGCGTCTGGGGAGCCTGAGGGCGGAGTATCCCTTGCTTGGCGTGCGCACAAGCGTGGGGAAGAACGCTATGACTATGTTTCTGGGAGAGGTGCTGTTCCGCGCGCTGCGTGACGGGGTGAACGAAGAGGGACTGTACGAATGGCTGAGGGGGAGCCTGCTGACCCTTGATGCCCTGGATGGTGATTGGGCAAATTTTCACCTGCGCTTCCTGCTGGAGCTGTGCGGCGCGCTGGGGTTCAGCCCAACGATTCAGGACCTGGCGCCTTTTGTGGGAGAGCGCTACTCTCAGGTTAGCAATCTGCTAAGTTTGAGTTATGAGGAGAGCCTGCTGCTGCCGCTGAGCGGGGAAATGCGCAACGAAATCGCCGGGATGCTTCTCGATTACCTCGGCTTTCACCTCGAAATGAACCTGAACATCCGCTCGCTGCGCGTTCTGCGGGAGTTGTTCGGGTAAGGTTCCAACACCTTGCTGGCTAATGCCCACTGGTAATTTCCTGATGTGACAGATCAGGAGCTAAAAGTGCGTGGAAGGCCGTTTTTCATCCTGATGTGACACATCAGGAAAACAGGGATGGGCCACAGTGACCACCGGGAAGAGCAACACAGGGGCGGGAAGTGCCTTGTACCAAAACGTTTGGTGACGAATGTGCCCTGCAGGGCCTTCCAGAGGGGGTGGTTTCACCAAACGCGGCAAAATTGGCGAGTTTGGTGACGAATGTGCCTTGCAGGCCTCTCTAGGGGGGTACTTTCACCAAACGATTTGGAACAACTGTCATAAGAGCACAACAAGGCATTCAGGCAGTTCCCGACGTTACACGTCCGGAGCTAAAAGTGCCTGGGAGGCCTATTTTCTTCCTAACGTGTAACGTCAGGAAAACCGGAAAGTGCCACTAAAGGGCCTGGAAGGCACATTGGCAATTTCCTGACGTGACAGGTCAGGAGCAAAACTAGCGTGGGAGACCGTTTTTCATCCTAACGTGTAACGTCAGGAAAACGGGAAGTGTCGTCAGCCGTAGCAAGCACGATTAGGACACACTCGATGAAACACTACCGTCACCCGGGAAGAAGGATATAGGAATGTCACATAAAAAGTCAGCCAAAACCACGCAAAAGTGTTGATTTTGGCTGACTTTTTTGATGCATAAAATATATTAATTATATTTGCAATCAAGCAATTGTGTTTACAATGAGAACAACTGACATTATAGGAAGAAAACCAGAACTTGAGACACTCAAGTATCTGTATGAGTCTCAGAAATCTGAGTTTCTTGCCATCTATGGAAGACGCCGAGTCGGCAAGTCATTCCTGATTGAAGAGGCTTTTGAGGGTAGGATATCCTTTACTGCTGTCGGAATCTTCAAGAAAGACACCGACTCTTCCACATACAAGAAGACACAGCTGGTGCATTTTCATGAGTGCTTGATCGAATACGGACTCAACCGTGAGGACACTCCTGTTCCTGATTCCTGGAGAGAGGCTTTCGCTCTTCTGAGGAAACTACTGTCCAGCAAGCGAGCCGGAAAGAAAGTCGTATTCCTTGACGAACTGCCTTGGCTTGCCGGTCCGCAGTCTTCTGAGCTTGTGGAGGAACTCGGCTGGTTCTGGAATGAGTGGGCAAGAAAGCAGAAGAACATATTTCTGATTGTCTGCGGATCATCCACCAGCTGGATGCTTGACAACGTAATCAGGGATTATGGAGGACTCCACGCCCGCCTTACAGAAAAGATACACCTACAGCCGTTCTCTTTGAAGGAGTGCGAGGAATTCTTCTCCAAAAGAGGTTTCCATATGTCAAGGTATGAGATTGCATTATGCTACATGACCATCGGAGGAATCCCTTATTATATGGACAAGCTCAGGCCGAACAGAACCCTTGCAGAAAACATCGACTCCGTATTTTATAACAGGAACGACGTTTCACAGGAGTTCAAGGATGTCTATACAGGTCTGTTCACTTCATCAGATAGATACATCGATATAGTAAAGGCACTCGGCAAGAAATTCTACGGAATGACACGAGCAGAAATCGAGAGCCATCTCAAGATTAAAGGCGGAGGAACGCTCAGCAAGATGCTTGACAACCTAATTGAGTCAGGAATCATCAAGACTTACAAACGCTACGGTGAAGATAGAGTGACTACGGTATATCAGTTGAAGGATTTCTTCTCCCTGTTCTACCTGAGATTCATTGAGGCATCATCGAAGTACACTCAGTGGCGCTCACTTCAGAGAACTCCCGCCTTCTTCACCTGGGCAGGAAACAGTTTCGAGCTGCTTGTTGCTGAACACATCCCGCAATTGTGCGAGATCCTGCGAATCAAGGATCCAGCAGAATCATACTGCTGGACAGGC
This sequence comes from uncultured Bacteroidales bacterium, assembly GCA_945487035.1. Classification (GTDB taxonomy): domain Bacteria; phylum Bacteroidota; class Bacteroidia; order Bacteroidales; family UBA932; genus Cryptobacteroides. Next base: position 66,517 of record CALYTI010000005.1, read on the forward strand.
TGGACTCCTGATGAAAAGAACGTGCAGATCGACCTTCTTATTCCTGCACCGATGGAGAGGACCGACTACCTATGCGAGATTAAGTTCTCGGAGAATACGTACAGTATCTCTGCAGACTACGAGGCCTCTTTGAGGAACAAGCTGGATGCCTTCATTAATTCGAAGCAGCACAAGAAGACCCATTCGCTTCAGCTTGTCATGGTAACTTCCTTCGGTCTAAGCAAATCAATTCATAACGGCTCAGTAAACAGCATCATTTGTCTGGATCAGCTTTTCAACTAAATCACCTCACACCAAAAGTCAGCCAAAATCCACTTTTTAGCGTGATTTTGGCTTCTCAACAACTGTTTTACGCTTGGAAGGCACGATTGTTCATAACTTTTTCACTTTTTCTGTATAGATTTTTCGTGCTCGTTCGTTTATTATATATATGCAAAATGAACGAGTTATGAATAAAGCCCATGTGGTCGCTTGAGGATGCCATGCTCTCTCTGAAGGAACTGTCGAAGCATTCTCGAAATGAGGGAATGCGAGGAACACGGCCATAAGCACCTGTATGGCGCTTGCAGAAATGCCAACAAAGTCTTAACTTTATGAAAACAACTATTTATGCCACTGAAAATCTATCTCGATAAGAGACAAAACAAGCACGGAGAAGCCCCTATCCGCGTTGCCTGGTCATTCAACGGAGACCGGTACCAGACCACGATGGGCTTCAGCATCCCTCCCAAGCCTTGGGATGACGCTGCCGGATGGGACTGAGGTGGAAAGGTTTAAGGAAATAACTATAAACGAGGTATAATATGGCCAGAGAACTTAGTATCGCCCATCTTTCGATGTACAAACCGAAAGGTAAACTGTTTGTCCTATTTAATACAATTACTGCTGATCCTGAACTTTCTTTTGAAATCAGGATTCACGATGAGGTTATTGTATACTACAACAAGAAAGCAATCTTAACCGTCACAAAAGGTAATAAGATTAAACCTCTTAGTGAGAAATATTATAAACAAGGAGAGGGCCCGACTGTTGATATCAGTAATCCTGCTGTGTGGCAATCTGCAAAAGAAATAGAGAAATATCTTAAAGAAGCTAAATTGATTGCTTATCGCCATAGCATGAAAAGAGAATTTCAGCTTCAGCAGAACATTGCGATGGGTAATCATGATTGTGCCAACCGATTTCTTGCAATAGACATGGAGTGGCAGTTCGCCCAAGATATTATAAAAGATGAAAAAGACAGAATAAAGAAGACAAGAATTGACTTAGTCATTGTTGATCTGACCCCTAATGCTCTAGGAGTGAATGATATTTACCTTACTGAAGTCAAATTGGGAACCGAGGCTTTGAAAGGTGATTCAGGCTTACAAGGACATGTCAACAGTACCAGTATAATCGCTAATTCACCATACGCATGTCAAGGACTTATTGATGATGTAAAGTCAATTCTTGCTCAAAAGCATGAGTTGGGCATTATCACGGGAGAATTTCCGAAATTGCATTTGGCTCAAAAGCCAAAGATGCTCTTTATTCTTGGACATAGAGGAACTCAAGAGAGGAAGGAACTGGAAGATGAAATGTCCAAACTAAAGATTCCAACAGGACTTGATGAGCCGATTGTGATGTACCAGGACACCTTGATAAGACTATGAAAATCACCCTTCATCGTCCCCATCAAATTGGCGGCTGCATCACGGAGATTGAATCCAATGCAGGCACCAGGATTTTCATAGACCTGGGGCATCTGCTTCCGGACGGAGACAAACCCTCCGACGATAAATTGGCCACAAAAGATGCCATCGACAAGCTGACAGTTGGCGCTGCTGCCATCCTGTACACGCACAATCACGGGGATCACGTAGAATTGTTTAACCTGGTGGATGAAAGCATTCCCCAGTATATCGGTAATCTTGCTGCAGATTTAATGGGGCGCAAGTACCAGCGTCTATCCTGCCTGGATGACCAGCATGAGGAATGCATGTACCGGTTGAAGAAACTGGAGAACTTCCATTTTTATCACGCAGGAAAGCCACTTTATTTCGGCAAAAGGAAAGACATTACGGTGACACCCTTCTATGTCAGCCATTCGGCCACTGATTCCTATCTATTGAAGATTCAGTGTGATGGAAAGACGGTCATCCATACCGGTGATTTTCGTGAACATGGATACCTGGGCGATGGCCTGCGCAAAGTGATTGACAAGTTCCATATTGCCGGCAATGTTGATGTATTGATTGTTGAGGGAACTAATGTCGGCCAGCCTTACAAACCAGTAAAGAGCGAACAGGAGGTTTGCGACTGCTTCAAGGAAATAATGGCTAAGCGCAAGAATGTTTTTGTTTTGTGTTCTTCTCAAGATGCAGACCGCCTGGAGTCCATCTATCAGGCCAATTATTCTACGGAGCCATGGCGTCCATTAGTTTGTGACAGCTTCCAGGCAGAGACGATAGAAAGGATTAAAAGGGAATATAAAGGACTTGGGCCTCATTACCAGTTTAACAAGGGGAAAGCCTATATCTATGATTATGACCCGACGAAAAACGAAGGGCTTGTAGCTAAGATGAAGGACTGTGGCTTTACAATGCTTATCCGCTGCAGTGATAAGTTTGCAGAATGGATAGATGATATCCTTAAGTTCTGTAATAAAGAAGAAACCTCCTTCGTCTATTCCATGTATCGTGGCTATGTAGAAAAAGGCTGGGGCGGATATAATGAGAAAACTGACGCCTTTATTCAGCCCCTGGTCGCAAGCTCTACACCATGCCTGAAAGGAAGCAAGAGATACGACTACAACCATACGTCTGGCCATGCATCTATTCAATCTCTTAAGGAGATCTGTGAACTAATTGGCCCGAAGACAGCCATCATACCCATCCACCACAATCCGGATGCCGATTTCCACACTGTTGGACTGAGGAAAGATTTGGATGACAAGATTGTTGAGGCTGAGACTGTAATTGACGGAATAACTATTTCTTTCAATAAAGCGTAGCAATGACAGACAAGCTTACTGCCAGTATGAAATCCTGGATCAAGCAGGATTACCAGGACATCTGCGAAAGCCCGGCCGAGTACGGCATTTCCTATGCGGAGAAAGAATTCGGCAAGATAGTGGACATCATTGAGGAAGATGTCAATGCCAAGTTTGAGATGACGATTCCGAGATTGCTAATCGAAGATTACTTGAGAGAAAATGACTAAACTTGTTTTCCTTGACATAGACGGTGTACTGGACACCTACAAATCCCGCTATCAGCTTGATCCGGAACTGATGGCGCATCTGGGTACTCTTCTGGAGAAAACAGGCGCCAGCATAGTTATTTCATCATCTTGGCGTGCTCAGGATGTGCCCGGCACAGTTGAATTTATGACTGATTCGGACAATCCTAGCGTTGGTGGGCATCCCTTCCCTTTCACCGACAAGATTGTTGGCGTTACTCCCATCCTGTTCTCCGTAATTGACGGTGATATTGACCGTCCTGCAACTCGAGGAGAGGAAATCGCGGCATACCTGAAAGTTCATTCCTGCGACAACTATGTCATCCTGGATGATTGTGACGAGATGCTTCGCGAACAATGGCCGCATCTGGTCCTTGTCAACGATGAGGTGGGATTAACGGAGGCCGATGTAGAGAAGGCAGTTGGAATCTTGAAACAGACACAAGACAACTGACACCGCTCTGCCAACCTCACCGGAGGGAGTGTCCTGCGGATGCGCTGGGTCAGTGTTTCTTCGATGGTCTTGCACGAGGTGATGTTTTCTGCGTATTAATTCCATCACATTGCCGGCTAATGCCCACTGGTGATTTCCTGATGTAACAGGTCCGGAGCAAAACTAGGGTGGGAGGCCGATTTTCTTCCTAACGTGTAACGTCAGGAAAACAGGAAGTGTGTTACTTAGAGAGCTTATCTATCTTTTCTTCGAGGCGGCGAAGCTGTTCTTTGACGTCGTCGTTGTTGTCCTCAACCATTGCGTCAACCATGATGGAGTTGATGAGGGACATTCCGAGGATGCCGCCACAGAAGAGGAGGACGATAAAGTAGATTCGAACTGCTGTTTGGCCGAAGGCTCCCATTCCTGCCATCACTGAATCTGGAATTTCGTACCAGCCTTCAATGGTGAAGAGTCGGAAGGTGGACCAGACTGCTTCTGTTGGGGTGCCGAAGAATTCCGGGCTGTATTTTCCAAAGAAGGCGCATGATATGAGCGCTGACACTACGAGCAATACCACGAATGCCACAACGACTACGTATGCTGATTTAACGGCTCTTTTGACGCCCGCAAGAATCTTCTCGATGTCCGGGAGGAATCGAACTACACGAATGCTCTTGAATACCCTAAGAACACGAAGGGCACGGAGTACAAGGATTACCGAGACCTCTCCGATACCCACTCCAAATGGAGCTAGCAGTGACGGCAGGGCAATGGCAGTGATGATGAAGTCAAAGCGATTCCAAGACTCACTCCAGTAGTCCTTCCAACCAAACACCCTGATTTTGCAGATTGCTTCTGCAACGAATGCAAGTGTGAGGAGTGCATCAACAATTGTGAGCCATTCAGGCGCACATTCTGAGAACTGCCACCATATTGTGGCGGTATTAAGAATGATCAGAAGGAGTATGACTCCATCATTCAAAAGGGGATTGCGTGATTGTATCTGTGTGTTCTTCTTCATGTCGGCTTATATGATTCTATTTCTCATAAAAAACGTCTGCTGTAACCCCAGCCGGAACTGTAAGTGTGTGATTCATGGCTGTTAGCCTTTGCTCGTGCTGCGAGATTAATCTGGGCCTGACGAATTTCAGGGTCACGGCCATTACGAACGCCTTCTGCGAGGACTTTGGCAACCTCATGTTTATTACCGTACTCTTCAGGAGGAAGGCTCAAGATATGTTTGATGAGTTCAACAACCTGTGTATTGTAGATGACACGGACTCTACCGGTTGGATCATATTCAAGTTCTTTAAACTCACAATTACCGTAGAATACCACGACGTTGAAAATAGGAACATCTGAGTTATTTGGCAGGAGTTTGCGTAGAGCAGTAATGTGGGTGCGATTCTGCCAAATTGGATTGTAGAACTGATGTTTCTCCTCTCCGAATGCGAGTATCTGCATCCAGTATTTGCTATTCCCATTTCCGAAAATCCAACCGCTGTAATCCTTGACCTCGAATACAATAATGCCCTGAGGGGTAGTAACGGCAAGATCTATCTGAGTGTATGTGCCATTCTCCTTACGGATGTAGAGGTCATGGTAGATTGCTCGCTGGTCGATGCCACATTTGTTGAGAAGCAAGGGGATAAGGTCCCTCTCTGACCAAGTGCCTCTATCGAGAGATGTAACTGACTCGACCTGCTCACGATACTTCTTGGCCTTGATGATACGGCGTGCAATCAAGGCGATAAAGCAAATGGCTACAAGAACTATGATGAGCATTTCGGTTATTCTATTTGTCTGTGAGGTCTTTGTACATCTTCATCAGAGCTGCGACGATGTCGGATTCCGTGAATGTCTTTGGGAATCCATATGCGGCCATGACTGCAGCATCGTTTGCCTGGTGGGCCTTGCGGAGTTCGATAGGCATGGTCAGCTCATCATACAAGTCTGCAAGGCTACTATCTGGGTAAAGGGCGCGGGCATCGAGAATTGCCTGTGCGGTCTGTTCAATCTTAGCCTTCTGTTCTTCGGAAGGAGTTGGCCATGGGAAGTTGTTGTAGACAATTGTATTTGAATAACTGTAGTCACTCTTCAATCTGCCGCAGATTGCCCTCATCCAAGCCATATGAACATTTGATTCCATTATTCCAAAGTGGTAGAGCGAGGCTTCCTGCATTGTAAACAACTTGTCTCCGGGAATAATATCTTTTGACAAATAGTCCATCGGGATATAGTGACGATTCTCTGAGGATACTTTTGGGATAGCGACATAATCGCTGGAACATTCAAACGGTGCACCAAACAGCATCGGATTTTCGGCCGCCTTTATTGTGCTTGTCCTATTGCTTGCAAGTCTGAATGTCCTGACATTTTCTATACGCCTTAATACTTCTGGACATTTTCTGATTATCGACGGATCAATCCCTTTCAACCATAAACAATAGCGTGGTTTTCTGTCGATAAAGTCCTTTCCCATCATATAGAAACGCAAGCAAGGCTCAGCCTGTGCTTCTTTTTTGAGCAATGTATCTTTCTCTTCTTCGGTCAAAGTCAGATTACCATCATCAATAGGCTGGCCGCCAAGACAAATTTCCGGAACATCGGAAATAGGCTTCATTCGTTTTTCAATGAAAATGTTCGGGGCATCAAGCAAGTATCCGTTTATTGTTGATGCAACCTTCGCACTCTCTACAGATGAGAAAATAATTTTCTGCTTTGTCGAAGGACAGAGTGAAAATCCGACTATCACGCAGTGCACTTGAGCCTTGATACTAGCTTCGCTGTCCCACCGGAATGTCCTCCAAGCGAAATCGATGTGAACACCGTAATCTTCCATCAACGGTTTCCAAAGATTTGCAACTGCACCACCCTGGGTTATCGAGTTGGTGGAAACGAGCGCACACCGTATGTGCGTGTCTTTGATATAGTCCGTTGCTTTCTTGTACCAGCAACATACATAGTCCAAGTCTCCAACACCGGGCCACTTTGCTCCGAAAATCTCAAGCACATCATCTTTCTGTTCCTTACCCATCCAACGAGCACCCACGAACGGTGGGTTACCCATTATGTAATTCAGCCTTGTTGCAGGAACCACATCATTCCAGTCAATATGCAGTGCATTCCCTTCGATGATATTCTGGTACGATTCAAGAGGGAAGTAGCTCAGAGGCTCGGCAATGATGTCCTCGGTGTTCTTTTGCATCTGAGCCTCGCTGATCCATAGTGCGGTGCGGGCAACAGTCACGGCAAAGTCGTTGATCTCGATACCGTAGAACTGCTTGATGTTGACCTTAATTGGGCTGAACTCTGCACCCATATTGAGCTGTGGACCATCACCGTTACGGAGTACACGGATAATCTCGTTCTCAAGTTTGCGAAGTGACAAGAACGTCTCTGTAAGGAAGTTACCGGAGCCGCAGGCAGGATCGAGGAATGTGAGTGATGCAAGTTTGTCCTGGAGCTCTTTCAGTGTCTTCTCACGCTTGCTTCTGACAGGGATTGCAAGGGCATCCTCGAGTTCTTTCTTGAGATCATCAAGGAAGAGAGGGTCGATGAGTTTGTGAATATTCTCAACAGAGGTGTAGTGCATTCCGCCGCTACGACGTGTCTCTGGGTTCAAGGTTGATTCGAAAACAGCACCGAATATAGTAGGAGAAATGCCGGACCAGTCAAAGTCAGCAGAACAATCCTTTTCAATAAGGGTTATGATTTCAGGGGTGAAACGAGGAATCTCGATATCCTCGTCTGAGAATAGATCTCCATGCACGTAAGGGAAGGCCGCGAGATCTTCGTCAAGATACGGATCACGTAGGGATTCCATAGTGTCAAGCACCTTGAAGAGTTCCTTGAGCGCGGAGCGTACAGTATTGCTGTGCTTGCGAAGGTAGTTGACGAACATATTCTTCTTTCCGAACAGGCTCGCATCTTCGGCATACATACAGAACACGAGACGTACGCAAAGGATGTTGAGAGAACGAAGTGTATCCGGTGAAGTGGGGTCTGCGTACTGGGCAAGGAGCATATCGTAAAGTCTGCCCACGAGGCGACCAGCTTCGATGGACAGTTCTTTTTCACGGATGATCTTTTCGTCAGTCTCTTCGACAAGGAAGTTCAGAAGATGGTAGTCTTTGTCCAGGTTCTCCAGAAGGACGGAGAGAGGGTCATCGTGCGGATGTTCGAGATCATAAACAAGGAACTCCTGGAAGTTGCATACGACAATCCAGCGAGGGCGCTGAGAGTTTGGGAGTTCGTTCGCATAGCGCTTTGCCTGCTCGAATGGAGTGAGCATCTTGCCATCTGACTGAGCTGCTGCCTTGCGAAGGTCTTTGCCGAGACTCTTCTGTTCAATCATCACCTTGGTTGAGCGAATATGACCGTCGATGAAGGAAGTGTGGTCGAGTTTGACCTGCTCTTCGAATGATATGAAAGATTCAGGGTGTGCGATGCCATAAACGTCTCTGAGGAGTGAAGTCCAGAATTGCTGGCCTTCGCCTTTCTCATATCCCCTGCCACTCCAGAATTCGGCGAAGGATCTTGCTGCGTTTCTTTGCTGTACGTCGGTCATACTATCGTGCGTAATCTCGGTTAAACTTGTAAAGTTAAGATATTTTTGGCGAACAGAATGCTATTATTGTCCCACAGGCCTTCGATATTTAAGAAAGTGAGTATATGGGATTCTTAATGAAATCCCTTCGCTGCGCGTGCTGCGGGAGTTGTTCGGGTAGGGTTCCATCACATTGCTGGCTAATGCCCACTGGTGATTTCCTGACGTGAGGTCAGGAAAACGGAAAGTGCTGTCAGCCGCAGCAAGCACGATTAGGACATACTCGATGAAACACTACCCAGTTTGTGTCAGTACGGCAAAAGAAAGCCATTCTTACACAAATTGAAAAATTACTTCGTCGGATGCTTACTGTGAGACGCCAAATTATAGCAAGTGGCAGCGTGCTCTCAAAAGCAGCTGCCACTTTGCATATTAACGTCCGCTGTTACAGCGCGTTTGAATAGTCATAGCCGACGATACGCGACGCGTAGGACGGCCAGCTGGCCTTATAAGCTTCTTCTGAACCTAACGGCACATAAATCGTAACTGGACATTCGGAGAATGCATATTCACCATAAGTGCTTAGCGATATGGCCTTTATATATGTGCTTGTCATGCTGCTGCAACCAAAGAATGCACCATACATAATCTTTTTAACGCTTTCTGGAATAGTGATACTTGTCAGTTTTGAGCAGTAATAGAATGCAAAGTCATTAATCTCAGTAACGCTTTCCGGAATGGTTATGCTCGTCAGGCTGCTGCATCTAGAGAATGCACCATTCATAATCTTTTTAACGCTTTCTGGAATAGTGATACTTGTCAGTTTTGAGCAGTTATAGAATGTATGTTCATTAATCTCAGTAACGCTTTCCGGAATGGTTATGCTTGTCAGGCTGGTGCAATAGTAGAATGCCTCACTTCCAATCGAAGTTATGCCTTCGTTCATCACAACGGCGGTTAAATTACTACATTCCTTGAAAGCTCTGTTTCCAATAGACGTGATACTATTTGGGAAAGTGATTTCTTTCAAACTTTCACAAGAGCTAAAATATGAATACGGTATGGTCTTTACTGACGTGAAATACTGGAACTCGTTGAAGGTCTGGAAGGTCTTATTTGACAAGGTCATTCTGTACAAGTCGGTGACGGCGGCAGCTTCGGCGTAAGAGAGTTCACCGTCTTTGTCGGTGTCGAAAGCAGTTAGACATAGTTCCTTCATTTCGTCGTCTTCAAAGATAACGTATTTTGCGAGTTTCCAACAGCCGACGATACGCGACGCGTATTCCGGCCATCCGGCCTTATAAGCTTCTTCTGAACCTAACGGCACATAAATCGTAGCTGGACAATTGGCGAATGCATTTGAGCCATAAGTGCTTAGAGATGTGGCCTTAAAATATATGCTTGTCAGGCTGGTGCAATCAGCAAATGCAGTAAACTCAATCGTAGTAACGTTTTCCGGAATAGTAATGCTTGTCAGGCTTGTGCAATCTTCGAATGCAGATCCCATAATCTGAGAAACGCTTTCCGGAATAGTTATGCTTGTCAGGCTTGTGCACTTATAGAATGTATAATTAGTAATCTCAGTAACGCTTTCCGGAATGGTTATGCTCGTCAGGCTGCTGCATTCTGAGAATGCACCGTAGTCAATCGAAGTAACGCTTTCCGGAATGGTTATGCTTGTCAGGCTGGTGCAATAGTAGAATGCCTCACTTCCAATCGAAGTTATGCCTTCGTTCATCACAACGGCGGTTAAATTACTACATTCCTTGAAAGCTCTGTTTCCAATAGACGTGATACTATTTGGGAAAGTGATTTCTTTCAAACTTTCACAAGAGCTAAAATATGAATACGGTATGGTCTTTACTGACGTGAAATACTGGAACTCGTTGAAGGTCTGGAAGGTCTTATTTGACAAGGTCATTCTGTACAAGTCGGTGACGGCGGCAGCTTCGGCGTAAGAGAGTTCACCGTCTTTGTCGGTGTCGAAAGCAGTAACACATAGTTCCTTCATTTCGTCGTCTTCAAAGACAATGTTCTCTGTTCCGGCGGAGGTAATAGGGACGGTAACAACAGGCATTTTCAGGACTGAAGACCTTTTGATTTCATTTGAAACAGAAGCTTTTATAGGCATCACTTTGCCTTCTGTATCAACGACCTTTACGGTAAAGCCGTTGCTGAAGACGGTAGGAGGAACGGAGATGATGAATAGTGTCGGAACGGCAGGGTCCAACTGGACACCATCGCCGCAGTCCAGCGTAATGGTCCCGGTAGCCTCTGCGCTCATTGTTATGCTCGGAACTTTCGCTCCGGGATAAGCAGTAATGGATGACGAGCCCGCAAGCTTTTCATTATTATTGCCTTTCAGTATTATTCTTTTCACCGCACACTCTCCGCAAAGCTGAAGTTTCAACGCTCCGTTAACGTTCTTGAACTTCAGGGAGTGATCGGATACCGAATTTGTCACCGCAACCATTGCAAACGATTCCTGCGCGAATGAATTCGCCTGATACTGCTGTGAGGAAGGGAATTGGAAGCCGGAAATGGTGTAGAATGTTGACTCCACTCCGCCTTCGGAGACGGTCTTACTGCTGCAGCCGAGGCCGTCAGAATACGGATAGACTGCAATATTTGCCGGTATCTCCATTCCGGAGGAGAATTCTCCGTTGACTTCGCTATTGTCACTTATCAAAGTAAAGATACCGCTGGAAGTTCCGTCGCATTGTTCCTTGACCTGGTAGGTGTCAGCGACCGTTGCGCCCTGGAAAATCGCGATTTGGTCTCCTTTCGTCCAGACTATGCTGTTTTCCTCGGTCATCGAAGTCTTTGTTGGTCCATCGAAGCATTCGAGGCTGGCCACAAATTCTTCGCCCGTGTTTTGCACTGGGTTTTCGAGTATTATTTCTTGCTGGCAGGCAACGGACAATGCGATGCCTAACGACAATATGAATATCTTTTTCATTGTTATAAAGGGAATTTTAGATTTGTGATTGTTAGGACCAGCTGCCGTTTTCTTCTTCGACGCGCTCAAGGGTGCTCGTACTCTGGCAAAGAACATTCTGGCAGTCCAATTCAAGCTCCTCACATTCGGGAGCAGAGTAGTGTAAGGTTTTCATTCGCGTAGGGTGTAATTTAGTTATTGTTTACTTTTGCGTCTCGATTACCAACTCTTTCGATACTTTCTATACACCTTTTATCATTATGCAATTATCAAAATGGCGAAAGGTACGAAAGAGATTCACGCTATGCTAAACGTGCTGGAGCAGACGCTTTCTCATTTTATATTATTGTCAAAGTGAAAACAAACAAATTGGAGAATCCATCATAATCCAGACATCGTTTCGCCGATTATTCTAAATGAGCGGCCATTAGGTTCAGCACTGTAGTAATACTCAAATTTGCCTCCCTTGGGATAATAGCTTAGTGACTCCGAATCTTTGTTCTCTGAAATGATAGCTGCAAAATAACCGACTATCTGCTTGTCAATTAACATGTCATGTGACTCTTTCAAGAAAAGGGCAATATTATCCTCATATTGTTTTACAATCTCCTTTGACGTAGCAGAAAAGGCATTCACATGTAATTCATTGAATAGAGCGACACGAATTGGATTCCGTTCTATGGGTTCCACAATGAATGGTACATTTATCTTAGCTACACTATGAATAGTCCATCCATCAACGCTACATAAATTGTTCAATGCTGTAACATGCAAATCCAAGTCAGATTCAATTTTGTGGTCTGAAGAAAGTGTTCTGACAATTCTAGCCAATTCCCTGCTAATAGGATGGTCGACTCCAATGTTTTCAAAATAACCCATAATTTCCAATTTTTTATTTATGCCTATCTATATTTGTTTGCCATCTCCTGAATGCGCACTTTCTGCCTCATTAGATAATGTCCATAAGAAATCATAGCTTGTCTTGAGATAGCGCCATTCGGTTTCGCTCATTTTTAGGGTGATTTTTTTGGCCTGTTCAATGCTGAGTATATCCCTCTGCAGCGTGCGTATAGTGTAATTGATGCCAAATTCCGACAATCCGCCCATTGCATCTATCAACTCTTCGGCGGGGATATAATTCCTGCGTCCGCTCAATTTGTTGATAATGCGGCTATATCTCGTCAGTTGGTTCATTTTTGCCATAGGGCGCAAAGTTGGCAACCATTGGCGACAAAATGTGTCGTTATTTAGCCTTAGTGTTCGTAATCTCCCTAGACGAACGGGTACAAAAAAGACGTGGGAGTTTTACTCTTGCTTATCCCAGATCCAGGCCTTCGCTGCCAAACTCAAAGGATAAGCAACGTAGCTAGCCCACGTCAGGGATGATATACAGTAATCTCCACGCCCAGATAACAGCGCGGATGACCGAATCGTCATCACCAGTGGACGCTCCCGTTGCGCTATCTTCTTTGAGTTTCAAATTGCGAAGTTTGGATCTAGAAGATAAACGTCAAGTAACGTCTTCGTATGTCTTTTGCCCACCCAACCCTGCAACCAGTTCCCAGAAACGGAAGTCTCCGAAAAATCCGGCCGCTGGGCTAGCTAAGCAAAGGCAAATATATGAAAATAAATCTTACAATCTCGTAAATATAAAAAAAATAGTTCGTTGCATTTATTCGCATCATAATAGGGTAGTATTTCATCGAGGGTATCCGGAGGCGGCCCTCGGGCCTCCACCACATAGTCCGCCTGTGGCGAACCACAGGAATACCGAGAAGGAAACGCGACAAATCCATTCTTTGGCGTGTAGTTCTGCAGCCTGTTCTAATACTTCAACAGGTGGTAGTGATAGTTGAAATGAATGTGAACATCCGCTCGCTGCGCGTTCTGCAGAGTTGTTCGGGTAGGGTTCCATCACATTGCCGGCTAATGCCCACTGGTAATTTCCTGATGTGACAGATCAGGAAAACCGGAAGCGTCTCTGCAATTAAGTGACATCAGGAACTGCCTAATGTGCCTTTTTTGTGCTCTCAGGGCAGTTGTTCCAAATCGTTTTGGGATTAACCCCTCGTAGAAGGCCCTGAAAGGCATGTCCATCCCAAAACGACGACTTTTTGCCTCGTTTTGGGATTCACCCCTTCTGAAAGGCCCTCCAGGGCACACCAATCCCAAAACGATTTGGAACAAGGCTTTTCGGCCATTCTCATCACGGCCAAAGCACAAAGAACACCCCCGCAATTGCCATTTTCTGAAAAATTAGCAAAAATAGGGGGGGTAGAATTGCTATTTGACCCTCAAGAAAGGCGAAATGGCAAAAAACAGGGGTCGGAATAAATGCTTCTATTTGTGCAGTACTAACAAAGACAACAGGTACCCACAAACAAACCAAGTACCCACAAACCCAGATTATGCTGAAAGACAACGACTACCGGCAGATACTCGAGGGCATTCGCGACGATGTCAAAGAATTCTCTTACGAAGGCAAACAGGCCGACTACATCCCGGCATTGGCACGCGTGAATCCCAACCAGTTCGGAATGTGCCTCAGACTGGTGGACGGAAAAGAATTCGCTGTAGCCCAAGCAGATACGGCATTCTCCATCCAGAGTATCTCCAAAGTCTTCGCACTCGCGATGGCAATATCCCTCAAAGGTGAAGGCATATGGTCCAGGGTCGGCAAAGAACCCTCCGGCACAGCCTTCAACTCCCTCGTGCAGCTTGAAGCCGAAAAAGGACTCCCGCGAAACCCCTTCATCAATGCCGGGGCCATGGTCATCGCCGACGTGCTCCTCTCCTCCCTGCCGGATGCCAGACAGAGTTTTCTGGACCTGATGAGGGAAATCAGCGACAACCCCGACCTGTCCTACGACGAGGAAATCGCCCTCTCCGAAAGGGAATACGGCTATCTCAATGCAGCAATAGTCAATCTGCTCAAATACCCCGGACGCTACTCCGTAGCAGTCTGGAGCCCGAGACTCAACAGCAAAGGCAATTCGGTGATGGGAATGAAAGCCCTCGAACTGCTGACAACCAGAACGAAGGAATCCATATTCTAAAAAAGGAGGACTACTCAGCCATAAGGTACTTCGCCATCAGACGAAGTGCCGCTCCGCGGTGGGATATGGCATTCTTCTGCGAGGCGGAGATTTCCGCAAGAGTGTGGTCAGGATACTCACGCGGGATGAACACAGGATCATAGCCAAAACCCTGACGGCCTTCGCGATGCAGGGCAATCTTCCCTTCCAGGCAACCGTCGAACTGGCGCACTTCGCCTCCACGGATGAGGGTGACCACACAGCGGAAACGGGCTGTGCGGGGACCTCCCGCCTTCGCCATTTCGGCAAGCAGCTTCTCCATATTGTCGTCAAAGTTGCAATGCGGTCCTGCATAGCGCGCAGTATAGACCCCGGGAGCTCCTCCCAGACAATCCACCTCAAGTCCGGTATCATCAGCAAAACAGTCCAGTCCGGAGGCATCATAGATGGCACTCGCCTTAATCAGACTGTTCTCGGCAAGGGTACTTCCCGTCTCCTCGATATCGTCGTCCAGGCCGAGGTCGGCCGGTGTAACCAACTCATAATCAAGCCCAAGTATCTCCTGAGCCTCGGCAAGCTTGCCTCTGTTTCCCGTAGCAAAAACCAGTCTCATATCAGTGGCGAACTCAAAGCTTCCTTCAACTCAGTATCATAGCGCAACCGCAGCTCAACAGCTGCAGCCTGGAACCAATACCTCACAACTATCTCGCTTTCAAGCAGCTGGCACATCTCTTCCCGGTTCAGTTCGTCGAGTTTGCCAGCATCCTTCATCTTCGGCTTAAGGTACTCGATAAAGCCGTCCCAGTCGTCGAAATGGTAATCCTTTGCCGGAGCTATGCTCTCGTGAGCCCTCACATAATCCAGGACATATTCCTCCATCAGCCCTGACATCGCGATGGAATAAACCAGGTCGCTGAATTCGAATTTCTGCAGCTTCACATCCGGAGTGATGCCGCCACCATCCCTGACCTCGCGCCCGCGCGAGGTGTAGAACACGTGGGTAAGGGAATCCGGAATATGTCCCACGCTTCCGTCCTCGTTGCGGTTGCTGTAGTCGATAGCCTGCACGCAGCGCCCTGACGGGGTGTAATATTTCGCAGTAGTAATCTTGAGCTGCCCTCCGTAAGGCAGGGGGCGTATGGACTGCACCAGACCCTTGCCGAAGGTACGCTGGCCCATAATCGTAGCCCTGTCCATATCCTGAAGCGCTCCGCTGACGATTTCGGAAGCCGATGCGCTGCCCGAATCCACCAGCACTACAATAGGCAGTTTCAGGTCAATAGGGTCCCTGTAGGTCTTATAGGTAACCACATCCTTTGGATTGCGCCCCCTGGCAGTCACCACCACCGAGCCCTTAGGCACAAAGAGGGACACTATTTCCACAGCCTCCTGCATCAGACCGCCTCCGTTCTGGCGCAGGTCCAGCACGAGTTTCTTCATTCCTTCGGACTTGAGGCGAAGCACTTCCTGACGCATCTGCGCAGCCACCCCTTCGGTAAATCCGGTCTGGTAGATATAGCCCGTCGTTCCGTCGTCAAGCATCCCTGCATACTGTATGTCCGGAATATGAATCAGTTCCCTGACCACCGAGACCTCAACGGTATCGCGGGTACGCAGCTTTTTCACCAGAAACTTCACCTCGGTGCCCGGCTGCCCCTTCATCCTTGAAGAGCACTCTGCCGAATCCTTGCCTTTCACGCTCTCGCCGTTGATTTCCAGAATCTCATCTCCGCACACAAGGCCGGCTTTGGCGCACGGCGAGCCGGCATAAGGTTCATTGATTACCACATTTCCGTCCTTCTCGGGCTTGAAGATGATGGCACCTATTCCTCCGTAGGCCTTCTCGATTTGCATACGGAAGTTGTCATTCTCCTCGGCTGGCACATAGACCGTGTAAGGGTCGAGGGTCTCCAGCATAGCGTCTATTGCCGCCTTCTGCATACGCTCGACCGGCAGGGAATCCACATAGGAACGGTTGAGTTCCCTCAGTATTGCGTTCTGTATCTCCACGAACTTTCCGAGCTGGAAGTTGCTGGACTGAGCCGAGGCACCCGCTGCGAGCGTCAGGGCCAATATTGCTGCAAATATTCTTTTCATTGCGCTTCTACCCATTTGTAAACTTTGTCTCCTCGGTGGAGTTTCTGAGGAACAGCCACCGAGCAGCGGGCGCCCTTGTCCGCAAGCTCTACGGACTGGAAGTTCACCCTCATATCTTCTATATCGAATTCAACCACGCCGGTGGTCTGGCCAATTGCCATTGCCCTGTCTCCTTTGCAAAGCGGCTGGCTCTCAACGGTAATCTCGCATACTCCGATACGGTCGAACCAGTTGCTGACCTTGCCCACATAGACCTTGCGGAGCTTGGACTGGCTTCCGTAAACCTCGCTCCACTGGCCCATCTTCGCACCCTGGTAGTAGCCGTCCCAGAAGCCCCTGTTGAATACCTCGCTGAGGCGTCCTTTCAGCTGAGATGCAAGCTCCGGAGTATAAGTTCCCTCGCACACCGCGTCCGCCGCCTTGCGGTAGCATTCGGTGCAACGCTTGACATATTCGGCGCTGCGCGCCCTGCCTTCTATCTTGAATACCTTCACGCCGGACTCTATGATGCGGTCCATAAACTCTATGGTACACAGGTCCTTAGGGGACATAATATACTTATTGTCCACAAGCAGCTGATTGCCCGTGTCCAGGTCGGTGACCTCATAGCCGCGGCGGCATACCTGGAAGCAGGCCCCGCGGTTGGCAGAGGCTCCGTAGGCGTGCAGGCTGAGGTAGCATTTGCCGGAAATGGCCATACACAGCGCTCCGTGGGCGAACATCTCAATTCGGACGAGTTCTCCGCCCGGGCCTTTGATGCCTTCGCGCACTATGGTCTCGTAGATGGATTTGACCTGGTCCAGGTTAAGCTCCCTTGCGAGCACCACCACATCCGCAAACTGCGCATAGAAACGCAGCGACTCGGCGTTGGATATGGACAGCTGGGTGGAAATATGTACCTCCATCCCTATCTGCCGGCAATAGGCTATCGCTGCCATATCGGAAGCAATCACGGCCGTAACGCCTGCCTTCCTGGCTGCATCGAGAGCCTCACGCATCTCCTCCAGGTCCTCGGGATATAGCACGATGTTGAGGGTGAGATAGGACTTCACCCCCGCCTCACGGCAGATGCGCACCACCTCCGGGAGGTCTTCCGGTGCGAAGTTGTTGGCGGAATGGCTTCGCATATTGAGCCTTCCGATTCCGAAATATACCGAATCGGCCCCACCCTGAATCGCGGCGCGCAGGCATTCGAAATTGCCAGCCGGGGCCATTATCTCCAATTCTTTCTTGTCCATTTATGCATAGGGTCCGCCAATTGCGGGCCAAAGCGCGAATTTACGAAGAATTTTATGTACTTTTGGGAATCAAACGCATAATATTATGGCTACACTCGAAAACATCACGGCCAGGACCGCCGGACTTTTCAGGAACATAAGTTTCACCGCAGAGCCTTCGGGGCTATATGACCCGCTTCGCTACATGATTGCAATCGGAGGCAAGCGTTTGCGCCCCGCCTTGTGCCTTCTGACTTATTCAATATATAAGGACAGCTTCGACGAGAGCATACTCGAGCCGGCCGCGGCGCTGGAGGTGTTCCATACCTTCACCCTCATCCACGACGACATTATGGACCGCTCGCCCCTGCGCCGCGGCCAGGCTACCGTCTGGAAAAAATGGGATGAGGATACGGCCATTCTCAGTGGAGATGTGATGCAGATTGATGCCTACAGACGAATAGCCAAGGCCCCGGCGGACAAACTTGCCGATGCACTCGCGCTTTTTACCGAGACGGCAGCACAGGTCTGCGAGGGGCAGCAGTACGATATGGATTTCGAGCATCAGGCAGAAGTCCCTATGGAGGATTACGCCAAGATGATCGGGCTCAAGACCGGTGTGCTGATTGCCTGTGCAGCCAAGATGGGAGCCCTGATTGCAGGAGCACCGCAGAAGGATTGCGAGGCTCTGTACCGCTACGGTTATGAGCTCGGTATGGCTTTCCAGGTGGCTGACGACTACCTTGATGCCTTCGGAGACGAGAAGGTTTTCGGCAAGCCGATTGGAGGAGACATCATCCAGCGCAAGAAGAGCTGGCTTACCCTGCGGGCTCTTGAGAAAACTGCCGATAAGCAGGCTCTGCTCGGGGCTCTTGACCTGCCGTCCGATACAGCAGAGCAGAAGACCGCCAAAATTGCTGCAGTGAAGGATATTTACTGCGAGCTTGGGGTTGACAGCGATGCCAAGGCCGAAGTCGTGCGCTACAATAGCCGTGCTCTGGATGCCGTCCGCTCGCTCGAACTCAGCCCTGAGGCTCTTGCCCTGCTCACAGCCTTTGCCGACCGCCTTGTCGGCAGAGCGAAATAGAGGGCGGGACCGGGAATTCCCGTGAGCAAAATCACCTTCCACGCGACCCACTGCCAGACTGGCCTACAACCTTGCCCACCGTGGACGGTGCGGGCTTTTTCCCGCACCTTCCACGCAGCATCCCATCACAACACCTTCCGCGGCCTCCCACCGTGGAAGGTGATTTTGATAACCGGCCGCCATGCGGGGATAAGCCGGATTTCAGACAATTTGTTTCCGGCAGGCAGGGATGGGTCGGATTTCAGACAATTTGTTTCCGGCAGGCGGTGAGCCAGATGGTTCGGGCGGCAAGGTGTGCGAAATATGCCGCCAGCAGCAGGTCCATCGACGGGCCGAAGACCAGCTCCCCGCCGAACCACAGCACCAGAAAAGCCACCATAGCCGCCATCATCGAATTGCGGATAGGGCGCGTCCTCGCAGCGCCGAGAAACAATCCGTCCCAAGTAAAGGCGGCGCATCCCAGCGGGGGCATAATCAGCAGCCACCACAGGTAGGACTTGCAGGTCTCCACAACGTTTGCGTCATCTGTAAGCAGCCTCAGAACAGGCACTCCGCCTATGTAGTAAAGTCCTATGAACAAGGTGGCTATTGCCATACTCCATACGAAGACATAGCGCACAGTCTTACGCACCATAGGCCTGTCTTCCGCTCCTATGAATCGTCCTGTCAGCGCCTCTCCGGCGTAGGCAAAACCATCCGTAAAATAGGAGAAGAGCATCAGCAGCTGCATCATCACCGAAGAGCAGGCTAGCAGCTGGTCTCCCAGCCTTGCAGCGATAAGGGTGTAGCCGAGATATATGACCATAAAGCACAGCGAGCGAACGAAGAGGTTGCCGTTCATCTTCAGGTATGGCAGCAGTTCGTCGCGGGTAAAGGCGTGCTTGAGCTCCTTCAGCGGGAAAGAGGAAAGCAGACGGCGGTACTTGAGCGCTGCCACCACGATGCAGAAGAGCAGGCCGCAGTATTGCGCAATCACGGTGCCGAGAGCTATGCCGTTGAAGCCTATGAACTTGGAGAGCACTATGCTCGCCACAATGTTTACTCCGTTGACTATCAGGTCTTTCCACATCGAAGACATAGAGTCCTGCTCGCCTACGAACCAGCCCGAAAAGACCAGCAGCGAGAGGGTAGCCGGTGCGGCCCATATCCTTATCAGGAAATATTTCTGCGCAAGTGCCGTGACTTCCTGCGAGGCGTGGGTGACCAGGGTCGCGAGTTTGAGGAAGGGCCATTGGAGAATAAGCAGGACTGCCGCCACAGCGAGTGCGACGCCGAGCCCTCTCCACAGCATCTTGGCCGCTGTACGGTCATCTCCCGCTCCGTATGCCTGGGCCGTCAGTCCGCCGGTACCGGCGCGCAGGAAGGCGAAGTTCCAGTAGAGCAGCGACAGAAACATAGAGCCGACCGATACGGCTCCAATGGCCGCAGCGGCGCTTACTCCGTACAGATGCCCTGAAATGGCCGTATCGACAAAGCCCACGAGGGGCACCGATATGTTGGCCAATATGCTCGGCAGGGACAGGCGGAGTATCTCACGGTTAAGTTTCTTGTCCATCATTGTCTGAATTTGCTGTCTTCTTCCAACATTCCGAGATATGAGTTATACCTTTCGGCAGATATTGCGCCTTCTTCCACCGCCTGCTTCACCGCACAGCCCGGCTCGTGGGTGTGGGTGCATGGCACAAAGCGGCACTGGTCCGCAACGCGCAGCATTTCGGGGAAATATTTCGCAATCTCCTCCTTTTCGAGGCCATATAGCCCAAAGCCCCTAAGTCCCGGGGTATCAACTACATAGCCTCCGCTTCCCAGAGGATACATCTCATAGAGGGAGGTGGTATGCTTTCCCTGAAGGTGGGCCAGCGATATCTCTCCGGTCTTGGGGTTGAGAGACGGGTCTATCGCTTTGATTAATGAGGATTTGCCTACTCCGGATTCGCCGCTGAACAGCACAACCTGCCCCTTGCAGAGCTCGCGAAGGGTCTGAATGCCCTCACCGGTTCTCGCCGAGGTTTCGATGACCTGATATCCCGCGTCGGTATAGATGTGCTTGAAGCGTTCGACCTGCTCCGGGGCTTCATCCCGGTAGAGATCGACTTTGTTGAGGACTATGGTTGCAGGGATTCCGAAGACAGCGCAGCTCACGAGCTGGCGGTCGAGGAAAGGAAGTTTGATTTCGGGAAAATAAAGGGTGACGACAAGGAAGGCCCTGTCCAGATTCGCCGCGATGACATGGGACTGGCGCGAGAGGTTGGTGGACTTGCGTATCAGGTGGTTTTTCCTGTCGAGAATTTCGGTGATTACAGCAGGATGGGTCTCGTCAGGCTCCTTTTCGTACTCGAAGCGGACGCGGTCTCCGACAGCAACCGGATTTGTCGAGTTTCCGGCCGCAAGACGCACTTTACCACGGAGAACTGCGGGAAAGAGATTCCACTCGGGAAGGCAGCTCAGCATAAAGTGACTGCCCGCATTTTTAACAACTGTGGCGATTCCTTGTATCATTTCGGGCAAATATAACTATATTTGTCGGGATAATATTATCGGTTATGAAACATCTGCTTACAGTTTTGGCGGTTTTGTTCGGCTTTTGCGCACAAATGTTGGCGTTCAATCCGGACCCCGCGAACTTGAGCCGCAAAGCTCTTGGATTTGAAGGGAATGTAAGCAAGGCGGTACTCAAGGAATATACGGCCCCGGACAAGACTGTCCTCAAGGGCACCACGACTTATGTGTTCAACAGGCAGGGAGAAATCCTGACGGTCAGATATGACAACGCCGCCGGGACCTATTCGAGGCTGCTTTTCTTCCAGAGGGACGGGAATGGCGCGCTGCAGCGTCTGACCATCGCCGAGAACGGAAAGCTGGACAGCTATGTGGTCTATGGCAAAGGTGTGGAATCTCTCTATGGCAGAGGGGATTATCTGGTATCGCTTACCGTTGATTACAATGGCGAGAGATATATGTATGACGCTACTGAGAAAGACAATTACCTCAGTCATCCGGAGAGGTATATTTCCCGCAGCGAGCGCCATTGCGATTCTTTCGGGCGGCTGGTGAAGGAAGTGGTCTATACTCTCGGCGAAGAAGCTGAGCGCAAGGAGTTTACCTACGATGTTTTCGGTCATCTTGTCCGCACGGTTTCCTACCTTGACCGCGAACTCGAATCCGTCACCGAATTCACCTGCGACCGCAGCGCCACCCTCACCGTCGATGCCTCAGGTCAGGTTCTGAATTTCACCGCCATCTCCCTGGAGTATTTCGAGTAATCAGGTATCAGTCCACCACAAGTTCGAAGTCGAGAAGGCGCTGGTCGAGATTGGCGCGGGAGACGCGGATGCGCACCGGGTCACCGAGGCGATAGACCTTGTGGGTGCGGCGGCCGCGCAGGAGGTATTTCTCCTCTTCGAAGACAAAGAAATCCGTCTTGATTTCCCGAAGGGAAACCATTCCCTCAATGTGGGTAGGCTCGATTTCCACATACATTCCCCATTCTGTCAGTCCGGAGATATGACCGTCGTACTCCTCGCCCAGGTGTTCCTGCATATACTCCACAAGCTTGTACTTGACACTGGTGCGCTCGGCATCCGCTGCTACATTCTCGCGCACGGAAGCGTGGTCGCACTGCTCCTGATAGTAGTCCTTGTCCTCACTCTTGCCGTTCTCCAGATATCCCGCGAGCAGGCGGTGAACCATAAGGTCAGGGTAACGGCGGATAGGAGAAGTGAAATGGGTATAGTCCGCGAAAGCGAGACCGAAGTGGCCTATGTTGTCGGTGCTGTATTTGGCCTTGGCCATGGAGCGCAGGGCAATCTCCTTGAACGGAGCCGCCTCAGGCTTGCCATCGGACTCGGAAAGCAACTTATTGATAATCACCGCCGATTTTGCTCCGGTCGGGTCCTTTTCCATCTTATAGCCGAAGCCCTTGGCGAAATTGCGCAGGCCCTCGAGTTTCTCCAGATTAGGCATATCGTGGATACGGTAAACGAAGGTCTTCCCCGTTCCGCTCACAAACTCCGCAACGCTGCGGTTCGCAAGCAGCATAAACTCCTCGATGAGCCAGTTGGCTTCGAAAGAGTGCTTCTGATAGATTTCCACCGGGCGGCCGGACACATCGCAGCGCACCTTCATCTCCGGACGGTCGAAATCGATGGCTCCTGCCTTGCGGCGGCGGCCCTTGAGAATCATAGCCAAAGCATTGGTCGTGCGTATTGCCTCAACCAAAGAGGCGCTGAAACCGGTGGAGGAAGCAATCTGTTCATCGGTACCCTCCGCCTTGATTACGGCCTGGGCCTGGTCATAGTCCAGGCGCCAATCTGAATTGATGACCGTACGGCCTATCCACTTCTTTCTGACCTTAGCGTCAGGAGTGATTACAAAAACCGCTGAGAAAGTAAGCTTATCCTCGTGCGGACGCAGGGAGCACAGCTTGTTGCAGAGCTTCTCCGGAAGCATAGGCACGGTCCTGTCCACCAGATAGACAGAAGTGCCGCGCTCCTGCGCTTCCTTGTCCACCGGAGTGCCCGGACGCACATACCAGGACACATCGGCAATATGCACTCCCACTTCGTAATTGCCGTCAGGCAAAGCCCTGAAGGAAAGTGCATCATCGAAGTCCTTGGCATCGGACGGGTCAATAGTGAAAGTCAGGACATCCCTGAAATCCTTTCTGCCTTTCAGGTCGGTCTTTTTTATCTTTTCGGAAATCTTGTCCGCGGCATTCTCCACCTCCGGCTCGAAACGGTACGGGAGGTTGAATTCCGCAAGAATTGCGTGCATCTCGGTATCGTTGTCCCCCGGCTCTCCGAGCACATCGACTATGTGGCCACGCGGACAGTTGTCTCCCCTGTCCCAGCGGTCCACCAGGGCAGAAACCTTGAAGCCCTGCTGCGCTCCCATCTCTTCCGCCTGAGCAGGATCCACTTCTATGTCATAAGGCATATTGCGGCTCTGCATCAGCACCCAGGCACTGGCTCCAACCATATGGAATATGCCCACAAAAGGCTTGGTGGAGCGCTCTATGATATCTACTATTTCGCCTTCCCGGCGGGACGCCCTTTCACTGCGGGCCTTGGAGCGTCCTTCGCTTGTTACGGCCACACGCACGGTATCCCCGTTCAAGGCTCCCCTGGTCTTGGAAGCGCGGACAAAAACATCTTCCTGCTCGTCTTCGATGATGACGAAGGCAAATCCCTCACGGGTCATCTGCACCTTGCCTATGAACTGGGGGAACACTTTCCTGCCCTGCCTGCGCCTGCGCTGCTGGGGCTTCTTCCTCTGCTGCTTTTTAGTAATTTTTGTTTTCATTTTGACTTCGCAAAGATAAGAAATAGAGTTATATTTGTAAAATACAGAAAATACCGGATATGAAAAGAATTTACCTGTCACTGCTTGCTGCAGCCGCAGCAATCGCAGCCTTTTCCTGCACTCCGCAAAATGAAGACGGCAAGCAGGATGAAAAACCGCCTATAGACATCAACGAAGGAGGGAACGAAGAGGAGGAAGAAGAATGGACCGGTGATTATCCGAAAGGAGTCAGCGTCGAGCCTTTCAGCGATACCTTCAGCGATGGAAAAACAGTTAACGGATGGGTTGCCACCATAGATTTCAAAGCCAATCCGAGACTTAAGTTCAACACCCTGCAGGGTTCCAAAAGGAAGGCTCCTACCGAGTTCTTCAGGGACTTCAACCCGGACAAGGGAACGCCTTACATCTGCGTAAACGCAGGTTACTTTGCCGGAAGCACCTCGGTGAGCCTGTGCATCATCGACGGCAAGGTCAGGTCGATTTCCTTCGTGGATATGAACTGGCCCAACGACGAGAACTGCGAAAGGGTGATTCACCCTGTGCGCTCCGCCCTCGGCCAGCAGGAAGACGGCAGTTTCGATATCGAGTGGGTGTTCTGCACCAACAAGCCTGCAAGGACCCAGACCGTCTTCCCCAACACTATGGGCAACAACGAAAAGACCAGAACCTTCATCGAAGACCCGCCTTCAGCCGACTACCCGGGAGCCTATACCTGGACTCCGCAACAGGCAATCGGAGGAGGTCCGCGTCTGCTCAAGGACGGCGTGGATGTTGCCGTGGACAGCTACTGGGAGGAATGCCTCGACTCGGGAGGAACCGCAGGTCTGAGCCGTCAGCCGCGCACTGCAATGGGTCTTACCGAAGACGGGAAGCTCATAATTCTCGTCTGTGACGGACGCGGAATGGGCGGCAGTGCAGGAATGACACTCAAGGAGGTGGCTGCGAAGCTCAAGAGCCTGGGAGCCGTCGATGCGATGAATTTCGACGGAGGAGGCTCATCCCAAATTGTAGGTTTCGAAGGCAAGATTCTCAACCTGCCGAGTGATGCCGGAGCTGGCAGCACCGAGATAGTGGAACGCAAGGTTGTGACAGCCGTTGTCATATCCGAACTTCCTAAAGGAAATCAATGATTTTTTGACTATCTTTGCGCGATTGTATAAGAACCTGTTCCTATGTCCGAATATCACAATCCCGTCCTCCTCTCCGAGAGTGTGGATGCCCTTGTCCAAAACCCTGACGGCATCTACGCTGACGCCACTTTCGGCGGCGGTGGACACTCGCGTGCAATTGTGGAGAGACTCTCCGGGAAGGGACGGCTGATTGCCTTCGACAGGGACGCCGATGCGGCAGCGAACGCCATTGACGACAAGAGGTTCAAACTCATCCGGAACAACTTCCGTTTCATCCACAACTACACCCTTCTTGAAGCTCCGGAAGGGCTGGACGGGGTGCTTGCCGACCTGGGCGTGTCCTCCCACCAGTTCGACACTCCCGAAAGGGGTTTTTCCTTCCGCTACAGTGCTCCGCTGGATATGAGGATGAACACCCGGGGAGGAATTACGGCAGCGGAAGTGGTAAACACCTATTCCCAGGAGGAACTGGAGAAGATATTCCGCCTTTACGGCGAGGTTGACAATGCACGCAGGGTGGCCCAACTGATAGTCAGTGCAAGGGAGGCAGCGGCAATCACGACCACCGACGGACTGGACAGGGCAATAGCCCCGGCAGTACCTTCCTTTGCGGAGCACAAATACCTGGCAAAAGTATATCAGGCCCTGAGGATAGAAGTCAACAGGGAGATGCGCTCTCTGGAGAAGTTTCTGGAAGGTGCCACCAAAGCCCTCAAGCCGGGAGGCCGGCTGGTCGTCATCACCTACCACTCCCTTGAGGACAGGATGGTGAAGAACTGGATTAAGGCGGGAAACGTGGAAGGAATACTCGAAAAGGACATCTACGGACGTTCCCGGGCCCCTTTGCAGTCCATAGGGCGCAAGCCAATCCTGCCGGGAGAAGAAGAAATATCGTCCAACACGAGGGCGAGGAGCGCCAAGCTCAGGATTGCGGAGAAAAGCTGATATGGAGGAGAAAAAGAAGTTCCGTTTCAAGGATTTGTGGTCACTTCTGAAAAACAGTGTCCAGGCCATACTCAAGGGGGAGTTCCTGCTCCGCCTCAACATAGGACGATACTTTATCCATATCGCGTCCTGTTGCACCGTGGTAGCTCTTACGATTTGGATAAGCCTGCTGATCGACAGCACCTTGACCAAGGTTCAGAGAAACCGCAAGACAATCGAAGAGCAGCAGAACGAGATAGCTGTGCTCACTTATGAGCTGTCCAAGGCGACCAGGCGCACCGAAGTTGAAAGGAAATTGGAAATATTGGGGTCGGACCTTAGGGATGCGACCAAACCGGCAAAACAGCTCAAATAATGGCAAAGATGAAGTCAAACAACAGAGGAAGGGTAGGAATGGTACTGTACGTTTTCTACCTGTGCATACTTGCCGTCAGCCTGTTTGTCATTGGCCGGGTGCTGTATATCCAATACGGCTGGAAGCCGAACCCGGAGATTGCGGGCAAGCTTACCCAGCCGGTCAAGCCGGTTATCCTTGAGCCTGCACGGGGAAACATTCTTTCGGACGACGGAAGACCGCTTGCCCTGTCCTTCCCCCGCTACCAGGTCTATATCGACTGCGGAGCCCGCCAGTCCGAATTCGCCAAGCTGAGCGCGGAGGACCGGGCAGACAGCATAGCTGCCTGGAAGCGCAAGGCAACGCGTCTATCCAAAGGTCTTGAAGAGGCTTTCGCCCCTACGGGCAGGAGCGCCGCGTGGTTTGAACAGAAGCTTTGGTCTTCCTTCGACAAGGGAAGCCGCTACCTCAAACTGGGCAAACCGATAGAAAAAGAGCAGTGGGATAAGCTCTCGACCTATCCTCTCGCCAACGAAGGAAAGTTCAAGGGCGGAGTATGGGCAGAGCCCGTCCCGACACGCAGATACCCATACGGTGAACTTGCCCGCAGGACATTGGGCAGCGTAGTGGAGAACGACGATAACAGCTACTACAGCGGAATAGAAGGCAAATTCAACTACGCACTCCACGGCACCCCTGGCAAGTACTACATCAAGAAGAGCGACAGGGGCTACATACGCGACTACGACAGCACCTTCGTGGCATCGGTGGACGGCAATGACATACGCACAACACTCAACATAGATTATCAGGACATTGCCGACAAGGCACTGCGCCGCTACGTTCTCGACGAACAGGACCTTGAAGCGGCGTGCTGCGTACTGATGGAAGTGAAGACCGGAGCCGTAAAGGCTATGGTAAACCTCCAGAGGGACACGATAACGGACAGATTCTCCGAGTGCAACAATGTGGCGGTACTCAGACGCGGAGAGCCCGGTTCGGTGTGGAAAATCACCACCCTGATGACAGCTATCGAAGACGGCACCGTCAAGTCCCTTGACCAGACCATACCCTGCAACGACGGCTATGTCAAGGGCTATGAGAAGGTCTATGGTCAGGACAAGCATCTTCTGGACTACAAGAGGGAGCATCATACTGAAAACATACCCCTGCGCTACTGCGTGGCCGTTTCCTCCAACAACGCCTTCCGTCAGCTTGCAATTTCAGGCTACGAAGACAAGCCGGAGGAATTCATAGGCAGGCTGTTCCAATACCAGCTCGGCACCTCCTTCGACTTTGATGTGTACGAACAGATTACCACCCCGAGCATACGCAAGCCTTCGGACAAGGGCTGGAGCAAAGTCGATCTCGGTCAGGTAGCCATGGGATACGGAGTAGGAGTAACACCTATGCATCTTCTGACTTACTACAACGCCATCGCAAACAAGGGAAAGATGATGAAACCCTATCTGGTGGAGGACATAGAGAAGAACGGCAAGGTGCTCCAAAAATTCGGACCGTCAGTGCTCAATCCCTGCATATGCAAGGAAAGCACGGCGGAAATGATCACCGAAGCGCTTTCGGCTGTCACCGACAGGGAGGGTACTGCCTGGAGGCTCAAGAACGCAAAATGTCCGGTTTCCGGAAAAACCGGCACCGCATATATAGCCGTAAAAGGAAAATACCAGAGCCCTCAAGGGCACAAGCAGCAGGGTACTTTCGTGGGTTTCTTCCCTTCCGAAGACCCTCAGTACACGATAATCTGCACCATCTACTCCAAGATGACCAAAAAGGAATTCTACGGTGGAGTAATCCCTGTAAAGGTGGTCAGGGACATAATAGACAGTATTTACGACATTGACCCGTACTGGAATGAGAATATCTGACATAATAACGGGAAGCAAGGCTTCCCTGCTGTGCGGTGAGCCTCAGACTGAAGTCAGCGCTATTTGCTGCGACTCCAGAAAGGCTGTCCCGGGGTCCCTGTTCATCGCAGTGAAGGGAACTGCGGCGGACGGACGCAGTTTTGTGGGCGACGCGCTCGCAAGAGGAGCCGCAGCTGCCGTAGAAACCGACCGTGAGGGCCTTGCCCGTATGGCAGACATTTTCTACGGCCACCCGTCACGGCAGCTCAGGCTGGTCGGGATAACCGGAACCAACGGCAAAACCACTACCGTAACCCTGCTCTACCAGCTGTTCAGGGCAATGGGCTACGAATGCGGACTGCTGTCCACAATAGCCAACTATGTCGGCACCAGGGAAAGCGAAGCGCTCAACACCACCGCTGACCCCATCACCATCAACTCCCTTATGGCCGAGATGGTGCAGGCAGGATGCGAATTCTGTTTTATGGAGGTAAGTTCTATCGGAGTGGAGCAGCACCGCACGGATTTCCTGGACTTCAATGTGGGGATATTCTCAAACCTTACCCACGACCACCTCGACTACCACGGCAGCTTCGCCGAATACCTCAGATGCAAGAAGCTCTTCTTCGACCGGCTGCCGAAAGGCGCCGTTGCAATAGTCAACGCAGATGACCGCAACGGTATGGTAATGGTCCAGAACACGGAAGCGGGCGTTGTGAGCTATTCGCTGCGCAGGGCTGCTGACCATAGCGCCCGCATTGTGGAGCAGAGTATGGAAGGGATGCTGCTGCGTCTGGACGGCACCGAGGTATGGACCAGACTCATAGGCGAGCACAACGCTTACAATATTCTTGCGATATATTGCGCCGCCCTGGCGCTCGGGGCAGACAGGGAGGAAACTCTGGTCGGCATCAGCGCCCTGCGTTCCGCCCGGGGCAGGCTGGAGACCCTCGCCGGCCCGTCCGGCAAGACGGTAGTGATTGACTATGCCCACACTCCGGATGCCCTGGAGCACGTGCTTCAGACCCTGCGTGAAGTGGAGCCGGGACGGGAGCTGGTTTGTGTCTTCGGCTGTGGAGGCGAGCGCGACCGCAGCAAACGCCCGGAGATGGCCGCCATTGCCGAAAAACTCGCGGACAGGATTATTGTCACCTCCGACAACAGCCGCAGCGAGAAAACGGAAGATATTATGGCCGAAATCTGCACGGGATTCTCCCCTGCCGGAAGGGCCAAAGCCATCTGTATGGCCGACCGCAGGGAGGCCATAAGGGCAGCGCTGTGTTTTTCCGCTCCCGGTGCGGTTATTCTGCTTGCGGGCAAGGGACACGAGACTTATCAGATAACGGAAAAAGGAAAAGAGCACTTCGACGAAAGGGAAATTTGCGCCGAAGTGCTTAAACAAATGAGCAATTAGGATATGCTATACTATCTTTTCGAAAAACTCAAGGATTTCGACATACCTGGACAGGGATTGATGAACTACCTGTCCTTCAGGGCTATTGCAGCCAATGTGATTGCAATGCTGATGGCCCTGTTCTTCGGCAAGAAAGTGATTGCCTGGCTTCAGCGCAAGCAGATAGGAGAAACCATACGCGACCTCGGACTGGAAGGCCAGATGGCGAAGAAAGGCACCCCTACGATGGGAGGTATAATCATTCTCGTTGCCCTTCTCACTGCGGTGCTTCTGCTTTGCGACCTCGGCAATATCTACATCCAGCTGCTGCTCCTGACCACAGTCTGGTGCGGAGCGCTGGGTTTTGCCGACGACTACATCAAGGTCTTCAAGCACAACAAAAACGGCCTCAGCGAGGGGCGCAAGCTTGCCGGCCAGTTTCTGCTCGGAGTAATCGTTGCCGCGACCGTATGCTTTTCACCCAAAATCGTAGTGCGCGAGCAGGTGACACAGGCTTCGGCTGATGAGCAGACCGAAGTGGTGGAAGGCCAGACGGTGCAGGAGGATGTCATCAAAAGCACCAAGACCACAATCCCTTTCGTGAAAAATCACGAATTCGACTACAAGTACCTGTCCCCGTTCAAAGGCACTCTCGGATGGTACTGCAAATGGGCTATCTATGCTCTTGTCATCATTTTCATCCTTCTTGCCTGCTCCAACGGAGCCAACCTCACGGACGGCATGGACGGTCTGTCTGCCGGAACATCTGCTATAGTGGCGGTAGTCCTGGGTATTCTCGCATGGCTCGGAGGCAATGTGCTCAACGCCTCATACCTCAACATAATGTACATACCGGCATCAGGAGAGATTGCGGTATTCCTTTCCGCCTTCGTCGGAGCGCTTGTCGGTTTCCTGTGGTACAACACCTACCCTGCCCAAGTCTTTATGGGTGATACGGGCAGCCTGATGGTGGGAGGAATCATCGGAGTCAGCGCCGTGCTCATCAGAAAGGAACTGCTGCTGCCTATCCTGTGCGGCATCTTCCTGGTGGAGAGCGTTTCCGTCATTCTGCAGAGGAGCTGGTTCAAATATACAAAAAAGAAATACGGAGAAGGCCGGAGGCTGCTGCTGATGGCACCTATCCATCACCATTACCAGAAACAGGGCATACCGGAACCGAAAATCGTAACCCGTTTCTGGCTTGTCGGAATAGTGCTGGCTGTCAGCACGCTTGCTTTATTGAAAATCAGATAAAAATGTCCAGAATAGCAGTACTTGGAGGAGCAGAAAGCGGCGTGGGTGCCGCTGTCCTCGCAAAAGTCAAAGGCTTCGATATTTTCCTTTCAGACAACGGGAAAATCAAGCAGGAATACAGGGATATCCTCGACCGTTGGGAGATTCCCTATGAGGAGGGCGGCCATACTGAGGAACTCATACTGAGCGCAGATGAGGTAATCAAGAGCCCGGGTATTCCCTACTCCGTTCCCATTGTGAAAAAGCTTGAAGCACAGGGGACACACGTCATATCCGAAATCGAGTTCGCGGCGCGTTATGACACCGCGAAGAAAATCTGCATCACCGGGTCCAACGGCAAGACCACCACTACTTCCCTCATCTACTATCTCCTGCAGCAGGCAGGACTCAATGTAGGCCTGGGAGGCAACATCGGCAAGAGCTACGCCCTTCAGGTAGCAACCGAGCACCACGACTACTATGTTCTGGAAATCAGCAGTTTCCAGCTGGACGGATGCTTCGATTTCAGGCCCGACATCGCAATCATCACCAACATCACTCCTGACCATCTGGACAGGTACGACTACAATCTTGAGAACTATGTGAAATCCAAGTTCCGCATCATACGCAACCTCGGACCGGATGACTGCTTCATCTTCGACTCCGACGATGCCGTGACGATAGGACACCTGGACAAAATCATCACTCAGGCTAAGATGCTGCCTTATTCCCAGGAAAAGGAAGTGGAGCAGGGCGCCTATGTGCAGGACCGCAAGATTGTGATGAAATACAAAGAGGACGAGTCGGAGATTTATCTCAACGAACTCGCCCTCGGAGGAAAGCACAATCTCTACAATTCGATGGCGGCCGCTCTTGCAGCCAAGGCTGCGGGCATAGGAAGCGGAGTGATACGCAACTCCCTGAAGACCTTCCAGCCTATCGAGCACAGGCTCGAACCGGTGCTGAGCATCAAGGATGTACTCTATATCAACGACTCCAAGGCAACCAATGTGGACGCAGCCTGGTATGCCCTTGACTGTCAGACCAGACCTGTGGTCTGGATTGTGGGCGGCACCGACAAGGGCAACGACTACAGCGTGCTGAACGAGCTTGTAAGACAGAAGGTCCGCAAGATAGTATGCCTCGGAGTTGACAACAGGAAAATCCACGAGGCCTTTGAAGGCATAGTAGGTGCAGAAAACATAGTTGACACCCGCTCTGCCGAGGAGTGCGTGAAGACCTGCGCGAGTCTCGCAAATCCGGGGGATGTCGTGCTGCTCAGCCCTTGCTGCGCAAGTTTCGACCTGTTTACCTGCTACGAGGACCGCGGAGAAAGATTTAAGGACGCAGTACGCAATCTGTAGAATATGACTAGCTCAGCATCAAAGAAAATATGGAACTTTATGGACCACGTCAAGGGCGACAAGGTGGTATGGATTATCGTGCTGCTGTTGATGCTCCTTTCCGTTGTGTTCATTTTTTCATCTTCTTCCCGTCTCACAACCGATGAAATCAGCAGGCTTGACATAGTCAAGGACCAGCTGCTGGTAATGCTGATCGGACTGGTGCTGCTTCTGCTGACCTATTTCTTCATAGGACCGGACTTCCTCAGAAAATGGTCCTGGCTGGGCTTTGTGCTGTCCTTCCTGCTGCTTCTGATTCTGGATATGGAAGGAATAGGCCCGATTAAGGCCCCGAAAATCAACGGAGCTGTGCGTTTCCTCTCCATCGGAGGCAAACAGCTGCACGTGTTCGAGGTGGTGAAGGTGGCGATGGTAATGTATGCTGCCTGGGGAGTGGACAAACTGAAAAACGGGCAGTGCAAACTGCTCGACAAACTCTCGGAGCTGAAGAATATGGCCTGGCTCAAGAATGGCTTTGTGCGCAGGATGATTTTGCTTTACCTTCCGCTGGGCATTATCTTCGTAATGGTAATGCAAGGTTCCAACTCCGCAGCTGTCTTTATCGCCGGCATCCTGCTTGTGACTATGGTAGTAGGCACAGGAGAATGGAAAGAGGCCCTGCTGATTGTCGCTGCGCTGGCTGCGCTTGTTCTTATAATGTTCGGTATCAACAGAATAGCAGCCAAAGCAGGTATGGAGAACCCTCCTTTCGGCCGCATCAACACCGCGATTTCACGACTGACCCCTCACAATTACGAAAAGGAATACCTGCTTGCTACCGATGCCGAGACCAGAAAGAATGCCAAGGACAAGCTGCATCAGCCTTACAGTGCCAGAATAGCCATTCATCAGGGAAGGGGGCTTGGCAAGGGCCCGGGACAGAGCACCCAGAGATATGTGGTGCCGGATATGTCCGAGGACTATATGTTCAGCTTCATAGTGGAGGAATACGGCATATTGGGTGGACTTATCGTGATGATACTCTACATCTCGCTTGTGGCGAGAGGCGTGCTCATTGTCAAGAGCTGCGGCAACAACCTCTTCGCGCAATGTGCGGTGTTCGGTCTGGTGCTGCTGATTTCGGGGCAGGCATTTATGCATATCCTTGTGAATTGCGACCTGGGCCTGCTGACAGGTCAGACCCTTCCTATGCTGAGCCACGGAGCTTCGGCCTTCATCTGCTTCAGCATAGCCTTCGGCATCATTCTGTCCATCAGCCGGACCACTTCCAAGAAAGTTGACCAGATGACCAAGAACGCGGATCCTCTGGTAAATCTGATTTCCGATCTTGAGGACCAGCTCCTCGAAAAAGACGAATACAATGGAATATAGGAAACTGAGAGTAATAATAAGCGGTGGCGGCACGGGAGGACATATCTTCCCCGCCATCTCGATTGCGAACCGCTTCAAGGAGGTGAATCCGGAAACGGAAATCCTCTTTGTGGGCGCGAACGGCAGGATGGAAATGGAAAAGGTTCCTGCTGCGGGCTACCGCATCGTAGGTCTTCCGATTTCAGGACTGCAGCGCAAGCTCAGCCTCAAAAACATACTTCACGACATAGCCCTGCCTTTCAAAACCCTCTACAGCAGGGCCAAGGCCCGCAAACTCATACGGGAATTCAAGCCGGACATAGCCGTAGGCGTGGGAGGATATGCGAGCGCCCCCCTGCTGATGGCTGCAACGCGCGCCCACATTCCGTCCCTGATTCAGGAGCAGAACGGCTTTGCCGGGCTCACCAACAGGATGCTCGGAGGAAAGGTGGACAGGATTTGCGTTGCCTACGAGGGTATGGAGCGCTTCTTCCCTGCCGATAAGCTGGTGATGAGCGGCAATCCTATCCGTTCTTCGATACGTCCCGCTACACCGGAAGTCAGGGCGCAGGCTCTTGCATACTACGGACTGGATGCTGCGAAGAAGCATCTGCTGATAGTAGGCGGCAGCCTTGGCTGCGGCACCCTCAACCGCACCTTAATGGCCTGGATTGAGGCCGGATGCCCTGGAGGCGAAGATGTGGAGATACTCTGGCAGTGCGGCAAATATTACGAGAAGGAGGTAGCCGCCTTTATGCAGGGACGCGAGCTGCCTGCCATCCGCTGGTCCGCCTTCATCGAGAGGATGGACTATGCCTACGCTGCGGCAGACCTGATTGTTTCGCGCTCCGGCGCTTCTTCGGTTTCGGAAATATGCGCCTGCGGCAAGGCCTGCATCTTCGTACCTTCACCTAATGTGGCCGAAGACCACCAGACCCACAATGCAATGGCCCTGGTGAGCAGAAGTGCAGCCGAAATGGTGCGCGACGCAGATGCCCCGAAGCAGCTTATGGACAAGGCTCTTGCCCTCGTGCACGATAAGGCTCGGATAGCAGAAATGGAACAGAATGCATTCGCGATGGCATTGCCGGACGCAGCGGCGACCATCGTGGACTGCGCATACGGGATATTGAGATGAAGCAAGTATATTTCATAGGAATTGGCGGAATAGGGATGAGTGCCATCGCCCGCTACTTCAAGTTCAAGGGGCTTGAGGTGTCAGGCTACGACCGCACCCCAAGCGAACTTACCCGCGAACTTGAGAAGGAGGGCATTGCCGTCCACTATGAGGACCGCCCGGACCTGATTCCAAAGGATAAAGAAGGGACCCTGGTGGTCTATACCCCTGCGATTCCCCAGGAGCTCGGAGAGCTGCGCGCTGTCCGGGAGGGCGGCTACAAAGTGGTGAAACGCTCGCAGATTCTGGGCGAAATCACCCGCGGCCAATGCTGCCTGGCGGTTGCAGGAACCCACGGAAAGACTACGACATCCACTCTGGTGGCGCATATTCTCACCTCCTGCGGTGAGGGCTGTTCGGCCTTCCTCGGAGGCATTTCACGCAACTACGGCACCAATATGCTGATGAGCCACAATCCCGTGGTTGTAGCCGAAGCGGACGAGTTCGACCGCTCCTTCCACCAGCTCCACCCGCAGATTGCAGCGATTACCGCTATGGACGCAGACCATCTCGACATATACGGAGACCTGGAGCACGTGCAGCAGGCCTACAGGATTTTCGCTTCGCAGGTCAGCGATGTGCTTATCCACAAGCTCGGACTGCCTCTGGAGCGCAGCGTGACGGGGGCAAAGATGTACAGCTACCATACGGACGACAGCAGGGCCGATTTCAGGGCGGAACGCCTGAGGCTCTCCTCCGACGGCCACTACACTTATGACCTTGTGACCCCTCAAGGTACTGTGGAGGACATAAGGGTCGGAACCCTGGGCAAGCTCAATGTCGAGAACAGCATTGCTGCCGCAGCCATAGCCCTGTGCCACGGAGTGGCTCCGGAGGATGTGCGCAAGGCCATTGGCAGCTATATGGGAGCGAAGCGCCGCCTGGAGGAGTATGTCAACTCTCCAAAGCTGACCTTCATTGACGACTATGCCCACCATCCGGCGGAACTTGCCGCAAGCATCTCCTCCATCAGGGAAATATTCCCGGGCAGGAAGCTGACAGCCATCTTCCAGCCTCACCTCTACACCAGGACAAGGGACTTCGCACCGGAATTTGCCCGCGCCCTCAGCCTTGCTGACAGGGTAGTTCTGCTGGACATATATCCCGCAAGGGAACTGCCTATAGAAGGTGTAAGTTCGGAGATGATTTTCAAAGATGTGACTGCCCCGCAAAAAGTGCTGCTCTGCAAAGAACAGCTGCTCGAATGGGTTGAGCAGGACAATCAGGCTGATGTGGTGGTGACCTTCGG
This sequence comes from uncultured Bacteroidales bacterium, assembly GCA_945487035.1. Lineage (GTDB taxonomy): Bacteria > Bacteroidota > Bacteroidia > Bacteroidales > UBA932 > Cryptobacteroides. The sequence continues at coordinate 102,436 of CALYTI010000005.1, forward strand.
TGCCGGCAACATAGACAGGCTGGTGGAGCCTATTGCAGAAATACTCCGAAAAAGGATTTAGCTTATGAAACGCGCAGTCAGAATCACATTGCAGAGTCTTTTCTTCCTGGTGTTCCTGGCCGGGATGGGAACCCTTCTGTACTTGTCTGCACAGAAGCGGCACCGGATTTCCTGCTCGGAGCTGCGCGTCAACATAGTGGATGGCGAGAAATTCGTTACCGCGCAGCAGATTGACGCTTTCATTCTCCGTGCCTACGGCGTATGCCGCGGTGAAAGAATCGATTCCATAGGACTGGACAGGATTGAGCGCCTGATTTGCAGCAGAGACGAGGTGAAGGGATGCGAAACCTGGGTTACGGAAGACGGAGTGCTCCACGTGGATGTGCTGCAGCGCACTCCGGTGATGCGTTTCAACAAAAATGGAGAAGGCTACTATGTTGATGCCGAAGGCTATATCTTCCCTCTCGGAGACAACTACGAAGCGCCTGTGCCGGTAATCGACAGCGACCTCAAGAAAGGCTTCGACTCGGACTGGCTTCACAGCGCCATTGCTCTGGTTACAAAAATGAGCGCAAGCCCGGTGTGGAAGGACAGAATCGTGGGCTATGAGGTGGATGACCGCGGGGATTTCATACTCCGTTCGGAGCAAACCTGCTTTATATGGGGCGATTTCTGCGATGGCGCCCGTAAACTCTCCTGTCTCGAAAAATATTACAACCGCATACTGCCCGGATGCAGTGCGGATGAACCATATACTACCGTGAATCTAAAATATAAAGGACAAATAATATGCAGGAAAGATTAATTGCGGCTGTCGATCTCGGGTCTTTCAAGACCTCCTTGTCCGTCAGCAAGGTCGAGAACGGCGGAACCCAGGTTCTCTATTACAGGGAACTGCCTTCGGAGGGTGTGCTCAGGGGCAATATCTTCAATCCGAAGAAGGCGTGCGGACCTCTGCGCACGCTCATTGCCGATGCGCAGGAATCCCTCGGAATCAACATCAGCAGCATTGCAGTGGCGCTTCCGAGATGGAATGTAAAGGCGGAAAGCGTGGAGTTTTCCACCGACAGGAGCGATGCTGACGAGTTTATCAGTGAAGAGGAAGTTGCTGCCCTCAAGGAAATGGCACGCAACGACTACAGCGGGAAGCTGCCTGCCGACTGCCAGGTCTATGGGGCTGTGGCCCAGTCATTCTCTACCGAAGACTTGTTTCAGGTGAGCGAAGATGATGTAGTAGGCGTAACCGGAGCTATGCTGACCGGACGCTTCCTCATATTTTCCGGGCCAAAGAAGCCTATCAGCAATATTGACAAGCTTGCAAACGAACTCGGACTCGCCGTTTGCGAAGAGCTGTTCGTACCGGAAATCGAGGCCGACTGCGTGCTGACCGAGGATGAAAAGGAGCACGGAGTTGCCCTTGTGGAGATAGGAGGAGGCATTACTTCCGTTGCCGTGTTCTACCGCGGCATAATGCGCAGCTATGCGGCCTTCCCGTTCGGAGGCAAGTCCATAACCAATGACATACGTCAGGAATGCGGCATTCAGGAAGCCCTTGCGGAGAACATCAAGCTCGGCTACGGCGGCTGTATGCCTGACAGGCTGCTCTCCCTTGGTGAAAAAATACTCCAGATTGAAGACGGCAGGACCGGTGACTGCCAGCAGCTGCCGGTGAAATATCTTTCCGAAATCATCGGAAGCCGTATGCACGAAATTGCGGAGGCCGTCCTGCACCTTATCGGGGAAAGCGGCTATTCCGACAACCTGCGCGGAGGCATAGTTCTGACCGGAGGTGCGAGCGAACTGCTCAGCTGCTCTTCCCTCTTTGCGGACATGTCGGGAGTGAACTGCCGCATCGCATACCCTCACGGCAACGGAGTGCTGACCGAAGGCTGCGAAGACATCGAAAGCACCTCGGCTGCAGCCCAGATGGCAATGGTTTCTGTGCTTAAGGACTACACCCACATCAACTGCGGTGCAGAGCTGAAGGAGCAGGAAGAACCGACTCCGGCCCCTGAAATCAAGGAGGTTGAAATAACTGCCGATACCGGGGACGGCACCCTTTTCCAGCACGATGAAGCCTATCAGGAGGCGAAGGTCAATAAGCCTGAGAAAAAGGATGTCAAACCCAGGAAGAAGCCAAATACAAAAAACCGCGTAGTCAACTTCTTTGACAAGTTGGCGGGAAATGTGGGCTCAATGTACGACAACATGGGAAAATCCAGCGAAGAACAAGAGGAGAAATAAGCTATGACAGAAGACAATATAATGATAGCTCCGGTTGATTGGCCTACCTCTGATGCAATTATCAAAGTGCTCGGAGTCGGAGGAGGCGGCTGCAATGCAGTCAACTATATGTACCGCAAAAACATCCAGGGATGCAGTTTTGTGGTCTGCAACACCGACGCCCAGGCTCTCGGACGCAGCGATGTCCCTGTGAAGGTGCAGATGGGCAAGGGTCTGGGAGCAGGCACCAACCCGACCAAAGGTCGCAATGCGGCCATAGAGAGCCAGGACGAAATCGCCCTCAAGGTGCTGGACGACAACACCAAGATGCTGTTCATTACAGCCGGAATGGGAGGCGGCACCGGCACGGGCGCCACACCTGTCATCGCCAAGCTGGCCAAAGACAAGGGCATACTGACCGTAGCCGTTGTGACCCTGCCTTTCCGCAATGAGGGTCGCGAAGTGCTTTCCAGGGCTGTGGACGGCATACACGAGCTCGAAAAGAATGTGGACAGCCTCATTATCATCAATAATGAGAAACTCTACGAGTTCTTCGGAGACCACCTGATTCAGGACGCCTTTCCGAAGGCCGATGAGGTGCTCGCAACGGCAGTGAGGGGCATCATAGAAATCATCAAGAAGCCGGGCTACATCAATGTGGACTTCGAAGATATCCAGACTATGATGCGCGGCAGCGGAATGGCCCTGATGGGCTGCGGTACCGGAAGCGGACCGAACCGCATCGACGATGCCATCAAGCAGGCTTTCGAGTCTCCGCTCCTCAACGACTTCGACCTGAAGACCGCCAAGAATGTGCTTATCAACATCACTTCCGGCAACAATGAGAAGGGGCTGACGATGAACGACCTGAGCCAAATCAACGAAAAAATCGCAAGCTACACCGGAGGTGCCAACAATTTCAAGCACGGTCTCATCTGGGATGACGACCCTGAAATAGGGGATACGATTCACATTACCGCCATCGCAACCGGCTTCAGAATCAATGCAGTGCTGGGCCCGGATGTGGATGCCGGAACCATTATTTCAATTCCTGCCGACTATGTTTTTGACAAGTCCGGAGGAAAATCCGGAGAGATTCCGCTGGACACTACTTCACACATAGGATTCAATACGGCTGCCAACAAGTCCAGGTTCAAATACGACCCTGAAAACCCGCCGGTACTTCTAACCGGTGAGGAAAGCAAGCTCAACGAACTGGAAATCACACCTGCAATCAGAAGAATACAGAAATGAGAAAGACAAGAGTAAGATTTGCGCCATCCCCGACCGG
>CALYTI010000006.1 GCA_945487035.1 uncultured Bacteroidales bacterium
GGTAAGAATATATACATACCCTTTGCCAGACTCCATAGCATGAAATGATTTGAAAATTACTTTGCAACAGCCATCAAATTTACGATTTTTCTTGCAATCTTGACTGTTCAAAGTACCGATACTTATATAATCTCTTTAATTTTCGCCTCATATCTAACCATCAGTCAAACAATCCTGCATCTTTGCCAGCATAACACTACAACTATCATATTATGGCAGACATCAACGATGAGGAATAGCCGGAATATATCGGGAAGCTGGTGAATATCTCCCGGGAAAGAGCGGGGTATGTGTGAGTCGGTCAAGTGTCCTCCGCTGACGCTGCGGCATATAGGCTTATTCCGATTATCTTTGCTAAATTTGTAAAAAAGATAAATGAATGAGGACATATAATAAACCGCCAAAGACTTTCGATGAGCAGATACAGATTCTCGAAAATCGAGGTCTGGTCATCAATGACAGAGCAAGGACCAAAAGGCATCTTTCCAATGTGAGCTATTACAGGATGAGTGCCTATATGCTTCCATTCAAGAAGCGAGATGCTTCCGGAAAGCCATTGGATGAGTTTGTAGAAGGAACAACTTGGGACGATGTATATAACCTCTATAAGTTTGATAGAAAACTCCGGCTTTTGGTTTTTGATGCAATTGAGAGAATAGAGATCGCTCTTAGGACTCAGGTCATATATCAACTCAGTCACAAATATGGTTCCCACTGGCAAAATCAAAAAGAGTTGTTTATGCCTGCCAAACATAATCCGAAAACCGGAAAATCCTACGATGTGTTTGCTGATGTCCAGAATCATATCAATGACCAATTGAATGCCAACAAACGAGCCGTGTTCATTGAACATTATATGAGCACATACGACAATCCTCCTACACCTCCTAGCTGGATGAGTGTGGAACTCTTGTATTTCAGCGAGCTGTCAAAAATATGTCAGAACCTCAAGTCAAGAAAAGACAGAACAGATATTGCTGCCGCTTTCGGTATTGCGGATGAAACTATTTTCTGTTCCTGGCTCCATACATTGAATTACCTCAGGAATATCTGTGCCCACCACGCCAGATTATGGAATATCGAAATTGATGTCAATCCAAAGAAATACTTCAATAAGAATCAGAATTATATCTGGTTGAGCAATGCGGAAATACAGAGCGCACAAACGAGGAGATTATATTACAGCTTGTGTCTGATTCTTTACCTACTGCAGAGCGTTAACCCTAATACGAAATTCAGAGAACACTTTAGACAATTGCTCGAAGATTATCCTGTTGTCAAACTTGGATATATGGGATTCCCTAAAGATTGGGAGCAGCATCCTTTGTGGGCGGGGAAAATTAGTTGCAAAATTCAAAAATGAGCATTAAATTTGCGCTCACAATTGAGAAAGTTCTTAGAAACTAGAGATAATAAGCCTCTCAGGCGCGTCGCAAGACAGCATACTTGAGGGGCGTTTTCTATAATACAGCGGTCTATTGACCGACCATGGTCCGGAATACGAGACTTCCACCGTCTTCTGTCATTTGAGGAATGAAACCACTTCCTCCAAATTGTCGGTAACGAGATCAAAGAGCATAGACAATGGTCCTCTTGCCCTTTCCTGCAAGCCAACCGGCCTCTGTATGGGCACTGCGGCCACAAGGTAACACCAGCACGCAGGTGTCAGCCCATTCAAGAGCCTGAATGTCATTGGCGAACTGCTGCTTTGCCCTGGGGCTTTTCATCCCTTCACGATACTGGTCCACACTCCATTCCATGTAGTTAGGATCTACATCGGACCAACGGAATCCGACCGTACCCTGAGGAGGATTGCGGAAATCATAAACATCATGACCTGCTGCGCGGAGTTTCTCCACCACCTCTGTGTAATATTGGTTTCTCCAACTGCTTGCTACGTAAATCTTTGCCATATATCATATCCTCAATCCACTGCGAGGTGAAGCATTCTTTAGATATCATATTTCATTGTAGATTTTTTCAAGTTCTTCCTTTACGCCACGTCTATTAGCGTATCTCAATAATTTAGTCTTGTTGATATTGAAGATAGTCATAGCATTCTCAGCAATTCTGACATACTCACTACCTTGTAAGTAACTGAAATCCGGATCACAGTATATGTCCACCAATATTTTTTCCAATGTTGATACAGGAATGTCGTCAACCTTCTGAAGTGGAGCCTCTGAAACAAGATTTTTAACGAATACATTCCTCTCATCCAAATTGATATACCTGTAGACCATGTCTTGGTCAGGCTTATAAAAGGCCTTTACTCCATCAACCCTCAAGTGGTCAAACACAAACTCGGACGCATCCTTTTCAACTTCAACATATATTGTCTGATTAGAAGCAATGTGATGCAGCAGCGGTGAAATCCAGGGGCCTTCATAAACACAGATCTTTGTGAAAGGATACTTGTTTTTGAGGGTCTGATATATTTCCATAACATCACGACTTAATTGAGGACGGAATACACCTTTATCTGGTTTTAAGTAAACACCTCGACTTGGACGAATCAGTTTTCCATTATTAACTAGACGCATAAGGACTTTTCTAATATATGGTAACGTTGACTTTTCCTTGGTCAGGCAATACTCAAATGCATCATCCGCATTAAACTCCAGATGATTTGAAGCAAACTCCATTATTATGTCATCAATTCTACTCATCTCTTATTTTTTTCAAAAATAGGTAAATTACGGCAATAAATCAAATTATTGCCAATATTTACCCAAATTATCCGAGATTCACACTATGACAGTAGTCATGGTAAGTTCTTTGAATTCGATTTGGTAAGTGCTGGGAAAGTGGTCCTGAAACGAAGAAAGTAGTCACATTTAGTCGCATTTGACGCAACTTTTACCTACCAATAAAGTTACCAAATCAATTAAGAATCGCTATCCTATGAATGTAGAAAGCACATAATCACATTCTTTAATGAGGAGGAGTATTAACGGATTTTAGCAGTAAATATTACTGAAAATCAACAAGTTATAAAAAGCAGCGGATGGCTCCGCTGCTTTTTTTGCTTCCGGAATCCCCTCAGAGCAATTTGAGGGGGAGTTTTTTGCGCTTTCAAATGCAATATCCATCCCAGTGTTAGCCCTCCTCCTTCCTGATGTGGAAGATGAGGAGTGAAAAGTGCGTGGGAGGCCGTTTTTGCTCCTGATGTGACACATCAGGAATTCCAAAATGTGGCGTAGAGGGCGGTGTGAGGCAGGTTTGCGTTTTCCCGAACTGTTAGATGAGGAGGGAAAAGTGCACAGAATGTCGTTTTTGCTCCCGATGTGATAGATGAGGAATATGGTGTGGGAGATGCCATAGATTATGAGAAGAGAATGCGACGGAGGGTGCCAGAGCGTGGCGCAAAGCTTACACTTAGCTTTCAAAACACTGCGAAAATGTGATTTTTTAGTTAGATTTGCATAGTGTTTTGATATGAAAAGAATATTATTTGCGATTTCGTTATTGGTTATGGCATCGGGAAATGTTTTTGCACAGACTGCCGGGGAGGCAGACCTTGATTTGCAGTACGCAACTGAGTTGTTGACCAAGGGGACACAGGCTCCGGATTTCACACTCAATGATATCAACGGCAAACCGGTAAGTCTGAGTGACTTTGTCGGACGCAAGGTAGTTCTCCAGTTCTGGGCATCCTGGTGTCCGGACTGCCGTGCGGAAGTTCCTCAGATGAAAGCAATGCAGGCTGCAGCCGACCCGTCGGAAGTAGCTTTCGTATCAATATCTTTCGACAGAACTTTCGAGGCCTTCAAAACCTATGTATCAGAGAATTACCTCGGAGGAGTGCAGCTCTTTGACCCTGCCGGAAAGAAGGAGTCCGAAGTCGGTGCCGCATACCACATCAAATGGATACCTTCCCTCTATCTTATCGACGAGCAGGGCAAAGTGGTTTTCGGAACCGTTGTAGCCGACAAAATCGCCAAAGCTCTCAATGCAGACACCCATACTGCTCTCCCGGGTCGCGGAGTCTGCACTGAGGAAGGGTGCTCATTATAAGTTTCTTCCAATATGAAACTCTCTGCTCTGATTCTGTATTTGCTGCTGTCCCTTTTTTTTAGGGGATAGGGTGCAGAATACCCGGTCGGCAGAGCAGTTGCAGGCCTCCGCGACAGGTTCACGGATTTTAGAAGAAGAGAAGGACTGCAATACTTACACCTGTCCCAAGAGTGATTTATGTCTGACTCCAGGGCAGGGAGGAACATTCACAGGCCAGAATCCGTCCTCTCAGCTTAAATCGAACTTCAGGCTTGTCAGATACGGCAAGCTCACCAACCGCTCCAATCTCAAAACCTTCCTGACGGATGCTGATGTCACCCTTTCGGGTTTGCATACATCTGCCAGATATCTGTATTCCATCTGCAGGCTGAGGCTTTAGCAGATAGCTCAGCTCCGCTTCTGGCGCTCATTGCGCCTCACTACTCTTTAAGACAGACCAACGGGAACTCCTCCCGGAGGCTGTCGGAATATGGAATATCAAACATTTGAGACAATGGAAATAACTTTCAAAAAGGTCCATACAACAAAGGACCTCGTTATATCTGCAATCCTGGTGGCAGCCGGAATCGGCCTGTATTTTCTGAATGCCGGACTTGGCCTGCTTCTGGCTGTCAGCGGCCTGCTGATGCTTATTTTCTACAAAGCAGGCTACAAGTGTCAGGGGGAGAATATTCTTCTGAAAAAGTACGCAATGGACATTCCCCGCACCTGCAGGGATTCCATCAAGGAGTTTCTCGAAGGGAAGAATGTGGAACCGAAGATATGCAAAGATGACAATGGTGCCGTAGTACGGCTGGAGGTTTACTGCAATGCCGCCCGGTCCGTGGCCTATGCCCAGCTCTTCGATTTTGAAAACTATGCCTATGTGCCGCTAAGCGGGATAGTAGAACTGCGAGGTCCGAGGGCGGACAATCTTATCCGGAAGTTGCGCGGCACAAATTGACGCAGCCCACTCTAAAACGAATGCATATACCCGAAGCACTTGTCGAAGCGTCGGGCGGCAAGGTCTTCGGGGGATATGAGAAGGCATAGCATGCCGCAGTCGAAAAAGCGCAGGCCCCAGTCGTCATTTTCGTCTATCTGGAGCAGGCAGATGCACTCCGGATACTGCTCATAAACTTCATCGAAATACGGCTTTCCCAGCAGCTTGAAAGAATCCAGCCGCTCTGCGCAGGACTGCAAATCCATCCCGACAGCGGGGAAGAACACATCTTCCCCGTCTTCGTAATGCATCTCATAGGGCTCCAGATTATCGCAGCTTGGACTGTACAGCACCCTCACGTGCAGCTTGTCCCACTCTCCGATATGGGGCGAAACGGGGCTGTCCAGTCCAAGGAAATAATCCACCGCCGCAAAGAAATACAGCATACCTTCGTGCGGGAGCAGACCTTCGCTGTCCACTTCCGCAAGGTCCTCGCAGCGGATCTGGCACAAAAAGGTCAGCGGCTCGCAGTCGTCTTCCTCATCCAGAGGCAAAACCGGATATGGTGAGCCGGCCGGAAGGTCCGGCGCGCCCCACCATTTGCTCCTGCTTGAAAGCTCTCCTGAAGCTTTCCTGAAAGATAGTCCTATAGCCATAGCTAGTGTATCGTCCTGAAATAGTTTACTAAAAAAAGGTCTGTGCAGGCTTCTTGCGAATTAAAATCAAAATTAATTCGCAAACTATGCGAATTATTACCCGAATGTTCTACTGCACTCGAAAAAGAGAGTAGCCAAAGGCGACAAGGGCGATGCCGACAACTACGCTGAGTGCGACATAGAACGCAAAATTCCAGTAATTGCCGAGCTGCAGCATCATCAGTGCTTCTTTGGAGAAGCTTGAGAAGGTGGTGAAGCCGCCGCAGAATCCGGTCATCAAAAAGAGTGTCCAGCTGCTGTTCGCACCGGTGCTCCGATCCAGAAATGCCCAAAGCATACCAATCAGCAGGCAGCCGAGCAGATTCGCTGCAAGAGTAGCCCAGGGGATGCCCTTGCTCATATTTTTCATCAGCAATGACACTGCATACCTGGCTGCTCCTCCCAGGAAACTGCCGGACCCTACCAGCAGTATGTTTTTGAGAATTTCACTCATCTGTCCTGTCCTTTAATCCATTCCGTACAGGAGAAGTCCTCCTGGTGTACAAATATAGTCAAAAACCCCATTATGTACAGCAGAAGCCCCTCCTGGTGTACGAACTGACGCGCCTCTCCTCGAAGGTCTTGAGGCCAATACTGCCTATGTGCTCAATATTTCCGCTGTCAACGGATCTTACTCAAGTCACTATTGCTGTTTGCCTGTACATATCAGGCTGAGCAGCGACAAAGCGTTCAATTATTTCTGTATCTTTGCCTTCGCAGCCGTGAAAAAGAGATTATATCCGCTTCCGGTCTGACCGTTTATGCCGTAATCAACAAACTTATAGAACTTTAACTTCAGATGAACTCATTCAATTGCAACGGAAACTGCCGGTCCTGCCCTCTGATGGCTTCCAAGGGAAACTGCATCAGGGTGGCGGTGACCTGGGCAGAAGGCAAAATGCAAAGCCGAACCGTCAACTGCGACGGCTATCAGGTGCGTTTCAATGTACTTCCGGAGATTTCGTCAATACTCGATACTCCTTCGGATTTGGTTCTCCATATTGTGGATGCAATGCGTCTTGAGGATACCCTCTATCCCGTGACCAAGCTCAACGATATGGATGTCAAGGTCATAATCGCATTGCGGAATTACGAACAGTATAAGGCTACAGGGCATTCTCTCGATATTGGTCAACTTTCGAGGATGCTTGGGATGCCCGTGCTCGTGTGCGATGAGGATGATGCGCTGGGTGAGATGGCTCTGATCGGCAAGATTGCAGAGGCTGCGCGGGAGCCTTTCGAGCGCAAGGTCAGCGTGCCTTACGGACAGGATGTCGAGAAAGCAATCAGCCGGATTTCGGCTGCCTTCCACGAGGGACACGAGCCTTGGCTCCATTTCTCGGAGCGCTACATTGCAGTGCGCTTGCTTGAGCATCAGGACTATATTATGCCTTATGTCGAGTCTCTTCCTAATGCCGGAGAGGTGCTCGCGGTGGCCCGCAAGGAGCACGACCGCTTGGAAAGGGATTTCGGCAAGCCTTCCGAACTGTTGGTGGCGCAGGCCAGACGCGGTTTTGTCGTGGGAGCGCTTCACGAGACGGTTAAGCACGGTGGCGACTCGTCAGACCACAGCTTTGCGATGAAGCTGGATGCGGTGTTGACCAGCAAGTGGCTGGGGTTCCCGATTATGATTCTTATCCTTCTGGCGGTATTCCAATGCACTTTCACCCTCGGGGCCTATCCTCAAGGCTGGATTGAGTCCGGGGTTAATGCGCTTTGCCTCTGGCTGAAGGGGGTGATGGCTCCGGGATGGTTTACCAGTATGCTGACTGACGGCGTGGTTCAGGGTGTGGGCTCTGTGCTCGCGTTCCTGCCGAACATCATCATTATGTTCTTCTTCCTCTCGCTTCTTGAGGACTCGGGCTATATGGCGCGTGCCGCCTTCCTTATGGACAAGATAATGCACCTTGTCGGTCTGCACGGCCGTTCGTTCATCCCGATGCTCATAGGCTTCGGATGCAATGTGCCTGCAATTGTGGCTGCCAAGCAAATCGAGAACAAAAGGGACAGGACGCTGACTATGCTTATGATTCCTTTTATGAGCTGCAGCGCCCGCCTGCCTGTGTATCTGCTCTTTGTTTCGGCTTTCTTCCCGAAACACAAGGCTCTGGTGATGGTTTCCCTCTACGCCATAGGCATATTTCTGTCCATACTTTTTGCCTTTGTGATGAAACATACACGCTGGTTCAGAATGGTGGATGAGGACTATGTGTCCGTGCTGCCTCCGTTCCGCGTTCCGACCTGGAGAAATACCGGTCTGCACATCTGGGAGAGGGTTGCGGACTATCTGCAGAAGATTTCCACAGTGATACTGGCGGCCTCGGTGATTATCTGGGCTCTGGAGTATTTCCCTGCGGACAAGACTCAGCAGGGGGAGAATCCGGAGGAATCCTACCTTGCGATGGTGGGCAAAGCTATGTCTCCTGTTATGGAGCCGCTGGGCTTCGACTGGAAGATGAATGTGAGCCTGCTGACCGGTCTGCCTGCAAAGGAGGCAATAGTGAGCACTATGGGAATACTCTATCACGGTTCGGAAGATGAGTCAGAGGGAGGAAGGCCGCTGGCAGAAGTGCTTCGGGAGGAGAAGATTTTCACTCCTGCGACGAGCTGGGCATTTATGCTGTTCGTGCTGCTGTATTTCCCTTGCGTTGCTACCATTTCTTCGCTCCGCAAAGAGGTCGGCGGGAAGTGGGCTGCCTTTGTGGTGGTCAATTCCCTGGTCCTTGCTTGGGTGATGGCCTTCCTCGCCTTCAAATTCGTCGGGCTGCTGCTGTAATGAATTTATTATCTGCATATTATGAAATCAGGAAATTTCTTTTTGACTCTGGGCATTGCCCTGCTTGCACTGTCCTGTTGTGAGAGTGCTTCCGACAAGCCCGTTTATCTGGACGAAAAAAAGCCTCTTGAACTGAGGGTAGAGGATGCCCTTTCCCGTATGACCCTGGAGGAGAAAGTGAAGGTGCTACACGCACAGAGCAAGTTCTCTTCTGCAGGTGTGCCGCGTCTTGGAATTCCTGACCTCTGGTGTACGGACGGTCCTCACGGCATACGTCCGGAAGTGCTTTGGGACAAGTGGAGGCAGGCAGGCTGGACCAATGACTCCTGCGTCGCTTTCCCTGCACTTACCTGCCTTGCCGCTACCTGGAGCGAGGAAATGTCCGCCCTCTACGGCAAATCCATAGGAGAGGAGGCCCGCTACCGCGAGAAGGATGTGCTGCTCGGACCGGGAGTCAATATCTACCGGACTCCTTTGAACGGACGCAACTTCGAATATATGGGTGAGGACCCTTGCCTCGCCAGTGTGATGGTAGTGCCTTATATTCAGGAAGTTCAGAAGAATGGCGTGGCAGTGTGCGTGAAGCATTATGCCCTTAACAACCAGGAGTCCCTGCGTCACGAGTACGACGCTGTAGTGGACGACCGTACGCTCAACGAGATTTATCTTCCTGCCTTCAAGGCCGCTGTCCAGCAGGGTGGAGCCTGGTCCATTATGGGCTCATACAATCTCTACAAGGGGCAGCACGTCTGCCATAACCAGTACCTTCTCAACGACATACTGAAAGGGGAGTGGGGCTTCGACGGCGCAGTTATTTCCGACTGGGGAGGCTGCCACGACACGGATGAGGCAATAACCAACGGCCTTGACCTGGAGTTCGGCACCTGGACTGACGGACTTACTATGGGTGCAACCAATGGCTATGATGCATATCATCTGGCTCATGCCTATCTTGAGAGGCTGCGCGACGGCAGGGCTTCTGAAGAGGTGCTCAACGACAAGGTGCGCAGGGTACTCAGACTCAATTTCCGCACTGCAATGCGCAGCGACAAGCCTTACGGTTCTCTCTGCAGCCCTGAACATTATGAGGCTGCGCGCAGAATCGGAGGCGAGGGCATAGTGCTGCTCAAAAATGAGGGCGGATTGCTCCCTGTCAAGGCTGATGCGAAGAAGATTCTGGTCGTAGGTGAGAATGCCATCAAGATGATGACCGTAGGCGGAGGCTCCTCTTCGCTTAAGGTGCAGAGGGAGGTCTCTCCACTAGACGGAATCAGGGCTGCTGCTCCTGCAGGAGTTCAGGTGGTCTATGAGAGGGGCTATGTCGGCGATGTGTCCGGCTCCTACAACGGAGTCGTGACAGGACAGGACCTTTCCGAGAGCCGCAGCTCCGCTCAGCTGATTGCCGATGCCTGCTCGCAGGCTGCCGATGCCGATGTGGTGATTTTTGTAGGCGGTCTCAACAAGGCTGCGCATCAGGATTGCGAGGATTCCGACCGTTACGGGCTTGAGCTTCCTTACGGGCAGGATGCTGTCATCAAGGCGCTGGCTGCCGTCAATCCATCCCTTGCGGTTGTGATTGTTTCCGGCAATGCCGTGGCAATGCCTTGGGTGGAGGATGTGAATGCCATCGTCGAGGCCTGGTACGGCGGTTCCGAGGCCGGCAACGCCATAGCCGATGTGCTTTTCGGCAAGGTCAATCCTTCAGGCAAGCTGCCGTTCACTTTCCCGATTCGTCTTGAGGATAACGGTGCACACGCTCTCGGGGCTTATGACCCTAAGGCTACCGAGGCGCATTATTCGGAAGGCATTTTCGTTGGTTACCGCTGGGCGCAGAAGCACGGCATCAAGCCTCTGTTCGCTTTCGGCCACGGACTGAGCTATACTGCTTTCGAATATTCAAATCCTAAGGCAAAGCGCAGCGTGATGCGCGCGGACGGCACCCTAAAGATGAGCGTTACCGTTACCAATACCGGAGAGCTTGCCGGCAAGGAGGTTGTTCAGCTGTACATCAAGGATGTTGAGGCGTCGCTTGAGCGTCCTGAGATGGAGCTTAAGGCTTTCCGTAAAATTGCCCTTGAGCCGGGTGAGAGCAAGGTTGTTGAATTTGTGGTGACGCCGGATATGCTCAAGTTCTACGACCCTGCCAAGGGTGACTGGGTGCTCGAGCCGGGACGCTTCGTCGCCTGCATAGGAGCCTCCTCCGAGGACATCCGCCACCGCATTGGATTTGAGGTGAAGTAGGGGCTTGGGGCAGGCAGCTATATTGTTTCCCTGTAAGTGTCGAGGTACTTTCTGACATAGTTGCGGAAGTCCGGGGAGTCAACAATGGTGATTTCCTGGAGCAGGCCGACACAGAAGCGGCAGATGCCGGCGAAATTGTATATTTCCGTATCCAGAATCCAGTATTCGCCGTCCTGCTTCAAATCCTTTTCTGCCAGAGGGAACTCCTCTACAAGGAGATTCTTTGCCATAAGACTCATCCGGAGTTTCACCCGGATGGGTTTTATTCCTGTCATCCTGAAGACATCCATTCCATTTTTAGCGTGGCAGGACTCCGCAGTCCAGTCTTCCTCGGTGACTTCCACCTCTCCTATTCGGGAAACCTTGAAAGTCTTGTTGTGTCCGTCCTCCAGGTCGTATGCCCATACATCCATATAGTCCCTTGTAAAGGCGAAAGGCTCCACATTGCGGTCGCGTATGGTGTGTGAGTTGCCCGACTCATAGTTCTTCAGAATTACCTTTTTCTTCGCTTTGGCAGCATCTCCGAGGGTCTCCACGTGCGCTGCAGTGAACTTGTTGTCCACATAATCCGCCACAGTAGTGCAGTTGTACACCGCGCTCAGCTTGTCCTTGAGGTTGGCGCGCAGGCTGTTGCTGGGCACGAGCCTGTCAATGAGCGAGTTGACAAGATAGGCCTCCTCTTCCGAAAAATATATCAGATGGTCGATATCCACGGCATTCCTTGGCATTTTCCCGAGTTTGTAGATATTGCCGTAGAGTTTGGTCACCACGAAACCGGCTGCTTTGAAGGTGTCAATATAGCGGTATATGGTCCTGTAGGACATATCCAGCTTCTCCGCCAGTTCGTCAATCGTATAATTCACATTGCCTGACATATATTTCATCAGGCGCAGCATCCTCTCAATTTTCGGTTGGTCCATAGGTGACAGGGAATTACATTTTGACAAATTTAGCAATTATCCTTTTACACGGTTGATGCTGTTCGCCATATTCGATATATTTGCAAAATGAAAAAGACCGCTATCCTTTCCTTGCTGCTCCTGTGCGGAGTTGCCGCAACAGCCCAGCCGGGCTACGTACCGTCCGAACAGAACCTCAAAGCCAGAGAGGAATTCAATGACGACCGCTTCGGTATCTTCATCCACTGGGGCATATACTCTATGCTTGGCCAGGGAGAATGGGCAATGCAGGTGCAGAATCTCAATTATCAGGAATATGCACATCTTGCCGACGGTTTCTATCCGTCAAAATTCGATGCCACGCAGTGGGTGCGCGCATTCAAAGCCGCTGGAGCGCGTTATCTCACGATAACATCCAGGCATCACGACGGCTTCTCTATGTTCGGTACCAAAGCAAGCGGCTACAATGTCGTTGACGCAACGCCTTTCGGACGCGATGTGATTGGAGAAATCGCACAGGCCTGTCAGCAGGAAGGTCTGAAACTTCATCTCTACTACTCACATCTGGACTGGGGCAGGACTGACTTCTATCCGCGAGGACGCACAGGCAACGGCACGGGTCGCCCTGACGAAGGTGACTGGAACAGTTATCTCAGCTTTATGAATGCACAGCTCACAGAACTTCTGACCGGATACGGCCCGATTGGGGCAATATGGTTCGACGGAGTCTGGGATATGGATGACTTCCCTTACGAAGACCAGCCGCGGATATGGAATCTCTATGAGCAATATGAGCTGATTCACACTCTACAGCCATCCTGCCTCATCGGTAACAATCACCACAAAACTCCTTTTGAAGGAGAGGATATGCAGATTTTCGAAAGGGACATCCCGGGTCAGAACGAATTCGGTCTTTCAGGGCAGGAAATATCCAGATTGCCTCTTGAGACCTGCCAAACTATGAATAGGAGCTGGGGATACAGGATTAACGATACTGACTACAAATCGGCTGAAGACCTGATTAAGCTTCTGGTCCGTACAGCCGGAAAAGGAGCCAATCTGCTGCTCAACATAGGCCCGCGTCCGGACGGTACCATTCCGGAGCAGGCTCTGGAGAGGCTGGAAGCGATAGGACAGTGGCTGGAGCAATATGGCGAAAGCATATACGGCACCGATGCCGGCTATCTCGGGGATCTGAGTTGGGGCGTTTCAACCCAAAAGGACAATGCGCTCTATTTGCATGTACTTGAGCATCAGGACAGTATAGAAATCCCGGCTGGCTCGAAGCCGCGCAGCGTGACTCGCCTTCGCGATGGCAGCAAGCTGGATTTCAAATACAGGAAGGGTGTGCTGACCATCTCCTTCGGCGCTGCCGACCCGTCGGAAGTGGATGAAGTTATCCGTGTAGAATTCCGGAAAAGCTTATAATCCATCTCCTAATCTGCCCTTTCTGCGCACATATGACGGGGCTCACCGCGGTTACTGCGCAGAAAACAAAAAAGTCATCCAAGGTACTGGACGACGGCATATATCGGAGTTTCAGAAGTCCCTTTGTAATCGGGAAAACTGTATGTAAGAAAATTTGTAGCGGGGGAAGGACTCGAACCTCCGGCCTCCGGGTTATGAGCCCGACGAGCTACCAACTGCTCTACCCCGCGATGTGGATTACAAAGGTACGAATAATTTCCGAACCTGCAATACAATTTTTAAAATATTTTCAAAAATTTTCCTAAATCAACAGCAGTACCACCCCAACCACGGAGATAATCCCAAGCAGCCGCCGTCCGCGCAGTTCGGTATCTGCTACAAGTTGTGAAGGGTCCTGCTCCGAAAGCTGTGAGAGCTCTGAGGCTCCAGGCATTGAAGCATTGGTCCATTTGCGGACAATCTGCCCGTCAACCAGCAGGCTCGCACCTCCGTTCGAACGGTTGAGAGACATCAGGGTCTTTTTGTCGGAAGTATAGATTCCTCCCTGTCCGGCATACACCACAACCGGATGGAAGCCCTCAGCGCGCGCAAGGCTGCGCTCCTGATAAATCCTGTCCATCTCCTTCTCTGTGAGGCGCTCAGGGTCATATACCGAAAACAGCATCACATTGCCCTTCAGCAGCACCTCGTCGTGGTATTCCCCGTCATCTCCAAGCAGCGGGATACGCCCTTCCGCCAGTTCGGTGCCGATGCGAAGATCCGTAAGGTCAAGGGCAGGAAGCGTGCGAAGCGAATGAACCATAAGCCAAAGGCTGGCGCACATAACGATGCCGAAAGCTACGTAGCGGTGTTTGCGCTGCGGCACCTGCCTTTGCACCGGGAAGAAAGCCAGCGCCCAGAGCAGCATCAGCACTATATTTTTGAGAAAACTCTGAAGGTGAGTGAGGTGAACCAGTTCGCCGAAGCAGCCGCAGTCCATAGAAGGGTTCACTATCAGCAGAGCAAGGGTCAAAACGGTATAGAACAGCATCAGAACTCCGGTAGCCGCACCGGCAACCAGCGGGAACAGTCCTGCAACCAGGGCGGCTCCCAGCACGCACTCCAGAAGATTGAACACCAGCGAAAGCGCTCCGGCTGCAAAGTTCAGGAAGCCAAGGTGCATGAACCTCAGATATGACTCCATAACCAGCTGGCTTCCAAGCGGGTCCATAAGCTTTACCAGACCGCCGAAAAGCAGCACGGCACCAAGCAGCACGGCGCCCAGTCTTCTGAAGAAACTATGCGCGTCCATCTACTATAGCTTTGATTTTTGCGAAAATCCTGTCTGAAGGAAGCATACGGCCCTGCTCATCCGAGCAGTCCACAACCAGCAGGGAAGGGTCTTCCGCGGCCTGACGCAGATACATATCCTTCACCCTCTGCTGAAAGGCAATGGAAGACTCGTGTATATCCTGCGAGCCGGCAAGGTAGTCCCTGTCCTCGCCCTGCCTCTGCTTGCTCAAATTGCTCTCCACGAAGTCAATGGGCACGTCGAGGAAAATATTGATATCCGGCCTCGGCTCCCCGAATACTCCGAATTCCGTAGTGAAAATCCATTTGCGCAGCCTGTCGGCTTCGGCATCATCGGCAAGCTTTGCACACTGATAGGCGATATTGGAATATACATACCTGTCCAGCAGAACGGTCTTGCCCGCATCAAGTGCCTCGGAAATCTGAGGCACTGCTCCGTGGCGGTCCTCCGCGAACAGCAGGGCCACCAGCTGCGGATGAACGGAGCTGTTGTCCCCGAAATCCCCGCGCAGAAAACGCGAAATCAGCTCCCCGTAGACAGGAGCATCGTAGCGCGGGAAATGTATGTATTCCAGTCCTCCGTCGCGGGAGGCGAGATATTCTTTGAGCATACGGACCTGGGTGGATTTGCCTGCCCCGTCCAGTCCTTCCAAAACTATCAGCATAATGCGCAAAGATACCTATTTTTCCCTATTTTTGTCCTATGATACAATTGATGGGAATAATCAACCTTACGCCGGACTCCTTCTGGGCGCCGAGCAGGTACAATATGGCTATGCTCAGCAGCCGCGCGGATATCATTGACGTGGGCGCCGTTTCAACCCGCCCGGGAGCGGCGGACGTGAGCGTAGAGGAGGAATGGCGCAGGCTCGAACCATTCCTTAAGGCCTGGGACAACCCGCGCCGCCTCTCAATAGATACCACCAGCAGTGAAATAGTGCGCCGTGCCTACGACTGCGTGGGCCCCTTCCTTGTCAATGACATCAGTGCAGGTGAGGACGACCCCGCGATGCTATCCACGGTAGGCCGGCTGGGCCTCGGCTATGTAGCAATGCATAAAAAGGGTAACCCCCGCACTATGGATTCCCTCTGCGAGCCGGACTGCGACATTATTGAAATGCTTAACGCATATTTCGCCGAATTCAGCATCAAAGCCGAGTACAACGGCATAGGGCAGTGGATACTGGACCCGGGCCTGGGCTTCGCCAAGACTGCGCAGCAGAACATAGAAATCATAGAGTGCCTGCCGCAACTCAACAGATACGGCCGCCCCGTGCTTATTGGAGCGGCCGATAAGAGGTTTACCTGCGGTAATACGGAGAAGTATCACCTTATGGCCTTACGCGGTGGAGCTGACATCCTCCGTGTCCACGACGTTGACGCGGCTTATCGCACGTACACTCAGTATCAGAACGAGTGCGCAAACGGCAAAGACAATCCAGAATAGCTCGGGCGACAGCACATCCATCCAGGTATTCATATCCTTCAGCGAGTCAATCTGCCCCAGCACGACAGCCAGCGTATTGTTGACGCAGTGCATCAGCATAGTAAGGCTGAGAGACTTCGTCTTATAGTACACATACCCGAAGAGGCAGCCCAGCAAGAAGGCCGGGATGGCTTGCCAAGGGTTCATATGAATCAGGGCAAAGAAGGCGGCTGAAGCGACAATGGCCCACACCGGCTTCACTCCCTTGTGGAGCAGTCCGCGCAGCACCATACCCCTGCACAACCACTCTTCGAAGAATGGTGCGAAGATGGAAACGCACAGCAGGTTAATCAGCACATTGCCCTGGACCATTGAGTTAAGCGCCTGTTCAAGGAACTCCGGCATAGGCGGCAGCAAGGTAACTATAGGATCTGCAATATATCCCGCCGCAAGGGTAATCAGCGTAACCAGCAGCGCGCAGATCGCAGGTCCGAGAGGAGCGAAATGTCCCTTGTTCAGAGGCTTGGGAGCGCGGCCCTTCATCTCGCACTTTATGCTCTTGCTCCTGGCATAGAACATAGGCGGGAGAAACATTACCGGATAGGCGATGACAGTGCTGTAATCGGCAGCCCAGGCAGGCCCGAGCAGCATACCGAGCAAAAATACCAGCACGTTGCCGATAAGGGCTCCCACAAAAAGCCAAAGAAGGAGCCCGAAGACTCCTTTCCAGCCCGGGGCCCAGTACTCGAACCCCGAGAGTATCTTGAAATTACCTTTTTTCATACAGAGGCGTTGGATATACACCGGTTGCAGCCAGCTGGGCAAACTTCGCAACAACTGCCGGGCGGTCCTCCTTGAAGGTGACTCCGAACCAGTGTGAAGGGGTTCCGAGCACATCGCAGGCAGCAGTGCCGGCCTTGACCATAGTGTCAACTGCATAAGGGATATAGTATTCCTTCTTAAGCTCATTGATGTTGGCCTGCAGGAAGTTTACGAAAATATCGGCGCTGGCCTTGAAATAGTCAGGGGTAAAGCACCACATATTCATAGAGCAGAGGTCCTTAGGCTGGAGCTCGTGACGCTCTCCGGTGATGGAGTTGTCTCCGCGAAGCACTCCGTCCGCATCGAACATCACATTATGGTGCTCGACAACATCGGTAAGATGGTTCTGGGCATCATAAGCGCAGATTCCGCGGGAAACACCGCCGGTCTCGGAAAGGGTGTGGTCGACCTCGAATCCCACAATAGCATAGACGCCCTTGCTGTTTTCGTGTGCACGGCACCAGTCACCTGCAATCCTGAAGGACTCCTTTCCGTAGAAGTCATCTCCGTTGATTACCACAAAAGGTTCGTGAATGGCCTGAGCTGCCATAAGCACTGCGTGAGCGGTGCCCCAAGGCTTCTGCCTTTCCGGATTGAGGGTAAACCCTTCGGGGATTTTGTCAAGTTCCTGGGTGACGAACTGGAACTCGAGCGGACTGCCGTCAAGGCATTTTACTGATGAATATTTCTGGCGCACGGTCTGTTCCATCTGCTCGCGGAAATACTCGCGGACAATATAGACTACCTTGCCGAATCCGGCCTGGACTGCGTCATAGATTGAATAATCGATGATGGTTTCGCCTGATGGTCCGAGTCCGTCCATCTGCTTGAGTCCACCATAGCGGCTGCCCATTCCGGCAGCAAGTACAAGAAGTGTTGGTTTCATAACCCGCAAATTTAGTCATTTTATGCTAAATGTCTGTCAATCTCGACTCCAAATATGCTCTCATATCCTCCCATCTGTAGTATGGGCCTTCATAAACAGGGCAGGAAGGTCCTACGAGCACTTCCTGCTCGTTGTGCAGCACTTTCACAAGCACTTCGCCCTTGCGGTTGCGGTAGAAAATCAGCTGAACATTGGTGCACATACATAAGTTCCTGTAGGCAGGCCACTCGTCCGGGGCTTCCCATATGTGCAGGTTCTTCGCATAGTCGCCAACTTCCAGCAGGCAGAGCAGGGGAGCAACGCCCGAATCGTGGCCAAAGCGGAAATCGGCGCAATGGTCATTGCCTGCGATGGCCTGGTCAGCGGTACGCAGCATATCCCTTATTATCGGACGGCCTACCGCGGTATCTATGCATACTCCTCCTTCTTTGCTGTGGATGAACCAGGTAATGAGCTCGCAGTTGTACAGGCGTCCGCAAGCTACAAGGTCGTCAGTGGAGAAGAGGGAGAGCGGGTCGTGGCCTTCGATATCGTCCATAGTCTTGAGTATATGGGTGGCTACGAAGAGATTGTATTCGAAGGCGGCTGCCGTTTTGCCGGTAAGTTCCTTCACTGCCTCTAAGTCGGTGAAGAAATCCTCCGGATGGAGCTGTGCCTGATAGACTCCATAAAGGGAGTCAAGCACTTCGTTCATCCTGGCCTTTTCCGGGCGCTCTATGCCCTTGGTGCTGTGGCAGAGCACATCCCAATAACGGTCACCGGTGAGCTGGGTCATCACAAGGTCAGGCTGGCGCCCTTTGAGACCGAGATTGAAGTTGCCCATAGACTGAATCACGCGATGTACATTGGTGGAGCGGCTGGTGACAACCTTGCGGTCTTTCTGCCTGAAGATTTCGGGACAGCGGTCGTACAGCCTTTCGGCTACACCCTGCTGCTCGAAGCCTCCACGGGCGGTGAGGGTGCCTTCCGCACCTTTATGTTCCTGCTGGAGCCATATCATCTCATCGCGGAGCTTCTCTCCTTTTTCGGTCAGAAGCCCATTCTGTCCGAGCTCCACCAGCCAAGGGGTGTTCTTGCGGTAGAATCGGTCGGAGGTCTGGTAACGCGAACCGTGGCGCCCGTAATGGGTCACATAGAAAGGCTTGAAGCCTTTCGGAGCCGGGGTGTCGTGGATCTCGGGAACAATGTAAGGATGGTGAACACCTGCAGTGAGGTAAGGATTCTGCTCTACAACTTCCTTTGTAATTTGGGCGCTTGAGCGCGTGCATACAAGACTCAGAGCAAGAGTCAGGGCGGCAGCTGCCGCGGTGGTTATCAATTTGCGCATAGGCAAATTTAATTAAAAAATACCCTTCGTGTGCAAAAAATGCTTATGTTTGCGGCAATAAATAAATGAAGAAAATGAAAAAGCATTTCACTTTGTTGGCCATTTCGGCTTTGGTCATCAGCTCCTGCGGAGTAGCTTCCCGGACTGCGGATACGGCAGGAGATGTTGCAGTGGTTGCCCATCGCGGCTTTTGGGACTGTGAGCAGGCGGGCTATGCGCAGAACAGC
Organism: uncultured Bacteroidales bacterium; assembly: GCA_945487035.1. Lineage (GTDB taxonomy): Bacteria > Bacteroidota > Bacteroidia > Bacteroidales > UBA932 > Cryptobacteroides. The sequence goes on from CALYTI010000006.1 coordinate 18,957, forward strand.
ATAGGAGCGCTCCGGGCAGCACAGCAGGCCGGCTTCTGGGGCAGTGAGTTTGACGTGCAGCTGACTTCTGACGGAGTTGTAGTAGCAAATCACGACAAGGAATATGGCCCCAAGAAGATGGTAATAGCGCAGCATACCTACGAAGAACTGGTGCAGTACCCTTTGCCTAACGGCGAGAAACTGCCTACACTTGCCGAGTATCTTGAGCAGGGTAGCAAGAGCCGGACAGTACTGGTACTTGAGTTCAAGGAGCAGAAGACCGATGAACTGACTGCCAGGCTTGTGGACAGCAGTATGGAAATTATCCGTCAGGCAGGTTTGTATGATCCTCAGCGCATTTGTTTCATCAGTTTCAGCCGCTTTGCCTGCGACCGTATCGTGGAAAAGTACCCGGGATTCAATGTGCAGTTCCTTTCTATGAATCCTTTTACCAGGATAGGTGCCGCTGAGGCCCGCAAGGCCGGTTTCGAGGGGCTTGACTACTGGATTTATCTCTATAAGCTTTGCCCGAAGCTGGTCTCCGACCTGCACGCGGAAGGCCTTAAGGCGAATGTCTGGACGGTCAATAAATCAAAGGATATGGAGGCTATGTTCCGACTCGGAGTGGATATGATTACCACCAACGACCCTCTTGAGGCCCGCTGCCTGCTCGGTGAGAGGGAATTGAAGCCTGAAAAGTAATTTTTTTGTAAAAATTTGTGGTAGGGTTATTGCGGATTAAAATTTTATGATTACCTTTGTATCCGCTTCTAACGGAAGTACCACAAAAGGTGCGGTAGTTCAGTTTGGTTAGAATGCCGGCCTGTCACGCCGGAGGTCGAGGGTTCGAACCCCTTCCGCACCGCCAAAAACGCCTCTCACACTCGTGAGGGGCGTTTTTCAGTTTCCGACTCTCTCCCGGCTCTCTTCCGACTCTCTCCAACGCCGGCAGACCCCTCCTTTCCGACTTGCCCGGCCTACTCGTGCATCTCAGATTCCCCCGTCCACCTATTCCGTGCGCAGGAAGGGCGATTTTGCGCACCAACCGCGAAAAAACAGCAATCCGTGCGCAGGAAGGGCGTTTTTGCGCACGGACCGCAGATAAATCGTCATCCGTGCGCAGGAAGGGCGTTTTTGCGCACGGACTACTGAAGAAAGACTCCGACCCGGTTGAGGGCAGACTACTTTCCGGCGGTCAATGGGAATATGGCATCAATGTCATACTTGGTCAAAGCGAGCAGGCGCCGGATTTGGTCATTGGACGATCGGAACTCATAGCGGAGAGTACGGGCAAGATCGAACTTCTGTGCTCTTGAGAGATTTCTCAGGCTCAGCCCCTGATATTGATTTCGCAAAATATTGCTGATTTGGGAAAACATCTCAGTATCGGTAAGAAACTCTCCGTCATCTATCTCTGCTGCCAGTCCACTATACGCCTCGACATTCTTGCTGACTGCAGAGTAATAATGATGGGCGTCGCGGAACATAGCCATACCGAAGCGTAATGCACAATAAGATGCCGGGGAGATGTAGCCCAGAGGCTGCGAAGATTCTGTTCTTGTTGTTCCGAAGTGTGTAACCAGCCAATCATCCGGCATTTCCGGTGTACGGCTGCGGAACATCGCTCTGGATTCACGATCGCTGACAGTAGAGTATGGCACTCCTGCAGGGGCATCCAGAAAATAATATCGCCCGGTTCCCCAAGGATAACTAAAAGGCGTGTGGTCCGGGTTTGCAACATAACCGTTGCGATGGGTGTAGGCAATATTGTTCCGCAAGGAGTTGAGAGAGTCAATTCTCTTGTATGAAAGGTCGGCATACACTATGTCCGGATAATACCGCTTCAGCCTTTTGCGGATAGAGTCCCAAAACGGACTCACCTGCGCCTCCTGGGCACATAAGACGAAATGGAAATGATTGTTCATCACCTCAAAAGCAAGAATGACCACATCCTGATACTCCAGTTTTGCCCTGGCTATGACATTCATCACAAAGGCAAAGTCGGCTTCTTCTGCAAATAGCAATGGGGTGTTCTTACCGGAAGTGTATGCATGCCAGAATGGTCCGGCATTCAAAAAAGTGGCTTCGCACCTTCTCTCCGATTCTCCAAAAGTTTTCATAAGTAATAAGTTTAAAATGTGAGGGTAAAACTTTTGGACCTATCTTGAGGAACCGAATGGGAGGAAACTGAGTTTCAGAAGCCGCCAGTGAGCTTTGGCGAAAGGAATGCCGATGATGGTAATGGCACAGAGAAGACCCAGTACTATATGCAGGATGGCAATTTCCCACCAGCCGGTAATAATCCACAGAATGTTGAACGCCACAGGCAGACAGCCGGTGTTTGACATTATCTCCACATCCTTGCCGAAAGGGCATAGAGAAAGACCCGCAAGTTTGAACAGTTGCACTCCGAAAGGGATGCCCACAATGGTAATGCACATCAAAAGTCCGAATACTGCGTAGTAGATGGCGAGGATGAATCCGCCCAGAAGGAACCAAAGAATATTACCTAAAGTACTCATAGCTGTAAATTTTCCGCAAGATACAATTTTTGCTTAAATTTCGTGCGCAGGAAGGGCGATTTTGCGCACGGACTACAGGAAAAGCGGCATCAATTGAATTCGGCGGAGGCCTGTCCGGATAGTTGAGGATAAAACCAAAAAACGCCCCTCACATGCGTGAGGGGCGTTTTTCAATCGAATATCAGCGATTACTTAACCGCTTCGAATACCTTCTTAGGCATTTTGCACTTAGGACATTTCCAAGTGGCAGGAAGTTCATCGAATGGTGTTCCGGGATAGATACCCTGGCTTGGATCTCCCTTCTCAGGGTCGTACTCGTAGCCGCAAACGCCGCACTTGTACTTTGTTGAATCAAACTCGTCGTACATAATATTTGTTGTTTAAGGATAATCTTTCCTTTGCAAATATACTCTTTTTTCTCAAAGGTAGAACTCAATCAGGCGTCGGATTGCATCCTGGCACACCGGACAGAACACCGGAGCCGCATTGGTCTTCATCCTGCAGTCCGGATAGCCGCGATATACACCTTTGGACTGGTAGCCGCCGCCTTCATATATGCCCACAAAGGATGCCGGGTCGGCTCCTCCGGCAATCTGTTTCCACAGGTCTGCCACCGGCGCGGTCGGCACAAAAGCCTCCAGGTCAAGCGAATCCGTCTCGAAAGCATCCCGCTCCGGCTCACAGCAAAGAAGGTGCTGCCACTTGGAAGGGAAGTCGGCAAGAGTTGTGATATTCGGCTCCCAAGGCTCGATTCCCGGATAGTACTGCTCCGAATACTGGTCATCGTAGTAATACTCGTCGCCCAGACCCGCAAAACTGTGCCCGAACTCGTGCACTACCACAGGACGGAAATAAGGATTGTGGGTAGTGGTGAGAGTGTAGGAATTGTAGATCCCGCCCCCACCATAGGTTTCGGTATTTGCAAGTATGATGATATGCTCGTAAGGCAGTCCCGCAAGCAGGTCGTGCAGTTTGAAAAGGTGCAGAGTGGTAAGGTAGCGCTCAGTGTAGAAGGTGTCGAACGAAGCGCCCACTGCAGTCTCCTTCCATATCCCTTCGGAAGGTACGCTCACTCCGCTATGCTTGGATGCGGGAGCCACCGCAATGAAATTGAAATGCCCGCGAAGCGCCCGGAACGGCTCGTGTGAGAGGATTTCATTCATTGCAATGCCGGCATCCTGATAGAATAGTTCCGCCTCTTCAGCTGTATAGCCTTCGGCAACAATGGCTACATCAATGCAATCCTGCGCAGAGCCGCTCACCAGCAGTTCGCGGTAAGGAACTTCGCTGACCGGCCTTTGGCGGATAAGTATGTCGGACGGGTCAACGGTATGCTCGAACTCGGCGGTAATCTCTCCCTTGAAACCGAAAAGGGTAACGCTTACCACTGCCTTTTCGTGCGGCATCGGGAGCAGAAATACATTCTCAAAGGATTTTCTGAGTCTGGTTGCCTCCTCTGTGCACTGCCACTCCTGAAACAGGGTGGAGAAGGAGGTCATATAGAGCAGCTCCAGACTCTGTGCGTCCCTCATCACAATCTGTCCGTTGCCTCTGAGAGGGACGCTGTCCATATTGTGCCTGCGTCCGGCCCAGCCGTCGAAGGAAGAAAGCTCGCATACGGCGATTTCAGTGGATGTGGCGGTTCCGGAGAAGATATAGTCCACTCTCAAGGTGCGCTCATAATCCGCACTCAGTGCGGTGGCGCTGAAGGCGAATAGCATCAAGGCTATCGTCAGGGTTTTGGTACGTGTCATATTAAATCAAAAAAAGAGGCATATAACAGCCTCTTTAGTCTAGTTCCTTGGGAAAGTTGCCGGATTACCAGCGGTCCTCTGAAGAAACGGTGAGCTTCTTGCGGCCGTGACGACGGCGTGCGTTAAGTACGCGGCGTCCATTGGCTGTTGCCATACGCTCGCGGAATCCGTGCTTGTTGACTCTCTTACGGGTTGATGGTTGGAATGTCCTTTTCATATCTTTACTTTTTTAATTTTCGCAATTGGGAGGGCAAAGTTAGTTTTTTCTTATTTGAATTACAAATTTTTCGGAGAAATATTCGTCATCAAGCCAATTATTTATTGCCCAGGCTGATACTTTAGACGGGTCCACCTTGCATTTTCGGCACATTTGTGAGATTTCTTCGACTATATCTCCTCCTTTGAGATAGAGAATGCCTTCGGTGAACTTGCCTTTTACCCAAGGATAGAAGCAGTCCAGGGATGTCACAGCCCTCGAAACCACCCAGTCGAATTGTCCCTCAATACTTTCAGCTCTTGCATTTACGCAGTGCACATTTTCCAGTCCGAGTCCGTCCGCAACCGCCTGAGCAACCTTAACCTTCTTTCCGATTGAATCGCAAAGGATAAACTCGCAGCCTGGCATCATCATCGCAAGCGGAATGCCAGGGAAACCGCCTCCGGTGCCGACATCCAGAATGCGCAGGCCGTCCCTGAGCTGCCCGCTTTCCTGAAGGTATTGCCATATTGCCAGGGAATGCAGTATATGGTGCTCATACAGGTTGTCTATGTCCTTGCGGGACACAACATTTATTCTGGTGTTCCACTCCGCGTACAGTGTGCAGGCCTTCTCAAAAAGCGCTTTCTCAGGAATCCTGTTCATTTTTCATATTCTCTATCAGTCCCTTTGCCCTTCTGATTCGGGTGCGGACCGTGTTCAACTCCATTCCAAGTTCTTCTGCTATCTCCTTGTACTGGAGGCCTTCGATTAGCCTCTTGCGGGCAACCTCCCTGTACAGTTCAGGAAGTCCGTCTATGTATTTGTTGGTCTGCTCCTCGTCCTCGTTGCGAATTATGGACTCGAGAGGGGAGTCAATCTGGTCTTCTATGTTTTCGCCAACGGCCTCCTGACCCTTGCCGTCAATGGATACCATCTCTCCCATAGCCCGGTTCTCGGCGGCAACCACATCCATAGCAGTATTGTGTGCAATCTTGCGGAGCCAGGTGGAGAACTGGCTCCGGGAAGGGTCGTAGCTGCTGATTTGGCGGAATGCCTTTTCGAAGCTGCGGGAACAGATGTCATCAATGTAGAAGTCGTCCATATTCTTGAGCAGTGACTTCAAATAGGACTTCAAACTGTCTATGTTGGTGTCCCACAGGGCTGTGAAGGCTGTGCCGTCTCCGATAATCGCACGCCTCACCAGTTCATCAATGGGCTTCGAGCCAATTCTTGCCATAATTGCATTCAACGGTTAGAGGAACTTTGAGGGAGACCACATTCTCCATCTGTTCCATAAGTATTCTCTTTACAGGCTCAATCTCCTCGTTAGGAACCTCGAGCATCAGTTCATCGTGTATCTGCAGCACCATCCGGCTCCTGAGCCCCTGTTCGCGAAGGGCGCGGTCCACTCCTATCATCGCCAGTTTGATGATATCCGCCGCGGTGCCCTGAATAGGAGCGTTGATGGCATTCCTTTCGGCCATAGCGCGCACATTGCCGTTGTTGGCATTCACGTCCGGCACATATCGCCTGCGTCCGAACAGAGTCTCGACATATCCCGTCTTGCGTGCGCTTTCGAGCGTAGAGTCAAGGAAGCCCCGTATGCTCGGGAATGAGGCGAAATAGTCCTCAATGATGCGGGATGCCTCGGAACGCGAGCAGCGCAGCCTTTGCGAAAGGCCGAAGGCGGAGATGCCGTACATAATGCCGAAGTTCGCGGTTTTGGCAACGCGCCTGTCTTCAGCGCTTACATCCTTGAGAGGCTTGTGGAATATCTTCGCAGCCATAGCGCTGTGCACATCCTGCCCGGCCTTGAAGGCTTCTATCATATGCTCGTCCGCGCAGAAATGGGCCATAAGGCGCAGCTCAATCTGCGAGTAGTCGGCGGACATTATCACGCTTCCCTTAGGGGCGGTGAAGGCCTTGCGGATTTCGCGACCCTCCTCCGTGCGTACCGGGATATTCTGCAGGTTAGGGTTGGAGCTGCTCAGGCGTCCCGTAGAGGTAAGTGCCTGATTGAAAGTGGTATGCACCCGTCCGTCCGTGCGGCTGATATAGCCTGGGAGAGGGTCGATATAGGTCGAAAGCAACTTCCTCATTCCCCTGTACTCCAGTATGGCTTCAATGACGGGGCTGCGGTCAGAGAGTTCCAGAAGCGTCTCTTCGTCAGTCGGCCAGTTGCCCTTGACGGGACGCTTGGCCTTAGGGTCGAGCTTCAGTTTCTCAAAAATCAGTTCTCCCACCTGCTTGGGCGAGCTGACATTGAAAGCCGGGTTACCGGCGATTTCCCGTACAAGCGCCTCCTTTTCTGCCATTCGCTTGCGAAGGCCTTCTGCGAATTCGTTAAGACAGCTCGGGTCAATTCGTACGCCCGCCTGCTCCATACGCGCAAGCACATGCAGCAGAGGCTCTTCAATTTTATCATACAGCTCTGCTTCACGGCCGCCCGCAAGCTCCTGATCCAGTTTCTGCGCAAGCATAAAGATAGCAACCGCCTCATTGGCTTTACTCTGGCGGCAGTTGCTTTCCTCCGTCTGGTCGAATAGCGAAAGCACCTGGGCCGGAGCCTGAGCAGGAGACAACTCCACTCCGAGATATTGCTTCGCAAGCGCTTCGAGCTGGTGGCTGCGCTCAGGGTTCAGGATATAATGCATAAGTTCCACATCCAGAAGCCTGCCTTTCATTTCAATGCCCTGCGATGCGAGTATGTTCATCTGGCGTTTGAGCGAATAGCCGCATTTGCCAATGCTTTCATCCTCAAGGATTTCCTTGAACTCCGAAGACTTGCCCGCATAGCTGAGGCTGTCGGTGGATACCGTAATCATATCGGTATCTGCCACTATCGAGAGCCTGCCTTTCTGCTTTGCATCGGCAATGACACCGGCAGCATCGCTCTCGCTGTAGCTGAGGTGCTCGCATACCGGAGCCTCGGCAATTTCAGGCATCAGCTCATCTGCCGTATCCGTTGTATGGGTTTGCGGTGCAGGTGCAATTCTGACTGCCGGCAGTTTCCAAATTGAAGCGAGAACCCTCTTGAGCGAACGCATTTCGTATTCGTCTATATAACCGAGGATCTCCGGACCAACTTCGCTTTTCATCTTCATCTGAGCAGCGCTGACCATAAGAGGAATGTCAGTCTTGATAGTGACCAGCTGCTTGGAAAGGCTGATGTGCGGCAGCGCTGCCTTGAACATCTCCTGCTGCTTGGCACTCAGTTCGCTGAGATGGGCGTAGATATTTTCGACTGTTCCGTATTTGCCCAGCAGTTTGGCTGCACCTACAGGGCCCACTCCCTGTACGCCCGGCACATTGTCCGATGCATCCCCGCAAAGGGTAAGCATATCGATAATCTGCGACGGGCTGCTTATTTTGTACTTTGCGCAGAGTTCGGCAGGACCATAAACTTCCTTCTCATTTCCGCCTTTGCCCGGCTTGTACTGGAAAATATGGTCTTCGATGAGCTGTCCGTAATCCTTGTCCGGTGTCACCATATAGACATCCATTCCTTCCTCCGCGCTGCGTTTGGCCATTGAGCCGATTACATCATCAGCTTCGAAACCGCCTACCATCAGGACAGGAATGCCCAGCGACTTGACAATATCGCTGAGAGGCTGAAGTGCATCTATTACCAATTGAGGTGTCTCCGCACGGTTCGCCTTGTACTGGGGATACAGCTGGTTGCGGAAGGTCCCTCCCGGAGGGTCGAAGGCTACTGCAATATGGGTAGGCCTTTCCCTGGCAACCAGGTCGAGGAGGTATTTGGTAAAACCATAGATTATGGAAGTGTCCTGCCCCTTGGTATTTATCATAGGCCTGCCCAGAAAGGCATAATACATCTTGAAAATCAGGGCGTGGCCGTCAATCAAAAACAGTCTCATCTCTATTCTTCAGGAAGGAACATAGGGTCCCAGGCAGGGAGCATTACCGGCTTGAGTTCAAGATAGCCCCTGAGGTCCTCAGGGATATAGTCTCGCTCCACAACGAGGCGGAACATATATTCGTCAAACCATTCGTCTGTCATAATCAGGCAGCCCTTGTAGCCGCTCTCACGGCCCCAGCTGTTTTCCACCATCCACTTCACAGGCTCTCCGTCCCTGATGTCCACGGCAATCAGTGTCATTGCGTGGGAAGAGCCGCTGGCGTGGGTGCTGATTCTCTGCTTCTTGTCCATAGTGAATTCCACACCGAGCAGCGACTCGTAGTCGTAATTGGCAAGGTCCAGAGTTCCGTTCTTGCGGTTGAGGAACTTGCCCACATCACAGCTGAAATACATAGCGTCCCCTCCCTTGATGGAAGCAATGGCGATTTCCTTTATCCTGTCCATAGGCAGGTTGAGGTAGAGCCAGTTGTCTCCGTCGTAGAGGTGGCGGTCATATTCGATTTCATAGGTCTTGTAGTACTCCCGGCAAGGGTCGTTCATCAGCATCACATAGCCCCGGTTCAAATCGAATCCTACGAATTCGTTGTAGAACTCCTGCGGAGTATAGGTCTTGTGGCTCACAAACTCTCCGGAAGCATCGTACAGGCTCCATTCGAATTCCCTCGGCGGCTCTCCGTAGGCAAGGCAGAGTATGCGGTATATTTCGCTCAGCATCTCCACCTTCATACCTGCGGACTGCTTGTCGGTTTTGGCTCCGCGCAGTTTAAGCGCGTCCTGACGCAGGAGGGTCTTGAGCTGGCCAGAAAGGGCAGAAGTGTTGTTCGCTATGAAAGACTCCGGCATCACCTCGGCAGGCACCACTCCATATTTCATCACGAGATTGGCAACTCCGGTGAAGGTGCCTCCGTCGCTGAGCGGGTTGCTGAGCAGCCAGTCAACTTTGCGGTCATCCAGAGGCAGTTTGCGAGTGTCTATGATGGCCTGCAGGAAAAGGTTGGCCTTCTCGAGCTGGTCATAGAAGAAACAATAGCTCTGGGAGAACTGGAATTCGCCCATATTGTGCGTGCTGATGGCTGCGGCACGCAGCACGTTAAGCCCTGTGAACAGCCAGCACCTTCCGGACTGTTTCTGGTTGGTAATTCCCTTGGTAGGGACCTTGTCCGAGAAATGGGTGTCCATCATCGCCTGGTTTTCGGCATTTTCTGCCAGAACATTGAGCGAGGTGGTATTGAGTGCATTGCGTATTGCCTTGTCGGCAGCATTGTTCTCGTACCCCTTGCGGATTTGAGTCAGCAACTCTTCGCTGATGCCTCCTTCCGTTTGGGCCCAGGCAGCTACGCAGCAAAGGACTGCGAGCGCTGTCATCATTCTTTTAATCTTCATATTTGTCGATATTTTTAATTCCTATTGCCGAAACCAGTGCACCTATCAGGCCAACGCCTGCTGCCGTAAGCAGAATGTCCGTAAGCTTGAGCTTCACGGGATAAGCCTCCATCATACCGTTGCCGGGCATTGAAATGAAGCCGAAATGCTGCTGAAGCAGCACAACCGCAATGCCTATGAGCAGTCCTGCGGCTGCACCCGTCCAGGTTATCATCCAACCTTCCGTACGGAAGATACGCTTTATCATCTGAGGCCCGGCACCGAGGCTGCGCAGGGTAGCCCTGTCCTGTTTTTTCTCGATAATGAGCATAGAAAGCGAGCCGTAGATATTGAAGGCCACTATCAGCACCACAAACATCAGAATCAAAAATATAGCAGCCTTTTCGTAAGTCATCATCTTGTAGAGTGCCGGCTGCTGCATGATTCTGTCCAAAACCTCGAAATCCGCCCCGAGCAGGGCGTTGATCTGCTTGAGCGAAGGTCCCGGTCCCGCATCGCAGCGTATTTCGAAGGCGCTTACTTCGCTTCCGCAGTCCAGCAGTTCGCGGGCTTTGGCCATAGGCAATATGACACAGTTCCCTTCGATGCTTGCCACCTGCCTGGGTCTCAGGCTGATGCTTCTCAGCGAGGCCTCGGGGTTAATCATCGAGATTTCCGAATTTCTGGAAGGATAATACAGTTCTAGCTCGTCGAAAAAGGCTGTCCTGATACCAAGCTCTGAGGCAAGAGAGGAACTCACACTGCATTCGTATGCAGCATCCAGTCCCCGGACTTTGGCTATTGCCTGATTGCCCCTGTATCGCACTGCAACCATTTCCTCCAGAATAGGGTAGCAGTCTGTGACTCCGGGGAGTGCAGCAATTCTGTCGAAATCAGCTGTATTGCAGTTGAAAGTTTTGCCTTCAACCGGGCGTATCAGAAAATCGGGATCGCTGTTTTTCAGGTTTTCCCGGATGATTGAGTCGAAGCCGTTATAAACGGAAAGTATGATGATGAGCGCGGCGGACCCTACAGCCATACCGGCAGCACTGATTCCGGAAATCCAGCCCGTAACGCTGCCGGATTTTCCGGAAAAGAGATATCTGCCCGCTATTTTGCCCCAGACGCTCAAATGGACTACATTTTAAGCAGCTGTTCAATGTGCTCAGCGTAATCGAGCGAGCTGTCGAGATAGAAATCGAGCTCGGGCACTATCCTGAGCTGCTTGGCAACCTGCCTCCCGAGTTCGCCCCTGATGGATTTTTTCTCCTGCTCGAGGGTCTCCATCACTTCCTTCTGCTTGTCGGAAGGGAATACGGAAACATAGACCTTGGCTATGGATAGGTCCGGGCTGATGCGTACCTCGCTGACCGTCAGCATAGCGCCTCCGAAAGCAGCCATTCCACGGCTCCGGATAATCTCTGCAAGGTACCTCTGGAGTTCCCTTGCGACCTTGAGCTGTCTTGTTGACTGTCCTTCCATAACTATTTGATGTTGATGATGAAGTAATCTTTCTTGCCCTTCTGTACGAGTATGTACTTGCCGTCAATGATGTCGCTTTCTGTGACTGTGCGGGAGATGTCGTTCATCTTCTCCTTGTTGATGGAGAATCCGTTGCCCTGAATCATCTTTCTGGCCTCACCCTTGGAAGGGAATACCCGGGTCTCCACTGCGAGAAAATCGAGTATGCCCATAGGAAGTTTCTCCTTCTGCACATCGAAGGTAGGCACCCCGTCAAACACAGCCAGGAAGGTCTTCTCGTCGAGACTGCGAAGGTCATCGGCAGTAGCCTTTCCGAAGAGCATCTGTGAGGCACGGATTGCGTTGTCAAGCTCGGACTGTCCGTGAACCATCCTTGTAACTTCTTCTGCAAGAAGTTTCTGTAGGGTGCGGCGTCCGGGATCCGTGCGATGCTCGGCAATTGCGCTCTCAATGGTTTCGCGGTCGAGCATAGTGAAGATTTTGATATATTTCTCAGCATCCTCGTCAGACACATTGAGCCAGAACTGGTAGAACTGGTAAGGGCTGGTACGCTCGGCGTCAAGCCAGATATTGCCCTTCTCGGTCTTTCCGAATTTGCCACCGTCAGCCTTGGTGATGAGAGGGCAGGTGAGGGCATAAGCCTCGCCTCCGCAGGTACGGCGGATAAGTTCGGTACCGGTGGTGATGTTGCCCCACTGGTCTGCTCCTCCGAGCTGCAGCTTCACGCCTCTGTTCTCATAGAGGTAGAGGAAATCATAGCCCTGAAGCAGCTGGTAGGTAAATTCTGTGAAGGACATTCCTTCGGAAGAATCACGTGAAAGGCGCTTTTTCACGGAATCCTTGCTCATCATATAGTTTACCGTAATGAGCTTTCCTATGTCACGGGTGAAATTGATGAAGGTATAGTCCTTCATCCAGTCGTAGTTATTTACGAGTTCGGCCTTGTTGGGCGCATCGGAATCGAAATCCAGAAAGCGTGCAAGCTGGGCTTTGATGCATTCCACATTGTGCGCGAGGGTCTGCTCGTCCAGCAGATTCCTTTCCTGACTCTTCATCGAAGGGTCTCCGATCATTCCGGTGGCACCTCCCACGAGTGCGAAAGGCTTGTTGCCGCACGCCTGGAAATGCTTGAGTATCATAATGCTGACGAGGTGCCCGATATGGAGGGAGTCCCCTGTAGGGTCAATTCCTACATAAGCGCTCATTGGTCCTTTTGCCAGAGCTTCCTCCGTCCCCGGAGTGATATTGTGAATCATTCCCCTCCAGGTAAGTTCTTCTACAAAATTCTTCATCGTATGTTTTTATAAATGCTTACAAATTTAACAATTAATTGCGTAAATTTGCGCCGCAAACAGAAAACATAGTACAAACACTTCAAGTAATATGAGAAAACACATCGTAGCCGGCAACTGGAAGATGAATACTACAGTTCCGGAGGGCATCGAGCTCGCAAAGGCTGTTGTTGCAGGTGCCGCACAGGTCCCTGCTGACGTCAAACTTATCATTGCAACCCCGTTCACCCACCTCTATCCTGTTGCTGAGGTAGTAAAGGGCACTCCTGTTGCTCTTTCTGCCGAGAACTGCGCAGACAAGGAGAAGGGTGCTTACACAGGAGAGGTTTCTGCTGCAATGCTCGCATCCGTGGGCTGTGAGTACACCATCCTCGGTCACTCAGAGCGCCGCCAGTATTATGGAGAGACGGATGAGAAACTCGTCGAGAAGACCAAACTTGCGCTTGCAAACGGACTTGATGTCATCCTTTGCGTAGGCGAGAACCTTGAGGAGAGGGAAGCCGGAAAGCATTTCGATGTATGCAAGGCTCAGACAGTGAACGTGCTCTCACACTTCACCGCCGAGGATATGAAGCACATCGTTATCGCTTATGAGCCGGTTTGGGCAATCGGAACAGGCAAGACCGCCACTTCCGCTCAGGCTGAGGAAATCCACGCCTTCATCCGCGAGACCCTCGCAGGTCTGTTCGGAGCTGAGGTCGCAGAGGAGACCACCATTCTCTATGGCGGTTCCTGCAAACCTTCAAATGCCAAGGAACTCTTTGCTCAGAAGGATATCGACGGTGGACTCATCGGTGGCGCTGCCCTCAAGGCTGAGGACTTCATCGGCATCGCACTGTCATTCTGATCGATTCACGGCTGTTCCACAGCCACGCTATGTCACCCTCGAGTTTCACGACTTCGAGGGTGATGTTTTTTCTTGTCTGGTCGGTTCCGGACGGGTTGGTCCAGACAAGACTCTCGACAGTTACGCTTTCACCTTCTTCGGAAGGCATTGAACTGAAGCGTATGATGAAGTATTCCGACATATTGTCGGTATGCATCCTGAATTCGCAGCGGTGCAGATTCAGCGCTGTCTGGCAGGTGATGGGATTGTAGGTGAGTATCTCCTGTTTGCCCACTTCCATCCTGAGTGTGCTGTCGGTGAGGAACTCGGGAGTGTAAACCGTTTGCGGCTCGCATCCCACGGGGAGTACGAGCAGGGCAAGCAAAGCCGCTATGTAAGGTATCCTTCTCATCTTGCAATAATTTCTTTGGCAATGATATCGCAGCTTCCGTCCTCATAGAAGACTTCAGCCCTGAGAGTTCCGTTGCCTTCGACTACAAACAGGCCCTCGTCGTTGAGTTTGGGCTCCTTCCCGTTGAAGGTCCATCTTATTTCCTCTGCTCCAAGGAAGTTATATACATAAAGAGGGAAGCTGCTGCCCAATTTGAAACTGCCGTCATCGTTCCTTTCCGCACCTCCGAGGAAAATGAACGGAATAGTGTTTCTGCTGTCTTTGTTCAGGGTGGTGATATGCCTGTCCAGAGAGTAAACCGTTGCCTTGGTGTAGATGGAGAACACTATATTGTAGTGAGTCCCGGGCTCAAGGCCATCCAAAGTATGGTAAGCCTTGCCGGTCTTGCCGCTTGCGATTTGCTCCCGGACTATTTCAACTCCGTCCCTGAGCCAGCTGACAACGCAGCTGTCAGTTTCTTCCAACAGACTTTCGTCCAGTTCCCAACAGATGGTGGCGCTGGTCTGGAACACATACTCTTTCCCGTTGCGGATAGGCTCTATGACTGTGAAACTTACTGAAGAGTCTGCTTCAACCTTTATGTCCCTGATGGCCAGGTTGGAAGCTTTGCCGCTCCAGGCTCTGAATTCCGGGTCTGTTTCAGAGGCGAATACCTGCCCCTCACCGTAAGGAAAAAATACTGCGTTCACGCTGTCCGCTCCCGGGAATGCTTCCACAAGGTCCATACACTGATGGTCCGGACGGCAATTGACCTGCTTCCGCTCCCATCGTTGTTCAGCAGTAAGAGTAATGTTGTAGTATGTTGAATAGCCCGCCCTGTTCTTGGATTTGTCGGCGTGGTAAACCAGAAGCCCGCCTCCTCCGATGTACTCGTCCCAGCCGCTCTGCTTTCTGCATTCGAACAGCCAGTATTCTCCCGGGACATCAGCCGGATACCACAGGTAACGGCGGTTGAGGGAGACCGGTTCAAGATTGGTGCGGCCCAGCTTCAGGGTGTCGCATATTCCGAGTCCGAGTTCGTGGTACTCCGGGGCACCGAACCCCGCCGGCGTGCGCGAATGATTGTTCTTGAACCCGTTGTCCATAGGGCTGATGCTGCCCCACAAGCATTGGGCAAGGCCTCCGCTGCCCTCTCCGTCAGTGTCATAATAGTCTGACAGCCCAAGGACGTGACCGTATTCGTGACACATAATCCCGGTCTCAAAGAGCTCATTTTCAAATAGTTCCGGAATTGCCATATAGCCGTCAATTTCTTTGCCGTCAAGGGAAAGAAAGACATTCTCTTCGCTGAGACTGTATTGACGCGGCCAGATCCGGCTTCCGGAAAAGACTACGCATACGCAGTTCAGTGTATTGCTTCCTCTTGCAACGAAATGCGAAAAGTTGAATTCCGGGTCGGCAAGCCTGCAGGCCTCGCTGACAGCAAGAGCTACATTTGACCCGTCCTGACGGGAAGACAGACTTACTACGGGTCCGAGTGTGAATTTGATGCTGTCCTCAGGACCCAATTGGTCGTAGAAATATCTTTCCGTTACCCTGAGTATGGAATCAGCGTGTTCTTTGGAAATAGTGAAGGGCTCGTCAGCGAATTCGGCGAGAATTACAGGGACTTTGCGGCAATAGCGCTGTGCTGCCGCCGGCAGGCAAGCCAGCAGCAGGGATAAGCACAACAACTGTCTTCTGAGTCCCATTACCAGAAAAAACAAGGGCCGAGACCTCACGGCGATCGACCCTATGACGTGTACTAAAACCTAAACCTGCTCTATAGATGCAGAGTATTCCGGTTTCGTTGCACAAAAAATAAAAAATTCGAATTTTTTTATTTTGTTGCTGCTACAGACTCCTTGCGGAACTCCTTAAGGTCCTTCATGAGTTCGAGAGCGGCCTTGCGTGCGCGTGCACCGGCTGCCTTGTTTCCCTTAACAACCTGAGCCTCTGCGTTCACCTGGAACTCAGCGATTGTAGCATTGATTTTTTCAACAAGCTCTTTCATTTTTTGATGGTTTTAATGGTTTATAATGTAGTACTTAATTAGTTGTAAGCGTGTTATCGGAGTGCAAGGTAATGATTAAAATATTTTTATGCAAGAACTGACCCGAATTTTTTCATTTTTGGGCCTTTTTGGTATTGAGAACGTTCATTGCGCGGTCCGCACCGACAAAAATCCAGTCTATGACGCCCTGTATCACGCTTTTGCACAGCTGAGGCATCTGCTGCTGCTCTTCCTCGGAAAGATTGCCCAGCACATAGTCGACTTGGGCTCCCTGGGAGAAGTCGTGGCCGACTCCCATACGGATTCGGGCATAGCCTGTGGTGCCTATGGTTTCGGCAATGTTCTTCAGTCCGTTGTGGCCTCCATCGCTTCCGTTCTTGCGCATCCTGAGGGTGCCGAAAGGCAGGTTGATGTCATCGCAAATCACAATCAGCCTTTCTTCTGTCACAGGGAGCTTCTGCAGCCAGTATCTGACTGCATTGCCGCTCAAATTCATATAGGTTGAGGGCTTGAGCAGATAGATGTTTCTGCCCTTGACAGAAATACTTGCCACATCGCCATATCTCTGGGTTGTAAAAACAGCATTGGATGCCTGTGACCAGGCATCCAACACCATAAAGCCCATATTATGTCGGGTGTGAGCATACTCAGGTCCGATATTGCCGAGACCGACTACGAGATAGCTCTCTCCAGCCATTGTGATTCAGAAAGATTAGGCTGCAGAAGAGTTGCGGGTTGCGCGAACTGTGCAGATAATCATATTCTTGTCTGAGAGAATCTGGAGATTTGCAAAAGAGAGGTCTCCAGCCTTGATGCACTCGCCGATGCCGAGTGGGGTAACATCAACGGTAACGTCATCAGGAAGGTTTGCCATCAGGGCGCTGATGCGAAGAGTGCGTGAGTTCTGAACGAACTTACCACCGAGCTGCACACCCTTTGAGTGTCCGGTAATCTTGATAGGAACGTCAATAGCGATAGGCTTCTCCTCATTTACTGCGAGGAAATCCACGTGCAGGCATTCGTCTGTTACAGGGTGGAACTGGAGTTCGTGGAGTACTGCGGTGTACTTCTTGCCGTCGAGGTTGAGGTCAACGATGTATGCGCAAGGAGTGTCGGTGACAGTCTTGAGCTGCTTTGCGTCAACGGTGAAAAGTACGTTCTCGAGTCCGAGTCCGTAGAGGTTGCAAGGAACGAGTCCCTGTGCGCGGAAGGCCTTGATTACTGCCTTGTTGCCAGCCTGACGAAGCTGACCGTTAAGTTCAATGTGCTTCATTTTTGTTGCTTTTGTTAAAATGTGTTACTCAGTCCGGTCTCCCGGACCCCATTGCACCAAAACCGCCTGGGCGATTTTATTTGCGCCGCAAAGATAGTAATTTTTTTCATTATTCCGTATCTTTGTCGGGATGAAGAACTTGAAATCAATATTGCTGACGGTGCTTTGTGCGGTGGCCCTTGCTTCCTGCACAGATAACTCAGAGCCATTACCGGACTCCGGGAACAGATTGCCGTATGACAGGGAGCCCGTGCCCGGGCTTGGATATCAGAAGGTAATGATACTTTACTCTGAAGGCTACAATGACCTTGTCGGCAGTCTTGCACTGAACATAGAACAGTTCTGTCAGGGCGATATCCCGTATTTCAATGAAAGGAACGTGGTCCTCGTCTATTCCCACGCGGCTGAGCGCAGGGGCGACTATACTACCAAAACAGCCCCAGTCCTCTACCGGCTATACACCCGGGGAGGCGTAGTGTGCAAGGACACTCTTGCCACCTTCGACCTTCTTGCCAATACTATGACTCCGGACTTTATGCGCTCCGTGATGGAAACCGCACGAAGGAGTTTCCCGTCCAATCATTACGGTCTTGTCATTACATCCCACGGCAACGGGTGGATACCGAGTGATTATTCAGGAGAAAATATCGATATGAACATAGCTCCTTCGTGGATAGGCGCCCAGTATGACGGGAGTTCCCGCAACCGCAAGTCCCTGGACATAAACCAGCTGCGCGATGCCATTCCTTTCCGTCTGGACTATATAGCCTTTGACGCCTGCCTTATGGGCGGAGTGGAGGTCGCCTATGAACTGAAAGACTTGTGTGACTACATAGTTGCATCTCCTACCGAAGTCATCAGCGACGGTTTCAACTATCCCGATATGGCTGCAAGGCTGTTTGCCGATGGAGATCCCGACCTGGTAGGACTTTGCGAAGATTATTTCAATATGTGCGCGAACTCCGGCAGCTATGCCACCATAGGGCTGTACGATTGTTCGAAAATGCAGGCCCTTGCGGATGTGAGCAAAGATATTTTTGAGGCTCACAGGGAAGAGGTGATGAAGGTAAACCCCTGGAGCGTTCAGAGCTACAACTATTCCTTTACATACAATTTCGACTTCAGGGACTATGTGAAGGCTCTGGGAGCAAGCGAGGCGGAACTTCAGGCCCTTGACCAGGCTCTTGAGCAGTTGGTTGTCTATAAGAATTCCACGCCATATTTTATCTCCACCCCTATTGATGCAGAGCGTTTCAGCGGCATTGGCACCTACATTCCTACCGAAAGCAGGACGACTCTCAATTCGTACTTCCGCGAGACCGCCTGGAACGAGGCGACTCTCTTGCTGAAATAATTCACAATGGACCTCACCCGACTCAGCCTGTTGGACGATTACGCCTATTATCTGGGCGTGGAGAGGGCTATGTCCCCCAATACGGTAAGCGCATATTGCAGTGATGTGCAGGCCTTTCTGTCTTCCCCTTTCGCCGCCGACCTTGAAGGACTGGGCAGCGATGAACTTACGGACTATCTCGCATCCTGCTCGGAACTGCTTTCCAAACGCTCACAGGCCCGGCTTCTCAGCTCTCTGACATCCTTTTTCGACTGGCTCGTGAAGGAGGGAAAGAGGGAGGACAACCCTTGCGACAAGGTGGATGCCCCCAAACTCGGCCGCTATCTCCCGGTAGTGCTTTCAGTTGAAGAGGTGAATGCCATCATCGACAGCGTGGACACAAGCACTCCTTCCGGAGCCCGGGACCGCGCAATTCTTGAAATCCTGTACGGCTGCGGACTTCGCGTCAGCGAGGCATCATCCCTGCGTATATCCCAAGTCTTTCTGGAGGAAGGCTTCGTGCGGGTAGTTGGAAAGGGCGACAAGGAAAGGCTGGTGCCGATGGGGGAGTCGGCTGTCGAGGCATTCGGGCAGTGGCTTGCCGTGCGCCCGGAGCCTGACGGGCCCCAATATTCGGATATTGCCTTTCTCAACCGCTTCGGCAAGCAGCTCAGCCGCATTTCCATATTCAAAATGATCAAGAAGCAGGCTCTGCTGGCGGGCGTAACCAAGGAGATATCTCCCCACACCTTCAGGCATTCCTTCGCAACCCACCTTGTGGAAAACGGGGCGGACCTTCGCGCGGTCCAGGAAATGCTGGGCCACGAGAGCATACTCACGACCGAAATCTATACGCATATCGATACTGCTACCTGGCAGGCGGCTATTCTGGAGCATCATCCGCGCCGGCAGGGGCGATGAGGCAGCGGGAGAGTTTCGTGTACTGTCCTTCATCCACAACTCCGGCCGCCAGCAGCTCGTCAAGAGTCCATTTTTCCCGGGGCATAGTGCTGCGCCACAGCACAATGGATCGGGCTGTGCGCGAATTGCGTATGGCCGGGTGTTTGCCAAGCGCCTGCTCATCCATAGTCCATAGGGGCAGAGTGGCGGGGTTGCCGCAGTAAATCAGGTCTTCAATGCCCTCATAGCGCTCCTCGTCGAAGCGGTATATGTCCATAAGCTGCCGGGTGCTGCCGTAGCCTCCGAGGCTGCTGCGGTACTCCACCATTTTGGCTGCAAACCAGGGACCTATGCCCGGAAGGGCATCGAAAGCAGCCGAGTCGGCGGTGTTGATATCCAGCTTGGGTATGTCTATGAAGGGTTCCAGCCTTTCGAAAACGCTGTCCGCCACCACATAGGACTTGGCGAAATCGGACGCGCGGTGGAACCGACCTCCTTTGAGACGGTAGTTTATGATGCTCTGAGCCTGCTTTTCGGAAAAGCCCAGACGCTGCAACTCTTCCAGCGAGGCTTCGTTGGGGTTGAAACGGAAGCTCTCCACCTTGCGCCCGGTCCCCCTCATTTTCTGCACTACCGGGCTGTGCTCCGCCTCTTTGCGCTCAATCTTCGCCACTTTCGGAGCCGATTTCTCTGCAGGCTCCGCTTCAGGGCCGGCGGCGGATTCAGGAGCAATGGCGCCATCTTTCGGCGGTGCCAGATAGACATAGACGGTATCGGGGGAGTCGCGGTTGGCTTCCACGCGCATCACTGCTGCCCTTTGGATGAAAAGGCAGATCTGATATCCCAGAATGAGGAAGACCAGAGCTATGGCCCCTACCTTGAAGGTGGAACTAACCCTGCGTTCTGTATTTGTTGACGTGTTCCTGCCGTTTTGGCTGAGGCGCTCCGGCGAGGACGATGACGATTTCTCCTTTCGGTTCGTTTTCATTGAAGTAATTCACCAGTTCCTGTAAAGTCCCTCGGTGGTGGGTTTCGTGAAGTTTTGATATTTCCCGTGCAACCGAGCACTCGCGCTCCGCTCCGAACACTTCGACAAACTGCTCAAGGGTATGGAGCAGGCGGTAAGGCGATTCATAGAAAATCATAGTCCTCGGCTCGGTTTTCAGGGTTTCGAGAAGTGTCTGCCTTCCTTTCTTCTGAGGGAGGAAACCCTCGAAGCAGAAACGGTCGCAAGGCAGGCCGGAAGATACTAAGGCGGGGATGCAGGCAGTGGCACCCGGAAGTGTCTGGACTTCGATTCCTTCTGCAGCGCAGGCTCTTGCAAGCAGAAAGCCGGGGTCGGAAATCCCGGGAGTGCCGGCATCGCTGACAAGTGCGACATTGAGTCCTCCGAGTATGCGCTCCTTAATCATTTCGACGCTCTGATGCTCGTTGTATTTGTGGTGTGAGACCAGTTTGCCCTTTATCCCGTAGTGCTGGAGCAGCACAGAGCTGGTCCTGGTATCCTCCGCGAGTATGAGGTCAGCGTTACGCAGCACTTCCACTGCCCTGAAAGTCATATCCGAGAGATTGCCGACAGGTGTCGGTACGATAAAGAGCGTTCCTGCCATAGTCTATCTGAGCTTTCTGCGTACTGCCATCATAAATCTGTAAACCACCTCAGAGCCCAGGTTCCACTCCGGGAAACGTTCTATCAGCCAGGCTACAGCATCCTCTATCGACTTCATTCCGTTAAGGGATGTGATGGTACTCTGGAACAGCCCCGGGTCTTCACGGAACAGAGTATTGATAAAGAGTACGCGGTCGTTGAGGGAGATGCCGCTGATGATATTGGCAACTTCGCTTCCCGGCATATCGGTCATCCACTGGAAATTGTGAAGGTCCGGCAGGGGAGAGGCTCCATGCTTGTCAATCTCTATGTCCAGGTCCAGAGCTGCTGCCGGTTCTGCTTCGGCGACCGCACCGGTGTCGGCAGCATCTTCGATGTCCATTGCAGGCTCGACTGCATCTGCAAGTTCTTCATTATCGGCAAGCTGCTTTTCGAGTTCATCGATTCGTGCGGAGAGCGCTGCGATTTCCGCGCGCAATTCGTTGATAATATCTGTCGTTTCCATTGTGCCGAAAGTACTCTTTTTATTATTTTTGCAGTACAAACACAAATCTACAAATGTTTTCAGAAAACCACAAGAGATCGGGCTGCATAGAAGTAATCTGCGGCTCAATGTTCTCCGGTAAGACCGAGGAACTCATACGCAGGCTAAAAAGAGCCCAGTTCGCGAACCAGAAGATTGCCATCTTCAAGCCGACCATCGATGTCAGGTATTCCGATGTTGAAGTCGTATCCCACGACCTCCACAGCCTGAAGTCCACCCCTATTACCGATGCTGCCTTTATGCTTGAAATACCTGAAGATATCCAGGTCGTAGGCATAGACGAAGCCCAGTTCTTCGGGGAAAACATTGTGGAAGTCTGCCAGACTCTGGCAAACAGGGGAGTGCGCGTGATTATCGCAGGACTGGATACGGATTTTCTCGGCAAGCCTTTCGGCCCTATGCCTGCTCTTATGGCCATTGCTGAAGATGTGCAGAAGGTGCACGCCATCTGCGTGAAGTGCGGCAATCTTGCCAACCATTCGCACCGCCTTTCCAAGAGCGAAGACCTTGTGGTACTCGGCGAGAAGGATATCTATGAGCCTCTCTGCCGCGAGTGCTACAACAAAGCTGTAGAGGAGGAGAAGTAACGCTTAGTCAGCGTACTTCGCCTCCTGTCTTTTTATCAGCTCGTCGAGGACTCCCTCGTCGAAGTAGTTGATTTTCATTGCCCTTTTGACCTCCGCAAGAGTCTGAGCCGCAACGCGGCAGGCCTCCTGCGAACCCTTGCGCAGCACCTCATAGACATATGGGATGTTGTGCTCGAGTTCCTTGCGGCGTGCCCTTATCGGTTCAAGAGTGTCGTTGAGAACGGCTGCGAGGAAGTTCTTGACCATCATATCTCCGAGTCCGCCCTTGCGGTACTGGTTCTTCACCTCATCGAGACTGTGGAACTCGAAGCTGACCTTCTTCCCTGTGAAGCAGCTGCCGAACTTGTCGAAATGCTCAGGCTTGCAGAATGCGTCCAGGTAGGTGAATACCGTATTGCCTTCCACCTTGCCGGGGTCGCTGACCTGCAGGTGTCCGGGGTCTGTAAACATAGTCTTTACCTTGGCGTTGACTTCTTCGGCCGAGTCGGAAAGATAGATGCAGTTGCCAAGGGATTTGGACATCTTGGCTTTGCCGTCGGTTCCCGGAAGACGCAGGCAGGCTGCGTTGTCCGGAAGCAGGATTTCCGGCTCTACCAGCACCTTGTCGTAGGTGGCGTTGAACTTGTGGACTATCTCGCGGGTCTGCTCGATCATAGGAGCCTGGTCTTCTCCTACAGGCACTGTAGTTGCCTTGAAGGCTGTGATGTCCGCTGCCTGGCTGATAGGGTAGCAGAAGAAACCCACAGGAGTGCCGGCTTTGTTGTCCGCCTCGCCTTCAGCGAAGCCGCGCATCTGGATTTCAGCCTTTACGGTAGGGTTTCTCTGCAGTCTCTGTACCGTGACCAGATTGTTGTAGAAGAAGGTGAGTTCGGTGAGCTCGCTTACCTGGGACTGGATGAAGATTGTCGATTTCTCCGGGTCCAGACCGGCAGAGAGGTAGTCGAGAGCCACTTCGAGGATGTTTTCGCGAACCTTCTCGGGATTGTCTGCGTTGTCGGTCAGAGCCTGCGCATCGGCAATCATTATGAAGATTTTGTCAAACTCTCCGCTGTTCTGAAGTTCAACCCTTCTGCGGAGTGACCCTACATAGTGTCCTATGTGAAGGCGACCGGTAGGACGGTCGCCTGTCAGAATTATCTTTGCCATCAGTCTTTATTCTCTTTAAGAGCCTCGCGGACAAGGGCTTCGATTTCGTCACAGAACTCAGGATTGTCCTTGAGGAACTGCTTTGCTGCTGCAAGACCCTGAGCTATCTTTTCTCCGTTGTAGCTGAACCAGCTTCCGCTCTTGTGTATGATGTCGTACTCCACAGCGAGGTCACAGATTTCGGATACGTGGGAGATGCCTTCACCGTAAACGATGTCGAACTCGGCCTTCTTGAAAGGCGGAGCCATCTTGTTCTTTACGACCTTTACGCGGGTGCGGTTTCCGGTAGCTTCGTCACCGTCCTTGAGCTGTGTGATTCTGCGCACGTCCAGACGCACTGAGGCGTAGAACTTGAGGGCGTTTCCTCCGGTGGTGGTCTCAGGATTGCCGAACATCACGCCTATCTTTTCGCGCAGCTGGTTGATGAAGATGCAGCAGGTGTTGGTCTTGGAGATGCTGGCGGTGAGCTTGCGCAGGGCCTGTGACATCAGTCTGGCCTGCAGGCCGACCTTGTTGTCACCCATTTCGCCTTCGATTTCAGCCTTTGGTGTAAGGGCAGCCACCGAATCGACAACTATGATGTCGATGGCACCTGACCTGATGAGATTGTCTGCAATCTCAAGGGCCTGCTCTCCGTTGTCAGGCTGGGAGATGAGAAGGCTGTCGAGATTTACTCCGAGAGCCTGTGCGTATGTTCTGTCGAAGGCGTGCTCGGCGTCAATCATCGCTGCGATTCCTCCGGCCTTCTGGGCCTCGGCTATGGCGTGGATTGCCAGCGTGGTCTTTCCGCTGGACTCCGGTCCGTAGATTTCGATGATGCGCCCACGCGGGTAACCTCCTATTCCGAGTGCGTTGTCCAGAGCCACGCTTCCGCTCGGGATTACCTGAACATCCCAGTCCGGCTGGTCGCCGAGCTTCATAATCGTGCCCTTTCCGTAATCCTTTTCAATCTTGTCGATTGTTGCCTGAAGCGCCTTGAGCCTGGCTGCATTCACGTTTTCGGTCATTGTAGTTTCTTCTTTTGCCATAATGGTAGAAAGTCTTTTTTGTAGTTGATTTTTCGCGTTAAGTTTATAAGTTTAAAAGCATACAAATATAGTCAAAAAATTATTCTTCCTCCAGCATTTTGCAGAACTCAAGCATTCCCTCGGTAGCCTTTTTGCGTATGTGCACGATGCGGGGGTCCCTTGCGGGAACATCAGCCGGGTCGATAATGTAAACCGGAGTGCGTCCCGATGCATAGCGGTAGAGCCCTGCAGCCGGATAGACCGAGAGGGAAGTGCCCACTATCAGGACTATGTCCGCTGCGGAAAAGATGTCGATTGCCTTTTCGATTTTGGGAACCGGTTCTCCGAAGAATACGATGTGCGGACGGTACTGTGCTCCGTTGGGGGCAAGGTCCCCGAGCACCACTCGCTCGTAGCCGCAGTCCACGACATACTGCTCGCTGAAAGCGTCAGCCTCGTTGCAGGTATTTTCCGGACGGATTTTGGTTACTTCCCCGTGGAGATGGAGTACCCTTGTGCTGCCGGCCCTTTCGTGGAGATTGTCCACATTCTGGGTGATGATGTCCACGTTGTACTTGTCTTCGAGCGAGGCGAGAAGCCTGTGCGCTTCGTTTGGCCGTACAGCTTTCAGTTTCTCTCTCTGACGGTTGTAGAATTCCAGGACCAGTCCCGGATTCTGCTTCCAGGCAACATCTGAAGCCACATCCATAGGGTCGTATTTATCCCAAAGCCCTCCGTTGTCCCTGTAGGTGGAAAGACCGCTTTCGGCGCTTACTCCGGCACCGCTCAGCACTGCAATTCGTTTTTTGTATCCCATATACAGGCAAAGTTAAGGAATTAACCCCATAATTTTGGTATATTTGCAGGCTATGGACAAGAAAAAATCAGACAAGAAGAAAAATAGAAGACCATCGGTCCTGCTGAACATCCTTGCAGGACTGCTTGTGATTGCGGTATTGATTGCAGCAGCAGGCCTCGCTCTCAGGTTGGTCACCCAGCACAATGTCACCGTGACGGTCCCTGACCTTGTAGGCAGCAGCAGACAGGAGGCGCAGGCCCTTGCGGAGCAGAACAATCTCCAGCTCGTAGTCACTGACTCCGTCTATGTCAGCCGTTTCCGCCGCGGCTGCGTCTATGCCCAGAACCCCAAGGCGGGGGAGCAGGTAAAGAAAGGACGCAAGATTTATCTTACGATGAACGCCAGCCACGAAAAGCAGGTGCTGATGCCGGACCTCGTGGGCTATTCCCTCAGACAGGCCAAGGTGGAACTCCAGTCCCGCAAGCTCAAGCTTGGCAAACTCTTCTATGTCAGCGATATTGCCACCAATAACGTACTCGCTCAGCTTCGCTCCGGACAGGAAATCGCTCCGGGCACATCCATAGATGTCGGAACGGTCATAGACCTTCAGCTCGGCCTCGACCCCGACGATGCCTACACTGCGGTTCCGGACTTCACGGGCTACAAATACCAAAGGGCCCTCAGTTCGCTGCAGGACAATTCCTTCAACTTCGGGGCCGCCGTATTTGACGAAACCGTAAAGAGTTACGCCGACACCCTCGCCGCTTTCGTATATCGTCAGTCACCGGCCGCGAGCGATGGGCAGACCGCCCGCCTCGGTACAGCCGTGAAACTGTATTTCACTCTTGACACATCCAAACTTCCGCTTCCGGAAGAGCAGAGCGCGGAGGAGCAGTAATGGCAGACAAGTGGACTGAAAAGGAGTTCGACGCCGAAATCGAAGAAGAGGCCCTCGAACTTGCCGAAGGCGGTGAACCTGAAATGTTCGAGCATTTCCGGCTCAATGTGGATGTAGGACAGACGCCCATCCGAATAGACAAATATATGGCTGAGCATATGGAGGACACCTCCCGCCACCGCGTCCAGCTCGCCATCAGGGAAGGCTATGTGCACGTGGGCGACAAATTGGTGAAGGCCAACTACATAGTCCGCCCGGGAGATGTAATCCGCTTCATTATGCCCTACCGCCGCCGCGGTATGGAGATTCTCCCTCAGGACATCCCTCTCGACATAACTTACGAAGACGATGATGTTCTGGTTGTCAACAAGGCCGCCGGAATGGTGGTACACCCCGGCCACGGCCATTTTGAAGGCACGCTGGTGAATGCTCTTGCCTACCACCTGGGCATAAGCCAAGGCCCTGATGCAGAGGATGAAAGGATGGGAATACTGGTCCACCGCATAGATAAGGATACCTCCGGACTGCTGCTGGTAGCCAAGAATGACGAAGCCCAGCTCAAGCTCGCAAGGCAGTTCTATGTGCACAGCATCGAGCGCTGCTACAATGCCATCGTGTGGGGCAATATCAAAGAGGACGAAGGTACTATAGATGCCAATATAGGCAGGGACCCCAACGACCGCCTGCGCTTCCGCACCTATGACGACCCGCAGAAGGGAAAACACGCCGTGACGCATTACCGCGTGCTCGAGCGCTTCGGCTATGTAACCCTCGTGGAGTGCCGCCTGGAGACCGGCAGGACCCATCAGATACGCGTCCATATGGCATCCATCGGTCATCCTCTTTTCGCCGACGAACGCTATGGAGGGATGGAAATACGCAAAGGCACCATCTACGCCAAGTACAGGCAGTTCATTCGCAACTGCTTCGAAATATGCCCGAGGCAGGCCCTGCACGCGAGGACCCTCGGCTTCGTCCACCCCGCTACCGGAAAAACAATGCGCTTCGAATCCCCTCTTCCGGAAGATATGACAAGGCTTCTGGAGAGGTGGAGGAAATATTGCGCCAATATGCCTGATGAAAATGAAACAGAATAGACTGCTCGCGCTGCTGCTGGTGCTCTTCGTTGCCCTGCTCAGCCTGCCATATCTCGTCCCGCACCTCGGAGCCCTTGCGCTCATCGCCTTTGTGCCCCTGCTGTGCGCGGAACGCCTTGCCTCCATTTCCGGCAAAAAACGCTTTTTCTGGTGGTACTTTGCCGCCTTTCTGGCATTCCATCTGCTCACAACCTGGTGGGTATGCAAGGCCACGGTGGGCGGAGGCCTGTTTGCAGCTGTATTCAATACACTGATAGCCAGTGCCATATTTGCCCTTTTCAGGGCCGGCCGCAAGCGCTTCAACGGCATTGTGCCCTATATCCTGCTTGCCGCAAGCTGGATTGCCTGGGAACGCTTCAATCTGGTGCACGCCCAGCTTTCCTGGCCCTGGCTCATACTCGGCAACGCCTTCGGCCGCTCTGTCACCCTTGTGCAGTGGTATGAAATCACCGGAGCCCTTGGAGGGTCGCTCTGGGTATGGCTCTCCAACATTGCACTGTTTTCGCTTATGGTCAGCCTTTCGGACGGCCGCTGGTGGAGGTGGAACCTCAAGGCAAGGGGAGCTGCAATTGCTGCCACCGTCCTTGTAATCCTCGGTCCTATAGCCTTTTCCGAAATCCGATACGCCACCTATGAAGAGCGTTCGGATGCCGGTACTCTGGATGTTGTGCTCGCACAGTCCAACTTCGACCCTTGGCACAAGCTTCACTATACCCCTCAGTCGGAGCAGAATGCCCAGGTCATAGGCCTGTTCGAAAAGCATCTGAGTGCGCGGGTTGAGTCGGACAGCCTGCTTCTTATGCTGATTCCGGAGTCCTTCAGCTCAGATATATGGATGAATGACCCTTCGACTTCGCCTACCTGGAAGAGTTTCTCCTCCCTTGTCGCCTCACAGCCGAATGCAAACCTGATTTTCGGAGCTTCCACCCACGAAGCCTTCTATACTGCCGCGCCCCCGAGCCGTCTCGCCCGTCAGATGAGGGACGGCAGCTGGTATCTTTCCTACAACACCGCTTTCATCACTGACGGAGAGCAGTACACCGACCACAGGAACAAATGCAAGCTTGTGGTTGGAGCCGAAAGCACGCCGTATCCTTCCATCTTCGTTCCTATCGACGATTGGATTGGCGGGGTAATGGGCCGCTGCGTGCCTGACAGGTACGCGCGCAGTTTCGAACTTCGCGGTAAGGGAGAGGATGACAGACGCGTGCGCACCGGCGTTGCAATATGTTACGAATCAATCTATCCGGAACTTTGTAAAGAATATGTTGACGACGGAGCTCAGCTGCTCACGGTCATCACCAACGACGGATGGTGGGGCGACACGCCGGGCTACAGGCAGCACTTCAGCTATTCGCGCCTTCGCGCCATAGAGCTGCGCCGTGACGTGGCCCGCTGCGCCAATACCGGTATCTCCGGCTTCATCAACCAAAGGGGCGATGTGGTCAGCCAGAGCGGATGGTGGGTGCCGGATGTGCTTGAAAGCAAGGTCAATCTCAGCTCTGAAAAAACTTTCTTTGCAACATACGGCGATATTGTCGGAAGAGTTTGTACATTTGTATGTTTGATGCTGCTTGCACTGCTGATAGTCAAGTCAATAACCAGAAAATGAAAAGGACAGCCCTCTTCCCGGGATCTTTCGATCCATTCACCGCCGGCCACCTGAACATACTCAGGCGTGCGCTCACTATGTTTGACGAGGTGGTCGTTGCCATAGGTGTGAACCAGGATAAAAAAGGCTTCTATGACAATGGCGCGAGACAGGACATCATTCTTCAGGCGACAAGGGATTTGCCGGGAGTACGCGTGATAGAGTACGACGGACTTACCATAGATGTGTGCAGGCGACTCGGGATACGGCACATAGTGCGCGGAGTGCGCAATATGCTGGATTTCGAAACGGAAAGGAGCATTGCCGATGCCAACCGCAGGCTGGCCCCGGAAATAGAGACCATCATCATCCCTACCGCCCAGGAATTTGCGCATATCTCCTCCAGCGCGGTCCGGGATTTGCTTAAACATCACGGAGATACCTCAATGTTTGTACCTGAGGGTGTAGTTTTGCCTGACATTGATGCTTAAAAAGATACTCATATCGCTTTCAGTCCTGATGCTGTCCCTGAATATGCTCGGACAGCAGCTGGACTCGACCAAGTTGGCTCCGCTGGACTCGCTGCTCGAGAAATACTACAGCGCAATGCTTTTCGAGGAGCTTCCCGTAAAGTATGCTGAGTGCGACTTCCTTATCGAAAGCTGCAAGGATTCTCTTGTCCGCCAGTGGGTAGGTACCAGAATACTGGAGCACTACATGCAGGATCCTCCGCTGATGGGAGAAGAGGCTGTTGCCCTGTATCTTTATGACAAATGGTTCGCAAGCGGCAAAATCACAATTTCTGATGAGTGGATTGATTTCCAGGCCAGACTTTTTGCCGAGTTCAACCGCAACAGTATGCTCGGTATGAAGGCCCCGGTGCTGATGATGTATTCACAGAACGAAGAACTCACCAGAGTTCCCCGCGCCGGCATCGTGTCCGTGCTGTATTTCTATGACACATCCTGCAGCAAATGCAAGCTCATCTCTCCTGTGCTTCCTCATCTTTTCGATGAAATCAATTTCCCGGTAACGCTGTTTGCGATTTATACCGGGTCCGATGCCCAGGAGTGGCAGAACTTTACCCGCGAGTTCACTTCTTCCAATCCATACGTTACCGTTGTGCACCTTTCCGATCCGGAAATGGAGTCTGACTACCAGAAGAAGTACGGTGTGACCTCCACGCCTAAGATTTATTTCATCAACCCTAAGGGAATCATCGAAGGCAGACGCCTCGACCTGGATTCTCTGTCGCAACTGATTGCTATTTACGAGACATATTCAGATTATGCCAAAGCAAAATAATACTCCGGCCATTGACCCATTGTACCTTGCAAAGGAAAGGGCTGCGCTGAAGCGCTGCCACCGAAAAACCATCAATTTCAACCAGAGGGAACTGGCTGTAATAGAAGAATACTGCCGCCTCAACAAGATCAGTGCAAAAGGTCCTATGATGCGCAGGATAATAATGGAAAAATTGCTGGGAGAACTCGGTCAGAATCCTCCGACCCTGTTCTAAAGCTGCCAGTCTATTGGCTCTTTGCCCCGGCTCTGCAGCCAGCAGTTGGCCTGGGAGAAGGGCCTGCTGCCGAAGAAAGCGCCTCTCGCAAGAGGGGATGGATGCGCCGCCTCAAGAATGAGGTGGCGTTTTGCGTCGATGAGCGGAGCTTTGCTTCTGGCGAAATTGCCCCAAAGCATAAAGACAACCCCGTCGCAGCGTTCGCTGACAGTGCGGATTACTGCATCCGTAAACTGCTCCCAACCTATTCGGCTGTGTGATGCGGCCTCACCTGCGCGCACCGTAAGTATGGCATTGAGCAGCAGCACTCCCTGTCTTGCCCAATTCTCCAGGTTCGGACGCCCGGACATATGTATGCCCAGATCCTGTTCGGCTTCTTTGAATATGTTCTTCAGGGACGGCGGGGCCGGCACTCCGTCAGGTACGGAGAAGGAAAGTCCCATTGCCTGACCGGGTCCGTGGTAGGGGTCCTGACCCAGAATCACCACTTTGACCTTGTCCAGAGGAGTGAGCTCAAAGGCCTTGAAAATCTGGCTTCCCGGAGGATATATGGTCTTGCCTTCAGCCTTCTCGCGATGCAGACAAGCTGCAAGCTCTGCAAAGTAGGGTCTTTCGAACTCGCTTTGCAGAGCTTCTTTCCAGCTTTTTTCGATTCTAACGTTCAAAGATGAATGATATTACGTCCTGAATGTCCTTGACATAGTGGAATTCGAGACCTTTCACATATATTTCCTTGATGTCCTCAACATCCTTGCGGTTGTCCTCGCTGATGACAATGGTCTTCACTCCGGCCCTCTTGGCTGCAAGGATCTTTTCCTTGATGCCGCCGACAGGGAGCACTTTGCCGCGAAGGGTCATTTCTCCGGTCATTGCAATGTGTTCCCGCACAGCCTCGCCGCGAAGGGCGCTGACCATTGAGCTTACCATAGTGATACCTGCGGAAGGCCCGTCCTTAGGGGTTGCTCCCTCAGGCACGTGCACGTGAATGTCCTTCTTGGCGAAATCCTCGGCGCTGAGTTTTGCCAGCTCAGGGTGAGCCTTTATGTACTGGTAGGCAATGGTTGCGGATTCCTTCATCACATCGCCCAGGTTTCCGGTCATCGAGAGGACGCCCTTGCCTTCGGAGATGGAGCTTTCGATAAAGAGTATTTCACCTCCCATCTGAGTCCAGGCCAGACCTGTAACCACGCCTACGCCTTCATTGCCCTGCTGCTTGTCGTGCATTGCAGTAGGCAAACCGAGGTATTCCTTCAGGTGCTCAGGCTTGATGGTTGTAGGATATGGTTCGTCAAGGGCGATTTTCTTTGCGGTAACTCGCGCAATCTTGGCGATTTGCTTCTCGAGGTTGCGCACTCCGGACTCGTGGGTATATTGGTCAATAATCTGCGCAAGTGCGGGATTGCTGATTTTCAGAGCCTTCTTGCTGATTCCGTGCTCCTCAAGCTGCTTGGGCACAAGATATTTCTTGGCGATTTCCATCTTCTCCTCTGCGAGGTATCCGCTTACATTGATGACCTCCATACGGTCCAGCAGTGCCGGCTGTATAGGGGATATGCTGTTGGCGGTAGTGATGAAAAGCACATTGGACAAATCGTAGTCAATGTCCAGATAATTGTCGTGGAAGGTGCCGTTCTGCTCAGGGTCGAGAGCCTCCAGCAGTGCTGATGACGGGTCGCCCTTGAAGTCGGACGAGAGTTTGTCGATTTCGTCCAGCACGATGACAGGATTGGAGGTGCCGGCCTTGTTGATGCCGTTCAGTATGCGTCCAGGAAGGGCTCCGACATAGGTCTTGCGGTGTCCGCGGATTTCAGCCTCATCGTGCATACCTCCGAGGGCAATGCGCACATACTTGCGTCCGAGAGCTTTGGCGATGGATTTGCCGAGGCTCGTTTTGCCGACTCCCGGAGGACCGTAGAGGCAGAGAATAGGGGATTTCATATTTCCCTTCAGCTTGAGCACTGCAAGATACTCGATGATTCTGTCCTTGATTGTATCAAGGCCGAAATGGTCCTCATCGAGCACTTTCTTTGCGTGCTTGAGGTCAAGGTTGTCTGTGGACATATCTCCCCACGGGAGGTCCAGCATAAACTCTATATAGTTGTACTGTACGGAGTAGTCCGGAGAGTTGGGGTTGTATTTCTCCAACTTGGTGAGTTCCTTCTCGAAAGTCTGTGCGACAGACTCCGGCCAGTTCTTGGCGGCAGCCCTTTCGCGGAAACGCTCGAATTCCTCGTCGCCGTCCATACCGAGCTCCTCCTGGATGGTGCGGAGCTGGTTGTTGAGGTAGTATTCCCTCTGCTGCTGGTCTATTTCCTGCTTGACCTTCAGGTTGATTTCCTGCTTGATGTTGGTAAGCTGGAGCTGGCCGTCGAGAATGACAAGCAGTTTCATAGCCCTTGCCCTTACGTCGTCATACTGGAGCAGGTCGATTTTGCCTTCGAAGTTCTCCACCTCCACAGTCGTAGCGATGAAATTCACCAGGAAAGGGAAACTGTCTATGCTGCGCATAGCTCCGATGGCCTCTTTTGCCGCCATATTGGAACTTGCCATAATCTGGCTTGCCTTATCCTTGATGGTGGATGCAATGCCCTTCAGGTCAGCGCTGTTCTCTTTGGTGAGCACATCGTCGAGATAGCGGACAATGCCCGTGATATACGGGTCGTAATCCACGATGGTCATAAGCTCTATACGCTTGATGCTCTGGAGTATGGCGGTGATAGTGCCGTCCGGCATATCCAGAGTCTTGATAACCCTTGCAACGGTGCCGTAGCGGTAGAGGTCTTCTTCTCCCGGCTCTTCGACGTTCACATCAAGCTGAGGTACAGCTCCGATGAAACTGCCCTGCTTTTCGGCTTCGATGATGAGCCTCTTGGATTTTTCGCGGCCTATGGTGATAGGATATATGGTGCCCGGGAACAGCACTACGTTTCTCAATGCGAGAATGGGAATGGTCTCGGGAAGCTCGCTTTCGTCAATTTTAGGCAGACCCTCACCCTGGAGCACAGGGATTACGCTGATTTCAGCGCCGGCGGGGAACAATAATTCGTCGTTCTTTATCATATTGTGTCAAAATGTCAGTAAATACAACTCACTCTCCCTTGGTCAATCTTCGTGCCAAGAGGATGCAACTGACAAATTTACAATAAATACTTCGATGCATATTGGTTTCTTAAAAAAAATTCTTAATTTTGTGGTCCAATTTTAATTAATAGACAGATAGATATGACAAAAGCAGACATCGTTAACGAGATTGCGAAGGCAACCGGTCTTGAGAAGACCACAGTGCTCGTAGTAGTTGAATCTTTCATGGGTAGCGTGAAGAAGTCTCTTGCTAAGGGAAATCCTGTATATCTTCGTGGATTCGGAAGCTTTATCATCAAGCATCGCGCAGCAAAGACCGCACAGAATATTACCAAGAAGACCACAATGGTTATCCCTGAGCAC
This sequence comes from uncultured Bacteroidales bacterium, assembly GCA_945487035.1. GTDB lineage: Bacteria > Bacteroidota > Bacteroidia > Bacteroidales > UBA932 > Cryptobacteroides. The sequence continues at coordinate 52,405 of CALYTI010000006.1, forward strand.
GACATTCCTGCTTTCAAGCCATCCGACGAGTTTGTTGAAATGGTTCAGGGCGAATAATTTTTTAAACTCATTTATAATATGCCAAACGGTAAGAAGCATAAGCGCCACAAGATGGCGACACACAAGCGCAAGAAGCGTTTGCGTAAGAACAGACACAAGAAAAAGTAAGTCGCAGGAGGTCCGCGGGAGATCCGCAGGACCTTTTTGTTTTGTCCAATGGAAATCGAAAAGCAAGACAAGGACCTGGTTGTCTCAGTGGGACAAACCGAGGTTAAGCTCGCGCTTATGGAGAATCATAAGCTTATCGAGTACAGCCGAGAGTCAAGCCAGGGACACAGCTATTCGGTGGGAGATGTCTTCCTCGGAAGGGTGAAGAAACTGCTTCCCGCATTGAATGCTGCTTTTGTCGATATCGGAGATTCCAAGGAGGCATTTATCCATTATCTTGACCTGGGTCTGTATTTCACTTCCTTTGATGCTTTTGTAAAGCAGTCGAATCAGAATGTGAATATGAACGACCTCTATTCGAGGATTCAAATCGGGCCTGCCCTGGGTAAGGAAGGCAAGATTGATTCCGTGCTTAAGGTGGGACAGATGATAATATGCCAGATTGTGAAGGAACCGATTTCCACCAAAGGCTCCCGCTTGACTGCCGAAATTTCCATTGCAGGACGGAACATTGTACTCCTCCCCTTCGCGCAGAAGGTGAGTGTTTCCCAGAAGATAGCATCCAAGGAGGAAAGGAAGAGGCTAGAAACTCTGGTGCGCAGCATTCTTCCGAAGAATTATGGAGCTATAATCCGCACCGCGTCCGAGGGCAAGAAAGCCGCGGTTCTGGTTGCGGAGGCCAAGTCCCTCATCCAGAAATGGGAGGGTTCCTGGGCCAGAATTGCGAAGGATAAGTCTATGGGCCTGCTCTTCACAGAGTATTCCAAGACCACGACTATGCTTCGCGACCTCCTGAATGACAGCTTCACCAACGTTTATGTTGACGATCAGACAGTTTACGAGGAGACGCGCAAGTACATCTCTCTCATTTCTCCCGAGCAGGAGAAAATCGTCAAACTCTACGAAGGCAAGGAGCCTATCTTCGACCATTTTGAGGTCACCCGCCAAATCAAGGGTTCTTTCGGCAAGGTCGTTCCGATGAAACAGGGCGCATACCTTGTGATTGAAACCACTGAAGCCTTGAATGTAATCGATGTCAACAGCGGCATTCGCGCAAAGACCAAGGACCAGGAAGAAAACAGCTTCGAGGTCAATAAGATTGCAGCGGAAGAAATCGCACGCCAGTTGCGTCTCAGGGATATGGGCGGCATCGTGATTGTCGATTTTATCGATATGGACTCGCAGGAGCATCGCAATGAACTCCACAAGTACATGATGGACCTTATGGCAAAAGACAGGGCAAAGCACAATGTGCTTCCGCTGACCAAGTTCGGGTTGATGCAGATTACCCGTCAGCGAATCCGCCCTGTGACAGAAATCGAGACGATGGAGCAATGCCCAATGTGCCACGGTACGGGCAAGATTACCTCCTCGGTTGTGATTGACGAGCAGATTGAGCGCAAGCTCTCGCACCTCGTCATCGAGAAAGGAGAGGACGATTTGGTCCTCAGGGTCGGCCCGATTCTCGGTGCTTATCTGACTAGGGGTATGTTCAACTCCTTCCTCGCCAAATGGAAACGCAAGTACAAATGCAAACTGAAGATTGAGGAATCCTCAGACTTCACAGTCCTGCAATTCGAATTCTACAACACTAAAGAAGAGGCCCTCGATTGAGGACCTCTTTTTTAGTGTAAAAAATGCTTAACTTTGTGCAATGGAAACAGTTAGAATAGACAAGTACCTTTGGGCGATAAGGGCTTTCAAGACCCGCAGCGAGGCTACCGATGCCTGCAACGGCGGCAAGGTGAAAATAGGCGGCTCCAATGTCAAACCTTCCAGGCCTGCCAAAATCGGCGAAGTTATCGAGGTGCGCAAAGGCTCCATTGTGTACAGCTACAAGGTGCTTGCCCTTCTTGAAAACAGGGTGGGAGCCCAGCTGGTTCCCGAATATGCCGAAAACCTTACTCCCGAAAGCGAATTCCAGAAACTTCACGCTCCGGTCGAAACCTTTTTCGTGCGTCGTGAGCGCGGCACCGGCCGTCCTACCAAGAAAGACCGCCGCACCATCGATGCCCTGTGGGACTCGATGGAGGATGACGATTAGTCCCACATTCTCCGGTTTTTCTATATCGAAGGGCCCAAATGGTGCGGTAAGACCACCACTACAATAATCACGGATTTGAGGTAGCAAAGGCTGAAGATACTTGCGATATTATCGAGTAATTATAATTCCCGAAATGTGCCAATTTTTTGACGATTTCGGGAATTATTCTGGAGGAAGTCTTCGCCTCCGGTGACTGGATAATCACGGATTTGAGGTAGCTATCTTACCACGACCCTTTCGATGCGGTGAGGGATGGAGGTGAGGATTTCGTAGGGGATGGTGCCGAGGATCTCGGCAAGTTCCTCAACGCGCGGGTCGTCACCGAAGATGGTGACAGTGTCACCAACCTTCACGTCAAGTCCGGTCACATCCAGCATACACATATCCATACAGATATTGCCGATGGTCGGAGCCCTGTGCCCTCCTATGCTGAAACTTGCGGCGCCACGGCCCAGATGACGGTCAAGTCCGTCCGCATAGCCTGCCGGGATGGTCGCAATGGTGGTCCCTCCTGGGGCTATTTTACCCCATCTGCCATATCCTATAGTGCCGTCCTGAGGCTTCAAGTGCTTGATTTGAAGTATTTTAACCTTCAGGGACGCCACAGGAGTCAGCCTTACTGAAGGAAGTGCGGAGATGCCGTAGATACCGATTCCGAGCCGTACCATATCAAACTGATAATCAGCAAAACGCTCGATGCCCGCGCTGTTGAGAATGTGCCACAGCGGATGATAGCCGAGCGCATCCTCAATTGCCTTTGCGCATCTTTGGAAATACCCGATCTGTCCGAGTGTAAACTCATCTTCAGACGGGTCCTCGGCGGCAGCCAGATGCGAATACACCGACTGCACCCGGACTGTGGTACACCCTTGAAGGAACTCTATGAGTTCCGGCAGTTCATCTTCCATAAAACCGAGACGGTGCATACCGCTGTCGATTTTGATATGGACGGGATAATCCTTAATGCCCCTTTCGCGGAGCTTGGCATCCAGGGCCTTCAGGGCAGCCAGATTCGGGATGCCGGGTTCGAGCCTGTTGTCGATAATTTCCGGGAAGAAATCCGTCCCGGCTGTGAGCACCAGAACAGGAAGGGATATGCCGGAATTGCGCAATTCTATTCCCTCTACCGGGAGGGCAACTGCCAGATAATCCGCACCGAAACGCTGCATCATAGACGCAAACTCCACGGCGCCGTGTCCGTAGGCATTGGCCTTTACGAGCACGAGCAGCTTTGTGCTTTCCTTAAGCAGGCCCCTGAAATAGCTGTAATTCGAAAGACAGCCTCCAAGGTTCAGTTCCAGACGGCTGAAATCGTTTTCTCTTCCCATCTTCTTACTCGTCTTCCGGAAGTTTTTCCGGAACATCCGGATTGATATATTCGTCCTTTTCCGGGGTATTCTCCACCAGAATTTCAAGCAGAGCAGTGGTCTGGGCTGCGGGAGCGATGATGAAATCATCCACTTCCGAAGGCACGAGCACAGTCTCACCTCCTTTCAGCCTATAAACCAGTTCCCCAGCATCTTCGCTGTTGATTTTCAGCACGGCCTCACCATAAAGGCAATGATAGACAGCAAATGAATCGTTGTTCTCACCGAGTATATGGACAGGTTCCCTAAGGTCCATCTTTCTCACCGAGAACTGTGCTATCTCGTCCTGATTGCGGTAAGGGGCATAATCTATGAAGTCCAGGGCATCGATTACGCTGAGACTCTCGTCAAACTCTTCGGCGCCCAGCTGCTGACCCCATCCGAAAATGCAGAAATCCAGGGCGGAAGACTGGGATACTTCAAGCAGTTCCACATCCCCGCAGGCTCCGTGAATGGTCCCGGGAGCTATATGGAAGAATTCCCCCGGACGCGGACTCACAGCATTGAGAAGAGTCTCAACGGTTCCGTTCTCAAGCGAGCCCATAAGCTGGGAGGCATCAGTCTGTCCTTTGAAACCGAGGAAGAGTTTCGCATCTTTGGAAGCCTTGAGCACATACCACAGCTTTTCCCTGCCGAGAGCGTCGTAGCGCTCGCCGGCAATCACATCGTCCGGATGAACCCGAAGAGGCATTCGGCCCTTGCAGGAGATTCTTTTGACCTGCACGGGGAACTGGCGTCCATACATCTCATAGACGCGGTCTCCGACCACCCGGTCAAGATAAGTGTCCATCACTTCGCTTATGGTATTGGCTGCAAGCCAACCGTCTTTGACAAGGCTGTCGCGGTAGCCCAAATCTGCAAGTATGAACTCGTCCTTGCCCCAGACATATTCGTCAAGTATGCTGCAGAAGCGCAGCGGATACAGTTTTCTTTCTTCTGTCATAGTACTAGTCGCGGGAGCGGGCAATACCGATATAATAAAGCAGGGTAGCAATTGAGCCCAGTGCTGCAATCACATAAGTGTAGGCAGCCCACTTGAGAGCATCCTTTGCCATCGGGGTGGTCTCGAAATCCGTAATCCCGGAAGCATCAAGCCACTGCACAGCCCTTGCGCTTGCGTTAATCTCCACAGGAAGGGTAATCACTGAAAATATGGTGGTCATAGCGAACATTGCTATGCCAAGCCAGAGCACCTGAGGAAGGATTTGAATCAGGACGCAGCCGAGAAGCAGCACCCACGATACCGCACTGTTGCAGAAGGAAACCACAGGTACCAATGCGCTGCGCATCCTCAGCGGTGCATATCCCGTCGCGTGCTGGATGGCGTGGCCGGTCTCGTGGGCAGCCACCGCAACGGCAGCGATGGAGTTGGCGCCATAGACTTCAGCACTGAGGTTGATAGTTTTCCTTGTAGGGTCATAATGGTCGGTAAGACGTCCGCCTATGCTGACCACACTGACATCGGTGATGCCGTTTTCGCGGAGCATCTTCTCGGCGACCTCGGCTCCGGTGTAGCGGCAGCCGACCTTGGAGTATTTGTTGAACTTAGCATTCAGGACAGCCTGGATGAGAGCGCTTGCTATCATCACGGCAATCATTATAATCCAGATATTCATCAAAAATCAGTTTTAACCGTAATCAATTCATAATTCCTGTTGCCGAGGCCGATTTTCTCAGCCTGGTCCAGACAAGATTTCCAATCGCTGCCCGGGTGCAAGTTCTCAAAATGGTTGCCGTAGTCCACAAAGTCCTTGAGCGCCATCATCTGTGCAAGCTTTCCTCCGGGCAGAGGAGTGGCGGCAAGGCAGGCGTCCACACAGGCCTGGTCGATGGCGAGCGGGTCGAAGGAAGCGAACATTCCGAGGTCGGGGATAATCGGAGCGCCGTTCTCTCCGTGGCAGTCGCAGCCCGGCGAGACATCCATAATCAGTGAAATATGGAACTGCGGGCGGCCGTCCACCACTGCTTTTGCATATTCAGCCATCCTGCGGCTGAGCAGTTCGTTGGCTGTGTCGTTTTCAAAATGTATCGCATCGAAATTGCAGGCCCCTAGGCAGTTGCCGCATCCGACGCAATTGGAAGTAACTCTCATCTTCCTGCTCTGTTCATCAAATTGCAGGCCATTGTTTGCACAATTGCCGAGACACTGGCGGCAGCCGCGGCATTTGTCGGAATCTATCATTGCCGCTCCGCTCGAATGCTGTTCTTTTTTGCCTGCGCGCGAGCCGCAGCCCATACCGATATTCTTGATGGCACCGCCGAAACTTGCGAAATTGTGTCCCTTGACGTGGTTGAGGCTGATGAAAACATCTGCATCCATCACGGCCCTTCCGATTTTGGCATTCTTGATATATTCGCCTCCGACTACGGGCACCTCAACATCATCCGTACCCTTGAGTCCGTCAGCTATTATTATAGGACAGCCGGTGGTGACAGTATTGAACCCGTTCTCTTCCGCACAGAAAAGATGCTCTATGGCATTCTTGCGGGAGCCGGGATACATTGTGTTGCAATCTGTAAGGAAAGGTTTTCCGCCAAGTTCCTTGACTACATCGGCTACAGCCTTGGCGTAGTTGGGTCTAAGATAGGCGCAATTGCCGAGTTCTCCGAAATGCATTTTGATGGCAACCAGCTTGCCCTTCATATCAATCTCGGAAATACCTGCAGTTCTGATTAGCCTTTTGAGTTTTTTCGGCTGACTTTCACCATAGTCTCTGGTGGTGAAATCCGTAAAAAATACTTTTGATGTTCCCATACCGCAAAAATACGGATTATTTCCTATATTTGGAGATATGAAAGGAATCAATATTTTTCTTGCCGACGGCTTCGAGGATATCGAAGCTCTGGCGGTCAACGACGTACTGCGTCGCGGTGGACTGAAAGTCAATCTTGTCAGCATCTCTGATGACCCCTTTGTGGTCTCATCCCACGGTGTAACCATCGGAGCCGAGCAGTTTTTCAGTGACTGGGACGGTTCGCACGCCGGGACAGGGGCAAGGGACTTTATGATATTTCCAGGCGGAATGCCGGGCTCCAAGAACCTTGCCGCCTGCAAGCCTCTGGTCAAGGCAATGCGCGAGCACTACGCAGCAGGCGGCTCGCTTGCCGCTATCTGCGCCGCTCCGGGGCTGGTGCTCGGCCAGTTGGATGTACCTGAAGGGCTCGAATTCACCTGCTTCGACGGCTTTCAGGATGCGCTACTCGCAAAGGGAGCACATTTCCACGATGTTCCAGCCGTAAGTTGCGGGCGCATAGTCACAGGACGCAGCGCGGGCAATGCCGTCGCCTTCGGCCTTGCAATCCTCGAGCACATCAGGGGCAAGGAAGAAATGCAGAAAGTCAAAATGGCTATGTATCCGGGAGCTACCTCAAATCCGTGATTATCCAGTCGCCTGAGGCGAAGACTTCCTCCGACGGGCTGAAAGGGGAGAGGTCACCGCTGACAGGCAGAAACTGCAGGTCGCGCAGTGCAAAAGGGATGATAGTACCGGATGCCGGCTCCACAATGGTGCCCTCCAGGTGGTCATCCACATAAGCCAGTTCCCTGATATACTGCAGGTAATCCATAGGTCCTGCCTTCTCCACATAAGCCTCTTTGCCCTCCAGGTCAAGAGTCCAGACACTGTCTCCGTCGCACATTATCAGCAGGCCGGCTCCCTCCATCCTGAAGCAATTCTTCTGGATGACGGCCGTGCCCTGAACAGTAATGTCGGCAGGCCCGGAAATGATGTATTCGTAATTCAGCAGAGTCCTTTGGCTTTGGAATTTCTGCAGCAGGGGTGCAAACTCTTCACCCACCTGCGCTGAAACGCAGATGCAGGCAATCAGTGCACTCAGGGTCGTGGTCAGTAAACGTTTCATTTCTTGCAGGTGCTGAGCAACTGGTCAAGGGTATCGAGGTCAGGTACAAGCACCTGTCTCGGCTTCGCTCCCTCAGCAGGCCCGATTACTCCGGCTTCTTCGAGCTGGCTCATAATCCTGGCTGCTTTGGCGAATCCCATCGCCAGTCTGGTCTGTAAAAAAGAAGTTGATGCCTTCTGGGTTGTAACCACAAGTCTTGCGGCCTCCTCAAACCTCTCGTCGAGGTCACTCATATCCACTCCGCCTCCTTCTGAAGAGCCGTTTTCATCCTGCGGTACAGGAAGGTAATATGGTATGTTATAGCTTTGTCCGTACTTGGTTTCGCTGCCTATGAAATCGGTCAGCCTGTTTACTTCCTCTCCGGAAATCAGTCCGCACTGTATGCGCTCATTGTCGATTCCGGCAGAGAAGAGCATATCTCCGCGTCCAATCAGCTTTTCGGCACCAGGTGCATCTATAATGGTCTGGGAATCGATTCTGGATGAGGTCCTGAACGCGATTCTCATAGGGAAGTTGCTCTTGATAATACCGGAAATCACATCCACGGAAGGACGCTGGGTCGCGAGAATCACGTGGATTCCGGCAGCCCTTCCCTTCTGGGCAAGACGGATGATGCTGTTGGTGATGCTGCGGCTCGCAGCCTTGGCCTCAGGCGAAGCTCCCGTGCTCATCGTCAGGTCGGCGTACTCATCCACAACCACTACCAGATAAGGCAGATACTTATGGCCCTTTTCCGGATTGAGCTTGCGGTCGCGGAACTTGTCATTATAGAGGGTAAGCTTGTTTACACCCGCTTTTGCAAGAAGGGTGTAGCGGTCGTCCATCTCGATACAGAGCGAACGCAGTATCTTTTCGGCATCCTTTGCCGTTTTGACTATGGCTCTCTGCTTCTCGGACTCCTCATCGTCGGCATCCGGAAGAACCGCGAGATAATGCTTGACGAGAGAAGAGTAGGCGGTGAATTCCACCATCTTAGGGTCTATGAAGACGAACTTCAGCTCGGAAGGATGCTTGGCGTATAGCAGAGAAGATATTATCACGTTGAGACAGACGGACTTACCCTGCTGGGTAGCACCCGCAACCAGAAGGTGCGGAGCCGAGGTCAGGTCCACTACCTTGACCTGCTGGGTAATGGTATAACCAAGTGCCACAGGAAGTTCGAACTTGCTGCTTCGGAAACTCTCATCGTTGAGCAGTCCGCGCAGAGGTACAATCGAAGCTTTGTCGTTGGCAACCTCGATTCCCACGGAATCCTGAAGGGTCACCACGCGCACTCCCTTGGCGTTCAAGGACATTGCAATGTCGTCCTGAAGTGTCCTGATGGCGGAAATCTTGACTCCCGGAGCCGGGGTGATTTTGTAGAGAGTTACGGTCGGACCGACCACCGCGCGTATGTCGGTAATTTCGATTTTGTAATTGCGCAGAGTGGTGATAATCTTGTTCTTGTTGCGGTCCAGCTCCTCCTTTGAAATTGCGTGTTTGCCCTTTTCGTAGGTATCCAGGAGTTCCAGGGACGGCATTTTGTAGTTCGGAAGTCCATAAGGAGGATCCAGTCTGTTGTCTATCCTCGGAAGAGGCTTGGAGATTTCTGTCTGAAGATCTTCTCCCTCAATGACCTGAAGTGCTGGCCCTTCAACGCCGCTTTCCTCCACGGGCTCAGGTTCAGGGACTGCAACCGGCTGAGGCTCAGGCTCGGCTGCCTGAGGCACGCTTGCCGTCATTTCTTCCGGTACGCTTTCGGTAATGACATCCACAGCCTGAGGGTCTATGTACGGTTTCTTTTCGGAACCCTTGCCCAGAGACCCCAGCCAATGCACGAATCTGCTGCTGCAGAGCATGGCGAAGCATACCGCAAGCAATCCGAGCAGCAAGCCGGTCACGGCAGGGCCGCACAACTGGATGGACCAGGATGTTACAAGTGCTCCGCAATGCCCTCCAAGACCTCCGCCGAATGCATTTGCGAGTCCGAGCAGGTTGCCGGCAAAGGCAAAGACAAGTGAGGCAAGAAAAGCCCCGGTAAGAGTCTTGATGGCAGTCGATACGAGAGAACTGTGGAGTTTGTCCCGCAGCAGTTTCTCTGACGCTGCCCCCAGTATTATCAGCAGCGCGAAACTGCCCAGGCCGAAGCAATCCCGCACCAGAAAGCGTCCGAATCTGTAACCGAGCGCACCGGCTGCGTTGCGGAGTTCCTCTCCGCTCATATCGGCACGCCAGTGAATCAGGTAGGACAGAATGGCTATGAAAGTGAACACGGCGAAGATTGCAAGTGCAATCCCCGCCACTTTAACAAGGGCAGCCCTGGTGTCGTCCGATAAGCGTTTTTTCATTGCCTGCGTCTGTTGCGGTGGCCTCCTTTGCGGTTTCCTTTGTTGTTTTTGCCTGTCTGAATACCCAGGCCCGGACGGCTGAAGTCCTGATTCTCGGATACTTTGGCGAGGGTAAGGCCCTCAGGCACCGTGATTTTCCCCTCCGAAAGCTTGTGGATGTCGGAGAAAATGGTCTCATCGCTTACGCTGTCCTTGTTCCAGATAAGATACTGCTGGCGCATATATATAGCCAGAGCCTTGATGAGAGAGTTCTTGACTTCCCCTTCCGGCTCGCCTGCAATCAGGTCGAGTATTCTTTCTATGTTGCGCCCGTAGTGGGTTGCCTTGATTTTTGTGCCCTTCATCGGAAGCGGTACCGGCTTGGTTTCGAATTCTTCCTTTGCCGGGCAGGGATATGGCGAATCCACATCCAAATCGAAGTCTGCTATCATATAGAGGTGGTCCCAAAGTTTGTGCTCATAGTCCTCGTGGCTGCGTACCTGCGGGTTGAGGAGCTCCATAACTTTGACAATGGCCTTGGCCTGATTGGTTCTTTTCTCCCTGTCGGGGATGTCCTTGAGTTCACGGACCATTTCCTGTACGTTTCTTCCGTATTCGTACATCCCGAGAGCGTCACGGGAGGTGTTGTATTCCAGTTTGATTTCTTCCATGCGCCAAAGATAATGAAATTCGTCCGAATTCCACTATCTTTGTGCCCATGAGAAATTACTATTGCGTCGCAGGCCATCTGTTCTGTCTCGAAACCGGGACTACGGGCAGTGCCGTGCCGGACCTTTCCCAATATGCTCCCTTTGCTGTGACTCAGCCAGAAGCAGAGCCCGTCTTTACCCTTTCGGTGGTGGACAGGCTACCTGCAATCGAGCCGCAGCTGGTTCTTGACCAGCCGACCGAGCCGGGTGAAACCAAAATCAAACTTTTCCGCTGCGGCGAGCAGTGGTATTGCGAGACTTCGGTTACTTCGGCCCATCCGCTTGCGGCAAGGCTTCTGATGAGCGGGGACTTTACCTGCGGACAGCTGGAAGTCTGCAACGGAAAGGATGCATTATTTGCTATAAATAATTCGCTGATGCTGATGTATGCCTTCCGCACCGCAACTCTCGGCACGCTTGAGATGCACGCGTCGGTTATTGCCCACGAGGGCAGGGGCTACCTTTTCCTTGCGAAGAGCGGAACGGGTAAGAGCACCCAGAGCCGTATGTGGCTGCGCTGCATAGAGGGCGCAAAGCTGCTCAATGACGACAATCCCATTGTACGGATAATGCCTGACGGCAGCGTGCTGGTTTTCGGCTCCCCGTGGAGCGGCAAGACCCCCTGCTACCGCAATGAATCATATCCCGTCGGGGCTTTTGTGCGCATCAGGCGCTGCTCCGAAAACAGGATGACGCGCCTTGGCGTGATTGAGGCTTATGCTTCGCTGTATTCCTCCTGCTCGGGCTTCAAGCCGGACGCCAGGATGGGGGGTGCTCTGCACCGCAGCATAGAGGCCGCCGTTTCAAAGGTGCCTTGCTTCGTGCTCGACTGCCTCCCGGATGAAGATGCCGCCAGAGTATGCTGCAGGGCGGTAAAGGAGGCGCAGCTATGATAGTGCCGAATGCCATACTGCTTGCCGAAGTATCTGCCCTCGTACAGGAAGGCAAGGAAGTGGAGCTTCTCACCAAGGGCTGCAGTATGCTGCCCTTCATAGTGGGGGACCGGGATAGCGTGAGGCTGCGGAAGGAACCCGTTGCCGTGGGGGATGCGGTCCTGGCGGAAATAGCTCCCGGACGCTATGTGCTCCACAGAATCATAAGCCTGGTAAAGGACAGGGTTGTGCTGATGGGGGACGGAAACCTTTCCGGAGTGGAGACCTGCGGTCTGTCGGATGTGAAGGCAAAGGCCGTTGCGGTCATCAGGCCGCGCGGCAAGGAAATAGATTGTACAACAGCCGGTTATGCGCGTAAAGTGCGGTTTTGGGGCTCCCTTCCCCGCATCGTGCGCCGCGTGTGGCTTGCGCTATTAAGAAGAACGATATGCAGATAATTGAAGGATTCAAGCTCAGGACTGTGCTTGACGAGAATGTGGTCGTGCCGGAAAGCGTCGGCCTCGTGAATTTCAACAAAATGATTTCCCTCAACTCCACCGCCGCTTTTCTGTGGAAGAGCGTGGAAGGACGCGAATTCGATGTGCAGACTCTTGCCGACCTGCTTGTAGGCGAATATGAGGTGGATCCCCAGACCGCGCTGCGCGATTCCGAGGCTCTTGCCAAAAAGTGGATTGAAGCAGGAATAGTAAAGGAATAATTCCCATGAAGGATCTCAAGGGCTGTCTCAAGGGACTGTGGCGCATGCTTTCGCTGGTGCGCGGCAGGGTGCTGCTGTGCAGCGCCATATATCTCGTAGAGGCAGTCTGCGCCCTTGCCTTCGTCTGGTACAGCAAGAAGGTTATCGACATAGTGACAGGCGGCAGCTCCGAGCCTTTGATGGCATCTGTCTGGCTGCTGGTCGGCATTATGGTCCTTCAGGTTGCCGCCCGCATCGCTTTCCGCTTCGTGGAAGGTAAACTTACGGTTGATGCAAAAATCAGGATGCGCAGCATCGTTTTCGACAAGGCGATGCGCAGCACCTGGCAGGGAAGGGAGCGCTTCCACAGCGCCGATGTGGTGAACCGTCTTGAGGAAGATATACGCGTGGTGTCGGATTTCATCTGCTCCAGCCTGCCTTCCTGCGTGGTGACGCTCTTCCAGCTCGTTGCGGCTACCGTGATGCTTTTCGTGCTCTCTCCTTCGCTCGCGTGGATACTTATATGGATAATGCCTGTTGCGGTGGTGGGTGCAAGGCTTTTCTTCCGCAGGCAGCGCCGTCTGACCAATGAAATCCGCAGCCTGGACGGACAGATTCAGGGACATATGCAGGAGCATCTGCAGCACCGGGTGCTGGTGAAAACCCTCGGAAGCGTTGAAGATGTGGAAAATGACCTGGACGGGTATCAGTCGCAGGAGCGCAGCAAGACGGTTACCCGCCTGAGCTATTCGGCCCTTTCGCGCACCTTTATGCAGGTGGGTTTTTCGGCGGGCTATCTGCTTGCTTTCCTCTGGGGCTGTTTCGGTATCAAGGACGGCACCGTGAGCTATGGTCTTATGGTTGCTTTCCTCCAGCTGGTGGGCCAGGTCCAGAGGCCGGTTGCAGGGCTGGCGTCATATATTCCCGCATTCATACGTGCCATCTCTTCGGTAGAACGCCTTCTTGACATAGAAGCTCTGCCTCAGGAGGAGGATGTGAAGGAAAATATGCTTGAGGGCTGCGCCGGTCTGCGTGCAAGCGGGCTGAGCTTCGCCTATCCTGACAGCGGACCGGAGGACGGACTTGTGCTGTCCGAACTTGCGTTCGATTTCAAACCGGGAACTATGACAGCCATTTGCGGTCCTACCGGAAAGGGCAAGAGTACGCTTGTGCAGCTGATGCTGGGACTGCTGGAGCCTACAGCAGGGAAAGTGGTTCTCTATGATGCTGAGGGCGAAGAGCTTGAAGCCGGTCCTTCTGCGAGATGCAATTTCATGTATGTGCCGCAAGGCAATTCGCTGCTCAGCGGAACTGTGAGGGACAATCTGCTTATGGCGTGTCCACAGGCTTCCGAGCAGGATATGAAGGAGGCTCTGCATACGGCAGATGCGGATTTCATACTGGAAATGCCTAAAGGGCTGGATACTGTGTGCTCCGAGAAGGGAAGAGGCCTGAGTGAAGGACAGGCGCAGAGGGTGGCCATTGCCAGGGCTCTTCTGCACAGGGGGTCAGTACTGATTCTTGACGAAGCGACTTCTGCTTTGGACAGTGCTTCCGAAAACAAAGTGCTCGGCAGGATTCACGATAAATACCACAGTGTCAAGACGATAATCTGCATCACCCACCGCCCCGCAGCGGCTTCTATTGCGGATTTTACTTTCAATTTGTAATTTTTTAAAATTTTTATTTTGAAATCCCAAAAAATGCCGTATCTTTGCATCGGTTAGTTAGTTATATGATATCAGCCGAAAGCTGAACAAGATTAGTCCGAATCAATTGATTGCAAGATTCGGGCTTTTTTGTTACTATTATGGCTTTTTTACTTACAGTTTGAAACCAATATTGCCTCTGCAACCACAAATGTACTGCCTCCGATGTAGATTATGCTTTCAATTTGAGACTTGGATACCGCCATTTTTACTGCATCTGCAACCGAAAGGGCGTCCTGGAGCCTGAGTTCAGGGCGCAGCATTGAGAGTCGCGCGTGAAGTTCCTGCACTGGCAGGGCCCTGTTGCCTTTCGGAGCGCAAAGTATGTAGTCGGCATCTGCGGGCATCAGTGGGGCGATATCGTCCAGAGCCTTGTCGGCCATAATTCCATATACTATGGTGAGCGGGGTGCCCATACTCTGCAGCTGGGCGAAGTTCCTTGCGAGCGCCGCCGGGTTATGGCCTATGTCGCAGATTATCTTCGGATGCTCGCTAAGCGTTTCCCATCTTCCGCGAAGTCCGGTGCGCCGGGCGGTATGCTCTATTGCCTCGGCTTCAGCTTTTATTCCAAGAAGGGATAGGGCGGCGAGGGCCGTGCGCACATTGTCCCGCTGGTATTCGCCGCGAAGGTCCATAGCCTCGAAGTCAATGGTGTTCAATATCGGTTCGCTTATCAGTTCGTCTGCGTAGTGCAGATGCGCACCCGAGTTGCGGGCGCATTCTTCGAATACCGGGTCGGTTTGCGCATCGTGCCCCCATACAAGGGCTTTTGCTCCGCTTTTGAAGATGCCGCCCTTTTCGGAGGCGATTTGCTCGCGGGTGCTGCCCAGAAGGGCGCAGTGGTCCAGGCCTATGCTCGTTACGACGGACAGTTCGGAGTCAATGATATTGGTGCTGTCGAGCCTGCCTCCGAGTCCCACTTCGATTACGGCTATGTCAACCTTGCAGTCAGCGAACCATTTGAAAGCCAGGCCGGTGGTGATTTCAAAAAAGGAGAGATGCTCAATTTCATCCGGGCGGGCTTCCAGAAAGTTCTGAACATAGTCTTTGCTGACCATCTCCCAGCCTTTCGGGCCGACGGTTTTGATTCTTTCTCGGAAGTCAAGCAGATGAGGCGAGGTGTAGAGCCCGACGCTCATCCCGCTTGCGGCTAGGCAGGATGCGAGCATTGAACTGACTGAGCCTTTGCCGTTGGTGCCGGCAACGTGGATGATGCGGTACTTGCGCCAGGGAGAGCCGAGTTGCGCGTCGAACCCGCGCATTGCATCGAGTCCCGCTTTGTAGGATTTTGGACCGAATCCGCTCACCTGAACGCTCGGATGGCGGGAAAATATGTCTTCAATCAGTTTGTCGTATTCCATAATCTCCTTTATGGCTTTGCCAATCAAATAGGGAAGACAAAGGTAAGGAGATTTGGGTAGAAGCGCAATTTGTTGAAATACTGAAATATTTTGTATTTTTGGCAGTTAATCTATGATGAATTCGTTTTTGTTTGATTCCAAGTTCATCATCGACGGACTGCCGATGGAACTTACACCACGCCAGATTCTCGGCGGGAACCAGTGCACATACCCTTCGGAAAGCATAGTTGACGAAAGTCTGGACCCTTCCGTGGGCATTTTCGAACTGGATGAAAACAGGCTCCGGGACTATCTCGCCCTGGTGCTCAAGCAGAGTTCACGCAAACTGCTGTTCCCTTTTGCAGGAGAGTACGCCCGCACCCGGGTGGCCTTGGCTCTGCTGGACGCTATATGGACCAAAGGCCATTTCGTGCTTGAAGATTTGTTCCTTAGCGCCAATTGGCATTGGGCTGATAAAGGCGTAGGCTCTATGGCTGCCCTGTATGAGAGCGTATCCAGCCTTGCCGACTATGCGACAGACCTGTACCTTCAGATAGGGGAGTCTTCAATAAATGAAGGTGAACCATGCATCGAAGTCAAAGTCGCTGTGCCCGAGAGTGAAAGGGCCTTGCCTTCCCGTCTTGAGGGCGATGCGGACAGCTGGCTGATATATGTCCCTTTCGATACCTCCGAATACAAGCTTGGAGGCTCCCTGCTCTCGCAGGCTCTCGGCGTTGTGGGAGGTCCGGCCCCCAAGGTTGAAGATACGGGCTATTTCGGAGACTGCTTTGAGGTGGTCCGCGAATTTGTCGAGGACGGAGTGGCCATCTCCGGATGCACAGTGGGGGACGGAGGACTGATGGCGGCTCTGGACAGTATGTGCCGGGATGGAGTGGGAATTGATGCCGACATCTCGGATATATGCCGCGCAGCCGGCGATACGGACCCGGTGAGGGTGTTGTTCTCGGAGATTCCGGGAGTCCTGTTCCAGATAAGGGACTCCGACTTCGACTATGTGGATGCCGAGCTGCTGCTTCAGGATGTATTGTATTTCCCTCTTGGACATCCTCGTACGGTCAGTTCAGAGTTGAAGATTATTTCCAGCCGGAAAACCGCCATCGGTAACATACTCGAAGCCTTGATGCGCTAAGTTTGTCATTGTCGGATTTTTTCAGTACCTTCGCGCTCCGTTAACCGCTAACAATATTCTATATCTATATTAATTATGGCAGAAACAAAAAAGAGAGTCTATCGCTTCGGTGGCAAGACCGCTGAGGGTGACGGATCTATGAGAGAGCTCCTTGGAGGAAAGGGAGCCAACCTTGCTGAGATGAGCAAGCTCGGAATGCCGGTTCCGGCAGGTTTTACCATTACAACAGAGTGCTGCGCTGAGTACTATGCTCTCGGCGGAGGCTATTCTGAGGAGCTTAAGGCAGAGGTTGCCGAGGCCCTTGCAGCTACTGAGAAGCTGATGGGCAAGAAGTTCGGTGACACCAAGGACCCGCTCCTGGTAAGTTGCCGTTCCGGTGCGAGAAGCAGTATGCCTGGTATGATGGATACCATCCTGAATATCGGTCTTTGCTCCGCAACCCTTCCGGGAATGATTGAGAAAACCGGAAATCCACGTTTCGTATATGACGCTTACCGCCGTCTCATTATGATGTATTCTGACGTCGTTATGGAGAAGGCAGAGGGTATCGAGCCGGCAGACGGCCAGGGTATCCGCCAGCAGCTCGACCGTATGATGTGCGAGCTCAAGGAGGCAAAGGGCTACAAGTCTGATACAGAGATTACTGCAGACGAGCTCAAGGACCTCTGCGACAAGTTCAAGGTACGCGTAAAGGAAGTTCTCGGAGTAGAATTCCCTGATACGGCCGAGGCTCAGCTTTGGGGCTCCATCGGCGGCGTATTCAAGAGCTGGAACGGAAAGCGTGCAATCGCTTACCGCCGCATCGAAAAGATTCCTGATGACTGGGGTACAGCAGTGAACGTACAGTCTATGGTATTCGGCAATATGGGACCTACTTCAGCTACAGGCGTGGCATTCAGCCGCAACCCTGCGACCGGTGACAACAAGTTCTACGGCGAGTGGCTTATCAATGCCCAGGGCGAGGACGTTGTTGCAGGTATCCGTACTCCAAACCCTCTCAACGAGGCTACCAAGACCGAGCATAACAAGCACCTCGAGAGCCTTGAGACCGCAATGCCTGAGGTATATGCAGAGCTCGACGGCATCCGCAAGCGTCTTGAGGAGCACTTCCACGATATGCAGGACATCGAGTTCACCATCCAGGACAAGCAGCTCTATATGCTCCAGTGCCGCATCGGCAAGCGTACAGGTATCGCTGCCCTCCAGATGGCTATGGATATGCTCGACGAGGGAATGATTGACGAGAAGACCGCTGTAATGCGTGTTTCTCCTTCACAGCTCGACGAGATTCTTCACCCTATCCTCGACCCGTCTTCCGAGAAGAAGGCAGAGGTTGTTGCAAAGGGTCTTCCTGCATCACCGGGCGGAGCAGTGGGAACCATCGTATTTACCTCCGAGGCAGCTATGGAAGCTGCTGCCGCAGGAAAGAAGACCATCCTCATCCGTGAGGAGACCTCTCCTGAGGACATCGAGGGAATGCGCGCATCTTCAGGTATCCTCACCACCCGCGGAGGTATGACCTCACACGCTGCTCTCGTTGCACGCGGATGGGGCAAGTGCTGCATCGTTGGTTGCGAGGCAATGAAGATTGATTTCGAAAACAAGAAGGTTTCCTTCGCAGGTTGCGACAAGACATTCTCCGAGGGTGACTGGATTTCCCTCAATGGTGCAAAGGGTGCTGTTTACGGTTCCAAGATTGACACTATGGATGCATCCGAGAATCCTCTCTTCATCCGCTTCATGAGCATAGTCGACAAGTTCCGCCGTCTCGGCATCCGTACCAATGCTGATACACCTGAGGATGCCCAGCGTGCACTTCAGTTCGGCGCAGAGGGTATCGGACTTTTCCGTATCGAGCATATGTTCTACGGCAGGAACAGCGAGACTCCTCTCGCAAAGCTCCGCAAGATGATTATGTGCGACACCGATGAGGAGCGTCGTGCCGCTCTTCTTGAGCTTGAGCCATTCATCAAGGCTTCCGTAAAGGCTACTATGAAGATTATGGACGGCAAGCCGGTTGTATTCCGTCTTCTCGATCCGCCTCTCCACGAGTTCGTACCTAAGAGCGAGGACAAGAGGGCTGAGCTTGCAAAGGACCTTGGCGTGAGCGTAGAGGAAGTTGACAAGCGTGGCGAGAATCTCCACGAGGTCAACCCTATGATGGGTCACCGCGGAGTACGTCTGCATGTGACATATCCTCTTATCGCAGAGACCCAGTACCGTGCCATCTTTACTGCTGCTGCAGAGCTCAAGGGCGAGGGTCTGAATCCTCAGCCTGAGATTATGATTCCTGTGACCGTATCTGCACGCGAGCTCGAGTTCCAGAAGGCTTACTGCGAGAAGGTTCGTCTCGAGGTGGAGGCTCAGTTCCATATGACCATCGACTACCACTTCGGTACCATGATTGAAATCCCTCGCGCAGCCCTTACCGCTGACCGTATGGCCCGCACTGCAGAGTTCTTCAGCTTCGGTACCAACGACCTTACCCAGATGACCTTCGGCTTCAGCCGTGACGATGTGGGAACCTTTATGGGAGACTACCTTGGCAATAAGATTCTCGATGCTGATCCGTTCCAGACCATCGATGTCAAGGGTGTGGGCAAGCTCGTAGAGCACGGAGTGAACGCAGGACGCAGCAAGAGGCCTGGCCTTATGTGCGGTATCTGCGGTGAGCACGGAGGAGACCCTGATTCCATCAACTTCTTCAACAGAATCGGTCTCGATTATGTCAGCTGCTCTCCATTCCGCGTGCCTATCGCACGTCTCGCAGCGGCACAGGCAGCCATCAAGCAGAATGCATAGATTATAATTTATGAAGAAAATGAGGGTGCTGTTTGCGCCCTCTTTTTTGCTTTTCCCCACGGCGGTAAGAGAGCGTCCGATGGTCTGGAGAGCGGTCTGAGGGAGGTGGTCGCTTTCCCGATGTGATGGATGAGGAGGGGGTAGTATGTGAGGCACGCGGAGGGCCTGCTTACGGGATTTTAACCTCAAGATGTGTACCGTCGCCGAAGTCCCCAGCTTGTTGTGGCTGCAGTCCGTGCGCAAAAACGGCCTTCCTGCGCACCGAATGCATTTTTTTCAAGTTGGTGCGCAAAATCGACCTTTCTGCGCACCGATTCCGCTACGCTACATCCCTGCCTCCGCCGTCGCGCTAAGGCGCGATGGGACCACATGCCTGATTTTTTTACAGGAGAGAGGCCTCTGGTGTACAAACCGATGCCAGTCTCATCTCACTTTGTCAATAACTGTTTCTTCGGATGCTTACGATTTGATAAGTGTTTTTTTTAGAAGCTGTGCTACTTCCTGTGTGATCTGCGGTAGGCCAGCGGGGAGTCGCCGGTTTTGGCTCTGAAGCGGGTGCTGAAGTAGCGTGGCGTGGAGTAGCCCACTTTGTCGGCGATTTCAGCTACGCTCAAATCGGTTTCTGCGAGCAGCTGCTTGGCCCTCTCCATACGTTTGCTTTCTATGTATTCTCCTATGCCGGTGTCGTAGGTGCTCTTGACCTTGGTGTAGAGCGTTGCGCGGCTCATAGCAAGAGCTGCACAGATGTCATTCACATTCAGGTTGTTGTCTTCCAGGTGCTCGTCGATGTATTTCTCGAATTTACTGATGAACTGGAAGTCCTTGGCCCTCATTTCTCTTTGCATTGCCTCGCGGGTCCTTTTCTGTACATAGATGGCCAGCAATACGAGAATGGCAACAGTAGTAAGCAGGTACACTATGAGCATAAGCGTGGACGAGTACCAGGGTCTTTTGACTCTCACTTCAGCCACTTTTTGAGCTTCGCTCCATTGGCCTCTGCTCTGTTGGTATGACACTTCCACAGTGTAGTTGCCCGGTTTCAAAGTAGGAATGCTGACATTGTCCTCATATGACTCAATCTCAAAAGAGGAAGGACCGCTGATGAGATATTTGTATGCCATTTTTTCAAGAGGGTCTGCTCCCTGGACGGAAATGCGTATTCCGAAGTTCTTGAAATCGTATGGAAGTTTTACGAGCTCGTTCCTGGAAGTGATATTGCTGCCTTCGACTGTAAGATCATGCAGGGAAATGCACCGGTTGATTTCATCCCCGGTAAAAACATCCTCAGTATTCCTTATTTCCAACAGTCCTGCCGTGCCGCCTAGATAGATTGTCCCTTTATCGGAAACAGCGCTGGTCTTAAGCTCATTCGCAAACACACCCATATTCTCTCCAATCAGTTTGAAGACGCCATTGTTCAGATAGAACAGTGAATTGTCTGCTCCTATCCATAGACTGCCTTCCCGGGTGCTGCATAGTTCGGTAATCCGGTTGAGGAGTCCCGTGTTCATTTCTGTGGACTCGCGACTGGCAAAATCGAAACAAAACAGACCGTTGTTAGTGCCGTAGAAAGCAAGGCTGTCTATGCAGGCTAGAGAGTTGATGGCTTCCCCTTTTTCTCGAGAGTCATACAGCAGGTTGAGACACTTGTTTTCCAAATCAATCTCAAAGATGCCGTCCCGGCAGTAGGTATATCGGTCTCCGTATTTTCCATCAATGCCTTTTAGGTCCTTTGCATGGTCGATGCTGTTGTCTTTCAGCATTGTAAAACTGCCTGTCTTTGGGTCATGCAGATAGTGGTTGTCTGCAAAGAGTATCACCCTGCCGTCAGGGAGCCTGTGTGATGTCGGTGCATTTCCGTACAGGCATTCCCTCGCGTTAACCTGTTTGTTTACGATAATCAGAGGTCTTTTGTTGCCGGTATGCCTGTTCAGAACGAAATAGCCCTGATTGTAGCCGCAAATCAGAAGGTGATCCTTGTCATAATCGCATATGCTGGTAATCTTCATTCCCTGAGTACTGGCAATGGAGACAGGGCCATCCTTGTCCATTCTCAACAATCCGCCTCCGTCACTTCCTATATATATGTATCCGTCTTCGGAATTGCATATGGTATTGATGATATCCTTTGGAAGATATGAAACTACCGGAGCCTGTTTCAAAGCTGTTACTCCGAAGTACACCCCTCCTATCCAGATAGTGTTCAGGGGGTCCTTGTAAATGCAGGTGACAGAAGTCGGAACTTCGGTGCCCGGGTTCATAACTATGCCTTCATATAGGCTGCTGGTGATTCCGGTTCTCGGATCCATTATCATAATGCCGCTGCCGTCAGTTCCCAGCCATAATGCCCCGTCAATGACTGCGGAAGACAGAATCAAATCCCTGGTCAGTCCTTTTTCTCCAGCCGGATAATACTGGGAGATGTTGAACAGGTCAAGATCGTATATCAGCACTCCCTCTCCCAGAATGCAAAGCACAAGCGTGCTTCCCATCTTGCTGGAAGTCATAATAGTCTTACCTTCAATAAACGGAAGGCTCAGTTTCTTTTCATTGCCGTCCTCAAGGATGGTGATTCCTTGCCGCTTATCCACGAATATCAGTTTGTCCTCATATTCAAAGATGTTGCAGTAGTCGGTCCAAATGCTGCTGTTGCCCTTGCTGAAGACAGCGTTGCTTTTGTCATATCTGGCTATTCCCTCGTGAGTGCCCAGATATATTATGCCGTTCTTTTCATAGATACAGGTAGCTGCGGTTGTGCTTATGCTTTCGAAGGAATCTCGCTGTTTGTCATACCGGGATACCCCCTGCTCTGTCAATACCCACAATATGTCATCACTGTCGCAATATAGGCTGCTGATGGTGCAATTCATAAAACTGCGCATCCTGTTGTTCCTGTATTCATTCAGGCCGAACCTGGTTCCTATCCAGACGGAACCGTAGTTGTCGTATTGAACGCAGGTCACGCTAACCTGCGAAAGTCCGCTTTCTATTCCTATTCGCTTCCCATAATAGTTCTGTGCCTCTATGACTAATGAGATACAGACAAAAATGGATGTCAACAGATATTTTTTCATACTTCGTTTGATTGACAAGACAAAAATAGACTTTTTTTAGATAATTCTCACATACTGTTTCGCTATTTCTTTATGACCTTTGTTTCAAAGGAAAGCACTAATCAGCCGGGATAATACCAAGACTTTGTTTCGGCATAAACAATAACCGATAGAATCATGAACTACACCCTATTCTGCAGAATTGCCAGATCGTTTTCGGTGGTACTGTCCCTGTTGGCGTTCACCTTGCCAGCAGCAGCGCAGAACACCAGAACAGTATCGGGAACCGTTGTCGATGAGAGCGGCGTTCCCGTAATCGGCGCTACTGTTCTCGAGGTCGGGACCCAAAACGGAACGATTACCGATCTTGACGGACAGTTCAGTTTGGAAATTGCCGGGGATGCATTTACCGTTGCCTGCATCGGCTTCGCAGACCAGACAATTACGGTTGGAAACAAACTGAAGTATCGCATTGTGCTGCGGGAAGATTCCACCTTGCTTGAAGAAACTGTGGTTACCGCGTTTGCTACCCAGAAGAAAGTAAATGTGACAGGCGCCATCACCGCTGTCAAGGGTGATGAAATCCTGGCCGCTCCGGTAGCAAATGTTTCTTCTGCTCTTGTCGGTATCACCCCGGGACTCAGTGCTGTGACCGCATCCGGAGAGCCTGGACAAGATGCCGCCGACATTTCCATCCGAGGCATATCTTCCTATAATGGCAGCAATTCTCCTCTTATCGTTATAGATGGAATTGAACAGCCTGCAAATCAGGCCATGAGTGTACTTAACGGAATCAATCCTAACGATATACTCGGCATTTCTGTGCTGAAGGATGCATCTTCGACTGCAGTTTACGGAATCCGTGCCGCGAATGGTGTAATCATAGTCACAACGCGTCGCGGTCAGGCAGGTGCTCCGAAGGTAAGCTTCTCGGGCAATTTCGGCTTGACGGGAGCGACCAGCTTGCAGAAGGGTCTTTCTTCCTATGAATACGCGCTATTCCGCAACGAAGCCATACAGAATGAAATAGCAGGTTACGGAAGCACTTCCCTGAGCAACTATCTTTTTACCGAATCGGATTTATGGAAATTCCAGAACAACAGGGATTTCACTCCTGAAGAAGTGGCTGCAATGAACCTTACTGACGCCCAGAAACAGCAGCTGCTCAACAGCCCGGCCCTCTATTATGGCTCTTCCGATGCCTATGCCGAGCTCTTCAGCCGAATCGCTCCACAGTGGCAGGCCAATGTCAGCGTGTCCGGAGGTGCCGAGAGGGTTAAGTACTATGTTTCCCTCAACTATTTCGACCAGCAGTCAATTATGCACAATGCCGATTATTTCGGGGTGCAGACAGGTTCGAGGTTCCAACGCTACAATGTCAGGGCCAATATTGATGTTGACCTGTTCGAACATACTACGCTTTCAGTAAATACCAGCGGGCAGTTCAGCACCAACTCGGGTCCCGGGGTCGGTTCCCTCTACAGCCGTTACAGCGGAATAATGCAGATTATCTACGAAGGCAATCCTTTCACCAACCGTTCGATGATAATCGATGACAAACTCATCGTGGATTTCGACTATCCCCAGAACTCAGTTCAGGAAGGACTGCGCAAAAGGACTGACAATGAGATGACGGGAGGTTGGCTTCCCGCTCTTCTCAACAGATCGGTCGGAACGACTACCAGCACACGCGTGGATGTGTCGATGCGCCTGCGCCACGATATGTCCTATCTTTTGAAGGGCCTTGATTTCCAGACCAGCGTGCGCTATCAGGAAAACTACAGCAAGGTGGCAATACAGTCTTATGCCATCCCTCAATACACCGTAAGGCGCAGCCTGACCAATCCGAATGAACTTGAGTTCTTCGGAGGAACTGTAGGGGCAGACAGCTATGCATCCGGTTCCTGGGGTGGAATGCGCGACTTCTATGCCGACGCTACCCTCAACTATCAGGGGAATATCGGAAAACACAACATCGGAGCCCTTCTGCTCGGACGCGCCACCAAGTACACGATGCCTTACGACAGTTTCAATACACCTAGCGGTCTTATAGGCACTTCAGCCCGTTTCACTTACGATTATGACACCCGTTATCTGCTGGAACTCAACTTTGCATATAACGGAACGGAGAACTTTGCAGCAGGTCACCGCTTCGGATTCTTCCCGGCCGCCTCGGTAGGTTATGTCATTTCCAATGAACCTTGGTTCAAGCAGAATCCTTACTTTACCTTCTTCAAAGTCCGCGCAAGCTACGGACTGGTGGGTAATGATCAGATTGGTGGAAAGAGATACCTGTATCTCCCGGGAACATTCTCGACCAATCTCGGTCCCGGCAACTTCAATTCCATTGTTCCGGGAGAGTCCGCTTCTATAGGAGGCAACTATTATCAGTTCGGGACCAGCACAACGGGAATGAATACAATATATTACGGTTCAGCAGAAGGTGCTCTCGGAAATGAGGATGTGACCTGGGAGAAATCCAAAAAGGCAAGCGCCGGAGTCGAACTCAAATTCTTTGATAACAGGCTCTACTTCACCGGCGATTATTTCTACGAGGACAGAACCGATATCCTTACTACTCTCGGTGTGATTCCTGTAACCTTCGGAGTGCCGAGTTGGAATACCGCCGCTGTAAATGTCGGAGAGGTTACCAACAGGGGATTCGAACTGGTTCTCGGATGGGAAGACAAAGTCGGAGACTTCAGATACTATGTTGAAGGCAATGTCACCTATGCCAAGAATATCATAGAGTATATGGCTGAAGCTCCGAATCCATACGAGTGGATGAACCAGACCGGCCACAGCATAGGCCAGTACTACGGCTACAAGACGGACGGTTTCTACAATACCCTCGAGGAACTCAACAACAGGCCATTCTTCCAGCCTTCCGCCAACAATGTCACCCTTGGAGACGTCAAGTATCTTGACCTCAACGGTGACGGCATTGTCAACAGCAAGGATATGGGCCCAATCGGTTACCCTAACCGTCCTATGATGAATTTCGGAGGAAAAATCGGTTTTAGCTACAAGGGATTTGACGTGAAGATGGTTCTTTCCGGCACCGCAATGGGTACCTATTACATCTCCCGCATCACCAGCCCGTTCTTCAAGAGGGCAGGAAACGCTTTCAGATGGCAGTATGAGAACAGGTGGACTCCTGAACGCTATGCCGCAGGTGAAACCATTACCTATCCGCGTGCCGTTTACGATGCAGACCAAAGTCACTACGATTTCGGTCAGATGTCGGACATCTGGGCTCTTTCCAGCGACCACCTGAGAATCAAAAACCTGGAAATAGGCTACACTTTCCCATCCAATTCGCCTATGTTGCACAAGGCTGGGATTTCAGGAATGCGTGTCTATGCAAACGCGAACAATCTGCTCACCCTTTTCGACGAGATGAGCGCATATGGTATTGACCCTGAAACCAAGGACAACCTTGGTGCAGGCGAGGGTAACATCTCCTATGTGTTCCCTCTTACTCGTACGGTAAACTTTGGTGTCAACATTCAATTCTAGAAAGGTATGAAAAAACAGAATATAGCATCAATGCTTCTGATTGCTCTTTCAGCTCTGTCCCTCAGTTCCTGCAATCTCTTTCTGGAGATGCCTGAAGTGACAGGAAGCGTATATCTTGACGATGTGTTCTCCAACCGCAAGGATGCTGAAGGAATGCTCTGGCGAACCTACCACATGGGTTTGCGTGAAGGTCTTCCGGAGGGTTGGGGCATTGCCCACGGTACTCTTGCCAGCATTTCGGGAGAACTCTCGAGAGGCTACTCCTGGCACGGCGGATATATGATATGCAAGGATGGTCCTTCCAATATCCCTGACGCTAACGGCAACTATATGATTCCTGCCGATTTTGATGAAGGATGGCAGGTCATAAGAAGCGCCTTTCTTATTATCCAGAACATAGACAAGGTCCCTTCAGACGAGCTCAGTGATGAGATGAAGAACTATATGAAGGGTGAGGCTTACGGACTTATCGCATACCGCTACCTTGGAATGTTTATCCGCTGGGGAGGTGTTCCTATTGTGGAAAAGGCTTATGCAATGTCCGATGATCTCAGTGTCGAGCGTGCAAGTGTGGCTCAGACCCTTGATTATATTCTCAGTCTCAGTCAGAAAGCTTACGACTTGCTTCCTGATTCCTGGTTTGACATAGAGCCGGGATGCGGAGACAAGTGGGAAGGACGCCTGACCAAGGGCGTTGCCCTTGCTATCAAGGCCAAGGCTCTGACCTTTGCCGCCCGTCCGCTCTTCAATTCCGACAAGTCCTATGCACAGGAGTACAATATGCGCCCGGATGCGAATTTCAAGGATGAGTTCATTTGCTTCGGCACTTATGACAGGGAGCGTTACAAAGCCGCCATCGATGCGAACAAGGCCGTTATCGATTGGGCTCTGGCCAATGACAAGCATCTCATTTTCACGGCAGGAGAAGGAAATGTCAACAGTTTCGAGCAGGCCATCGACGACTATGGCAGGGGAGTGTCGCAACTCAACGGACCTGAAACCCTTCTTGCGTTCAAGATTGCCAGTCTCCAATCTGTGGCAAACAATATGAATATGGGTTACAACTGGTCTTCCTATGTCTATAATGAGGAGTGTGCCCAGCGCGGTCTGCTTACCAACTTCCTAAGGCTATATGTTGACAGGGATGGCAATCCAATCGATTGGCCTGTAGTTGGGGAATCCGAGCCCCGCCCTATTGCCGGATTCGGAGAGAATATAGACAAAATCGAAGCCCGTTTCCGCGTGGACTTCTGTGTGCCGGGCAAATATGGCCGCAGCAACGACGGTTTCCCGCTTTGGAACGAGAATATTTCATATTTGGGAAGTTTCACGACGGACCCGGAGCAGGCAGCTGCAATGGTCCGCGCTTCCGAAGGGCAGGGCGCCGGTGTCCCTACCAAGTTCTTCTACAAGGCAGGAGCAAGATCCTGGTTTGAATTCCCGCTCTTCCGCCTTGCAGAGAATTATATGTACCTGGCAGAAGCCTATAATGAGTACGGAGACCCGGCCAATGCCCTCAAGTACCTCAATATCATCAGGGGCAGGGCAGGTCTTCCTCTTGTGAGCGAGACAGACAAAGCCAAACTCCGTGAGATTATTGTCCGGGAGAATGCGGTCGAGTTCTTTGAAGAGAACCACCGTTACTACGACCTCAAGCATTGGAAGCACCCGGAAATCGACAAAATCATTGGTGGCGACAAGACTGAAATCTCCTTCCTGCGCACCGGAACAGACAATACTATGGCAGCTATGGTATCTTATTGGGACGCCAAGGCATACACTCAGTTCTGGCATCCGAAGTGGTTCCTTGAGCCATTCAAGCAGGATGAGGTCAACAAAGGCATAATCGCTCAGAATCCAGGTTATTAACAGTCCTATCCAATAGAAATCGATATGAAAACAATGAAATACATCAGTTTGCTTGCAGGAGTCATGTTGCTCTCCCCGGTGAGCGCCTTCTCCGAGGATTTGGACACAAGTGCTACTGTTGGCATAAGAGGAGAGGATGTTTATTCATCTCCAATACCTGATTTCACGAAAGCTCTTGAGGGAAAGCTTCCGGGATTGATTGTTGTCAATCAGGACGGAACGCCGGGAGCTGGAACTGCCAGGATGTTGGTCCGCGGTCTCGGTTCATATGCCGAAGGCGTAGGAACAAATACTCTGAAGTTCTTTGTGGACGGCTTTGAGGTGAAGTCCGACTATATAGATTATCTCAATGCCGAAGAAATAGAGTCCGTGCAGGTCCTCAAGGATGCGGCGGCCCTGGCACTCTACGGAATGAGCGGAGCCAATGGGGTAATACTCATTACCACCCGCAGGGGAGCGGCAAGCGCTCCTGTCATCAGTTTCCAGACCAGGACCGGTCTCCAGATGCCGATCAATGTGGTCCGGCCGCTTGGCTCTCTGGACTATGCCAATCTCTACAACCAGGCTTGGTCCAATGACCACGGCAGAGAGTGGGACCCGTACTATGATTTCGAAGCTATAGGCGAGTACAAGAACGGCAGTGGCATTGACGTGAACTGGTATGACGAGGTTATGAAGAAGACCGGCAGTTATACGGATGCCCTGCTGTCAATGCGCGGAGGCTCGGATCTCGCCAAATACAATGTTGTCCTCGACTATGCCAACCAGCAGGGTTTCCTGGACGTGAAAAACACAGACCGGACCAAGAACGTATCCTTCGTCAAATATGGTGTCCGCACGAACATCGACATGAAGCTCAACAAGGTGCTGAGTGCAAAGGTTGACATCTCAGGTCGTCTTGAAGACAGAACCCGTCCGAACTACGACGTCTATTCGTTGATGAACGATATTATGACCTATCCGTCAAACATCTATCCTGTCAACGACCCTCTGTCAACCGATCCTATCAGTACTTATTCCGGCACCGCTCTCTATCCCAACAACCCGGTTGCAAGTGTGAACGGAACAGGCTGGACAACGAGCCGTACCAAGCTGCTCCTCGCAAACTTCCGTTTCAGGGAAGATCTGGACGTCATCCTTCCGGGACTCTATATGGAGCAGGGTTTCTCCTTCTATTCGAAGACCGTAGGCAATACGGCGAAGACCCGTTCCTATGCGCGCTACTACAACGGAGTAGCCCAGACTTCCGATCAGTCAACCTACCTGCGTTCCAACGGTTATTGGTCTTCTGGCAAGGAGCGCTGGATGCAGGGGAATGCTTCGATAGCCTGGGACCGCTCTTTTGACGAACATTCAATCAGTGCAAAACTTGGTGCGCATATCTCGGATTACAATGGCTCAGGATCGCAGTTCTACAATTGGAAATACCATTATATCAATTATAACGGTTTTGTAAACTACACCTTTGACAACAGGTATTCCGCCGACCTGGGCTTCTCCTATTTCGGAAGTGATGCTTTCGCTCCGGGAAAGAGGTTCCATTTCTACCCGACTGCATCCTTTGCCTGGCTTGCTTCCAACGAGGATTTCCTGAAGGGCAATGAAACTGTAAACAATCTCAAAATCAGGACTTCCATAGGTCTTTCAGGAGCAGCTGAATCATATATAGGCATCGACAGTTTCACCACTGACGGACGTTATCTCTATCAGCAATACTACGGCTGGACAGGAAACTTCACCACAGGTCCGGGTCCTGTATTCGACGAACACAGCGGACTTAGACCACTGTTCAAGGCCAATCCGGACCTTAAGCCGGAGCAGAGCCTCAAGGCAAATCTCGGAGTTGATGCCACCCTCTTCGGAAAACTCAGCGTAACGGCCGACTACTTCTTTGACAACAGGACAAATATCATTACCCTTGACAACACCCTTATGGACTACAATGGAACGGAAATCTTCTATTCCAACATCGGACATATGATCAATCAGGGCATTGATATGCACTTTGTCTATAATGACAAATCCGGAGACCTCGGGTACAGTGTTTTTGGAAACTTTCTTTTTGCAAAGAACAAGGTTCTCGAGATGGGCGAAATACCGACCAAGTACAGCTACAACGCTGCGACCGGCAATGCCTACGGTGTAAGAATGGGCCTTGAGTGCATAGGTTTCTATGAGTCCAAAGACTTCGATATGGACGGAGAACTCAATCTGGGCCAACCGGTTCCTCTCTTCGGTGCTGTCCAGCCCGGTGACCTCAAATACAAGGATAGGGACGGTGACGGCTTCATAGACGATACCGACGTAATCAAGATAGGGGAGCCGGCTTATCCGAGCGCTGTCCTCAGTCTCGGCAGCGAGCTCAACTGGAAGGGCTTCGACTTTTCAGTGCTCTTCACCGGCTCGTTCGGCGGAACCGTCAACCTTCTCGATTACCCTCAATGGCGTGCTTTCGAGAATTACGGCACTGCATTCGAGTGGGCGAAAGGCGCCTGGGTATTCTATCCTGAGGCAAAGTTGGATACCAGGGACACTGCAACTTATCCCCGTCTTTCCACCAGCACCAACGACAATAACTATCACGCAAGCTCCTTCTGGATACGCAAGAACAACTGGCTTAGACTCCAGAACATAGAGTTTGGCTACGAACTATCCAACATTCCGGCTGTTCGCAATGTCGGACTGCACAGGTGCCGAGTTTATATCAACGCCTACAACATCCTCACCCTGAGCAGCCTGCTTTGGGAATGCAAGATGGATCCGCAGACTACAAACTACGGTTATCCGGCGGCTCAGTCAGTCAACATCGGCTTGCAGCTTACCTTCTAAAAGTCAGCATTATGAAAAGATATATCAACATCATCTTCCTTTCGGCGCTTGCAGCGACACTTTGTGGCTGTTCCGACTTTCTGGATACGCGTATGGACGTATTCCAGACTATGGACAGGCTGGAGACCAATTCCGGCAACATCGCCAACTTCGCGTACGCATACTACACTCCTATGCGCTCTGGCTTCGATATCATTGACGGAAATCTTTTCGCTTCGGCTTCCGATGAGGCTGAGCAGACAGCTTCAACCTCCGAAGTGCAGGCTTTCAACCGCGGCCTCATCTCAGCTGACCGCAACCCTATCTCATATCTCTACAACAATTGCTATGAGGGGATACGTGCAGCGCATTTCTTCCTTGATTTCGCAAAGGACGGAGAGGAATTCCTCGCCCTCAACAGGGATACCGCCACTGTCTATAATCCGGACGGCAGCATATACGCAACCGATAAGCCGCGTGCCTATAAGAGGGATTGCATAGACCTTGGCTGGAGAAGGGCTGAGGCCCGGATTGCAGAGGCCTACTATTACGGGGAACTCATCAAGATGTACGGCGGCGTGCCTATCATAGATGAAAATGCCGATGGTGGCTATGCCGAGCAGGCCAGCTACGACGAGGTTGTAGAGCACATCGTAAAACTCATAGACGAAAACAAAGACAAGGTCGTTCTCGACTGGCGTGCGGTTGTTGAGCCGAGTGCGGAAAATGAAGTTGCGGACGTGCTCAACTGGAACATCAGCGACAATGTCGGCCGCTTCGACAAGACCTCCGCTCTGGCTATCAAGGCCCGCGTGCTGCTGTATGCCGCAAGCCCGCGCAACAATCCTGAATCCGATGTCAGGAAGTGGGAGAGGGCAGCGGAAGCCGCAAATGAGGTAATCCAGACCCGCAAAGCCATCTTCGAAAGAGGCCTTGGCTTCGGTGAAGCTGCTTACAGCATACATCCGAATTACAGGATGCCTGCAAACAGGGATTACGGAGCATACTTCCAGAAGAACAATTCCACTTCGGACTACGAATCCATATTCCTGATCAGAAGCAACGCAGGAAGTTCCCTTGAGGTTGCCAACTATCCAATCGGTACCCGCGGTGGTCAGAGCGGGGTATGTCCTAGCCAGAACCTTGTGGATGCCTACGAGTTCATTGGCCCTCAGACAGCAAACCCTTACCAGAACAGGGATCCCCGTTTCGAGGCTACCATAGTTTACAACGGAAGCACCTGGAACGGAAATGAAATAGATGAATCACCCAACGGTGCATACAGCCAGAAGGTGGCGGGAGCAAGCAAGACCGGATACTATCTTAAGAAGTTCCTTGCCCCTAACCTCAACCTTGTGGAAGGAGGAAGCCAGGTGCATGTATGGCCTGTCTTCCGCTATGCCGAAGTGCTGCTCAATTATGCAGAGGCTATGAATGAAGCCTATGGCCCTGATGCAGATCCTAAGGGATATGGAATGACGGCACGCGAGGCTCTCACCGAGGTTCGTAACAGCGCAAGCACCAAACTTGCTGCTGTAACTACTGCCGACAAGGCGGAATTCCGCAAGGCCGTCAAGAATGAGCGTATGGTGGAACTGGCTTTCGAAGATCACAGATATTGGGATCTTATCCGCTGGAATGATGCCGCTTCAGTGCTCAACAAGAGCATCAGGGGCGTGGTGGTCCGAAAGAACAATCTCGGTGGTTACCAGTACAGCTATGCGTCAGTAGCTACCCGCACATTCGATGCCGATAAGCACTATTATCTGCCTTTCACCAGAAAGGAAATCACCAACTCCCACGGCACGCTCACTCAGAATCCGAATTACAATTAGTCCAATAGCTCAAAGAATATGAAAACAGCAAGAAACATCTTTCTCGCCATTGTTATGGCATTTGCCCTTGGCTCGTGCCAGCAGGCAGACTCCGAGAAGGATCTTGGCTTCACCAAGATTTATATCCCTCAGGCTACCATAACGGGTCTGGACAACACCTACCCGATTCCGAACGGGTCTATCACCCAGAATTCGAAATACGTGTGCAAATACAATGAGGCTTCAGGCACTCTCGACATCAATGTGGGAGTAGTACGTTCCGGCTATGTGAAGGAGTCGAAGGCGTTCAGTGTAAAACTTGGAGTCTGCGCCTCGGAAACTCAACGCAAGTTGGCTGAATACGATGAGAAGGGAATACCCGCAACCGAGCTTCCTTTGTCCGTATGCTCCATCCCTCAGACAATCAGCGTCGAGCAGGGCAAAAACTCAAACAGCTGTTATGTTTCCGTCAATATGAAGGAGCTTTCCAAAGACCGCGCCTCCATCTTTGTCGGTGACACATACAAGATTCTTGTTCTTGGACTGGAAATCTCGGATCCTACGGAATACGAGCTTGCCGACCTCAATACCAATGTTGTAATCTGCATTGATCTCAACAGCGAAGAGTGGGATAAGGCTGATAGTCCTGTGAGAGTGCTGTTCCCGTTTATTTAATCAACCTAATACACATTATTAATAATCTAATTATTCAAAGATCATGAAAAAAATTCTTTCAATGCTTGCAGTAGCAGCTGCATTTGCTGTAGTTGCTTGTACTCCTGAGGACAAGCCAAAGGATGACGGTGGAGATGCAAAGGCTCCGGTTGCCGAGTTCGAATACTCAGTTGACGGCCTGAGCGTATCTTTCACCAACAAATCAACTGATGCTGTTGGATACAAGTGGGATTTCGGTGACGGTGAGACATCCAAGGAAGCCAATCCAACCCACGAGTATGCATCATCAGGCGAGTACACCGTGAAACTTACTGCCGCCAATGCTGATGGAGTTACCTCGAAGAAGGAGGCAACCATTAAGCTTGCCGGTGCCGTTAAGGCATATTTCTCCGTTGTTGCACTTGAAGGCCGTGAGGGTCTGTTCGGAAAGGCTCTCAAGTTCGATGCTACTTCTTCTGAGAATGCAACATCCATCGTGTGGGATTTCGGTGATGGCGAATCCTCAACTGATTTCGTGGTAACTCACGCATTCCCTGAGTTCAAGACTTACACCGTAAAAGCCACTGTTTCCAATGAAGCCGGTCAGTCAGATACCTACGAGTCCGAGGTTACCCCTGTAGCCAAGAACGAACTTCTCCAGGGTTGCGGAATGGGCGCAGATGATGCCCAGCATTGGAAATTCGTCACTTCGAATAATCCTGAATGGTTCGGAGAAGACCAGTTCCCTAACGAGCCTTCATGGGCGGCTGAGTTTGGATACACCGCTGATGCTCCTTCACTTGGAGACGGTACTTGCTTCCGTGCCAATGCCGAGAAGCAGTTGGCCCAGGCAGCATTCTCCTTTGCGCTCTATCAGGCTGTAGAACTTGAGGCCGGAGATTCCCTCTGTGTGAATGTAGCCCTCAAATGGGGAGAGAATACCAATAATGATGGTCTCTTCTGGGTCGGCATTTGCAGTGATGAGGATGCCGTTATCAACAATCAGGAAGATGCTGCAACCGTCACTGAGGGCCACTGGGCAGAAATGTTCAACTATTGGGCTGCGGCCGGAACCGCTGATTGGGGAGATGGTGGAGCATCTGTCCCTGCATACGATGGAGACCTTCTCGGTACCGAAGCCTGGACTTCTGCCAATGAGACTCTTGGATTGGGGTATTCAGGACCTGAATCAACGGGATTCAAGGTAACCAATAGCGGTACATACTATTTCTTCATCAATTACCGCAATGTATGGGGTAACTATTGGGGAGGAGATGTTCTCATAGACAACGCAAGTCTCAAAATTATTCTGTAATGCTTTATTAATCGGGGGACAAGGCAGGCTTGTTTTGTCTCCCTTTTCAAATTTCCGTGTTTATTAGGATGAATAAGACATTTATCTGCATATTGGGTGCATTGCTTGTAAGTGCGGCATCCTCAGTGGCTCAGGATACCGATCCCAGGTTTATGAGTGCGTTTACGGAAGACTTCAATTCTTCCAAGCCTGAGTACTTCGGCATGGGAGGCAGCAGTTTCCGCTATTCTTGCGGTGTTGACTCCTTTACTGAAAAAGACACTAAGGTCATGCTTCTGCGCATCAATCCCGACGATCCTGCCGGAGCCGGACGCGGACCTGAAATCAGCACAGCTAAAAGCACCCATTTCGGAACCTATTCAGCCCGTTTCAGAGTGCCTGACATTCAGAAGGTTCAACCGAATACGGGGGCGGTATCCGGCTATTTCACGTACAGATTCACCCGGGGCTACGGCTTGAGTGAAATTGACATTGAGGTTCTCATAGCTGACCCGCGTATTATCTATTTGGGCACCTGGACCAGCGACCCTGAGAATGTAAACAATCTCCAGAGGGTCGGTCGTACCATCAATCTTGCTACAGGGCAGATTCTCTACACCAACTACCGTTCATATCACGATGGAAACAGAAACCATGATTTCAACAAGGATGATGATGCGGCTCTCAGTCCGCGAACCATCCCTGCAATAGAGGGTTTTGATGCTTCGAAGCAGTTCTACACCTACGGCTTCGATTGGTATCCTGACCGTCTCACATGGTGGATCGAGCACCCTGAAACCGGGGAAAAGATTGTCCTTTGGGATTATAAGGGAACAACCCCTAACTTCTCAGGCATTCCGCAATCCCCGACTACCTACCTTTTCAATTTCTGGCATACCGACAACTGGCCTGTCGATACCAACCCGAAGTCTGTCGAAAAGCCTGCATATCCATATACTCTGGAAATCGATTGGATGAAATATGAGCCGTACGACGAGCTCAACATCCGCTGGCGTGAACAAAATAACTGGTAATAAGGTGAAGAAAAGCATTGCAATACTCGGTTTGATTCCTCTTCTCTGGGCAGTTTCCTGCACTCAGCAGCACACCCCAGTACTCCCTGGCGATGGCGGTGAGCCACAGGACACCATTCCTGCTCCTCCAAAACCTGAGTATAATGATGTTGCCCTGCACGAGGCCTTCGTTGAGCATTTCTCAGGGGAAACTTCCGAAACATTCGAGTTTTTTCTTAAAGAGAATGACTTCCGCTATTACCCTGCTTTCCCGTCCTGGACTGAAAAAGGTACCGACCTGCTTCTTCTCAGAGTTGACCCTTCGGATCCTGCCGGCCTGGTCCAATACCCTTGCGTAAGCACACGTGAACATACCTTTTTCGGAACTTACTCCATCAGGCTCCGCCTTCCGGACATAAAGGCAGTGCAACCGAACATTGGTCTGAACGCCGTCTTTACCCTGGCCGAGCAGGACGAGAATAACGGCTACAGCACTGTCGAACTGCTTTGGAAACTTGCGGATCCGTCCTATCTGTACCTGCGTTCCATAGCTGATTTGAAAACCAGTTCTTTCTTGGAGAAAGACCCTGTCGGTAACTTCGATCCTTCGGGGAAATACTACACCTATGGTTTTGACTGGCATAGGGATAAACTCAGCTGGTGGATACTGGACGGCAGTGAGAAGCACATTTTTGCCGAGATATCGGAGAATGTGCCCTGTTTCCCATCCAGATTACAGTTCAAGCTTTACCATTCCAGGAATTATCCTGTGGAGGGAAATGCAAATGCCGTCCAGGCACCTTTGTTCCAATATGAATTTGAAATCGACTCTATCAGCTATGAGCCTTATGAAGACGAAATTCAGGCATGGCGGGATGAGTTTATCATAACTGAATAAGCATGAAAGCCAATAATTTGCTCGTCAGCCTCATCGCAATGATTGCCTGGGGCGTAGGAAGTGCATCCGCACAGCATCAGGTGAAGTTCCACTCCGGCTTCAGGGAGGACTTCAGAGGCCCTTCATCAGAGTACTTCAATTACAATTACCGCAGTGGTGGAACCGAAGATTACCGCTATTTCTCCGGCTTTCCGTCTTCATGCGAAGAAGGCACGGATGTAATGCTGTACCGCATTGATCCTGCCGACCCGGCCGGAGCAGGACGCGGACCTGAGATCATCTCCAGAGACTACACATTCTACGGCAGCTATTCCGCAAGGGTGAAGATTCCGGATATACGCGAAGTTCAGCCCAACACCGGAGCTGTTGCTGGTTATTTCACCTACAATATAGACAAGGAAGTAGGGCAGAGCGAAATCGACATCGAATGGCTGCTCGCCGACCCGACTATCATCTATGTAGGAACATGGACCGGAAAGAAGGGGGCCCATAATAGAATAGGCCGCATCATCAACCTCGCAACGGGAGAGATTCTTGAGACCATATGGCGAAGCGAGGTCAGGCATCCGGACGGAACTGTTACCAAAGTTCCGAACACCCCTTTCACTGGACGTCAGAACAAGCCTTCCAAAATCGAACCTATTGAAGGCTTTGACGCTTCTGCGCGTTTTTACACCTATGGCTGGGACTGGTATCCGGACCGTCTGGTGTGGTGGATAGAACATCCTGAAACTCACAAGAAGATAATCCTGTGGGATTACAAAGGCAAGGAAGTTTTCCCTGACCAGCCATCAAAAACGGGCGTGCCTTGTGTAAAGAGCAAGTACAGATTCAATTTCTGGCACACCGACAACTGGCCTGTAGAGACCAATCCTAACTCCGTAGAGAAGCCGCTCTATCCTTATGAACTTGAAATCGACTGGATGGCGTACGAGCCTTTCGAAAAATACAATCCGGTAGTTGAGGATGTGGACTTTACCCTCTCGGAAGGATGGAAAATAGCCCCTTCCGAAAATAGTGAACAGTGGTATGAGGCAAGAGTGCCATCCACTGTTCTCGGAACCCTGTGCGACAATGGTCTGTATGCCGATGCTTTTGTAGGAAATAATTACGGCAAACTGATAGATAGAGATGAATTCAGCCAGCCTTGGTGGTATGTAAAGGAATTCGAGCTCCCTCAGCTCAAGCCAGGTCAGCATGTGTGTCTCGACTTCGAAGGAATCAGTTATAAGGCTGACATCTGGCTCAATGGCACCAGGCTCGCTTCCTGCGATGAGGTCAAGGGACCTTTCAGGCAGTTCAGTTTCGATGTTACCTCTCTCCTTCGGCAGAAGAATGAACTGAAAGTAAAAGTTCACAGAGCTGGTCCAGGGGATTTCAATATAGGTTTTGTCGACTGGAATCCAAGACCTGCAGACGAAAGTATGGGCATCTTCCGCCCTGTGTGGCTGAGGTTCAGCAATGCGGTTTCAGTCTCCAAGACTGCCGTGCGCTCCAAGGTGGACACAACCACTCTCGACAAGGCCTGGCTTACTGTGGAAACGACACTGTCCAACAAAAGCGACAAACCCGTCAAGGGAAAGCTTAAGGTAGAATTTGAAGGAGAAACTTACACTCAAGCTGTTAGTCTGGATCCGAATAGTACCAGGAAGGTGACATTGGACTCAGAAATGGTTAGAATGTTGATGGTTAATAATCCAAGACTCTGGTGGTGCCATAATATGGGTACTCCTCAGATGTACAGCTTGAGTGTTTCTTTTATGATAGGAGGAAAGGAGTCCGATTCCCAGACGGTTGACTTCGGTATCCGCCAGATTGACACCTATATGACTGAGGAAGGCCACAGGGGATTCAAGCTCAACGGCAAGAAAATCCTTGTCAAAGGTGCGGGCTGGACGGATGACATATTTCTGCGCAACCCTGACAGACGCAACGAAATCGAACTCAGCTACGTAAAGGATATGAATCTGAACGCAGTGCGTTTCGAAAATGTCTGGGGCACTTCTCAGAATGTATATGATCTTTGCGACCGAATGGGGTTGCTGGCCCTCGTCGGATGGAGCTGCTTCTGGGAGTGGGAGGTCTATAGCCTTGTGCCTAACGACCAGTTCGGCTGCATCAAGTCGGAGGGGGATATGGACCTTATTGCCGAATCATTCCGTGATCAGATTAACTGGCTCAGGAACCATCCGTCAATAATCGCCTGGTATGTTGGAAGCGATATGCTCCCTCGCCCGGAACTTGAGAAAAGATATCTGGAAGTTCTTGCCGACACCGATGACCGTCCGTACATCGCCTCAGCCAAGGCTCTTAACAGTTCCGTCAGCGGACCGACAGGCATGAAGATGGTCGGGCCTTATGACTATCAGGCTCCTTCCTACTGGTACAGTCCAGAGGCACCGGGTGGCGCATTCGGCTTCAATACCGAGACTGGAATAGGAGCCCAACTGCCTATGCGCGAGTCCATTGAGAAAATGATTCCTGCCGGAGAACTTTGGCCTGTAGGCGATGCCTATGACTACCATTGCACAACCGCTGGGGAGGCAATGCATTCCCTCGACGTGCTTAAGGAGATGATAGCGCAGCGCTATGGAACAGCCTCTGACCTTGATGATTTCCTCAGAAAGGCCCATCACCTCGATTATGATGGAACAAGAGCCATGTTCGAAGGTTTCAGGGTTGCATCCCCACGCTCTACGGGTGTGATTCAGTGGATGCTGAATTCCGCATGGCCTTCGCTCTATTGGCAGCTCTATGACTGGTACCTGGTTCCAACCGCGAGTTACTGGTCAGTCAAGAAGGCCTGT
This sequence comes from uncultured Bacteroidales bacterium, assembly GCA_945487035.1. Lineage (GTDB taxonomy): Bacteria > Bacteroidota > Bacteroidia > Bacteroidales > UBA932 > Cryptobacteroides. The sequence goes on from CALYTI010000006.1 coordinate 91,160, forward strand.
GCTCCTCAGCAACTGGTCTATAACTATGTGGACAAGTGCATCTATGCAGTAAATGATGAGCTGGAAGATTGCAGCCTCATTGCATCATATGAACTTTATGGCATTGACGGCAAAAAGCTGGCATCAGGCTCACGCCCGGTGGAAATGCACGCGGGTGCCCCTTTGAAACTGGACGAGGTTCCTGTGGTTGAAGGCAATTCCTTCCTCTTCCTCACCCTCAATGACAAGGACGGCGGGGAAGTGCAGACTAACAGCTATCTGCTCTCATCCGTTGAGGATATTACCGATTGGGACAATTACAACTGGATACGTACGCCTCTTGCCCAAAGCGCCGATTACAAGAGCCTCGAACATATGAAGCGGGCCGATGTGTCCTGTGAGGTGAAGAATACCCATTCCGGTCTTGAGGTGAAGCTCACAAACAACTCTGAGGCGGTGGCCTTCTTCCTCAGGCTTTCAGCCAAGGATATGCAGGGCAATATGATAACCCCTGCCTATTGGTCTGACAATTTCATCAGCCTCAAGCCAGGGGAAACCAGAACTGTAACTTGCCGCGTGCGCGGTGAAGCCCAAATTGAAATCGAAGGTTGGAATCTCCGCTAATATGCATTGAGCGGACGGCCTTCGGTCATTTCATGAACCCTTGCACAGACACGTGCGAGGGTTATTTTGTGCTCAGGAGCTTCGATGTCGGCGGATGCGCTCTGCTGCGGGTCTATGTACTTGGAGCAGGAGCAGAGTACCTCGTCAATGAGGTCCACCATCTTCACTACGTCCTCCTCCTTGAATCCGCGTGTGGTCACGGCAGGGGTGCCGATTCGCAGGCCCGAGGTGAGGAAAGCGCTGCGGCTGTCGAAAGGAACCATGTTCTTGTTCACGGTGATGTCGGCCTTGACCAGCTCGCGCTCAGCGGTCTTTCCGCTGAGATTGCTGAACTTGCCACGAAGGTCAATCAGCATAAGGTGGTTGTCCGTGCCTCCGCTGATGACCTTGTAGCCCTTCTGCACGAAAGCCTCTGCCATAGCCTTGGCGTTGGCCATAACCTGCATCTGGTATTCGCAGAACTCAGGCTGCAGAGCCTCGTGGAAGGCAACTGCCTTGGCTGCAATCACGTGCTCCAGCGGACCTCCCTGAATGCCCGGGAAGACATAGCTGTCGAGCACCTGGCTCATCTTCTTGATTTCCCCCTTTGGCGTGCGGCGTCCCTGAGGGTCGTCGAAGTCCTTGCCCATAAGGATAATGCCTCCGCGCGGTCCGCGCAGGGTCTTGTGGGTGGTGGAGGTTACGATGTGGGCATAGTGCACCGGGTTCTTGAGCAGGCCGGCTGCGATGAGTCCGGCTGTATGTGCCATATCCACCCAAAGAATGGCTCCCACCTCGTCGGCAATGGTACGCATACGCTCGTAGTCCCATTCGCGTGAGTAGGCGGAAGCTCCTCCGATAATGAGCTTCGGCTTGCACTCAAGAGCGGTCTGCTCCATCTTGTCATAGTCGATGAGACCTGTCTTCGGATCCAGCCCGTAGGCCACGGCCTTGTACAGAATGCCTGAGGCATTGACCGGAGAGCCGTGAGTAAGGTGGCCGCCCTGACTCAGGTCAAGTCCCATAAAACAGTCGCCCGGCTTGAGTATAGCCATGGTTACGGCCATATTGGCCTGGGCACCGGAGTGAGGCTGGACATTGGCCCAGCACGCACCGTAGAGGGCTTTCAGTCTGTCGATGGCAAGCTGCTCGATTTTGTCCACTACCTGACATCCGCCGTAATAGCGTCTGCCCGGGTAGCCCTCGGCGTACTTGTTGGTGCAAACGGAGCCCATAGCGCGGAGCACTTCCTCCGAAACATAGTTTTCTGATGCAATGAGCTCGAGCCCTTCCATCTGGCGCTCGCGCTCGCTTTCAATCAGTTCGAAAATCTGTTTGTCCTGTTTCATTTTGTCAGTTGTTGTATGATTAGGCAAATATAAATATTAAATTTGCCCTTGCAATGAAAGACCGCAAACTTCTTAACAGTGAATTGGGCAGAATCAGCCCCGAGCGCTACAAAGAGCTCCCCCAGTCCGGCATTGTGCTGGTGTTGGACAACATACGCAGCGCCCACAATGTGGGCAGCGCCTTCCGTACAAGCGATGCCTTCAAAGTGGACAGGATTCTGCTCTGCGGCATCTGTGCAGTCCCTCCTTCTGCAGAAATCCACAAATCAGCCCTCGGAGCCGAGGATTCCGTTCCCTGGGAGCATTTTGACGATACCCTTCAGGCTGTCTGCCGGCTGCGTTCCGAGGGTTACACCATTGTCAGCGTAGAGCAGACTGTGGGCTCCCTTTCATTGGAAAAGTTCAAACCTGAGCCGGGACGCAAATATGCCTTCATATTCGGCAACGAGGTGGACGGAGTGCGCCAGGATGTGGTTGACGCTTCGGATTTCGCCCTCGAAATCCCTCAGTTCGGCACCAAGCACTCCCTCAATGTCAGCGTGTCAGTGGGAGTGGTGCTTTGGCAAACCCGGAATTGACATTTTGTCAATGGCATAACGATTGATGTTACAATATGCGTCGGCCGGATTGCAGCCGGCGCTTATTGACTATAACATTAAAAGTATAAAGAAATGATTAAACCACTTGCAGACAGAGTCCTGATTGAGCCTAAGGAGGCTGAAACCAAGACAGCATCCGGAATCTTCATTCCGGACACAGCCAAAGAGAAACCGCAGCAGGGAACAGTGATTGCTGTGGGACCTGGAAAGAAAGATGAACCGATGGAAGTTAAGGTCGGTGACGTTGTCCTTTTCGGAAAATATGCAGGCACTGAGGTTGCCGTCGAAGAGAAGAAATACCTCATCGTGAAACAGTCTGACATTTTAGCGATTCTGTAATTATGGCAAAGGATATTCTTTTCAACAGCGACGTACGCTCCAAGATGAAGGAAGGAGCTGACGCTCTTGCAAACGCAGTTAAGGTTACACTCGGTCCAAAGGGACGCAATGTAGTGATTGACAAAAAGTTCGGTGCTCCTCAGGTTACCAAGGACGGAGTTACCGTAGCAAAGGAGATAGAACTCGAGGACCGTTTCCAGAATATGGGCGCCCAGATGGTGAAGGAAGTTGCTTCCAAGACCAACGAGCAGGCCGGTGACGGTACCACCACTGCTACCGTTCTCGCACAGGCCATCATCAATGTCGGTATCAAGAATGTTACCGCAGGTGCCAATCCTATGGACCTCAAGAGGGGTATTGACAAGGCCGTTTCAGCAGTTGTCGCAGACCTCAAGGAGCGCAGTCACGAGGTTGGTGAGGACTACTCCAAGATTGAGCAGGTCGGAACCATCTCCGCCAACAACGACGGCTACATCGGCAAACTCATTGCCGACGCCATGTCCAAGGTCAAGAAGGACGGTGTGATTACCGTCGAGGAGGCCAAGGGTACCGAGACTGAGGTCAAGGTGGTTGAGGGTATGCAGTTCGACCGCGGCTACATCTCTCCATACTTTATGACCAATTCGGACAAGATGCTCGCCGAGCTCAGCAACCCGTCCATCCTCATTACAGACAAGAAGATCAGCACTATGAAGGATCTCCTTCCTATCCTTGAGCCTATCGCACGTGAGGGCAGGGAACTGCTCATCATCGCCGAGGATGTGGACGGAGAGGCTCTCACCACCCTGGTAGTCAACCGACTCCGCGGCACACTCAAGGTTGCCGCAGTCAAGGCTCCGGGCTTCGGAGACCGCCGCAAGGAGATGCTTCAGGATATCGCTACCCTTACCGGCGCCATCGTAGTCAGCGAAGAGAGGGGAATCACCCTTGAGAACTGCACTCCTGATATGCTCGGAAAGGCAGAGAAGGTTACCATCACAAAGGAGAACACCACCATCGTAGGCGGTGCCGGAGATGCCGACCAGATTGCCGAGAGGGTTGCCCTTATCCGTTCCCAGATGGCTACCGTTACCAGCGACTATGACCGTGAGAAGCTCAAGGAGCGTCTCGGAAAGCTCGCAGGCGGAGTTGCAGTACTTTATGTAGGTGCAACCACCGAGGTTGAGATGAAGGAGAAGAAGGACAGGGTTGAGGATGCACTCAATGCTACCCGTGCTGCTGTCGAGGAAGGATATCTTCCAGGAGGTGGAGTCGCATACATCCGCGCCATTTCCGCTCTTGACACTCTCAAGGGAGACAATGAGGACGAAAATACCGGTATCCGCATCGTTGCTAAGGCAATCGAGGAGCCTCTGCGCCAGATTGCTGCCAACGCCGGTGTTGACGGTAGCGTGATTATCCAGAAGATTAAGGAAGGCGCTGACGATTTCGGTTACAACGCACGTACCGACGAGTTCGTCAATATGTACGAAGCCGGAGTTATCGATCCTACCAAGGTTGCACGTGTCGCCCTCGAGAATGCGGCTTCAGTCGCCGGAATGTTCCTTACCACCGAGTGCGGTATCGTGGACATTCCTGAGCCGGCAGCAGCTGCTCCTGCAGGCCCGGCCGGCGGAATGATGTAAGCCTTATCTGGTAGATAAAGCTAACAGGCTGATTTATAATTACTTCTGAAAAATCAGGTACCCTTCTGGGGTGCCTGATTTTCTGTAAATAACTGTGTTATAAGTACTTATCTTTTTCTTCAACTTCCTGAGTTCACCTCCGGCCACGAACTGTTTGCCGAGCCGGAAGGCAAGATACTGGTGCCTTTCTGTGTCGAGTCCTCTCTTTCCAGAGTGGGCCGCAGAGCGGACGCGTGATGGAGGTCTTTTCCGACCAGCCTGGCCTTCAGTTCTATTGCGGCAATTTCTTTGACGGAAGCTACTGCGGAAAGAAGGGAAGGACCATAGGCTACAGGGAGGCTCTCGCGCTCGAAACCCAGAAATTCCCTGATGCGGTTCATCATCCGGATTTTCCTGACATTATTTTGAGACCGGGAGAAACCTACACACAGCACACTGTATATAGGTTTTCGGCCAGATAGGAGCCGCTTTTGAAATGGGTAGGACAAAATTTTTTAAAATTTTTTCAAAATATTTTTGCGAAATAAAAAATAATGTCTACC